>DATKFV010000053.1:0-65655 GCA_035511035.1 Streptosporangiaceae bacterium
GGGCTGGGAGGGATGCGGGCTCGGGTCGGCGGTCCGGGCGGGTGCGGCTGGGCGGGGTCGCTGGGGTGCTCGCGGCGGCGGCGTTGTGGGGGACCACGGGGACGGCGGCGCACTTCGCGCCGGCTGGGGCCAGCCCGGCGGCGGTCGGGGCGGCCAGGGTCGTGCTTGGCGGGGCTCTGCTGGTGCTGATCGCGCTGATGTCACCTGGCCCGGCAGGCCGGCGGCGCGGCGGCGAGCTTGTCTCGATGCTGCGCTCGGGCTGGGGGCAGCGGCTGCTGCTGGGGATCGGTGCTCTGGGCGTCGCTGGCTACCAGATCTGCTTCTTTACTGGAGTTCGGCTGACCGGAGTGGCGATCGGCACGATGGTGGCGATCGGGAGCGCGCCGGTGTTCACCGGGTTGATCAGCCGGGTGACCGGCACTGCCCCGCTGAGCGGGCGCTGGTACGCGGCCACGGCTGGTGCCATCGCGGGGTGCGCGGTGCTGCTGCTCGGCGGGCGCTCAGCGGGCGTCAACCTCGGCGGCGCCGGGCTCGCCCTGCTCGCTGGCCTGTGCTACGCCGCCTACGCGGTCACCGCGGCTCGCACGATCGCAGGCGGTGCCACCGAGCGCCCGGTCATGGCGATCATGTTCGGTCTTGGCGCGATGCTGCTGCTGCCGGTCTTCGCGGTGACGTCGGCTAGCTGGCTGTTCACCTGGCGGGGCGCTGCTGTCATCGGCGAGCTTGGCGCGCTTGCCACGGCCATCGCGTACCTGCTCTACGGCTACGGCCTTCGCAGCGTCCAGGTGCCCGTGGCGGTCACGCTCGGGCTGGCCGAGCCGGTCGTGGCGGCGGTGCTCGCGATCGGCGTGCTCGGCGAGCGGCTGACCGGCACGGCCACCGCGGGGCTGATCTTGGTCGCCGCCGCACTGGCTTTGCTGGCCTGGCCACGCCGGCCGGCGGAGCGCTCGACCAGGCCAGTATGACCAAGTCGCTGCGGTAGGGAAGAATCGCCTGCGTGGATGCGATACCTGTCAACGCCAGCCCAGGACACGGGTTCGCCGCCGGGTTCGCCTGTTTCGTCGGCCGGCCCAATGTCGGCAAGTCGACACTGATGAACGCGCTGGTCGGCACCAAGGTCGCGATCACCAGCAGCCGCCCGCAGACGACTCGGCGGGTGATCAGGGGGATCGTGCGCCGCCCGGACGCGGAACTGATCATCATCGACACGCCCGGCCTGCACCGGCCAAGGACCTTGCTCGGTGAACGGCTGGACAGCCTGGCGCGCTCCACCCTTTCCGAGGTCGACGTCATCGGGCTCTGCGTCCCTGCTAACGAGAGGATCGGGCCGGGGGACAGGTACCTGGCCACCGAGCTGTCCAGCCAGGTTCATCGCAAGACGCCGGTCGTCGCCATCGTCACCAAGGCCGACGAGGCGTCGAAGGACCAGGTTGCCGTCCAGCTCGCGGCCGTCGCCGAGCTCGCGAGCTGGGCCGACATCGTGCCGGTCTCGGCCGTGGCCGACTTCCAGCTGGACGTGCTCACGGACGTGCTGATCAGCCACCTCCCGGCGGGCCGCCCGTTGTATCCCGACGGAGAGCTGACCGACGAGCCGGAGCAGCAGCTGGTCGCCGAACTGATCAGGGAGGCGATCTTGGAAGGGGTCAGGGACGAGCTCCCGCACTCGATCGCCGTGGTGGTGGAGGAGATGGCGCCCAGGCCCGACCGCGAGGATCTCATCGACGTGCATGCCATCATGTACGTCGAGCGCGCCAGTCAGAAGGCGATCGTCATCGGGGCCAAGGGGGCGAGGCTCAAGGACGTCGGCTCCCGCGCCAGGAAGCAGATCGAGGCGCTGCTTGGCAGCCGGGTGTACCTGGACCTGCGAATCAAGGTCGCCAAGGACTGGCAGCGCGATCCCCGTCAGCTGCGTCGGCTTGGCTTCTACGAGTAAGCCCGCGAGTTCTGTGACGGAAACATGAATTCGCCTGGTAAGCGAATTCGGCCGGGCTTGTCGCTGGCACAGGGAATTCGCGGGCGCGGAATCTCGGCTGGACTTGGAATTTCTGCGGAATCGATTACCGCGGATAGCTGATCATGTGATGATCAGGACTGCTCAGGGCGGGTCACCTCAGCGGGCTGCTCGGCTGGACAGACGGGGCGGAGGGCAGGTCATGCTGGTAATTGTGGGATTGAGGGTGTACTACAGGACGCTTGCGACAGGGGTATTTCATTGTGAGCGATGCGGTGGCGACCGGCCGTACCGGCAGCGATCAGGGCGCCGCTGGGCCCACGTCTTCGGGCTGCCGATCATGCCGCTTGACCGGACCGGTGAGCACTTGCGCTGCACAATCTGCCGCACCTGTTACCGGGTCGAGTTGCTCGCGGTGCCGACGGTCGAGGAGATGCAGGCCGCCATGCTGGCCGCGACCACCGGCGCGGCGCTCGCGATGCTGGCGGCCGGGGGGGCGGCCAGCCAGGTGGCCAGACGGCGGGCGACTGAGCTGATCATGACGGCGGGCGCGCCGCAGTTCAGCGATGCCGACCTTAAGCTGGCGCTCTACGGCGACGATGACCTGCGCCTGTCGCGCATGGGCGGCGCTCCGGTGCCCGGGCTGCGGGCGGCGGTGGAGACGTTCGCGGTTCAGCTGGAGACGCGGGCCAAGGAGTGGTTCCTCGGCCGGGTCGTGCAGGTGGGCCTGGCTGACGGGCCGCTCAGCGACGCCGAGCGAGAAGTGGTCGGTACGGTAGCCCGCGACCTGGGCTTGAGCCAGGCCCAGGCGCAGGACGTGATCGCGCTGACCGAGGAAGCCGCCCAGGCTGGCTGACCGGTGCCGCGGCTGTGATTTGCGGGCCGGCTGGGGCGCGTAGCGGCCGATCCGGGCGCTTGCGTGCGCGAGAATGGTCGCCGTGAGCCTCTACCGTGATGACGGGATCGTGCTGCGGACCCAGAAGCTGGGTGAAGCCGACCGGATCATCACGGTGCTGACTCGCAAGAACGGCCGGGTCAGGGCGGTGGCCAAGGGCGTGCGCCGGACTAAGTCGCGGTTCGGCGCCAGGGTCGAGCCGTTCACCCACGTCGACCTGCTGCTGTACACCGGGCGCAGCCTGGATGTGGTCACGCAGGCCGAGACCGTCCGCAGCTACGGCGACCCGCTGGTCGGTGACTACGCCAGGTACACCACGGGGACGGCGATGCTGGAGACCGCCGAGCGGTTCACGACCGTGGAGAAAGAGCCAGCGCTGCGCCAGTTCCTGCTGCTCGTCGGGGGGTTGCGCACGCTCGTGGACGGGGTGCATGACCCGCGACTGGTGCTCGATGCCTACCTGCTCCGCTCGCTGGCGGTCGCCGGGTACGCCCCGGCGCTTGACGAGTGCGCGATCTGCGGGACCAGGGCACCGAGCGGGTCGGCCGTACCTGGCTCAGACAGGCGCACGTTCGGGGTCGCGGCCGGGGGCCTGGTCTGCCGGAGCTGTCACGCGCCCGGCGCCGCGTCGGCGTCCGCGAGTACGATCGACCTGATGAGCGCCTTGCTGCGAGGGGAATGGGGGCTGGCCGACGCGAGCGAGCGGCGCTGCCAGGTCGAGTGCAGCGGCCTCGTCGCCGCCTACGTCCAGTGGCACCTTGAGCATTCACTACGCTCCCTGCGCCATGTGGAGCACGCGTGACCTCGCCGCTGAACGGTGCCGCCAGGGGACGGCAGGCTCGCCTGGTCAGGCCGCCTGACCCGCATCCTTCGGGGGCGAGGCCGCCGCAGATCCCGGCTGACCTAGTGCCCAGGCACGTGGCGCTGGTGATGGACGGCAATGGCCGGTGGGCGAAGCAGCGGGGCCTGCCCAGGACCGAGGGGCACAAGGCGGGCGAGTACTCGCTGTTCGACGTGATCATGGGCGCGATCGAGCTCGGCATCCCCTACCTGTCCGCCTACGCGTTCTCCACCGAGAACTGGCGCCGGTCGCCGGACGAGGTCAGGTTCCTCATGGGCTTCAACCGCGACGTGATCAGGCGGCGCCGCGACCAGCTCAACGAGATGGGCGTGCGAGTCCGCTGGGCCGGCCGCCGGCCGCGGCTATGGCGCAGCGTCATCTCCGAGCTTGAGGATGCCGAGCGGATGACGGCGGGTAACTCGGTGCTGACCTTGCAGTTCTGCGTGAACTACGGAGGCCGGGCCGAGATCGCCGACGCCGCGGCCGCCATCGCGGCCGATGTCGCCGCTGGCAAGCTCCGGGCCGACAAGGTTGACGAGAAGGTCTTTGCCCGGTACCTCGACGAGCCCGGCATCCCTGACGTCGACCTGTTCGTGCGGTCGTCAGGGGAGCAGCGCACGTCGAACTTCCTGATCTGGCAGTCGGCGTACGCCGAATTCGTGTTCCTCGACACGCTCTTCCCCGACTTTGACCGGCGTCATCTGTGGCAGGCCTGCGAGATCTACGCGAGCCGGGACCGCCGCTACGGCGGAGCCGTGCCGAACCCTATGCCGGTTAGCCCGGTCTCTGACCAGGCCGCAGGCCGGTCGACAGGCTGGGGCAGCGACGTGCCCTAGTGGTACAGCCCGCGTAGCACGGCGACGACGAGAACGACGCCGACCACGACGACGCGGAGCAGGCGGCCCTGAGAACCCAGCCGGGGCCACGAGACGGCGGCGAGCCAGCTGAGGACGACGGCCAGGCCGGCTAGGGCGGCACCACCACCCCAGCCGCCGACAGCGAGGCCAGTCACTAGCAGCGCGACGGCCAGGATGGGCGGCAGCCAGCGGGGCAATTGGTGCAGCCAGAGCAGCCAGGTGGCGCTGCGGTGCTCAAGCGCCTGCCGGGACGGCGAAGCGTCGGGGGTGAACAGGCTGTCCCCAGGGGGCAGCGGCCGCGGCCGGCGCGTTGCCCCCGGCCGGGCCTGCGGCCTCGGTGCCTGACGGGAGCGGTTGCTGCTCAACGGCGGATCCTTCCTGGCGCGTGTTCCGGCCTTGACTGGCGCTCCGATCGCTGGCGATTAATCGGGTTGCGGTCGGTCAGGTCACCGACCACGATAGCGGCAGCGAGGATCGGCTAATCACCGCTAAGCTTGCAGGCACCGCCACCTTGCAGTGAGCACTGCCCCGGTCAGTATTGCCCCGGTCAGTATTGCCCTGGTCAGCACTGCCGTGGTCAGCACGGTCGTGATCAGGACTGCCGCAGTCAGATTGCAGTGGCTGGCCACTGCCGTGGCTGGATCGGCTACGTAATCACGTCAACCGCCTCAAGGCGCTGGAGAATCTTCATGGCTCGTCGCATTGACCGCATGGAAACCGTAGTCAGCCTGTCCAAGCGGCGCGGGTTCGTGTACCCGAGCAGCGAGATCTACGGCGGTCTGCGAGCTTCATGGGACTACGGCCCGCTCGGCGTCGAGATGAAGAACAACATCAAGCGCCAGTGGTGGAAGTCGATGGTCACCGAGCGCGACGACATTGTCGGCCTTGACTCGAGCGTGATATTGGCGCCCGAAGTCTGGCAGGCCAGCGGCCACATCACCGAGTTCGTCGACCCGCTCACCGAGTGCCAGTCCTGCCACAAGCGCTTCCGCGCCGACCACCTGATTGAGGCCTACGCCGAGAAGCACGGCGGCCGGGAGCCCGAGCATGGCCTCGCCGACCTGGCCTGCCCGAACTGCGGCACCAGGGGCGCGTTCACCGAGCCGCGCATGTTCAACGGCCTGCTGCGGACCTACCTCGGGGCAGTGGAGCGGGAAGGGGAGGCGGGCGGGGAGAGCGGCTTGGCGTACCTGCGTCCTGAGACGGCGCAGGGCATCTTCATCAACTTCAAGAACGTGCTCCAGACCTCGCGCAAGAAGGTGCCGTTCGGCATCGGCCAGATCGGCAAGTCGTTCCGCAACGAGATCACCCCCGGCAACTTCATCTTCCGTACCCGCGAGTTCGAGCAAATGGAAATGGAGTTCTTCGTCCGCCCTGGGACCGACGAGGAGTGGCACGACCGCTGGATCGCCACCAGGATGGCCTGGTACCTCGGCCTCGGCCTGCCGGAGGAGAACCTGCGGCTTTATGAGCACCCGGCCGAGAAGCGCTCCCACTACTCCAAGCGGACAGTCGACATCGAGTACAAGTTCGACTTCGTCGGCAGCGAGTGGGGCGAGCTTGAGGGCATCGCCAACCGGACCGATTACGACCTGTCGGTGCACGCCAAGGCGTCGGGCCAGGACCTGTCCTATCTCGATGCGGAGTCGAACGAGCGCTTCGTCCCCTACGTGATCGAGCCGGCCGCCGGAGTCGACCGGATGATGCTGGCGTTCCTGCTCGACGCCTACGCCGAGGACGAGGCCCCCGATGCCAAGGGCGTGATGGAAAAGCGGACCGTGCTGCGCCTGGACTACCGGCTGGCTCCGGTCAAGGTCGCGGTGCTGCCGCTGTCGCGCAACGCCGACCTGTCGCCGAAGGCCCGCGACGTCGCCGCCCTGGTGCGCAAGCACTGGAACGCCGACTTCGACGACGCCGGCGCGATCGGCCGCCGGTACCGGCGCCAGGACGAGATCGGCACCCCGTACTGCGTCACCGTCGACTTCGACAGCCTGAGCGACGACGCGGTGACCGTGCGGGACCGCGACTCCATGAAGCAGGACAGGATCGGCGTCGACGCGCTGATCGGCTACCTGTCCGAGCGGCTCGCCGGCTGCTGACGGTATCGCCGTGCCGCCGGAGGCGGCACGACGATACCGCCTTGACTACTGCGCCAGGTAGCCGAGCAGCGCGCCCAGGCTGGCCTCGGCGACGCAGACGACGGTGTCGGCGGCGCCGTAGTAGAGGTGAATCGTGTCGCCGTCGTCCCTGAGCAGCCAGCCACAGGGAAACACGACCTGGCCGACATCGCCTTGCCGCTCGTAGGGCTCGCGCGGGCTCAGCACCCAGTCATCGCCACGGGCGAGGACCTTGGCCGGGTCGTCCCGGTCGAGCAAGGCCAGGCCAGCCCGGTAGATCAGGCCCCCGGCCGTATGCCTGACGCCGTGATAGCAGGTCAGCCAGCCATCCTTGGTCAGCAGCGGCTCCGGTCCGAGGCCGACCTTATAGTTGTCCCACCAGCCGCCCTTGCGGGCACTCAGCACGACCCGAGAGTCGCCCCAGTGCTTCAGGTCAGGACTCAAGGACAGCCAGATGTGTGAGCCGCGCGCGGTTCCCGGCCGGTGCAGCATCGCCCAACGGTCGCCGAAGCGGACGGGGAACAGCGCGGCGTCCTTGTCGTCGGGACGTAGCGCGATCCCGAGCCGTTCCCAGCTGGCGAAGTCCTTGGTCTTGGCCACGCAGACCAGCGGCCCGTCGGACGAGTAGCCGGTGTAGACGACGTAGTAGTCGTCGCCGACCTGAGTGATGCGCGGATCCTCGATGCCGTAGTGCTCCTCGTGGGTGTCTCGCAGGGGAGCGAGACCGCGATCCTCGTCGACCTTCCAGTTCGTCAGGCCATCGGGGCTGGTCGCGACGGCCATGGACGAGATGCCGTCGTGGTGCTCGACCCTGACCAGCAGCAGGGTCTCGCCGTCGACGACCGCCGCGGCCGGGTTGAAGACGGCGCTGACGTGGCCAGGAAAGTCCTCCGGGGTAAGGATCGGATTGCCGGCGTGTCGGCGGATGAGTTCGACCTGGTAGGGTCCGTCACGCATGAGTTATCCTTCCGGCTTTTTTACAGGGGTATTCCTCGGTGCGCGCGTGGCCGCTTGCGGAATGGTGCCCGGCGACGCGGGTAGCTTAGCCGGAATACGAGTTGCCGCCCGGCCGATCCCGACTAGGCGACTGCTCCTGCACCCGCCGTCCGTGCCTTTAGCAGGTGAGAATCCACATTCCGCTGACTTCGCCGGGTGCACGCGGTTGCCAGGGTCTTTTAGCCTTCTTGCTCGTGGTCCGGCAACGCGGTGATCACGTCGGTCACGACCGAGTCGGCGGACTGGCCGGCTCGCGCGGCCGGGGAGCGACGGAACACCTCGGCCGCCGCCTGGTGGAAGCCGTCGGGCAGGCCTGCTGCCGCCATCGTCGCGGCGATCTCCTCCATCTCGCCGACCCAGCGCCAGCCTTTCGTGCTCGCCGACTGAGCCGCGCCACGGACCCGGTCGGCCAGCGCGGGCTGGGATAGTGCCCACTCCTCGAGCAGCGCACCGGAGACCCCTTCGGCCTCGGCCAGAGCGCGGGCGGCCAGCAGGAGCGCGGCCGAGCCCTTGGTCCAGGCCGCGTAGGCCATCTTGACCGCCGAGGCCGCGAACGGCCCGGCCGATCCGGTCTCGACCACCTGCGCGTCGAGCGGGGTGCCGTCGAAGAGCGCGCCGACGGCCGCCGCCGCCTCGCCCGCCAAGTACAGCCTGGTCGTGCCTGCCTGCGTTGGCGGCCCGCCGATGATCCCGCCGTCGACGTAGGTGGCGCCGCCCGCGGTGGCGACCGAGGCGACCTCGCGCGCGGTCGCCGGTGAGATCGCGTTCGCGTCGACGTACAGGCCGCCGAAGCCGCTCACCGAGCGGGCGACATCGAGGGCGGCGTGCGGCGGGCAGATCGAGAGGATGATCCTCGCCCTGGCCCGCAGCTGATCCACGCTGGCGACCTCGGTCAACCCGGCCTCGCGGGCCCTGGCCATCGTTTCCGGTCCCCGGCCAGCGGGCACCCACAGCACCAGGTATCCAGCCCCGACCAGGCAGCGGCCGACGGCGGCGCCCATCTCGCCCGGATGCAGCAGGCCGATCGCCTGCTCGGTTAGTTCCTCCACGTCCGCCATTGTGTCGCAGGAGCGCCCGGCGAGAGCCCGCGCGGTCGCGAGACCGGCTACCAGGCGGCGGCGGGGAACGAGATCCGCGGGCTGCGCGGTAGCGCGATCAGGTGCCCGGAACGCCAGATGCCGATCTGGCCTGGGTAGCCGGGCGGCGCGTACACGACCAGGACCTGACCGTCCTGGCTGGCCCAGAGCACGTCGGCCGGGCCGCTGAGCCTGCGCCAGTCCAGCCGCCGCTCCAGCCGTCCGGTCGAGGCCGAGAATTCGGCAAAGCCGCCGACGCCGCCTGAGAAGGCCGAGACGGCCGCGACGATGGTGCCGCCATCGCCGGTGAGCAGCGGATTACTGGTCAGGTAGCCCGCCGTGGTCGCCGCCGTGGTCGCCCGCTTCGAGGCGGGCGCGTGGACGGGCAACGCCAGGCGGCTGCCCACGACAACGTCGCCGCTGCGGCCGGTCACGGTCAGCAGCCGCAGGCCCGAGCCAGGGCCAAGGAAGACCGGAGGCTGCGGCACCATGGCCCAGTTCACGGCCAGGGTACGGGCAGAAACCCAGTTCAGCGCCCAAGGATCGGCCGACTCGGTCGCGACGTTGCCGTTGTCGCTCGACCAGGTCCGGACGGCGCCGGTGCGCAAGTTCACCACCTTGAGCACGTCGGTGAGGTTGCCAGGATCTTCGTTGGGCCCGTACGCCACGGCGAGTTCGGTGCCGTCGGGCGAGAGCGTGACGGCTTCAAGCGCCGCGACCTGGGGCACGACGCCCCGCGCGATGCCGGTCAGCCGCGTGCGCCCGCTGGCGGGATTGAAGCTGACCAGGTAGAACTGCACGGACGAGCGCCGAGAGCTGTCTGGATGGACCTGCGTCGCGATGGCGAAGGCGCGATCGTCGGCCGCCGCCGTCACCATGACCACCGAGTCGGCCAGGCCCGGCGGAACGACGCTGGCCAGCAGTGCTCCCGACCCAGTGGCGTAAATGCCGGCGATCGCCCGGTGCGCCTGGGCCCGGCCGGCCCGGTGCGCACGGGTCGTCAGGCCGATGTAGTACGCGGGCACGCCGCGCATCGCCGCGGCGCTCGCCGGCCTGATCGTGGTCCCTGGCGGCCGGGACGGTCGCGCCTGGCGGGAGGCGGTCGCGAGCGAAGCGGCGACCAGGACATTGCGCTGCCGCTCCGGGAGCAGCCGCAATGCCCGCACCACCTCCCTGCGCTCTTCGGCGGACAGCACCACCGCCTCGGCTGACCAGGAGATCGGGTGACGATCTGGGGTCAGCTCACGCGCGGGTATCCGGCGCAGCACCGTCCGGCAGCCGTTCAGCACCGATGAGCGCACGTAGCCGATCGCGCGGTCCTTGCTGGCCAGGTCGTCCCAATGGCGGTAAAGGCCGCAGAACGCGTCCTGGACGACGTCCTCGGCGGCGGCGCGGTTGCCGAGCATGATGTGCGCCATCCGGATCAGGACCAGCGCGTGCTCGCGATAAAGCACAGCACGGTGATGGCGACAGCCGCCTGCTCCGCCGCCGGCGGAGCAGACGGCGCAGGCGGCAAGGCAGGGAGCGGGGACTGGATACTCGATCGGCCGAACCATTGGTTCACGCGTACTAGACGAACGGCGGCTCGATTTGTTGCACCGAAGCCAGGAAATCTGGGTCGGACGATCGATCGGCTGCTACCAGGCGGCGATGGGCGGTATCGCCATCGCCGGGCCCGGCAGCAGGGTGAGCTGGCCGTGGCTGAGGATGGCGGTGCGGCCTGCGTGATGCGGAGGGGCGTAGACGACCAGCACGCTGCCGGTCGCGTTGGTCCACAAGACATCGGCCTGGCTGCCGGCACCGAGCGGCGCTGGGTGCCAGTCGAGCAGGCGGAGCAGGCGACCGGTCCTGGCGGACCACTGCGCGAAGCCGCCGAGCCGGCGCCCGGGGAAGGCTGTCGCGCTCGCGACCATGGTCCGCCCGTTCAAAGTCAGCACTGGGAAGCTGATCGCGTTGCCTACCTTTTTCGCGAGCGGGCCGGTCAGCAGCGGCAGGACGGTCCGGCAGTCCTGGCCGGCCGAGTTGCCCGGAATGTTCGTGCGCAGGACGCACACCCCCGGATGGGGGGCAGTCACGTTGATCGCCAGGGTGACATTGTCGGCCGCCCAGCGCATCGACAGGGGCTCGGAGAACGGGTAGACCTGGCCCGCCGGGGAGGTCCAGGTCTGGACTCCTCCTGAGCGCAAGTTGAACACCTGAAGCTGCCAGCCCGTCACGTGCCTGGGCATTGATGCCAGGGCGAGCCTCTCGCCGTTCGGGGAAAGAGCGAAGCCAGCGAACACGTGGTGGGCCGGCACCGCGGGCGCGGGGGTGTTGCTGAGCTGCACCCGGCGCTTCGCCGGGTCGAACTTGAACAGGCTGATCGTCACCCCCTGGCCAGCATGCTGGCGGGCCGCTACCACGAACGTGCGGTCGTCGGCGGCCACCGACACGTCGATGGGAACCCAGCCCGGTCGCAGTGGCACCGAGGCGACGCGGGCTCCGGTGCGCGTCGCCCGCACCGCGACCTGCGCGGGCCTGCCACCCGAGCCGGGCGACACCGCGAAGTAGTACGGCGGAACCTCTGGCCCATCACCCGCGGCCGGTTCCGATGGTCGGTGCGCGCCCCCGGTCAGGCTCGCCGCGAACACGATCCCGGCGGCCACGACGCCGACCGATACGGCCGCCGCGACCGGGGCCAGCCACTTCACCCCGTGCGCCCGGCTCGTCGGCTCCCGCCAGCCCAGCCCGGCCGGGCTGGGCGAGGGCGGCCGGGCCAGCGGGGGCGCGCTGTCCTCGGTGATCTCCTCAGCCAGCCACGAAAGGACGGCCTTCACCTGAGACTCGCTTGCGTTCACGACCGCTCCTTGAGTACTCGACCGAGCGCGGCGAGCGCTCGGTGCCTGGTTGACCTGACGGTCGTTGGCCTGATGCCGGTCTCCTGCGCGATCTGCTGGTCGGAGAGCTCCAGGTAGTAGGTGAGCACGAGTACCTCCCGCTGCCGCCCGGGCAGCGAGCGCAGGGCGCGTGCCACCTCACGGCGTGTCTCCATCGATAGCGCCGCCAGCTCAGCCGACGCAGCCGGGCCTGGGTCGTAGCCAGGAACGGACTCGGCGGCCCTGGTTCGGCGGGCGGCCCGGCGGCAGCCATTGAGAACCGAGACGCGGACGTAGCCGAGGGCCTTGTCCTTCTCGGCGAGCAAGTCCCAGCGCCGGTACAGGCCGAGGAAGGCGTCCTGCACGACGTCCTCGGCTGCGGCCCGGTTGCCCAGGATCAGGTGCGCCAGCCGGATGAAGCTGACGGCCGATTCCTGGTACAGCCAGGCGACGGTCGCTTCCGCACCGCCGTCGCGGAGGGTCTGGGTCATGTCCTATACATCCTCGCGCCGCGGAATTGTTGCATCGCGGGGAAAGTTTCGTCCGGTAACCCGTGAGTCGGAACCCATGAGGGCGAGCGCGTCGACGAGGGAAGTTCGAGGGCGGAACCCGCATCACGATACGCGGGGAAGTGTTCAGCATCGATAGAGTCGTCTTGAGGGCCGAGATGGCCGAGAATCACTAAGCCGCTGGGAGCCCAGGGCTGAGCCGGGGAGCGCAGGCTCGGCTGGACTCGCGGCATCCGAGGAGAGCGTGCAGTGCCAACTAGTGCAGTGCCCAATACTGCGGTGCCGAAGCTTGTCTATGACTTTGTCGAAGGTAACAAGGACATGAAGGACCTGCTCGGCGGGAAGGGTGCCAACCTTGCCGAGATGACGAACCTGGGTCTTCCCGTCCCGCCTGGCTTCATTATCAGTACCGATGCCTGCCGGTACTACCTGGAGAACGGGACCGTCCCCGATGGGCTCGCCGGCGAGGTGACCGAGCACCTGAAGCGGCTTGAGGAGGCCATGGGCCTCGACCTTGGCGCCGCTGATGACCCGCTTCTGGTCAGCGTGCGGTCAGGGGCCAAGTTCTCGATGCCGGGCATGATGGAGACAGTGCTCAACATCGGCCTGTCCGACGCGTCGGTCGACGGGCTGGCGAAGAAGGCCGGCAGCGACCGGTTCGCCTGGGACTCCTACCGCCGCCTGATCCAGATGTTCGGCAAGACCGTGCTCGACATCGAGGGCGAGAAGTTCGAGCACGCGATCGACGCCGCCAAGGCCGCCAAGCACACCAAGAACGACCTCGACCTCGACGCCGACGACCTGCGCGCCCTGGTCGCCACGTACAAGCAGATCGTCAAGGACGAGACCGGCCGCGACTTCCCCCAGGATCCGCGCGAGCAGATGGACATGGCCGTGAACGCCGTGTTCGATAGCTGGAACGCCGACCGGGCCATCTTGTACCGGCGCCAGGAGCGCATCCCTTCCGACCTCGGCACCGCCGTCAACGTCGTCGCGATGGTCTTCGGCAACCTCGGCGCCGACTCAGGAACCGGCGTCGCCTTCACCCGTGACCCCGGCACCGGCCAGCAAGGCGTCTACGGCGACTACCTGCAGAACGCCCAGGGCGAGGACGTCGTCGCCGGCATCAGGAACACGGTGCCGCTGCAGGACCTGGAGAAGATCGACGCCAAGTCCTACGCCCAGCTCATGGACATCATGAAGACGCTGGAGAACCACTACAAGGACTTGTGCGACATCGAGTTCACGATCGAGCGCGGCAAGCTCTGGATGCTCCAGACCCGCGTCGGCAAGCGCACGGCCGCCGCCGCGTTCCGGATCGCGACCCAGCTCGTCGACCAGGGCCTGATCGACATCGACGAGGCGCTGCGCCGGGTGTCAGGCGCTCAGCTAGCCCAGCTGATGTTCCCCAGGTTCGACACCGGCACCAAGGCGACCGTGATCACCAAGGCGATCAGCGCCAGCCCAGGTGCCGCCGTCGGCAAGGCCGTCTTCGACTCAGCGACCGCCGTCGAGTGGGCCGCCGAGGGCGAGGAGGTCATCCTCGTCCGCCGCGAGACCAACCCGGACGACCTGCACGGCATGATCGCCGCCCAGGGCATCCTGACCAGCCGGGGCGGCAAGACCAGTCACGCCGCCGTCGTGGCCCGCGGCATGGGCAAGACCTGCGTCTGCGGCGCCGACGAGCTCGAGGTCGACCTGGCCAGCCGCAAGTTCACCGTCTCTGCTAGCAGCACGGGGCTCAAGGGCATCACGATCAGCGAAGGTGACGTGATCTCGATCGACGGCACCTCGGGCACGGTCTACGAGGGCGACGTGCCGGTGGTGGCGTCCCCCGTGGTCGAGTACTTCGAAGGCAACATTGAGCCCAGCCAGGCCGATGAGCTGGTCCAGGCCGTGCACCGGATCATGTTCAGGGCCGACCAGCGCCGCCGCCTCGCCGTCCGGGCCAACTCCGACAACGGCCCCGACTCGGCCCGCGCGGTCAGGTTCGGCGCCCAGGGCATCGGCCTCACCAGGACCGAGCACATGTTCCTCGGCGAGCGCAGGCAGTTGGTCGAGCACCTCATCCTGGCCGAGGACGACGCAGGCCGCGAGGCCGCGCTCGCCCAACTCGAGCCGCTGCAGCGGGGCGACTTCGTGGAGATCCTGGAGGCGATGGACGGGCTGCCGGTCACGATCAGGCTGCTCGACCCGCCGCTGCACGAGTTCCTGCCCGACCTGACCGAGCTTTCGGTCAAGGTCGCGCTGGCCGGGGACAAGGCGACCGCCGGCGACAAGAAGCTGCTTGACGCGGTCAGGCGGCTGCACGAGCAGAACCCGATGCTCGGCCTGCGCGGCGTCCGGCTCGGCCTGGTCATCCCAGGCCTGTACGCGATGCAAGTCCGCGCGATCGCGCACGCCGCCGCCGACCGGGTCAAGGCAGGCGGCGACCCGCACCCCGAGATCATGATCCCGCTCGTCGGTGCCGTGCAGGAGCTTGAGGCCGCCAGGGACGAGACCGAGAAGGTGCTCAAGGACGTCGCCGTCGAGACCGGCATCGAGGTGCACACGCTGATCGGCACCATGATCGAGGTACCGAGGGCGGCGCTGACCGCTGGCCAGATCGCCACGGCCGCCGAGTTCTTCTCGTTCGGTACCAACGACCTGACCCAGATGGGCTGGGGCTTCTCCCGCGACGACGTGGAAGGCTCGTTCTTCAGCAAGTACATCGAGATGGGCATCTTCGGCGTTTCCCCGTTCGAGACGATCGACGTCGACGGCGTCGGCCGCCTGGTCGAGATCGCGGTCGAAGAAGGCAGGAAGGCGAGGCCGGGCCTGAAGATCGGCGTCTGCGGCGAGCACGGCGGCGACCCTGACTCGGTGCACTTCTTCCACCACGCTGGCCTGGACTACGTGTCCTGCTCGCCGTTCCGGGTGCCGGTCGCCCGGCTGGAAGCCGGCCGCGTGGTCGCGCTCGACGAGACCGGAGGCAGCGACAGTAGGTAAGCGGAGCCCAGCGAATGCCGGTGATGGGCAACGAGTGCACGTGACCATTGGGTACTCCGGGCACGACACGACCAGGCTGGTCGCCGAGCAGGCGAAGGCAGCCCCGAGCTCGGATCGCACTGACTTCCAGCGCGACCGGGCTCGGGTGCTGCACAGCTCGGCGCTGCGCAGGCTGGCGGCCAAGACGCAGGTCGTTGAGGTGGGACAGGCCGACTTCCCGCGCACGAGGCTGACCCACTCACTTGAGTGCGCCCAGATCGGCAGGGAACTCGGCGCCGCGCTCGGCTGCGATCCCGATCTGGTCGACGCCGCTTGCCTGGCCCACGACCTCGGCCACCCCCCGTTCGGCCACAACGGCGAGCAGGCACTCAACGAGGTCGCCGCCCCCGCCGGCGGCTTCGAGGGCAACGCCCAGAGCCTGCGCCTCCTCACCAGGATCGAGGCCAAGGTCAGCGGCGCGGGCCTGAACCTGACCCGCGCCACGCTCGACGCCACGCTCAAGTACCCCTGGCTCGCCGCCGCCGCCCCGGCTTCGGGCAAGTACGGCTGCTACGACGAGGACGCGCCGATCTTCGACTGGATCAGGGACGGCGCCCCGGCTGGCCGCCGCTGCCTTGAGGCTCAGGTCATGGACTGGACCGATGACGTCGCCTACTCGGTGCACGACCTGGAAGACGGACTGCACAGCGGGCTGATCACCCTAGAAGACCTTAACGACAAGCAGCAAAGAAACCAGGTCGCCGAGCTGACGCTCGCCGCGTACTGTCCGCCGGGATCGGTCACCAATGCCGAGCTGGGGGAGACGTTCGATGCCTTGCTGGCGCTGGATTGCTGGCCGGAGGCGTTCGACGGGGCGCCGCAAACCGCCGCGGCCGTGAAGAACCTGACCAGCGAGCTGATCGGACGATTCTGCGGGGCGGCGCAGCTAGCGACTCGTAAGCCGGGAGCAGCCCCGCTTGGTCGTTTTGCGGCCGATCTTGAAGTTCCCCGGCAGCAACGGATCGAATGCGCATTGCTCAAGGGAGTGACCGCCTTCTACGTGATGGGCCGGGCCGGGGCGCTTGCCTCTCAGGCCAGGGAGCGGGCCGTGCTGACCGAACTGGCCGACGCGCTCGCTGCGACCGCTCCCGCCTCGCTCGACCCGATGTTCCGGGGCTCATACCTGGCGGCGGGCAGCGACGCCGCCAGGTTGCGGGTCGTCGTCGACCAGGTCGCGTCCCTCACCGACACCTCCGCTCTCGCCTGGCACGCCCGCCTCTGCGGCTAACTCGACCAGCCCCACCCCGGTCGCTTGTCCGGACCTTGCCCGCTCCCCGAGCCCGGCCGCCTGCGAGTCCGGCCGCCTCCGAGCCCGGCCGCCTGCGAGGCCCGCCGCCTGCGAGGCCCGGCCGCCTGCGAGGCCCGCCACGCTTCCGTGATCATGGAAAGTCCTTGATCACGGCAGTTGACGCGGGTAATAACGCTGACAGTTACCGGGATCACGAGACGGGACCTGATCACGGGACTTTCGTGGGTTCGGCTGGCCTGGGCGGATTCCGGGATCACGGGAAGGGGCGTGATCACGGACGAGCGCGGGGTGATCAGCTCTCCACACATGCTCCGTGATCATGGAGATTCCATGATCACGGAGAGTTGGCCGTGGCCGGGAGTTGGTGGTGATGATGATGATGGCGGTCGGGCTGGCGGTGGGTCAGGGGCTGATCGCCGTCAATGGGTCGCGGCCGGATCTGACTAGGGTGAGGATCTCGCCGAGGCCGTCCAGTGACCAGTTGCGCTCGTTCACGTCGATCGCTACCCGGGCGCCGGTGACGTGCAGTGACTCGATCCGAAGGGGCAGGAACGCGGCCGGCATAGCGGGGTCGCACCAGAGCATGCCGTTCGGCACCGATGGGTCGAATCGCAGCAGCGTGCGGAGCAGGTGGAACGGCGTGGCCGAGGCCCAGGCCTGCGGGGAGCACGAGGTCGGGTAGCAGACCGGCTCGGCGAAGTCGGTGCGGTCGAAGCCGCAGAACAGCTCGGGCAGCCGGCCGCCGAAGGCCTCGGCGGCTTCCAGGATCCCCATCGCGACTTGCTGGGCCTCGCGGACGAAGCCGTAGCGCATCAGGCCGGCCGCGCAGATGGCGTTGTCGTGGGGCCAGATCGAGCCGTTGTGGTAACTCATCGGGTTGTAGGCGCCGCAGGAGGTGGCTAGCGTCCTGATCCCGAAGCCAGAGAACATCTCGGGGGAGGTCAGGTTGCGGGCGACGGCCGCCGCCTTGCCGGCGTCGACGATGCCGGTCCACAGGCAGTGGCCCATGTTGGAGGCCAGCGAGTCGATCGGGCGCTTGTCGCCGTCGAGGCCGAGCGCGAAGTATCCCTTGTCGGGCATCCAGAACGCCCGGTTGAAGTTCTCCTTGAGCTGGTCAGCCTTTTCGCCCCAGTAGGCGGCGCCTTCGGGATCCTCGCGCTCGGTGCAGAAGTGCGACTTGGCCAGGAACGCCGCGTACACGTAGCCCTGCACCTCGGCGAGTGCGATCGGCGGCTTGGCGATCGTGCCGTCGGCGAACGTGATGCCGTCGAAGCTGTCCTTCCAGCCCTGGTTGGCGAGGCCAAGGTCGGTGGAGCGGGCGTACTCGAGGAAGCCGTCGCCGTCGGCGTCGCCGTAGTTCACGATCCAGTCAAGGGCCCGGTCGGCAGCCGGAAGCAGTTCGTCGACGACCCGGCGCTCAAGGCCCCAGCGGCGCAGTTCGCCGAGCAGCATCACGAACAGCGGAGTGGCGTCGATCGAGCCGTAGTAGACGCTTGAGCCGCCGAGCCAGAGTGAGGCCTGCATGCCGAACCGCATTTCGTGCAGGATCTTTCCCGGCTGCTCCTCGGTCGCCGGGTCGGACTTGGTGCCTTGCAGGCTCGCCAGCGTGCGCAGCGTGCCCAGGGCTAGCGACGGGTCGAGCGGCAGGATCATCCACGAGGTAATCAGCGAGTCCCGGCCGAAGATGGTCATGAACCACGGCGCCCCGGCCGCGATGACGGCTCGGTCGGCGTGCTCGGGGTCGAAGATGCGCAGGCTGCCCAGGTCCTCCGTGCTCGCTGAGAACACGGCCGCCAGGCGGGCGTCGGACGCCTTGACCAGCGGGCTCTGGCGGCGCCAGTCGGCGAGCCGCTGCTCCGGCCCGGCCTGGGCGTTCTGGTGCGCGGCCGTCGACCTGAACTCGATCAGGTCCCGGCCGTCCAGCGAGGGCGTGACGTGCACGGTCGTGCCCCACTGGCCGTGCGCGGGTACCACCGCGTGCCAGGTCAGGTTCGTGGCCGAGACCTCGAGCTGGGCATCGCCGCCCGGTTCGCTTGACCCGCCCTTGCCGCCCCGGATCGAAGCGCCCCGCAGGTGCTCGCCGGCCCGGCGGTTCAGCTTGATGGCATCGTCGTCGATCTCGACGGTGAGGCCGTCCAGGTCCCCTGGATCGCGGGTGCGGCCCTCCTTGACCTCGAAGACGTCGGCGAAGTCGCCCTGGATGCCGACCCGAAGCTGCACAGGGAGCGGCTCTGGGCCCATGTTCCGCAGCGTGATCGTCTCGTCCATGCCGTCGTTGAGCACGCGGCGCCTGGTGACCAGCAGCGTGCTGTCGGCCAGGCCATCGGACGGCGGCATCCGGCACAAGAACGTGCAGGCGTAGGGCTCGCGCGACTGGGGGGCCAGGGGCTCGGGCACGTGCCCGTTGATGCTGAGCTCAAGCCGGCTGATCAGCCGGGTGTCGCGGACGAACAGGCCCTGGGCGCCGCCTGACCTGATGTCGCCCGAGGTCTCGCAGATGCAGAACGTGGTGCCTTCGAGCAACGTGATCAGGCCGCTGTTCGCGCCGACGACGGCCGTGGGGGCACCATCGAATGTCCAGACCTGACCCAACTGGATCCTCCTACGGGTGGGCTAGCTAACTGGCCGCGCGTCGCCCGACGCGTCCAGGGCTCTCTAGTGCGCGGTAATGCTTGGTGAACGCACTGTTACGTGCAGTGATCGTTACCCGCAGCGTGACTATGGCACACCGGTTAGTCAAGACCATGGCGCATCGCCGGACGCTGGCGGGCGCACGGCCCGGGGGCGCGCGCCTAACGCCGCAGCCTGCCGAGCCCGATAACCTCGGAGCTGTCCGGTACTTCGAAAGTAGGGAGAGGCTCGGTGTCGGCCAGTTCTGTGGTGTCGGCTGAGGTGGCGGCGGGTTCGGCGGTCGGCGGCGCGACGGTCGGGGTGCTCGCGTTGCAGGGCGACGTGGCTGAGCACCTGCGGGCGATCGGCGCGGCCGGGGCGCGGCCGGTGCCGGTACGCCGCCGGGCCGAATTGGACGCGGTGGACGGGCTAATCATCCCTGGCGGCGAGTCGACCACGATCTGGAAGCTGCTTTCGATATTCGAGCTGTCGGGGCCGCTGCGGGCCAGGATCGCGGACGGCATGCCGGTCTTCGGGTCGTGCGCCGGGATGATCCTGCTCGCCAGCCGGCTCGTCGACCAGGCCAGCGGCCAGGAAACGCTCGGCGCGATCGACATGACGGTGCGAAGGAACGCGTTCGGGCGGCAGCTCGACTCGTTCGAGAGCGACATCCGCCTCAGCGGCCAGGCGGCGGACCCGGCCGTGGCCGGGGAGCCGTTCCGGGCGGTGTTCATCCGAGCGCCCTGGGTCGAGGAAGTCGGTCCTGGCGTCGAAATTCTGGCGACCGAGCCAAGCACGGGTAAGATCGTGGCCGTCCGTCAGGGTCAGGCGCTCGCCACCGCCTTTCATCCCGAGCTCACCCAGGACAACCGCGTGCACAAGATCTTTATCGATATGGTGAGGGAACGCTCATGAGCGGCCACTCCAAATGGGCCACCACAAAGCACAAGAAGGCGGTCGTTGACGCCAAGCGCGGCAAGCTGTTCGCCAAGCTGATCAAGAACGTCGAGGTCGCCGCCCGGAGCGGCGGCCCTGACATCAGCGCCAACCCGACGCTGTACGACGCGGTGCAAAAGGCCAAGCGGAGCTCGGTGCCGAACGACAACATCGACCGCGCGGTGCGCAGGGGAGCAGGTCTTGAGGCTGGCGGCGCCGCCTACGAGACGATCACCTACGAGGGCTACGCCCCTGGCGGCGTCGCCCTGCTGGTCGAGTGCCTCACCGACAACAGGAACAGGGCGGCGTCCGAGGTACGGGTCGCGCTTACCCGCAATGGCGGCTCGATGGCCGACGCTGGCTCGGTGTCCTACCTGTTCAGCCGCAAGGGCGTGGTGATCGTCCCGAAGAGCGGCAAGCTCGAAGAGGATGACGTGCTGATGGCGGTGCTGGACGCCGGGGCGCAGGAAGTCAACGACATCGGCGAGTCCTACGAGGTCGTGAGCGAGGCGACCGACCTGGTGCCGGTGCGCAAGGCCCTGGTGGACGCCGGCATCGACTACGAGTCGGCCGAGACGCCGTTCCTGCCCTCGGTCGAGGTGCCGCTCGACGAGGAAACCGCTAAGAAGGTCTTCAGGCTGATCGACGTGCTCGAGGAGTCCGACGAGGTCCAGGACGTCTACGCCAACTACTCGGTCTCCGACGACCTGATGGAACGGCTCAGCTCAGAAGAGTGACACTGGCCCGTGAGCTATGGGCGGTGGGCGGGGGGTGTAGCGGGGGGCGGGGAGTAGCGGGTCTCGCGACACGCCCCTAGGTTAGTCGTTCTCACAAGGACCAACCTATAGAGTCTTGCTCCGAACACTTGTTCGCCTACGACTCGGGTGGTTTTGCGCATGCGGGTGCTCGGGGTTGATCCGGGGTTGACCCGGTGCGGCATCGGAGTGGTCGAAGGCGGGCCTGGGGTGACCCTGCGGCTCGTCGGGACCACGGTGGTGAGCACTCCGGCCGGGGCCGAGATCGGCAGTCGGCTGGTCGCGATCGAGGAACAGCTCGAGGTGTGGCTGCGGCGGTACCAGCCGGACGCGGTCGCGGTGGAGCGGGTGTTCAGCCAGCACAACGTCCGCACGGTGATGGGCACGGCCCAGGCGGGCGCGGTCGCGATCTTGTGCGCGGCCCGGCTCGGCTTGCCGGTGGCTCTGCATACGCCGAGTGAGGTCAAGGCGGCGGTGACCGGGAGTGGCCGGGCGGACAAGGCGCAGGTGACCCACATGGTGGCCCGGCTGCTGCGGTTGGCTGACCCGCCTGCACCCGCCGACTCGGCCGACGCGCTCGCGCTGGCGATCTGTCATTTGTGGCGTGGCGGGGCTCAGGCCCGGCTGACGGCGGCCGCGGCGGTGGCCGGTTCCGCGGCGGTGGCCGGTCCGGCGGTGGCCGGCCCGGCGGCGCCCTGAGCGAGAGGAGCCCGATGATCGCGCATCTCGAAGGTACGGTCAGCAGCGTCGCGCCCGAGGGCGCGGTGATCGACGTCGGCGGCGTCGGCATGCTGGTCCAGTGCTCGCCCGGCACCCTGGCTGGGCTGCGGCCCGGCGAGCGGGCAAAGGTCAGCACCTCGCTCGTGGTGCGCGAGGACGCGCTGACCCTCTACGGCTTCGGCACCGACGATGAGCGGAACACGTTCGAGTTGCTGCAGACAGCGAGCGGGATCGGGCCCAGGCTGGCGCTGGCGATGCTGGCCACCTTCAGCCCCGACGGCCTGCGCGGCGCCGTGGCGGCCGCGGACTTGACCGCGCTGACCAGGGTGCCAGGAATCGGGCGCAAGGGCGCGCAGCGGATCGTGCTTGAATTGGCCGGGCGGCTCGGCTCGCCAGGAGATGGCACGTCGGCCGGAGCGATCGGAGCTGGCCATGGCGGGGTCGTGGGCGGCGTGCTCACCTGGCGGGACCAGGTGCGAACCGGGCTGGTCAACCTTGGCTGGCAGGCTCGGGACGCCGACCAGGCGATCGCGACGATCGAGCCTGACCTCGTGCCGCCTGATGGCGGCGGCGAGGTGGACGTGGCCGTCGCGCTGCGCTCGGCCCTTAAGGTGCTCGGGCGGACATCCGGGCGGGCCTGACCGAGGCTGAGCGGGACGCAGTGGATGGCGGGGCGGGCATCGGAGGCGAGGCGGCATGACGAGTAACGAGGCCGACAGGTTCGTCTCGCCGCTAGCTGATGCCGACGAGCGGCAGATCGAGGGAGCGCTGCGGCCAACGCAACTGTCCGAGTTCATCGGCCAGGCCCGGCTGCGCGAGCAGCTCACGCTGGTGCTCGAGGGCGCGATGCGGCGCGGCAAGGCACCCGACCACGTGCTGCTGTCCGGTCCGCCTGGCCTCGGCAAGACCACCGTGGCCATGATCATCGCCGCTGAGCTCGGTGCCCCGTTGCGGATCAGCAGCGGCCCTGCGATCGAGCGCGCGGGCGACCTCGCGTCGATGCTCACCTCGCTGGCAGGCGGTGAGGTGCTGTTCATCGACGAGATCCACCGCCTGGCCCGGCCGGCCGAGGAGATGCTCTACCTGGCCATGGAGGACTTCAGGGTCGACGTCATGCTGGGCAAGGGCCCAGGCGCGACCGCGGTGCCGCTGGACATCGCTCCGTTCACCCTCGTCGGCGCTACCACTCGGGCCGGGCTGCTGCCGGCCCCGCTGCGAGACCGGTTCGGGTTCACCGGTCACCTTGAGTTCTACGACCCCGACGAGATTGAGGTCATCATCCGCCGGTCGGCCGGGCTGCTTGGCGTCGTGCTGCGGGACGAGGGCGCCCGCGAGATCGCCGGGCGGTCGCGGGGCACGCCCAGGATCGCGAACCGGCTGCTCCGCCGGGTCAGGGACTACGCGGAGGTGCGGGGTGACGGCGTGGTCACGCTGGAGGCGGCGCGGGAGGCGCTGATGCTGTACGAGGTCGACGAGAGCGGCCTTGACCGGCTGGACGTGGCCGTGCTCACCGCGCTGGTCTGCCGGTTCAGCGGCGGCCCGGTCGGGCTGTCCACGCTGGCGGTCGCGGTGGGCGAAGAAGCGGAGACGGTGGAGGTCGTCGCCGAGCCGTTCCTGGTCAGGGCCGGCCTGATGGCGCGCACGCCGCGCGGCCGGGTAGCGACCCCCGCCGCCTGGGAGCATCTGGGGCTGCCGCCGCCCGCGCCTGGATCAGGCGATCCGCGGGCCCAGGGAAGCGCTGGGTTCCGTGGGGATGAGCCTGGCCCGGATACGTTGTTTGATTAGTCGTAACGACCGTAATCGGCGGGTTCCGGCGGCCGTATCTGGTTGCGGGGTGGTCACGATCACTGCGCGAACGCCGTAGCCTGTTTGTGCGCGGCCCACCCGCCGCTAAACTTCGGCAGTTGGTTTCTCTAGCCGCTTGAGCCTGCCGCCGGTCCACCCGGTGGGCCGCAGGGTCCAGGCAGCCGCCGGCCGCCGCGCCATCAACTGGAAGGAACCCCCGTGATGGGGACTATGACTACTCTCGCCGCAGGGGCGCACGCTCTTGCTGCCACCACGACTTCCACGTCCAAGGGCAACCCTGCGTACACGTTCCTGATTCTCGCCGTGCTGATCGGCCTGTTCTACGTGCTGATCATGCGGCCGCAGCGGAACCGGCAGCGGAAGATGGCGACGACGCAGAACCAGGTCATGCCTGGCCAGCGGGTCAGGACGACGGCCGGGATGTACGGCACCGTGGTCTCGGGCGACGATCGCGACGTCGTGGTCGAGATCGCGCCTGGAGTGCAGGTGACGATGCTCCGCCGAGCCGTGATGGACGTGGTCTCCGACGACCAGCCGATGCCGGAGACGATCGACGAGCCCGAGGACACCGGCGCTACGGCGACCGATGACTGGGAGGACTTCAAGGACGGCAATTCGCCCGACGACGTGGACACCAAGGACCGTAACGTCTGACCCGCGCGCAGACGCGAGCCGCGGAACGGACCGATTGAGTCAGTACCGCTTGAGTCAAAGGGACAGGCACAGGTGACTTCCCCAAGTAGGTCGTCAAGGCCACGCGGCAGCGGGCCTGGGGGCGGCAGCACGTCCAAGCAGAGCGGGCCGCCGTCGCGGCCTGGCATCCATCTGGCCGCGCTGGCGGCGCTGCTGGTTGTGCTGCTGCTCACCATCGTCGGTGGTTCGATCGCGCGGCCGGCCGACTGGCACTCGCAGTTCAAGGTGCTGCTCGGCCTGGACTTGCACGGCGGCACGTCGGTAACGCTCAAGGCGGTCGCCGACCACGGCGGCATTCCGACCAAGGCCGACATGACCACGGCGATCTCGATCCTGGAGAGCCGGTTTAACGGCCTGGGCATCAATAACACCGCGGTGACCCAGCAGGGCTCGCAGTTCATCAACATCTCGATCCCCGGCGCGAGCGCGTCGCAGATCCAGCCGTTGCTCAGCTCGGCTGAGCTGCGATTCCGGCAGGTGCTCCTGTGCACCTCGTCGATACCGGGCGATGGCCCGTGTGACCCAGGCGCCAAGTTCGCCGGCCAGGGGATCCCGTCCACGAGCCCGGTGACGTCGACGACGCCGGAACCGACGCCGAGCCCTTCGGCGTCGAGCAGTCCGTCGCCGTCGTCGAGTGCCAAGTCGACCTCGTCACCGAAGTCAAGCTCCTCGTCGAAGTCAAGTGCGAGCTCCAGCCCGTCGCCCTCGGGCGGCACCGGCCAGGCCGCCGGTGCCCGCCAGCTGACCGCCGCCGGCGCCGGGGCGGCCAAGGCGAAGGCGTCGAGCTCGCCGAAGCCTTCGTCGTCGGCTACATCGTCGCCATCGGCATCGGCCTCACCGAGCGCGAGCCCGTCGCCGACCCCCTCGGCGACGGCGCCGTCGGCTAACACGCTGTACCTGCTCGGCGACCAGTCCATGGTCCCTAAGAAGACCCTCGCCCTGTTCAAGCAGCTAAGCTGCCGTTCCGGCAAGTGGCAGGACAAGCTCTACCACGACAACTCCGCCGCCTACGACAATGATCCGTACATCGTCGCGTGCGATAAGCAGGGGATCAAGTACGTGCTCGGACCGGTGATCGTGAAGGGCACCGACCTGCGTTCGCCGAGTGCTGGCCTGCAGTCGACCAACAACGAGTGGGTGGTCACGTTCAACCTGGACGGTGCCGCCACGAAGTCCTTCGGCGACAAGACCAGCCAGATGGTCGACACGTACTACGACACCTCGACTGGCACCCAGACCTCGGTGCTCGACCAGTTCGCGATCGTGCTCGACGGCCGGGTCGTGGAGGCCCCTTACGTGTCTCAGGCCATCACCACCGGCTCCGGGCAGATCAGCGGTAACTTCACCCAGAAGACGGCGACTCAGCTGGCCAACGTGCTCAAGTACGGCGCGCTGCCGCTGAGCTTCGCCAGCCAGCAGATCCAGTCGGTCTCCGCCCAGCTCGGCGGCCAGCAGCTTGACGCCGGCCTGATCGCCGCGGCGATCGGCCTGCTGCTGGTCGTGTTCTACTCGTTCTTCTACTACCGGGGTCTCGCGCTGGTGTCGGTGTTCAGTCTCGCCATCGCCGCCGTGACCTCATGGTTCGCCGTGATCCTGCTCGGCAAGTTCCAGGGCTACAGCCTGTCCCTGGCAGGCGTGGCCGGGCTTATCGTCGCGATCGGCATCACCGCCGACTCGTTCGTCGTCTACTTCGAGCGATTGCGGGACGAGGTCAGAGAGGGCCGGACCCTGCGAGCCGCCGTCGAACGCGGCTGGGGCCGGGCCCGGCGCACGATCATCGTCTCAGACACGGTCTCGTTCCTCGCGGCCCTGCTGCTGTACATCTTCGCGATCGGCGACGTGAAGGGCTTCGCGTTTACACTCGGCCTGACGACGCTGATCGATATCGTGGTGGTCTTCTTGTTCACCAAGCCGATGGTCACGCTGCTGGCCAGGACGAAGTTCTATAGTTCGGGACGGCCCATGTCCGGACTCGACCCGGCCCGGCTGGGTGCGAAGGCGCCGTGGCGCGGCTCGCGCGCGCCGGCGGCCAGGCCCGTGGCCGGCGGCGCGGCATCCGCCACCTCGGCCCGGACCACCCCGAAGGAGGCGTAATGTCCCGGCTCGGTGAGATCGGCGGGCGGCTGTACCGTGCCGAGATCTCCTTCGACTTCGTCGGTCGCCGGCGGCTCTGGTACACGATCTCGGGCGCGATCCTGGTGATCAGCGTCCTCTCGCTGGCGATATTCGGGCTGAACTTCAGCGTCGACTTCAAGGGCGGCGATATCTACAAGTTCACCGCCCCGCCCGGTGTCCATCTCGTGCAGTCGCAGGTGGCCAGCACCGCGATCGCGGCCGGAGCCCCGACGTCGACGATCGTCCAGCAGGTCGGCAGCCGGGGCTGGCAGGTCCAGACCCCCGCGTTCAAGACCAACGCCGAGCAGTACGCGCTGCTCGACGCGCTGGCCAAGGAAGGTCATGTCACCACCAACCTGGTCAGCCTGCAGTCGGTCGGGCCGAGCTGGGGCGGGCAGATCTCGGAGAAAGCACTCGAGGCGCTGATCGCCTTCCTGATCGTGATCGTCCTGTATCTGTCGGTCGCGTTCGAGTGGCGAATGGCGGTCGCGGCCCTGGTCGCGCTCGCCCACGACATCGTGATCACCATCGGCGTCTACGCGCTGACCAGGTTCGAGGTCAGCCCGGCGACCGTCATCGGCCTGCTGACCATCCTCGGGTACTCGCTGTACGACACGGTGGTGGTCTTCGACAAAGTCAGGGAGAACACCGCCGGACTGCTGGCGACCCGGAGGACCCGCTATAGCGAGGCGGCCAACCTGGCCCTTAACCAGACGCTGGTCAGATCCATCAACACCTCGCTGATCGCCCTGCTGCCAGTGGTGGCGATCCTGGTGGTGAGCATCCACTTGCTCGGCAACGGCGAGCTCAAGGATCTGTCGCTGGTGCTCTTCGTCGGCATGCTGTCAGGTACCTACTCATCGATCTGCATCGCGACCCCGGTGCTCGCCGCTCTGAAGGAACGCCAGTCCGAGTACAGGCAACTGGCCAAGCAGATCGCGCAGCGGGCCACGAGCACCAAGCGCCAGGCGAAGGTGGCGGTGGCCACTGCCGCTGCCGCTGCCGCCGGGGCCGGGGTCGGAGTCGGGGCCGCGGCCACCGAGGCTGATCGTGACGACGGGATGACGGATTCCGATGACGACTACGCCGAGCCGACTGACGACGCGCCATCTCCAGCGGCGGCATCAGTGTCGGCCGGTCGCCCGGTCGGCGCTACCGCCGGGGCTAGGCCGTCAGGACCGCGGCAGCAGCCGCGCCGGTCCACCTCCTCGCAGCGCAGGCCGTCAGGCAAGAAGAAGCGGCGGTAGCCTCGGTGTCCGCTCCTTCGCCCCAGCGGATCACCGACCTCCTGTCCAAACTGATCAGGGACGTACCTGACTACCCGCAGCCCGGCGTGGTGTTCAAGGACATCACGCCGCTGCTGGCGGACGGCGCTGCCTTCGCGGCGACGATCGACGCGCTCGCCCACGGCCATGAGCGGATCGACAAGGTCGCTGGCATCGAAGCCCGTGGCTTCATACTGGCGGCGCCGGTCGCCTGCAGGCTGGGCGTCGGGTTCGTGCCGGTGCGCAAGGTCGGCAAGCTGCCAGGACCGGTCCACTCGCAGACGTACGAGCTTGAGTACGGCAGCGCCGCTGTCGAGGTCAAGGTGGACGCGTTCGAGCCGGGCGAGCGGGTGCTGCTCATCGATGACGTGCTCGCGACCGGCGGGACGGCCGCTGCGACCGTCGCCTTGATCAGGCGGTGCGACGCGGAGGTGACGGCGTTGTCGGTGCTCATCGAGCTCGGCTTCCTCGGCGGCCGGGTCAATCTGCCTGAGCTGGACGTCCGCGCCCTGATGGCGATCTGACCTGGAACAGGCCAGCACCACTACAGCGTTACAGTCACCTGGATATACTAGAAGCTTCAACTGACTCCAGGAGCCGCAGTGGCCGGTGACGTAGCGACGGCCGGAATGGCCGAGAGCGGAGTCACCCAGGAGGCCAACGGGCATATCGCTGAAGACCCAGTACAGTCCGTGGCTGGCGATAGGGTGACTCGGCCTGTTGGCTTGCCCGCAGAAGCCCAAGTAGCCGAGGACGACACCAGCGCTCTCGGCGACGGTGTTCCTGGCGATGGCACTGCCAGCAACGGCGGTAGCGGCGCGGCCGTCCACCCGGGAGTGCGGCGAAGGCTCGGGCGGTTCGCCACGTCTCGGGGCGGCGCCGTCAACCCGGTGCTTGAGCCTTTGATCAAGACCGCGCGGGCCACGCACCCGAAGGCCGACATCAGGCTGATCGAGCGCGCTTACGAGGTGGCGGCGAAGTATCACGCCAACCAGTCCCGCAAGAGTGGTGATCCGTACATCACTCATCCGCTCGCGGTCGCCACGATCCTGGCCGAACTCGGCATGAACCACGAGACGCTGTGCGCGGCACTGCTGCACGACACGATCGAGGACACCGAATACACGCTGGATGAACTGCAGCGTGACTTCGGCGACGACATCGCCGCGCTGGTCGACGGCGTCACCAAGCTGGACAAGGTCAAGTACGGTGAGGCGGCCCAAGCCGAGACCGTCCGCAAGATGGTCGTGGCCATGTCCCGTGACATTCGGGTGCTCGTGATCAAGCTCGCGGACCGGCTGCACAACATGCGGACCTTGCGTTACCTGCCGAGGCCC
Organism: Streptosporangiaceae bacterium; assembly: GCA_035511035.1. Classification (GTDB taxonomy): domain Bacteria; phylum Actinomycetota; class Actinomycetes; order Streptosporangiales; family Streptosporangiaceae; genus Chersky-822. Next base: position 28,611 of record DATKFV010000053.1, read on the forward strand.
AAGCAGGAGCAGAAGTCGCGGGAGACGCTGGAGATCTACGCCCCGCTGGCGCACCGCCTCGGGATGAACACCCTGAAATGGGAGCTAGAGGATCTTTCGTTCGCGACGCTGTTCCCTAAGCGCTACGACGAGATCGCGCGGCTAGTTTCCGAGCGCGCTCCCAGGCGCGAGGCCTTCCTGCAGGAGGTCATCGAGGAGGTGTCGGCCGACCTGCGCGAGGCCAAGATCAAGGCGCGGGTCACCGGGCGCCCGAAGCACCTCTACTCGGTGTACCAGAAGATGATCGCGAAGAATAAGAGCTTTGATGACATCTACGACCTGGTGGGCATCCGGATCCTGGTAGAGAGCGTCAGGGACTGCTATGCGGTGCTCGGCTCCGTTCACGCCCGGTGGAACCCGGTGCCTGGCCGGTTCAAGGACTACATCGCGATGCCGAAGTTCAACATGTACCAGTCCTTGCACACGACCGTGATCGGTCCGGGCGGCAAGCCGGTCGAGCTGCAGATCAGGACCTGGGCGATGCACCGCCGGTCGGAATACGGGGTCGCGGCGCACTGGAAGTACCGCGAGGAGATGACGACCGGCAGCGGCCCGTCCGACCTGGCCTGGCTGCGCCAGATCGTGGACTGGCAGCGCGAGACGGCCGATCCGGCGGAGTTCCTCGAGTCGCTCAGGTTCGAGGTGGGCAGCGCCGAGGTCTACGTGTTCACCCCGCGCGGCCAGGTGATCGCGCTTCCGCAGGGGGCGACGCCGGTCGACTTCGCCTACGCGATCCACACCGAGGTCGGCCACCGGACCGTCGGCGCGAAGGTCGATGGTCGGCTGGTGCCGCTTGAGTCCACGCTCAGCAACGGCGAGACCGTCGAGGTACTCACCTCCAAGGCGCCGGATGCCGGCCCGAGCCAGGACTGGCTCGGCTTCGTCAAGAGCGCCAGGGCACGCAACAAGATCAAGCACTGGTTCTCCAAGGAGCGCAGGGAGGCCTCGGCCGACACCGGCAAGGCCATGATCGCGCGGACAATGCGCAAGCAGGGTCTCCCGCTGCAGCGACTTGCCACCGCGAACGCGTTGCAGGCGATCGCGCACGAGTTGCGCTACCAGGATCTGTCCGCGCTTTACGCGGCGGTTGGCGACGGCCACGTGAGCGCCCAGAACGTCGTCAGCAAGCTGGTGAACGCCGCGGGCGGGCTGGCAGGCGCCCAGGAGGACATAGCCGAGACGACGGTGCTCACCAGGCCGCCGAGCCCGCAGCTAGCGCCCGGTGACTCCGGAGTGTCGGTGGAAGGCGCCGCCGACGTCTGGGCCCGCCTGTCCAAGTGCTGCACCCCGGTGCCTGGCGACAACATCACCGGCTTCGTGACCAGGGGTAACGGCGTGTCGGTGCACCGCACCGATTGCGTCAACGTCCGGCACCTAGTCCAGTCGGAGCCTGAGCGGGTCGTCTCCGTGCACTGGTCGCCCAAGGAGAGCTCCAGGTTCCTCGCCGCGATCCAGGTCGAGGCGCTCGACCGGACCGGCTTGCTGTCCGACGTCACCAGGGCCATGTCGGAGCAGCATGTCAACATCCTGTCCGCGACGGTCAGCACCAGGCGGGACCGGGTTGCCCTCAGCAAGTTCACGTTCGAGATGGGCGACCCCGAGCACCTGCGGCACGTGCTCAAGGCCGTGCGCAACATAGACGGCGTCTACGACGCCCAGCGAGTCCTCAGCTGATACGACTAGCTCGTCAGGTCGGCGAGGGTCTTCTCGGCTTCGGTGAGCCAGGACTGGCGGGTCTGGATCGCTGACTTGGCCCGCTGGCAGGCGTCGTCATCGCCGCGCTCGGTCGCCTGGACGAGCTGGCCTTCGAGCGTAGTGATCGTCCGGCGGATCTGCTCGACCGTGTCCCTCGCCCGCGAGAGGGCCTCAGGGTTGGTCCGCCGCCACTGGATGTCCTCGGCCTTGCGAACCGCCTCATCGATCCTGCGCAAGCCGCCTTCCAGGCGCTCCTGCGCCTCCTTGGCCACCGCGCCGATCTTGTCCCAGCGCTGGTGGATCGAGCGCAGGGCGTTCCTTGCCCCCTTGGCGTCGGTGATCGGAAGCAGCCGCTCAGCCTCGGCCAGCAGCTGCTCCTTGGCCGTCGCCCGCTCGCGGAGCTGGCTGTCCTTCGCGGACATGGCGGCCGAACGGGCGTCGAAGAAGGCGCTCTGGGCGGTCCTGAACCTCTTCCAGAGCTCGTCCTCAGTCGCGCGGTCCGCCCGGCCGGCCTCTTTCCACGAGGCCATCAGGTCACGGTAGGAGGCCGCGGTCGCGGCCCAGTCGGTGGACGAGGCGAGTTCCTCCGCCTTGGTGACGAGCTCGACCTTGCGCTCCCTGACCTGGTCCCGCTCCTCCTCCAGCGAGGCGAAGTAGACCTTACGCCGCTTGGCGAACGCCGTCCTGGCGGCCGACATCCGCTTCCACAGCGCCGCCTCCGCGGTCCTGTCACCGTGCGGGGCCGCCTTCCACTCGTCGAGCAACTGCTTCAGCCGCTCGCCGCTCGACTTCCAGTGCGTCGCCTCGGCCGCGATCTGCTCGGCCTCGGCGACGATGCGCTCCTTCGCCTCGACCGCGTCCACGCGGGCGCGCTCGCGAGCCGCCTTGTGCTCCTCGCGGCGCTGGTCAGCCTGCTCCGTGACCGCCTCAAGCCGGTGCTTGAGGCCATCGAGGTCGCCGATCGCCTTCGCCTCATCGATCGCGGCCTGCAGCCTTGAGATCGTCGCCTTGGCCTGCCCAGGCGCGAGGTCGGTGGTGCGGATCCGGCGCTCGAGCAGGGTCACCTCGGTCGCCAGCGACTCGAACCTGCGGGTGTAGAACTCCAGCGCCTCGTCCGGGCTGCCTGCCTGCCAGATCCCTACGACACGCTCCCCATCGGCGGTGCGCACGTACACGGTGCCGTCATCGGCGACGCGGCCCCACGGATGGCTTCCCGTGCTCACCGATTACCTCCCACTTGGTACCTGACTGACATGCCCTAGCTGTCAAGTCTCAATCTCTGCCGTCTGGTCAGGTCTTTTTGATCGTGACGCTCTCAATGGTGACTGTTTCCTTGGGATGACCGCCGCCCGCCGGATTGAGCGGAGCCTTGACGCCATCCTTGGCGATGTCGAGCAAGACGTTGAGCCCGCCGACGATCTTGCCGAAGGGCGTGTAGGAGGGCGCCAGCGACGTGTTCTTGTAGACGAGGAAGAACTGGCTGCCGTTAGTGTTCGGGCCGGAGTTGGCCATGGCCAGCGTGCCTGCCGGGTACGTGGCCCCAGCGAGGTTCTCGTCATCGAACTCATATCCTGGGCCGCCGCTGCCTGTCCCGGTCGGGTCACCGCATTGGAGCACGTAAATGCCGCTGGTCACCAGGCGCGGGCAGGGCGTGTCATTGTAGAACTTCTTCTCGGAAAGGAACACGAAGGAGTTCACCGTGCAGGTCGCCTTGCTGTTGAGCAGGTCAATGACGACCGCGCCGCGGTTGGTATTAATGGTCGCCTGATACGTCGCCTTGTAGTCAGGCTTGGCCGAAGGGATGCCGACGTTCCGGGCGGCCGGGGGGTGCGGGGTGTACGTGCAATTCGTGGCGGGCTCGGCAACTGTCGACGCCGTCGGCGTGGCCGATGGCGTCGCCGTCGGGGTGGCGCTCGCGGTCGGAGTGGTCACCGACTTGGCGGCGGATTTTTGCGAGTGGCCAAGCGTGATGACGCCAATGACGACGACGGCCACGATCACGAGCAGGGCCACGCCGCCGGCCGCCAGCTTGCTGACCTTGCGGGCACGTTCCTGCCGCTCAGCCTCCCTCGCCAGCCGCCGCGCGTGCCGCTCCCGCGCAAGCTTGCGCTGGCGCTCCTGCTTACCCGCCACCTGCCCGCCCTCCCGTTATCGACCGGTAGTGGTGCTCTTCCAAAACTTCGCGCATGGTATCCGCGCGAAGCAAGTGCGTATGCCCGCTGTTATCGGTTCGACGCACCAACCGCAGCCGTCCTGTAACTGCGAGGCGTCATTTGCTGTTTCCGGCCCGGCTTCCACCCGGCCGTGGCCACCTCCGCCAGGCCTCCGGCCGCCTCGGCGCGGCCCGTCGGCCGTTGTGGATAGCCTGATCAGGGTTGCCTGCCAAGTCAGCGGCGGCAACCAGAGCCGAACTGGCAGCTGGCTGGAGGTCACCGTGCTGATCGCCGGGTTCCCCGCAGGCGCGTTCGCCGCGAACTGCTATGTCGTGGCGCCGGGGCCTGACGCTGAATGCCTGATCATAGATCCTGGTCAAGAGGCAGAGCCCGGCATTGAAGAGATTCTGGGGCGGTACCGGCTGCACCCCGTGGCGGTCCTGGCCACGCACGGGCACGTTGACCACATCTGGTCAATCGCCCCGGTCTGCGATGCGGCTGACATCCCGGCTTACATTCACCCGGCCGACCGGGCACTGCTCACCGATCCCGGCCGAGGGATCTCGGCCATGGCCGGACGGTCGCTGTTCGGCGGCATCACCTTCCGCGAGCCCGCTGACGTACTTGAGCTCGCCGACGGCATGACCCTCGAGCTGGCCGGGATCCGGCTGACCGTCGACCATGCCCCTGGGCACACGCCTGGGTCAGTCACCTTCAGGCTGCCGGGCGAGCCGCAGGCAGGCACCTTGTTCACCGGCGACCTGCTGTTCGCTGGCTCGATCGGGCGAACTGACCTTCCCGGCGGCGACTACGAGACGATTCTCGATAGCCTGTCAAGGGTTTGCCTGCCACTGCCTGACGAGACCATCGTCCTGGCTGGCCACGGGCCGCAGACGACGATCGGGGCTGAGCGGGCCTCGAACCAGTTCCTGAAAGGCCTGGCGCCTGCGGGGGGTTCCGGGGGGTCGTCCCCCCGGGCCGGTACTGCGGGGGGCCACGGGGGGCCGTCCCCCGTGGCCAATACCGCAGGCCCACGGCGCGGGCTATGAGCAGTCATCACGACGAGAAGGGCTGAAGTGCGATGATCCGCACGCACGAGGCGGGCGCGCTGCGCGCCTCGCAAGCAGGGGAGCAGGTCACGCTGGCCGGCTGGGTAGCCCGCCGCCGGGACCACGGCGGCGTCGTCTTCATCGACCTGCGCGATGCCAGCGGCGTCGTCCAGGTCGTGCTGCGGGAAGAAGACGTCGCGCACGAGTTGCGGGCCGAGTTCTGCGTGCTGGTCACCGGGCAGGTGCGGCGCCGCCCCGAGGGAAACGAGAACCCGGAGCTGGCCACGGGCGACATCGAGGTGACCGCCAGCGCGGTGCAGGTGCTGGCCGCCTGCGACCCGCTGCCGTTCCAGCTCGACGGGCCTGGCGAGCTCAATGAAGAGGTCAGGCTGAGGTACCGCTACCTCGACATCAGGCGGTCAGAGATGGCGGCTGCGCTGCGCGCTAGGTCGACCGCCGCCTACCTGGTCAGCGACGTCATGCGCGGCCGGGGCTTCGTCAACGTGGAGACCCCGTTCCTGACCAGGTCGACCCCCGAGGGCGCCAGGGACTTCCTTGTGCCGGTGCGGCTGCAGCCTGGCAACTGGTACGCGCTGCCGCAGTCACCCCAGCTGTTCAAGCAGCTCCTGATGATCTCCGGCCTTGAGCGCTATTACCAGCTCGTCCGCTGCTTCCGCGACGAGGACTTCAGGGCCGACCGGCAGCCCGAGTTCACCCAGATCGACATCGAGATGTCGTTCATCACCCGAGCTGACGTCATCGAGGTAGCCGAAGACCTGGTCAAGCGCCTGTGGCGCGAGATCGCCGGGTACGAGGTGCCATTGCCGATCCCGCACATGACCTACGCGGACGCCATGGCCAGGTTCGGTTCGGACAAGCCCGACCTTCGGTTCGGCTGCGAGCTCGCCGACCTGACGCGGTACTTCGACGGGACGGGCTTCCGCGTCTTCACCGCGCAGCACGTCGGCGCGGTCGTGATGCCAGGCGGCGCGGCGCAGTCACGCAAGGAACTCGACGGCTGGCAGGACTGGGCCAAGTCGCGCGGCGCCCGCGGCCTGGCCTACGTGCTGATCGGCCCAGACGGCGCCGTGGCTGACGCCGGCCCAGTGGTCAAGCACCTGTCGGACGAAGAGAAGGCCGGGCTGGCGGCCGCTACCGGGGCCGGGCCCGGTGACTGCGTCTTCTTCGCCGCCGGGACGCCGAATGCCGCCCGCACCCTGCTCGGCGCCGCCCGGCTCGAGATCGGGGCCAGGTGCGGGCTGATCGACCCGGCCGCCTGGGCGTTCACCTGGGTGGTCGACGCGCCCATGTTCGAGGAAGATGCCGAGGGCGGCTGGACGGCGGTGCACCACCCCTTCACCTCACCGCTGCCCGAGTGGGCCGACAAGTTCGCTGGCGAGCCGGCGGGCGCGCTGGCCGACGCCTACGACATCGTCTGCAACGGCACCGAGATCGGCGGCGGCTCGATCAGGATCCACCGCCCCGCCATGCAGCAGCAGGTGTTCGACGTGATCGGGCTGTCACCGCAGGAAGCCCAGTCACAGTTCGGCTTCCTGCTCGACGCGCTGCGGTTCGGCCCTCCGCCGCACGGCGGCATCGCGTTCGGCTGGGACCGGCTGCTCATGCTGCTGACCGGGCGCGAGTCGATCAGGGACGTCATCGCGTTCCCGAAGGCGGCATCCGGGCATGACCCGCTCACCGGCGCGCCGACCCCGATCACGCCAGCCCAGCGCAAGGAGGCCGGGATCGACGCGGCTCCCCCGGCGGCGCAGGCCGCTCCGGGGGCGCCGGCCGCCCCTGGGGCGTCGGCCGTGCCAGCGACCCAGGCTGCGGGCGGGTAGGCCGTCCCGCTCATGGTTGAATGCAGCCGTGGCCAAGGGTGACCGTCAGCAGGGCGCGAGCCTCTTCGACGCTGCCGCCGACGAGGCGGCGGCGTCGGTCGCCCCGCTGGCGGTCCGCATGCGGCCGAGGAGCCTGGACGAGGTCGTCGGCCAGCCGAAGCTGACCGCGCCAGGCTCGCCGCTGCGCAAGCTGGCCGAGCACGCCGCTCCGATGTCGGTGCTGCTGTGGGGCCCGCCTGGCACGGGCAAGACCACGCTCGCCTACGTGCTGAGCGGCGTCACCGGCCGCAAGTTCGTGGAGATCTCGGCGGTCTCGGCGGGCGTGGCCCAGGTGCGCGCCGCGATCGACGGCGCCAGGAGTGATCTCGGCCTGACCGGCAGGCAGACGCTGCTCTTCATCGACGAAGTGCACAGGTTCAACAAAGCGCAGCAAGACGCGCTGCTCCCAGCGGTTGAGAACCGCTGGGTATCCTTTATCGGCGCCACTACGGAGAACCCGTCCTTTTCCGTCGTCGGGCCGCTGATGTCGCGGTCGCTGCTGCTCCGGCTACACCCGCTCAGCGACCCCGACCTGCGGGTCGTCATCGACCGGGCGATCACCGACGAGCGCGGGCTGAACGGCTCGGTCAGCCTCGACGACGACGCGGCCGAGCAGTTGCTGCGGCTGGCCGGCGGCGACGCCCGGCGGGCGCTGACCTACCTGGAGGCGGCCGCGCTCGGGCTGCCTCAGGGCGGCGTCATCGACCCGGCCGTGCTGGAACGCGCGGTCGACCGCGCGGCCGTTCGCTACGACCGGGCCGGCGATCAGCACTACGACGTGATCAGCGCCTTCATCAAGAGCATCAGGGGCAGCGATGTCGACGCCGCCCTGCACTACCTGGCCCTGATGATCGAGGCCGGTGAAGACCCGAGATTCATCGCCAGGCGGATCATCGTGCACGCGAGCGAGGACGTTGGCATGGCCGACCCGACCGCGCTGCCAGTGGCGATCGCAGCGGCCCAGGCGGTCGAGTTCGTCGGCCTGCCCGAGGCGCGGATCAACCTCGCCCAGGCCGTCATCCACCTCACCCTCGCCCCCAAGTCCAACTCGGTGGTCAAGGCGATCGGCGCCGCCTTCGAAGACGTGCGGGCCGGCCGGACCGGCGCGGTGCCGGCTCACTTGCGCGACGCCAGCTACAAGGGCGCCGCCAGGCTCGGCCACGGCCAGGGCTACCTGTACCCGCACGACTACCCGGAAGGCATCGTGCGCCAGGAATACCCGCCCAGGGAGGCGGCAGGCCACCGCTACTACGAGCCCACCAGGCACGGGGCCGAGGCCAGGTACGCTGACCGCGTCGAGCGGATCAGGGGAGTGCTCGATGCGGGCGGTAGCGATGACGCCCGTCCGGCCCCTTCCGGCGAGGGTCAGCCGGATAGCTGACCGCCGGGCCCATCGGGCAGGAAGCGGCTCGCCTGCGGCTATTGCCGCTGCCCCGCCTCGGACGCCGGCGTCGCGATAAGGTCTGCGAAGGCACAGGCATGCGTCCGGGGGAGAGGAGGCCAGGCCGATGAGTGCTGGGCAGCTAGCGGCGCTGATCGCGGCGTCCTTCTTTGCCGTCGGCGTGTGCGCGGGCGTCTACGTGCTGATCCGCCTGGCCCGGCTGATCACGCTCGCGAGCACGATACTGACCGGCTACCAGGATGCGACCGGCAACCTGCTGCGTCGCGCGCAGGCGACCGTCGAGCGGGCCGACGAGCAACTGGCCAGGACGCAAGCGCTCAGCGACAGCGTGGAGGCCGTCACCGTCAGCATGACCGACCTCTCCGAGCAGGTCAGCGCTGTGGCCGGGACAACCCAGCTGATCGCCCATGGGCTCGGCGCACCGGTGCTGAGGCTGGCGGCCTTCAGCCACGGCGTCAGGAGCGCCCTTGCCGTCAGGCGCGCGGGCCGGGTGCGGGAGCTGCCGGGCCGAGGTCAGGCCGGGCCGTGATGCGCCGTGCGATCTGGCTCGGCGCCGGGGCGGCGCTCGGGATCATCGGATACCGGCGGGCTGACCGGGCCGTGCGGTCGATCGCCGGCACCGGCCAGGTTCGCTCCCCGGCAACGCCGCTGCCGACAGTCCCGCAGGCGAGCGGGCCGAGCCCGGCCGGGCTGGCCATCGGCCTGGCGGCCTGGACGGCCGCGAGGGTCAGGGCCAGGCGCGCGGCTGGCCGCCCGCCGGCGGCCGCGATCTCGGCCTTCATCGGAGATGTGCGCGCCGGAATGGCCGAGTACCTCGACGGCCAGCAGGCCCAGATCAATCGGCAGCACGCCCGGTCAGGCAATACCCTCATAGATCAGTGCGCACCGGGGCAGGCAGCGCCCCGTGAGTCGGCCCGGCCCCGGCTGGGCATTCCCGGCCGCGTGCAAGAGCCAGAAACCGACAAGACTAAGGATGGCCGCTGATGGAGTCGGCAGAGATAGCCCGCCGTTTCCTTGAGTACTTTTCCCAGCGCGGGCACACCGTGGTGCCCTCTGCCAGCCTGGTCGCCGAGGATCCCACCCTGCTGCTGATCAACGCGGGCATGGTTCCGTTCAAGCCTTACTTTCTCGGCCAGCGCAGGCCGCCTTACCCGCGCGCGACGTCGATGCAGAAGTGCATCAGGACGCCTGACATCGATGAGGTCGGCAAGACCACCAGGCACGCGACCTTTTTCAACATGCTCGGCAACTTCTCGTTCGGCGATTACTTCAAGGAACAGGCCATACCGCTCGCGTGGGAGCTGCTGACCAGGCCCGAGTCCGACGGGGGGTTCGGCTTCCCCGAGAGCAAGCTTTGGGCCACGGTCTACCAGGGCGACGACGAGGCGTACGGGATCTGGCGGGACCAGGTGGGGGTGCCAGCGGACCGGATCCAGCGGCGCGGCCTCGCCGACAACTACTGGCACATGGGGGTGCCAGGTCCTGGCGGCCCCTGCTCCGAGATCTACTACGACCGCGGACCCGAGTACGGCAAGGATGGCGGCCCTGAGGCCGACGAGGACAGGTACCTGGAGGTCTGGAACCTGGTCTTCATGCAGTACCAGCTCAGCGCGGTGCGGAGCAAGGTGGACTTCGATACCGAGGGCGAGTTGCCGTCGCGCAACATCGATACCGGCATGGGCCTGGAGCGGATGGCGATCCTGCTGCAGGGCGTCGACAACATCTACGAGATCGACACCACCTGGAGGGTACTCGACCGGGCCGCGGACCTCACCGACACCAAGTACGGCCGCGACAACCGCACCGATGTCTCCCTTCGCGTGGTCGCCGACCACGTCAAGGCGTCCGTCATGCTCGTCTCCGACGGCGTCATCCCCTCCAACGAGGGCCGGGGATACGTGCTGCGCCGGCTGGTCAGGCGGAGCGTGCGGAACCTGCGGCTGCTGGCGGGCAGCCAGCGCGGCGGTGACGGTGCCGGCGGGCACACGGACCGCTACCTGCACGAGCTCTCATCGGTCGCGATCGACGCGCTCGCGGGCCAGTACCCTGACCTGGTCAGGGACGCGCCGAACATCCACACCGTGCTCGACGCGGAGGAGGGCGCGTTCCTCGGCACGCTGCGCACGGGAACGGCCATGTTCGAGGCGGCCGTGAGCGAGGCGGAACGGGGCGGTGAGCGCTCGATCAGCGGTGGCCAGGCGTTCCAGTTGCACGACACCTATGGCTTCCCGATCGACCTGACCCTGGAGATGGCGTCTGAGCAGGGCCTTGAGGTCGACGAGACCGAGTTCAGGCGGCTCATGGCGCAGCAGCGGCAGCGGGCGAAGGATGACGCGGCCGCAAAGAAGACAGGAAACGCTGACATCTCGGTCTTCGCCCAGTTCCTCGAGCAGGCCGGCAAGGTCACCTTCACCGGCTACGACGAGATCGCGACCGAGGCGGCCGTCATCGGGCTGCTGAGCGGCGGCATCTCTGTCCCGGCCGCCAGCGGTGGCGCCGAGGTCGACGTGGTCCTCGATCGCACGCCCTGTTACGCCGAGGGCGGCGGGCAGCTCGCCGACGCGGGAACCATGCGGTCCACCGGAAACAGCAGCGGGTCAGGCGCGAGCATCCAGATCCTCGATGTGCAAGCACCCGTCCCTGGCCTGGTCGTGCACAGGTGCCGGATGAGCTCAGGCGAGATCACCGTCGGAGACCAGGTACTGGTAGAGATCGACGTGGAGCGCCGCCGCGCGATCTCGCGGTCGCACACCGCGACGCACCTGGTCCACCGCGCCTTCCGCGGCGCGCTCGGCGAGACCGCCGCCCAGGCTGGCTCGGAGAACTCACCAGGCCGGTTCAGGTTCGACTTCACCGCGGTGGGCGCGGTGCCGGCGCCCATGCTCACCGACGTCGAGGACGAGGTCAACGAGGTGCTGATCAATGACCTCGACGTCCGCGCCTTCTATACCTCGATCGGCGAGGCCCGCGCCATGGGAGCATTGGCGCTCTTCGGTGAGAAGTACGGCGACCAGGTCAGGGTCGTCGAGGTGGGCGACTATTCGCGTGAGCTCTGCGGCGGAACCCACGTGGCCAGATCGGGCCAGCTCGGCCTGGTCAAGATCCTCGGGGAGTCGTCGATCGGGTCGGGAGTGCGGCGAGTCGAGGCCCTCGTGGGCATGGATGCCTTCCGGTACCTGGCCAAGGAGAGCCTGCTCGTCAGCCAGCTCGCCGAGCAGCTCAAGACGCCGCGGCCCGAGCTTGGCGAGCGGATCACCGCGATCGTGGCCAAGCTGCGGGACGCCGAGCGCGAGCTGACCCGGATGCAGTCGGCGCAGCTCGCCAGCGCGGCGGTCGACATCGCCAGGGGAGCGCAGAACGTCGCTGGCGTCACCTATGTGAGCCATCAGCTTCCTGCGGGTACATCAGCGGACGGGATACGCAAGCTCGCGCTCGACATCAGGGGCCAGCTGCCCGCGACCCAGCCAGGCGTGGTCGTGGCATCGGCCGTGTCGAACGGTCGCCCGGCGGTGGTCGTAGCTGTCAATGACGCCGCCCGCCAGCGGGGCATCACGGCGGCGGCCCTGATCGGCCCGGCGACTACTGCCCTGGGGGGACGCGGGGGTGGCAGGGACGACATTGCCCAGGGTGGCGGTGCCGTGCTCGGCGACCAGGCCGATCACGCAATACAGGAGGCTTTTAGTGCAGTTAAGACGGTTATCGTCGGCATCGGTGGTGCGGGTAGCGTACCGTGAGACCATGCCGCTGCCAGGTTGTAGCTATTTTGAGACCGAATTCCTTAGGAATGGCGCTTTGAGATCAGGTATTAGGCTCGCCATCGACGTCGGGTCTGTACGGATCGGCGTGGCCGGCTGTGACCCTGACGGCATACTGGCGACGCCAATCGCGACCGTCCGTCGTGGTCCAGGCGACCTCGCCGAGATCGCGAGGCTGTGCGCAGATCGCGAGGTGATCGAGATTGTCGTCGGCTTGCCGACGAGCCTTTCGGGCCGGGCGGGTCAGGCAGCGGCCAGTGCCAGGACCTTCGCAGCTGACCTCGCGGCGCTGGTCGCGCCGATCGAGGTAAGGCTGGTGGATGAGCGTTTCACCACCACCCTCGCCCATTCGGCGCTCCAGGCTGGTGGTCGAAACTCACGGCAGCGTCGTTCGACGGTGGACAAGGCGGCGGCCGCCCTGCTGCTGCAAAGCGCTCTAGACACCGAGCGGCTGACCGGTCATCCGGCCGGCGAACTCGTCGGTGCGGGACAAGGTGGCAGCCGATGAGCAGCGGTGGCACGGGCTGGTCGGCTGATGCCGGCCCGGATGACGGGTACGGCCCTGATGACTTTGGCGTAGATCCCGACTATCAGTACCAGGCGCGCCCTGATGGCTACGGTCGGCCATCGCAGGCACGCCATGCTGGCCCGGCCGATGGCTGGTCGAGCCTTGGCGCCGATCCTTACGTCCAGCGCCACGGTCAGAGCCAGCCAGGCGGTTATGCCCCGTCGCCGTCCTACAACGACCTCGGCTACGGGCCCAGCTCGGGCAGCTACGGCCCTGGCCAGGCAAATGGCACTGGCCCCCGCGATCCTGGCTATGGGACGGCCGGCCAGGGACCAGACAGCTACGGCGACGTCGGCCCAGCCCCTGAGAGTTACGAGAGTCCAAGCTACGACGGCCGTGGTTACGACAGCCGCGGCTACGAGGGCCCCGGCTATCACGGCCCCAGTTACGACGGCCCCACTTACGATGGCCCCGGATATGACAGCCCCAGTTACGACCGAACTGGCTACGAGCGTCCAGGCAACGGGAGCACCGGCTACGACAGCCCCGGTCAAGGTCACGGCGGCGCCCCTGATGGCAGCCCAGGCTCGGCCGGCGCCGGCTACAGCGGTGCCGGCTACAGCGGTGCCGGCTACAACGGTCCCGGCTATGACACGGCCGGTTATGACGGTGCGGGCCATGACGGTGCGGGCTACGACGGTGCGGGCTATGACGGGGCCGGCTATGACACTGCCAGCGGCGACAGAGGCGGCTACGACCACGCCGGTTACGGCGGTGATGGCTCCTACGGCCGCGCCGCCAGCGCCCAGCCAGGACCTGACCAGAACGGTTACGGCGCAGGCACGGCCGACTACGGACAGGGCGCCTACGATCAGTCCTCTTACGACCAGTCCTCTTACGACCAGCCGTCCTTCGATGCGCGCCCCTACGCCCGGTCCAGTGACGACCGCCCTGGCTACAGCCGACCCGGCTACGACCAGCCCGACTCCTACGGCGTCGAGCCTTACGCGCAGGAAAGCTACGGCACCGCTCAGCCCTACCAGGACTCCCGTGGCGGTGCCGATCAGCCGACCGCGTCCTATCAGGTCACTGATGCCCTCGGCAGTGACCCGAGGGCATCGGCCCAGCCCGGTGGCGACTGGCCGGGCACTCCGGATACGGGGTCATATCGCTTGCCTGACACCGGCTCGTTCGCTCAGCCGGACAACGGTTCCTTCGGCCCGGCCGACTCCGGCGTCTTCGGCCCGGCCGACGCCGGTTCCTTCGGCCCGGCCGACTCCGGGCTGTTCGACCGGCCTGATACTGGCTCGTTCGAGGAACCGGACAGCCTCACCTTCGCCGCTAACGGATCAGGTCGGCTCACCGGAGGTCAGCTGCCCCAGCGCGGCGGCGAGCGCGAGCCGTGGTCAGGTGGCGAAAACTGGTCGCCGCAGGAGCCTGACGACGACTGGAATGACGAGGACGCCGGGGGCGGCCTGCTGTCCCGGCGATTCGGCCGTGGCGACCGTGGCGACCGTGGCGACCACAGCGGCGGTGGCAGAGGCGGCTCAGGGCGGCGCGCCCGCCGGGCCAAGCGGCCGAAACGAGCGCGCGGGAAAGTAGCCTTCGTCGCCTCGCTGCTCGCGGTCGTGCTGATCGTCGGCGCCGGCCTCGGCTACGGCTATCACCTCTACAATGCCTGGCACACCAGCCGGTACGGGGACTACAGCGGATCGGGCACCGGCAACGTGCACTTCGTCGTGCCCGACGGCGCCGCGCTCAGCGCGCTCGGGCCAGCGCTCGTCACGGCTGGGGTCATCGAGGAGGTCAGGCCGTTCGACAGCGCCGCCGCCGCGGCGGCGAACGCCCCGACCTTGCAGCCGGGCGTGTACCTGCTGCACCACCACATGAGCGCCGCCCTGGCGGTGAGCTACCTGCTGAGCGCAGCGCACCGGCTCAAGGACCAGGTCACCATCATCGAGGGCATGCGCGCGTCCAAGATCGCGCAGATCCTCTCGCACCAGACCGGCATCCCGGTCAGCCAGTTCACCCAGCTGATCGACCACCCATCCCAGCTTGGCCTGCCATCCTGGGCCAGCGGCGCGAAGACCGCGGAAGGCTTCCTCTTCCCCGACACCTACTCGCTGCTGCCCAAGGAGTCGGCCCTGCAGATCCTGCGCACCATGGTCAGCGAGTTCAACACGCAGGTGAACGGCATCAACATCGTGTCGGAGTCGCACAAGGTCTACACCGACCCCTGGCACGTCATCATCGTCGCCAGCATGGTGCAGGCCGAGGCAGGCAGCGTCAGCAACTTCGGCCCGATCGCCCGCGTGGTCTGGAACCGGCTCCAGCGCAATATGCCGCTCGAGTTCGACAGCACGGTCTTCTACGCCATGGGCACCTACGGGACCGCGATCACGAAGGCCGACGAGAACTTCAAGTCGCCCTACAACACCTACGCCCATACCGGCCTGCCGCCCGGCCCGATCGGGAACCCTGGGATCGCCGCGATCGAGGCGACCCTGCATCCGCCGAAGGGCGACTGGCTGTACTTCATCACCGACACAAGGCACAAGCCTTACGTCACGCACTTCACCAACAGCCTGACGCAGCTCCAGCAGTGGCAGGCGGAGTTCGGCAACTGAGCGGCCTGGACGGTGCCAGCTTGGACGGGCGCAGCGTCAGGGCGGCGGTGCTCGGCTCGCCGATCAGCCATTCGCTGTCGCCGGTGCTGCACCGGGCCGCCTACGCCGAGCTTGGCCTGACGTGGTGGCGCTACGAGGCGATCGAGTGCGACGAGGCCGGCCTGCCGGCCTTGCTCGACTCGTGCGGACCCGACTGGGCCGGCCTGTCGCTGACGATGCCGCTCAAGCGGGCCGTGCTCCCGCTCCTTGACCGGGCCGAGCCGGTGGCGACGCTCGTAGGCGGCGCGAACACCGTGGTCTTCGCCGCCGCGCAGCGGCTCGGGTACAACACCGACGCCACCGGCATGGTCAACGCGCTCACCGAGCGCGGCGTTGGCGGGCCCGAGGGAATCTCGCCCGGCCCGGCCCTGATCATCGGCGCGGGCGCCACGGCCTGCGCGGCCCTGGCCGCGCTCGCTGAGCTCGGCGAGAAGTCCGTGCGGGTAGCCGTTCGTGATCAGGCCAGTACAGGGACGTTCATGGCCGTAGCGGACAGGCTCGGCCTGACCGTGACTTCTGCCCCCTTTACCGTCGCTGCCCTGCATGAAGTCCGGGTAGTTATTTCCACCGTGCCGGCTGGTGCCACCGATCTTTTTGCCGCAAATTTCTCGGCGCTGGTGCCGCCTCCTGAGGTGCTGCTTGACGTGGTGTATCACCCGTGGCCAACGCCCCTGGCCGCAGCCGCCGGGCGAGCAGGGGCCGTCGTGGCCAGCGGCTTCGACCTGCTTCTTCATCAGGCGGCGCTCCAGGTCACGCTGATGACGGACCGGCCTGCTCCGCTTGAGCGCATGCGCCAGGCCGGCCTGAGCGCCCTGGCCCAGCGATCGGGCGGTAGTCGATCGGCTGCTGCTAAGCCTTGAGATATGACTACCGTCCAGTGATGAGGTAACCTTAATCGAGAACTTAAGACCCGGTGCCTTGTGGTCGTGACCTTGTGTTTGCGGCAGAGGGTACTGGGCCGGAAGCGGAGGACCACCTCGGCCACCTCCCACCTGGCTAGCTTGGGCTAGCGGGTAATAGTCCAGCCAGTCACCTTGGTTATCTAGCGATCACTGGATAACCAGATGCGGTACCGGCGGTTATCGCTGCGGGTACCAGGGAATCCGACTGGCTGGCGGGTTGGCTAACCCTGAGGTTTCTGCCTTAGGGACGCTGACTAGGCCGGGCGCACCGGCTGGCGCGCACGATGCGAGTCAGCCCGGAGGTGTCGCGTGGCTGAAGCGGCAAGGCTCGGCGGCCGCGGTCTCAGGGTGTGAGCCCTGAACCGACCGGCGCAAGATACGGGCCCTGCCGCCGATGGCGCGTAGGTGGTAGCCCCGCAGGCATACCTTGCGGGGCTTTTTCGTTCCGCGTGGTGGCACGCAGTTCCTGAGCCGGGAAAGGCCCGGACCAGGCAATAGTGACGCAGGAGGTCACATCAGCACTGAACCTCGCATCAACGAGCGTATCCGGGTACCTGAAGTGCGGCTGGTGGGGCCATCAGGTGAGCAGGTAGGGATCGTGTCGATCACCGACGCGCTCCGGCTAGCCCAGGAAGCAGACCTGGACCTGGTCGAAGTCGCGCCGACGGCGCGGCCGCCGGTCTGCAAGCTGATGGACTACGGCAAGTTCAAGTACGAGTCGGCGCTCAAGGCCAGGGAGTCGCGCAAGAACCAGGCCCAGACCGTCATCAAGGAAATCAAGATCCGCCCCAAGATCGACCCGCACGACTACGGCACTAAGAAGGGCCACGTCGAGCGGTTCCTCAAGCAGGGCGACAAGGTCAAGGTGACCATCATGTTCCGCGGACGTGAGCAGAGCAGGCCGGAACTCGGCTACAAGCTGCTGCAGCGGCTCGCCGGAGATGTCGAAGAGCTTGGTTTCGTCGAGTCGGCGCCTAAGCAGGACGGCCGGAACATGATCATGGTGATCGGTCCGCACCGCAAGAAGGCTGACACCAAGCCGACGAGGACCCCGGACCGGGCCAGCGCGCGAGCAAGCGCCCCGAATGCCCTGGCTGGCCGCGATGATGACGACTTTGAGTTGGCCCTTGCGGCCCAGGTGCAGTCACGACCGGCTCAGCTGGCCACGGCCGGAAGCGCGGACGCGGCAACGGCCGAGGTGGCCGAGGTCATGGGCGGGCTAACGTCGGCTAGCCCGGCTGCGGCCGAGCCCGCCGAGGCGGCGATGCCCGCTCGGTCAGCCCCGGCGGCACCGCGAGTGAGCCAGGCGCCTGCCGGCGGCTCGCGGCCAGCAGCGCCGAGGCCAGGTCCGGCGGCGGTGGCCGCCGGTCGGCCCGCCGCGCCCCGGCCGGGTGCGACGGCGGCCAGCACGGCCCGGCCGACCGGGCCGAGGCCAGGCTCGACGGACACGGGTAGCCCAAGGCCAGCCGCGCCGAGGCCAGGGCCTTCGGGAATCGCGCCGAGGCCTGGCCCAGGCGTCGGCGGTCCGCGGCCGGCCGCGCCGAAGCCAGGTCCTGGCACGGCGGGTGGCCCGCGGCCAGCCGCGCCGAAGCCGAGCGCGCCGAGGCCCACGGCCAGGCCAGCCGATGGCGGTTCCTCTTCAGGCGGGGCCTCATCGGACGGAGCCCCGGCCGGCAGTGCCGCCGGGAGCAGTGCCGCGCCGCCGCGGCCGAGGTCGGCCGGCGGCAGCACGCCGGCCGACGGCGCTGCGAGCAACGGCGCGGCCGGTGATGGTGAGGCCGGAGGTTAGAAGGCTCACCAGCCGGTAGCGAGGTGAAAGACCTACCCACGGCGCCAACTGGTGCCGGCGGGCAGTTACAGGACGCGTGCGGGCAGCACGCAGGGAACGAGGGATGCGGCGAGATGCCGAAGATGAAGACCCATAGCGGCGCCAAGAAGCGGTTCCGCCTCACTGGGACCGGAAAGGTCATGCGCCGCAGGGCGAACCGGCAGCACTACTTTGAGCACAAGCCGAGCACGAGGACTCGCCGCCTGGCTGACGAGGTGCAGCTGTCGCCCGCCGATGTGAAGAACGCTAGGAAATTGCTGGGCAAGTGACCCGGTCCGACGCAAGGGAGTCGAACACATGGCACGCGTAAAGCGGGCGGTCAATGCCCACAAGAAGCGCAGGGTAGTTCTTGAGCGGGCCAGCGGGTACCGCGGCCAGCGGTCGCGGCTGTACCGCAAGGCCAAGGAACAGCAACTGCACTCGATGACTTACGCCTACCGCGACCGCAAGGATCGCAAGGGCGCCTTCCGCCGGCTGTGGATCCAGCGCATCAACGCCGCCGCCCGCGCCGAAGGCATCACCTACAACCGGTTCATCCAAGGCCTGAAGATCGCTGGCGTTGACGTCGACCGCAAGATCCTGGCTGACCTGGCGGTGCACGACGCCCCCGCGTTCGCCGCCCTGGTGATCGTGGCGAGGGAAGCGCTGCCCGCCGACGTGGACGCGCCAAGGTCAGAAGCTGCCTGACCGCCGGCCGCGAAAGCAACTCACCCCGGATAGTCCGGATTCGGATACCCCGAACCCGGACTATCCGCTTCCGGGCAACCCGCCTTCTGGCAATCCCCCCGCGACCTCAGCGAGCCGGCCCGCGAGCGGCCGCACCGTAGACACTCCGGTTTCGGATAATCGGATTTCGGATAATCCGATTTCGGGGCGGCTTGAGGGTAAGGCGGCGCGAGTGAGGGCGGCGCGGGCGCTGGCGAGACGGTCGCAGCGGGAGCGGTCGCGGCTCTTTCTGGCCGAGGGCCCGCAAGCGGTGCGGGAAGCACTCGGCCAGATGCGAGGAATCACCGAGCTTTTCGTGACCGGCCACGCCCTGGGCCGGCACGCCGGGCTCGTGGCGGCGGTGGCGGCGGCTGGCGCGCCCGTGTACGAGGTGAGCGACCAGCTGATGGCCGAGCTGGCCCAGACCGTGACGCCGCAAGGGTTGCTGGCTGTCTGCCCGTTCGTCGATGTGCCGCTCGCCGATCTCCTGGCCGCGTCGCCGCGGCTCGTGGTGATACTGGCCAACATCCGTGATCCCGGCAATGCCGGCACGGTGCTGCGCACGGCCGACGCGGCCGGTGCGGACGGCGTGGTCTTCGCCGAGGACTCGGTCGACGCCTACAACAGCAAGTGCGTGCGATCCTCGGCCGGGTCGCTGTTCCACTTGCCGATCGTGCACGGCGCTCCGCTCGCTCACGTCGCGGCCGGATTGCGCGCGGCCGGGCTCACCGTGCTCGCGGGCGACGGGCGGGCCGACCGCGGCCTAGACGAGCTCGACGCCGCCGGCGAACTGAGTCGGCCGACCGCCTGGCTGTTTGGCAATGAGGCTTGGGGGCTGCCGGACGAACTGCTCGCCCTCGCCGATGAGGCCGTGGCCGTGCCGATCTACGGCCGGGCCGAGAGCCTGAACCTGGCCGCGGCCGCCGCCGTGTGCCTCTACGCCTCCGCCCGCGCTCACGCACAGCAAGATCATGCAGTGTCCCGATCCGCGCCGCCGCGATGAGCCTTGCATCGGGCGCTCACGGTAAGCCAACGACCACAGGCCACCCCCACGATGGCACGAAGTAGGCGCTATTGCCCCCACTCCGTGCCGTTGTGGGGGTTCGCCGAGGAGCGTTCTCGTTCCGGGGAGCGGTTTTGTCATATGGCGGGGGTGAGTTTCCCCGCAACGACCACGATCCCCGCGGACGCTGAGAACGCTCCCGGAAGGGCGCGAGAACGCCTCCTGACCCGAGAAAGTCTGGGTGTGGCGCAGTGGGCTGACCGGACGGGCTGGCGGGACTGGCAGAAGGGGCCGAGTGAGAGGGCGCAGGCAGGGGGGTGCCGCTCGGGTAGGGTGACGCGCTAGGCTTTGGTTACGTTGCGTCATTGACAGCTTGCGTGGGTCACACCAGGTGGCTATGACGCGCTAGTCACTGCGGGTTACCCCCCGGACCGGCGGTGACGAAACCTGGCTCGCCGGGGCAGTGGTTCGGGCAAAGGTGAAAGTCCGATGTGGACCGGCAGGTGAGCGTGATGACCGCGAGCAGCGCCGCCTTTCGCGACGCCGCGTTGAGCCTGGTGGCCGACCACGGGCCGCAGGCGGCGGAGCCGTCGGCGGACGGCGGACGGCAGGCCGCGCCCGCTTCGTCGTCGGCCGCACCGCGCTCGTGGGCGGCCCGCCCGCTACCGGCTGACGCGATCTGCGTCGATGAATTGCCTGACGGCGTTGTCGTGGCTGACGGCGATGGCCGGATCATCATCTTCAACCGGGCGGCGGAACGGCTTACCGGTATTAGCGCCGCCGCCGCGATCAGCACGACCCTCGGCGCCGCGTTGCCATTGTTTGACGGCGACGGGCGCTGCTGGTGGCGAACGTCGCGCCCTTATGACGGGCTGTCGATCCGGACCAGGCATCCTGAGCGCTCGCTGTACCTGGCGAGTGGCACGGAATTGCTGGTCACGGTCGGATACACCCGAGGGCCGAGGGTCGGTGAGCCAGGTGAGCGCGGCACCGTCCAGCGGCTGACGATCACGCTGCGCAGCGCGACCGAGCGGGCCAGGCTCGAGCGCGGCCGGGCTGACCTCGTCTCGACCGTCGCGCACGAGCTGCGGTCACCGCTGACCAGCGTCAAGGGCTTCACCGCGACCTTGCTCGACAAGTGGCCGCGCTTCACCGACGACCAGAAGCGGGCCATCCTCGAGACGGTCAACGCGGACGCTGACCGGGTTACCCGCCTGATTACCGAGCTCCTTGACGTGTCGCGGATCGAGGCCGGCCGGATCGTCGTGAACCGCGAACTGGTCGACATCGCCGGCCGGGCCAGGAAGCTGGTGGACGGCCGGGTCGCCGCCGGCGAGGCCGCGTCCAAGTTCGCGTTCGACGTCGCGGCCGGGCTGCCGGAGACCTGGCTGGACGCGGACAAGATCGACCAGATCCTGGCCAACCTTATTGAGAACGCCGTCCGGCACGGTGCTGGTACCGTTACTACCGTGATCGAGTCGGCGCTGGTGTGCGGCGGACCTGGGGTCGCGGTCTCAGTACGCGACGAAGGCCCTGGAATCGCGCCTGAGTTCGCGCCGCGGGTATTCCGGCAGTTCTGGCGCGCGAAGCGGCGGGGCGGGGCCGGACTCGGCCTGTTCATCGTCAAGGGCCTGGTCGAGGCCCACGGCGGGGCGATCAGCGTGGCCCAGGCGCCCGGCGGCGGAGCTGAGTTCCGATTTACCATGCCCGCCGGCACCCCGGGTCACGGCTGATCCGAGCTGCCTGCAGGCGGGCTTACGGACACCGAGTCCTTGACGTCGCTGTGTCCTTGGCGTGGCTGGGCTATCCGGCCTGACTCGCGGCCTTGGCGCCAGTGAGCCGGCTGGGACCGCCCTCCCCTAAGAAGCGACAGCGGCAGGGCCGGGGTCCATTTTGCATAAAGATTTTGAACTTTCCGCTGGCCGGCCCCCGGCAACACGTAGGAGAACAGGATCGATGGCAGATGTCAGCACCGAACAAGACATATGACCCCGTGCAGGTGGCGGCTCTCGGGCCCGATGAGGTCAAGCGAATGGTGGATGAGGCGCTCGCGGCCTTCCGCGATGCCGTCAGCTTTGACGAGCTGAAGGCCGCGCGGACCGCGCACCTTGGCAGCCGGGCGCCGCTGATCCTCGCGAGCGCGGAGATCGGCGCGCTGCCCCCCGAGGCCAAGGCGGACGCCGGCCGCCGGATCGGCGAGGCCAAGCGGCTGCTGACCGAGGCCCATCAGGCCAGGCAGGTCGCGCTGGAAGCGGAGCGGGACCAGCGGGTGCTCGTTGACGAGGTCGCCGACGTGACGCTGCCGTGGGACCGGTATCCGGCCGGCGCCCGGCACCCGGTCGTGACCCTCGCCGATCGGCTGGCCGACGTGTTCATCGGGATGGGCTACGAGATCGCCGAAGGGCCCGAGGTCGAGGCCGAGTGGTACAACTTCGACGCGCTGAACTTCCCGCCTGATCATCCCGCGCGGGAGATGCAGGACACCTTCTTCGTGGCCGGGCCCGAGGGCACCCGTTCGTCTGGGATGGTGCTGCGGACGCACACCTCGCCGGTGCAGATCCGGGCGATGCTCGCCCGGCCGCTGCCGCTGTACGTCGTGAGCCCAGGCAAGTGCTTCAGGTCGGACGCGCTCGACGCCACCCACAGCCCGGTCTTCCACCAGATCGAGGGCCTGGCGGTGGACGAGGGGCTGACCATGGCTGACTTGCGGGGCGCGATCACCGCGTTCGTGGAGGCGATGTTCGGGCCGGGGCTGCGGACCCGGCTGCGGCCTGACTACTTCCCGTTCACCGAGCCGTCGGCGGACGTGTCGATGGAGTGCCACGTGTGCCGGGGCGCGTCGGCGGAGGCTGGCGGGGCGCCATGCCGGGTCTGCAAGTCGCAGGGCTGGATCGAGATCGCCGGCTGCGGGATGGTGAATCCTCGGGTGCTGACCGCCTGCGGGATCGACCCCGACCGGTACAGCGGGTTCGCGTTCGGGCTCGGGATCGAGCGATCGCTGATGATCAGGAACGGCCTTTCCGACATCAGGGACACGGTCGAGGGTGATGTGCGGTTCTCACGGGCGTTCGGAGCGGAGGCGTAGATGCTGGTACCACTTTCCTGGCTGCTTGAGTACGCGCCGCTGCCCGAGCCGGTCGACCCGGCGGCAGTGGCGCGGAAGCTCACCGGAGTCGGGCTAGAGATCGAAGGGCTTGAGTACGTCGGTCAGGACGTATCCGGGCTCGTCGTGGCTCGCGTGCTGGAGATCGAGGAACTGGCCGGGCACAAGAAGCCGATCAGGTACTGCCGGGTGCTCACCGGGGAGCAGCCTGATGAGCAGCGGTGGGTGATCTGCGGGGCGACGAACTTCGCGGTCGGCGACCTCGTGGCGCTGGCGCTGCCGGGGGCCAAGCTGCCCGGCGGCGTCGAGATCGGCGCGCGGAAGGCCTACGGCAAGCTGTCGGACGGCATGATCTGCTCGGCCGCCGAGATGGCCATCGGCGATGATCACTCAGGCATCCTCGTGCTGCCGGCCGATGCGCCGCTCGGGGCGGACTTCGTGTCCTACGCCGGGCTGGCCGACGTCGTGCTCGACGTCAACGTGACGCCGGACAAGGGGCACGCGCTGTCCGTCCGCGGCATGGCCCGTGAGCTGGCGAGCGCGTTCGAGGTTCCTTACACCGATCCGGCGGGCGAGCTCGCCGGCGGGGACGCGCCTGGCTCGGAGGTGTATCCGGCCAGCATCGGGGATCCGGCGGCGTGTGACCGGTTCGCGTTGCGGGAAGTTCGGGGGATCGATCCCTCGGCGCCGACGCCGCTGGCGATGCGGGTGCGGCTGGCGCGGGCCGGGATGCGCAGCGTGTCGCTCGCGGTCGACGTGACGAACTACCTGATGCTGGAGCTCGGGCAGCCACTGCACGCGTTCGACCGGTCGCGGCTGGACGGGCCGATCGTGGTCCGGCGGGCGCGCGCGGGGGAGAAGCTGGAGACCCTCGACCATGTGGTCAGGGAGCTTGACCCCGACGACATCCTGATCACCGACTCATCGGGGCCGATCTCGATGGCCGGGACCATGGGCGGGCTCGCGACCGAGATCAGCTCGGACTCGACCGACATGGTGATCGAGGCGGCGCACTTCAGCGCGCCGGGGACGGCGCGGATGAGCCGGCGGCACCGGCTATTCAGCGAGGCGTCGGCGCGGTTCGAGCGCGGGGTCGACTACGAACTGCCGTTGCGGGCCTCCGCGAAGGCCGTCGTGATGCTGGCCAAGCTCGGCGGGGGTACCGCCGTGGCCGGCTACACGCTGGCGAAGGCGCCGATCACCCCGGTGGAGATCACGATCGCGGCCGACCTGCCTGACCGGGTGGCCGGGCTCAGCTACGGCGCGGAGACCGTGATCGCGAGGCTGCGCGAGGTCGGCTGCACGGTGACGGTCGCCGGTGACCAGCTCACCGTCATGCCGCCGTCCTGGCGACCTGACCTGACCGACCCCAACGACCTCGCCGAAGAGGTCATCAGGCTGGAGGGCTACGACAAGGTCGGCATCGCCATGCCCCGCGCGGTCGCCGGGCACGGCCGGACGTCGGCCCAGCGGCTGCGGATCTCGGTGGGCCAGGCGCTGGCCGGGGCCGGCTACGTCGAGGTGATCAGCAGCCCGTTCGGGTCGGCGGCCGACTTCGACCGGCTGGGTCTGCCGGCCGGCGACCGGCGGCGGAGCGCGGTGCGGCTGGCTAACCCGATCAGGGACGAGGAGCCGCTGATGCGCAGCACCTTGCTGCCTGGCCTGTTCCGGGTGGTCGGCCGGAACACCGGGCGCGGCTTCAGCGACCTCGCGCTGTTCGAGGTCGGGCACGCATTCCTGGCCAAGGATGGTGGGCCGCCGGTGGCGCCGATCCTGGCCGTCGACCGCGCACCGACCGAGGAAGAGCAGGCCAGGCTGAATGCGGCGCTGCCGGACCAGCCCAGGCTCGCTGCTTGCGTGCTCACCGGCAAGATCGAGCTGCCGGGCTGGTGGGGCGAGGGACGGCAGGCCAGCTTCTACGACGCGATCGAGGCGGCTCACCTCGTGCTGCGGGAGAGCCGGGTGGCTTACCAGGTCAGGGCAGGGCAGCGGCAGCCCTGGCATCCAGGCCGGTGCGCCGAGTTCGTGATCTCCCCGGAGTCGGGGTCGGGGTCGGCGTCGGGGCCGGGCTCGGAGGAGCTGATCGTCGGGCATGCCGGAGAGCTGCATCCTAGGGTGATCGGCGCGTTCCGGCTGGCGCCGCGGACGAGCGCGATGGAACTCGACCTGTCGGTGATCGAGCGGACGGCTGCGGGCCTGCCACCGGTCCAGGCGCCCGTCGTCTCCGGGTACCCGGTGGCGACGCAGGATGTCGCGCTGGTCGTGGACGAGGAGGTGGCGGCGGCTGAGGTCGAGGCGGCGCTCGTGGCTGGTGCTGGCTCGGCTGGCGCGGGCTCGGCTGGTGCGGGCTCGGCCGATGGCGGCGAGAGCGGTGGATCCCTGCTTGAGGACGTGCGGCTGTTCGACGTTTACACCGGGGAGCAGACCGGTGCGGGACGCAAGTCGCTCGCCTACACGTTGCGGTTCCGGGCCAGCGACCGGACGCTGACCGACGACGAGGTCGCGGTGGCCAGGGACGCGGCCGTCGCCGAGGCGACCCGCCGGACCGGCGCCGTCCTGCGCAGCGGCTGAGTCGCTCGGCCTTAACTGAAGGCGGAAGTCCCCCAAGCCGCGACAACAACGTAGTCCCGGAGATGCTGTTGCAACGACAGCTCCGGGACTACGTTGCTGTTGAGCAGGCCCGCCGGGGGCTAGGCGGTCGTGGGGAGGATCGCGAGGATTTCGCTGGTGCCGTCGACGCAGCGCGAGGCCTTGCCGGTCTTGAGCACGACGGGGGTGGCGTAGCCCTGGCAGGTCCAGCCGTTCACCTTGACCGGTCCGCCACCGCCGTTTCCAGGAGCCAGTCCTGACCTGATCGCTTGGGCGTACTTTTTCTCGATCAACAGCGCCGTGCCGCAGCCGACGTGACCCTGCGTCACCTCGACGTGGACGGGCACGTTCGCGGCCGTCTTGGCCATGCCGCAGGCGACGGCCTTCGCCGTCGCCGGGTGCTTCGGCGCGGAACCGCCGCAGCCGGCCACAAGGACCAGCAGCAATGCGAGCACCGCGAGTCCGCCGATTGCGTTGCCCGTTTCTGGGCGCAATGGCACGCTCAATGGGCTGGAACGGCGGCCGGGACGCATGCTGTCTCCTTCCTGCGCCTCAACATCATGCGCTAGTGACAGCCCGTCAGGAAGCCGAACACGGTGGTTCGCGCGGTAATCCTCCGACCTCGACCACACTGTGACAATCAGTACAACTTTCCTCACCGTCCGCCGCACCTCCGCTGGGTTCAGCAACTACAGCGTCGCGCCTCTGCTGTAGTCCCAACGACAGCAGAGGCGCGACGCTGTAGTTGGGGCGCCGGGCCTGGCTGGGGGCGCCGGGCCGGCGTGGGCGGAGCGCACTTGCGGGTGGGTCTTGCATATTCAAACAATAGACTGCATAATAATTCGAGTGACGAGCTGGCGGGAGTTGGCCGCCGGGGTCGGGACGAGATAGTACGGGTCAGGGCGAGACGATACGGGCTGGGCTGGCTTCAGGGCCAAGTCCAGCGCCAGCGGTCGACGGCAGCTTGAGGCGGCCGGGCCGGGTGCGGCGGAGGGTCTATCACAATGCGGGTCGCGGTGGCCGGCGCTAGCGGGTACGCGGGGGGCGAATTGCTGCGGCTGCTGGCCGGGCACCCGCAACTGGAGATCGCGGTGCTCACCGCGGACAGCAGCGCGGGCAAGAGCGTGGCGCAGGCCCATCGCCACCTGGCCGGCCAGCCAGGACTCGCGGACCTGGTGTTCGAGCCCCATCACGCGCTCAAGCAAGCCGAGTGCGACCTCGTCTTCATGGCGATGCCGAGCGGCCAGTCGGCCCCGCTCGCGGCCGACCTCCCGGATGAGACGAAGATCGTGGACCTCGGCCCGGACTTCAGGCTCGCCGACGCCAACGCGTGGAACCGGCACTACGACGGCGCGTACGCCGGGCGCTGGGTGACCGGCCTGCCTGAGCTGCCCGGCGCTAGGGAGCAGGTCAAGGCCGCCCGCCGGGTCGCGGCTCCCGGCTGCTATTCGACGGCAGCGATCCTCGCGCTCGCCCCGCTGGTGGCGGCCGGGCTGGTCGAGCCGGCCGACATCGTGGTCGTCGCCGCCTCAGGGACGTCGGGGGCAGGCAAGAGCCTGCGGGCCGACTTGCTTGGCAGCGAGGTGATGGGCTCGGTCAGCGCCTACCAGGTCGCCGGCGCGCACCGGCACACCCCCGAGATCGAGCAGGCGCTGGCGGAGGTACTGAGCGGCGGAGGACCGGGCGGCGGAGGACCGGGCGGCGCAGGACCGGGCGGCGCAGGACCGGGCGGCGCAGATCCGCGAGGCGGAGGACCGGGCGGGGTGCCGCGGAACCCGGCCGAGACAGCGCCCAGGGTCAGCGTCTCCTTCACCCCCGTGCTCGTGCCGATGCCGCGCGGTATCCTCGCGACCGCCACCGCCCGCCTCAAGCGGGCCACGACCGATACCGCCACGCTCAGCGAAGCACTGAGAACGGCCTACGCGGCCGAGCCCTTCGCCTGCGTGCTCCCGCCAGGCGCCTGGCCGGCGACCGGCGCCGTCGCCGGCTCCAACGGCGTTCACCTCCAGGTCGCCGCCGATCACCGCGCGGGCCGCGCGGTCGTCGTCGCGGCCATCGACAACCTTGGCAAGGGCGCGGCCGGCCAGGCCATCCAGAACGCCAACCTGATGCTCGGCCTGCCGGAGGCAGCGGGCCTGACCTCGATCGGAGTAGCGCCATGAGCGTCACGTCGCCGCAAGGCTTCCGGGCCGCGGGAGTCGCCGCCGGCCTCAAGAACTCGGGCAAGCCCGACGTCGCCGTCGTCATCAACGATGGCCCGTCGAAGGCGGTCGCCGGGGTCTTCACCTCCAACCGGGTCAAGGCCGCCCCGGTCCGGTGGAGCCAGCAAGTCGTCGCGGGCGCTCAGGCCAGCGCCGTCGTGCTCAACTCGGGCGGCGCGAACGCCTGCACAGGGCCGGCGGGCTACGCCGATACCGAGCAGACCGCGCACCACCTGGCCAGGCTGCTGGCGGTGCCCGCCGAAGAAGTCGCGGTCTGCTCGACCGGCCTCATCGGCGAGCGGCTGCCCATGCACCAGCTCCTGGTCGGAGTCGACGCCGCCACCGTCGCCGCCTCGGCCCAAGGCGGGCAGGCGGCCGCGATCGCGATCATGACGACCGACACCGTCGCCAAGACCACGCGGCTTGACGGCACAGGGGGCTACCAGATCGGCGGCATGGCCAAGGGCGCGGCGATGCTGGCGCCCGCGCTCGCCACGATGCTCGTCGTGCTGACCACGGACGCGGACGTAGCCGCCAGCGACCTGGACAAGGCGCTCCGCGCCGCCACGGCGACCACGTTCGACCGGGTCGACTCCGACGGCTGCATGTCGACGAACGACACCGTGCTGGTGCTCGCGAGCGGCGCGTCGGGGGTGCGGCCAGACCCGGACGAGTTCACCGAGCTGCTCACGGCCGCCTGCGCCGACCTGGCCAGGCAACTGGTGCTCGACGCCGAGGGCGCCACCAAGGCGATCTCGATCCAGGTCGTGGGCGCCGACAGCGAGCAGGACGCGGTCACCGTCGGCCGGGCGGTCGCCCGGTCCAGCCTGCTCAAGTGCGCTATCGCCGGCGAGGATCCGAACTGGGGCCGGGTGCTGTCCGCCGTCGGCACCACCGACGCGGCCTTCGACCCCGATCAGCTGAACGTGGCGATCAACGGCGTCTGGGTCTGCCGCGACAGCGGACCCGGCGAAGACCGGTCCGCCGTCGACCTGAAGCCGCGCGACGTGACGATCACCATCGACCTGCAGGCCGGCCCGGCCGCCGCCACCGTCAGGACGACTGACCTGACCGCCGCCTACGTGCACGAGAACTCGGCTTACTCGACGTGACCACTGATCTTCTTAACAACCCAGATATGCAAAAAGGACCTTCGCCGGCCGGGCGGACTGTGCCTTCAGGACGCTCGGACTTGCCGCAGGCAAGCGCCCTGGCCAAGGCCGCGACGCTGATCGAGGCGCTACCCTGGCTCGACCGGTTCCACGGCAAGGTCGTCGTGATCAAGTACGGCGGGCACGCCATGACCGACGAGGCGCTGCGGCTGGCATTCGCTCAGGACGTCGTCTTCCTGCGGTACGCGGGCCTCTACCCGGTCGTGGTCCACGGCGGCGGCCCGCAGATCAACGCCCACCTGGACCGGCTCGGCATCGTCTCCACGTTCGCTGGCGGGCTGCGCGTCACCACCGCCGAGACCATGGAGGTGGTGCGGATGGTGCTGACCGGCCAGGTCAACAGGGACGTGGTCGGCCTGGTCAACCGGCATGGCCCGTTCGCGGTCGGGATGTCGGGGGAGGACGCGCACCTGCTGACCGCCCGCCGGGTCCAGGCGACCGGCGCGGCCGGCGAGCCCATCGACATCGGCCAGGTCGGCGAGATCGAGACCGTCAACCCGGGCGCGCTGCGCGTGCTGATCGACGACGGGCGGATCCCTGTGGTGTCCAGCGTCGCCCGCAGCGAGGCCGGCGAGGTGCTCAACGTGAACGCGGACACGGCCGCGGCCGCCCTCGCGGTCGCGCTCGGCGCGGCGAAGCTGATCGTGCTGACCGACGTGGCCGGGCTCTACGCGAACTGGCCCCGTGGTCAGCAGGCACAGGGTCAGCAGGCACACGGCGAGCAGGCGGACGATGAGCAGGTCCCGGCGGGCGACCGGCCGCCGCAAGTGATCAGCGAGCTGACCGCCGCGGAACTCGCGGCGATGCTGCCGGCGCTCAGTGATGGCATGATCCCGAAGATGGCGGCCTGCCTGACCGCGGTGACCGGCGGCGTCCCGCAAGCCCACGTGCTCGACGGACGGTTGCCGCACGCCGTCCTGCTGGAGATCTTCACTGACTCAGGGATCGGCACGATGGTCGTGCCGAACGGAGAGGCGTAGCCAATGACAGCGACAGCACCAGCCACGGCCGGCACCGAACCGTTGATCGGTCCCGTGCTGACCAACACCGAGAAGCTGCAGCAGCGCCACCAGGCCGCCCTGATGCCGAACTACGGGGTGCCGCCGCTCGCGCTGGCCCGGGGCGAAGGGTGCGTCGTGTGGGACGTCGACGGCAACGCCTACCTGGACCTGATCGGCGGCATCGCCGTGAGCGCGCTCGGTCACGCCCATCCGGCGCTCGTCGCCGCCGTCACCGAGCAAGTCGGCAAGCTGGCCCACACCTCGAACCTGTTCATCCACGAGGGCCAGGTCGCGCTGGCCGAGAAGTTGCTGGCGCTGCTCGGCACAGACGGACGCGTGTTCTTCGCGAACTCTGGGACCGAGGCGAACGAGGCCGCGGTCAAGCTAGTCCGCCGTCGCCAGGGTCAGGCCAAGCCGGTCTTTGTCGCCGCCGAGCACGGATTTCACGGGCGGACCATGGGCTCGCTGAGTCTCACAGGAAAGGACAGTATCCGCCAGCCATTTGTTCCATTTGGGGTTGAAGTTAGGTTTGTGCCTTTCGGTGACCAGGCCGCGCTCACAGCTGCCGTCGGACCTGACTGCGCCGCGGTGTTCCTTGAGCCTGGTCTCGGCGAGGGTGGCGTGGTGCCGGCGCCGGCCGGCTACCTGGCCGCGGCGCGGGCGGCGTGTGACGCGCACGGGGCGTTGCTGGTGCTCGACGAGATCCAGAGCGGGATCGGCCGGACCGGATCGTGGTTCGCGTTCCAGGCCGAAGGCGTCGTGCCGGACGTCATCACGCTCGCCAAGGGGCTGGGCGGAGGACTGCCGATCGGCGCCTGCGTCGGGATCGGGGAGTTCGGACACGTGCTCGGCAAGGGCGACCACGGCAGCACGTTCGGCGGCAACCCGGTCGCGTGCGCGGCCGCGCTGGCGGTGCTTGACACGATCGAACGCGACGGGTTGCTGGCCAACGTGCGCGCGGTCGGTTCGATGCTGGCCGACGGCATCGGCGGGGTCTCGCACAGGCTGATCGCCGGCCAGCGCGGGGCCGGGCTCTGGCAGGCCATCGTGCTCACCGAGCCGGTCGCGGCGACCGTGGAAGCCGCCGCCAGGCAGGCCGGGTTCCTGGTCAACGCCGTGCAGCCGGATGCGATCAGGATCGCCCCGCCGCTGGTACTCAGCGCGGAGCAGGCCGCCACGTTCGTGGCCGCGTTGCCTGCCATCATGGCGCGGGCCGATGAGCTGCTCGGACAGGCCGCGTGACCGGGCCGGGACCTGATGCCCAGAGCGCCCCGGCGACCAAGGCGGCCAGGCACGCCAAGATCTCAGGGATCCTGGCCGGGCCCGAGCGGCCGGTGCATTCCCAGGACGAGCTGGCCGACCGGCTGGCGGCGGTCGGGGTGAAGGTCACCCAGGCGACGCTGTCGCGCGACCTCGACGAGCTTGGCGCCGTGCGGTTGCGGGGCCCGGACGGGGCGCTGGTCTACGCGCTGCCGCCGGACGCGATGCCGGCCGAGCATCCCGAGGGCCCGGCGACGCTGTCGCCGCAGGCGCTGGCCGAGGTGGCCGGGCTGCTCGCCGGCGTGCCGACCAACGCGCTCGCCGCACTCGGCAAGGTGGCGGCTGACCTGCTGCTGTCGGCGCAGGCCAGCGGCAACCTGGTCGTGCTCAAGACGCCGCCGGGCGCGGCCCAGCTGATGGCGTCGATGATCGACCGCAGCGGCCTGACCGCGGTGCTCGGTACCGTGGCCGGGGACGACACGGTCGTGGTCGTGGCGCGTGACCCGACCGGAGGCGACCGCCTAGCGGCGACGTTCCTCCAGCTGGCCGAGCGACGGGCCGGGCGCAGGGACGGGTGAGCTGCTCCCGGCTGTTGGCCAGCCCCGGCCGAGGTCGGCCGCGGCCGCGCCGGCCGAGGCGGTAGCTTGTGGCGGGTAACTGCCGGACGAGGTTGGAGCGGGTGTGAGCGGCGAGGCTGGTGAGGCCCGGGGAACTCAGGTAGCTCAGGGGGCTCAGGGAGCTGACGACGGGGTGGCGGCGCCTGCCCTGGCCCCATCCCCGGCCCCGTTGCGGCTCTGGGGCGGGCGGTTCGAGTCCGGGCCGGCCGAGGCGCTGGCGCGGCTGTCGGTGAGCGTGCAGTTCGACTGGCGGCTGGCGCCCTATGACCTGCTCGCGTCGAAGGCGCACGCCCGGGTGCTGCACGGGGCCGGGCTGCTCGACGACACCGAGCTGACGCGGATGCTCGGGGCACTCGACGAGCTGGCTCGGGACTGCCGCAGCGGGGCGTTCCGGCCCACGGTGGCCGACGAGGACGTGCATACGGCGCTTGAGCGCGGGCTGCTCGAGCGGGTCGGGTCGCTCGGCGGCAAGCTGCGGGCGGGACGGAGCCGGAACGACCAGGTCGCGACCGACCTGCGGCTGTACTTGCGTGACCACGCGCGCCAAGTCGTGGACCGGCTGGTCGAGCTGCAGACGGCGCTGATGGACCAGGCGGCCCAGCATCTCACCGACCCGCCGACGCCGGCGCCTGGCCTGACGCACACCCAGCACGCGCAGCCGGTCCTGCTGTCGCACCAGCTTCTCGCGCACGTGCAGGCGTTCGCGCGGGACGTGGCCAGGGTGCGGGACTGGGACAAGCGGGCGGCGATCTCGCCGCTCGGCTCGGGGGCGCTGGCGGGTTCTTCGCTGCCGCTTGACCCGAAGGCGGTGGCGGCTGAGCTTGGGTTCGACGCGGCCGCTCCGAACTCGATGGACGCGGTCGCTGACCGGGACTTCGCAGCTGAGTTCTGCTTCGCGGCGGCGCTGGCCGGCGTGCACCTGTCCAGGCTCGGCGAGGAGGTCGTGCTCTGGACCTCGCACGAGTTCGGCTGGGCCGAGATCGACGACGCCTACGCGACCGGCTCGTCGATCATGCCGCAGAAGAAGAACGCCGACGTGGCCGAGCTGGCCCGCGGCAAGGCAGGGCGTTTGATCGGCGACCTTGTGGGATTGCTGACCGTGCTCAAGGGCCTGCCGCTGACCTACAACAGGGACCTGCAGGAGGACAAGGAGCCCGTCTTCGACGCGGTGGACACCTTGCTGCTCGTGCTCCCGGCGATGGCTGGCCTGGTCAGCTCCATGACCTTCAACGTGGCCAAGCTCACCAGGGTCGCGGGCGCTGGGCACGCCCTCGCCACCGACCTGGCCGAGCTGCTGGTGAAGCGAGGCGTGCCGTTCCGGGAGGCGCACGAGGCGGTCGGGCACCTGGTCGTCTGGTGCGAGGTCCACGACTGCGAGCTCGGCGACGTCAGCGACGAGGACCTGGCCAAGGTGTCGCCGCACTTCACCCCGGACGTCCGCGGCGTGCTGTCGGTTCCTGGCGCGCTGGCCGCCCGCGACACCTATGGGAGCACCGCCCCGGTCATGGTGACCCAGCAGCTGAACGAGCTGCGGCTGGTCGTCCAGGCGGACGCGGCGTGGGCAGCGGCTTGACCGCTGCCGGGGACGGCTCGGCGGCGTCGGCTGGGCCGGGCCCGGCTCGCGCTGGTCCCTGGCCGCGATGGGGCGCGGACGACTGGGAGGTCATGCCCAGGGAGTTCTTCGGCAGGCCCGCTACCGTCGTCGCGCCCGAGTTGCTCGGCATCGTGCTTGTCCATGACGCTGCGGCCGGGCGGGTGGCGGCGGAGATCGTCGAGGTCGAGGGCTATGCCGGTCGCCTGGATCCGGCCTCGCACGCGTTCCGCGGCCAGACCGCGAGGAATGCGGTGATGTTCGGCGAGCCCGGCCACGCCTACGTCTACTTCACCTACGGGATGCACTTCTGCGTGAACCTCGTCTGCGAGCAGCCAGGCGACGGGACGGCGGTGCTGCTGCGGGCTGGCTGGATCGTGGAGGGCACCGACCTGGCCGTGACCAGGAGATCGGCGGCTGCTAGTCCGAGCGGCCGCCGGCTGGCGCAGCTCGCGAGCGGCCCGGCCCGGCTCTGCCAGGCGCTGGGCATCGCCAGGGACCAGAACGGCGCCGACGTGTGCGACCCCGGCGGAAGGCTGCGCGTGTACGCGCCTGCCGGGTTCGGCGGCCTGCCTGCCGACCAGATCGCCAGCGGTCCGAGGGTCGGGGTCAGCAGCGCGGCCGAGGTGCCGTGGCGGTTCTGGATCGCGGGCGACCAGGCTGTGTCCGCGTATCGCCCGCACGTCCCGCGCCGCCGCTCGGCGGGCTCCGTCGGCTCGGCGGGCCCGGCTGGCTCGGCGGGCTCGGCGGGCTCGGCTGGCTCGGCTGGCTCGGCCGGCCAGCGGCTCGTCACTCCGGCGCCTCGCGACCTTGGCGGCTCGTAACTGATGTGACGACCGCGCGCGAAGGTGGGATCATTCAGCGGTGACCGAGATCATCGATGACCTGACCTGGCGCGGCCTGATCGCTGTATCCACCGACCTGGACGACCTGCGCAAGGCGCTGGACACCGGTCGGATGACGTACTACGGCGGATTCGACCCGACCGCGCCGGGCTTGCACATCGGGAACCTGGTCCTCCTGCTGACCATGCGCAGGCTCCAGCGGGCCGGGCACCGGCCGATCGGCCTCGTCGGCGGCGCCACCGGCCTGATCGGCGACCCGAGCGGCAAGTCGGTCGAGCGTGCACTGAACCCGGTCGACCTGGTCGCCGAGTGGGTCGACCGGATCAGGCTCGAGATCAGCCGGTTCCTCGACTTCACGCCGGGGGAGACGGCGGCGATCGCCGTCAGCAACCTGGACTGGACCGCCGAGCTGTCGGCGATCGACTTGCTGCGCGACATCGGCAAGCACTTCCCCGTCAACCAGATGCTGAGCCGCGAGGTCGTGAAGGCCAGGCTTGAGCAGGGCGGGATCAGCTACACCGAGTTCAGCTACCAGGTCCTGCAGGCCAACGACTACCTCGAACTGCACCGCCGGCACGACTGCACGCTCCAGGTCGGCGGCAGCGACCAGTGGGGCAACCTCGTCTCCGGGGTCGACCTGATCAGGCGGGTCACCGGCGAAGGGGTGCACGCCCTGGCCACGCCGCTGATCACCAAGCCCGACGGCACGAAGTACGGCAAGACCGAGGGCGGCACGATCTGGCTGAGCCCCGAGCTGATGAGCCCGTACGCCTTCTACCAGTTCTGGCTCAACCGCACCGACGCCGAGATGCCGGGTCTCCTCCG
Organism: Streptosporangiaceae bacterium; assembly: GCA_035511035.1. Lineage (GTDB taxonomy): Bacteria > Actinomycetota > Actinomycetes > Streptosporangiales > Streptosporangiaceae > Chersky-822. The sequence goes on from DATKFV010000053.1 coordinate 63,400, forward strand.
CGTCTTCTCATTCTCCTCGCTTGAGCAGATCGAGGACCTTGAGCGAGAGACCGCCGAGCGCCCAGCCGCGAGAGCAGCCCAGCGCGCCCTCGCCGACGAGGTGACGGAACTGGTCCACGGAGCCGAAGAGACAGCGAAGGCGATCGCCGCCAGCCGCGCCCTCTTCGGCCAGGGCGACCTCCGTGACCTTGACGAACGGACGCTGGCCGCCGCTGTCGCCGAGATCCCGTCCGCGACCGTAGACCCCGGCCTGCACGCCTGGCTGGCCCAGCCAGCGGGAGCCGATGAGCCGACGTCGGGCAGTGCTCCTGACGGCCACGCACTGTCGGTCTGCGACCTGCTCGCTGCCTGCGGAATCGTCCCAAGCAAGTCAGCCGCCCGCCGCGCCATCGACGAAGGCGGTGCCTACCTCAACAACGTCAAGGTCACCGACCCCGATCTCGTCCCCGTAGCCGCCGACTTCCTGCACGGCCGCTACCTGATCCTCCGCCGCGGCAAGCGCACCGCAGCCGGCATCGTCAGAACCACGGACTGACTCGGGCCACCCCTCACCGGCGTGGCGTGCCTGGTCGGGCTTCCCGACGGCACGACGTGGGGCATTGGTCCCCACGTCGGTCCGGAGCGGGAGTTGGAGGGTGCGCTGCGCCCCGTCGGTGGCCCATCGCGGGGCTCCACGCGCCGCGGCCAGCCCCGTCGATGGCCCATCGCAGGTGCTATAGGCCCGTCGGTGGCCCATTGCAGGGGTCCGGAGTCCGGGTAGAGCCCCGTCGGTGGGCCATCGACGGGGCTGGCGACCACGTCTGGCCCAGCGACGACCCGGCGTGGGGTTCGAGGCAGCGGTGCGGGCTCCACGACGGGCGACATGGAGTCCCGTGTGTCGGCCGAGCCGCGGTCGTCCGGCGTAAGGCGTTGCGGAGCACAGCCTGGCGCCGGACGACTCCGGCTCGGCCTCCCCATTTCCAAGCCAACCGGCTCGAACCATGGCTCAGCCGTCTATGTCATCAGTTAGATAACTTTTCCCTGCCATTGACCGGCCATAGGTCGGCACTGACGAGCGAGGCCGCGTTCGGCTGGTCACCTTTTGGCCACACTTAATCGCGTTCGGCGTCTCAGACGCGCGCGAGTGCGCCTGAAGTCATGGCCCAGGAGAGCCGCGTCGAGCTGGATACGGGCCCTGGAGCCGGGTTCGGAGCGCTCGGCTCGGGCCTGGCGGTCAGGCCGCTGAGCCTCGGCCGGGTCGGAGCCATCAGTTGAAAAATCGGAAATTAGGGCGCTGAACTGCGCTATTGACCCTTGGTTCGCATGAGTTTGCTCATTCGATTTGACAGGGTGGTTCAGCTTCCCTAATGTTCTCTTCGGCCCGGTGCGTAGCCGAGCGGCCAGGAGCCGCCGGTCGTGACGGAGCCTCCAGCAGACTCCAAGTCCTTGCTTAAGGCGTTCGCGTCTTGACGCTACGGACGGCTATGCTGGGTGACAGAAAGTAACAAAACTAAATCTGCTGACGAACTTGACAGTCTCTTGACGACCAGGTAAGTTAGCAGGGTTGCCCCAGATGGAGTTCGAGACCAAGAACTTCTGACGGTGAGCGTCCGCTCCTTGAGAACTCAACAGCGTGCTAAAAGCCAGTGCACATGCACATCCCCGTCAAATGGGACTGTGTGTCTGGCTAGCCTAGGGCTAGCCGGGTGACAGTGCCTGACGGAAAAAATGCCAGATAGCTTCGCGGCTCGATTCTAACGGGTCGACGAGGCATCTCTTCAGTCTGCGGCTCAATGCTAGCCCCTCCGGGGGTTGGCGCTAGCCCCTCCGGGGGCTGGCCCAGTTCCTTCGGGAGCTGGCGAGTCGCGCAAGACATTCAATGGAGAGTTTGATCCTGGCTCAGGACGAACGCTGGCGGCGTGCTTAACACATGCAAGTCGAGCGGAAAGGCCCTTCGGGGTACTCGAGCGGCGAACGGGTGAGTAACACGTGAGGAACCTGCCCCTAACTCTGGGATAGCTTCGGGAAACCGGAATTAATACCGGATATGACTACGACCGGCATCGGACGTAGTGGAAAGATTTATCGGTTAGGGATGGTCTCGCGGCCTATCAGCTTGTTGGTGAGGTAACGGCTCACCAAGGCGACGACGGGTAGCCGGCCTGAGAGGGCGACCGGCCACACTGGGACTGAGACACGGCCCAGACTCCTACGGGAGGCAGCAGTGGGGAATATTGCGCAATGGGCGAAAGCCTGACGCAGCGACGCCGCGTGGGG
>DATKFV010000054.1:0-93156 GCA_035511035.1 Streptosporangiaceae bacterium
GCCCCGCCGATCACACGGACGCCACCGACCCCGCCGACCACACAGGTGCCACCCGCCCCGCGATCGGCCCCTCAGACCCCACCGGCCCCACAGCCGCCACCCGCCCGGCAACCAGCCCCACCGGCCCCACCGGCCCGACGACTTTGATCTGCGGATCGGCGATCGGCTACTACGGGGACACGGCGGACCGGATCGTGGACGAGAACTCCCCCGCCGGCACCGGCTTCCTCGCCGACCTCGTGGGTGACTGGGAGGCCGCGGCCGAGCCTGCCACTGCCGCCGGCATCAGGGTCGCCACCATCCGCAGCGGCGTGGTGCTCACGCCCGACGGCGGCATGCTGGCCCAGTTGATGCTCCCGTTCAAGCTCGGACTCGGCGCCAAGATCGGCGCCGGGCGCCAGTACTTCAGCTGGATCAGCCTCGCCGACGAGGTCCGGGCGATCAGATTCCTGCTCGACCACCTCGACCAGAGCGGCCCCTTCAACCTCACCGCCCCCGAACCCGTCACCAACGCCGACTTCACAAAAGCACTAGCTCAGGCACTCCGCCGCCCGGCCAGGCTGGCCTTGCCCACCCCGTTGCTCCACGGCGCCCTTGGCGAAGTCGCCGCCGAGCTCCTGGCCAGCACCCGCGCCGTCCCCACCCGCCTACTCGAAGCCGGCTTCACCTTCACCACCCCCGACATCACCACCGCCCTCACCCGGGCCCTCACTACCACCCAGACCACCCAGTAGCCACCAGCCGCCGCAGTAACAACCAGCCGCCCCAGCAGCCACCAGCCGCCCCAGCAACCGCCAGCCGCCCCAGCAACCGCCAGCCGCCCCAGCAGCCACCAGCCGCCCCACCAGCGGCCGCCCGCGACCACTGCCACCAGGCTCACGGCCTTTCGCCCGCTGCCGAGATCCCGCCGCCGCCGACAGGTACACGGCCGATCTTCCGTGATCTCCGAAATCTGAGGCTCTGAGCAGCTCTGCCGACCGATGGAGGCGCCGCCGATCCTCCGTGATCATCGAAACCTCATGATCCCGGTACTCCGGCCGGGTGACAGTGGCACTGCCAGTCCTCCGTGATCATCGAAACCTCATGATCAGGGTAGTTCGCCTGGGTAATCACGCGGCAAACTACCGTGATCACGAGATTGGAGGTGATCACGGAACGACGGCCGTGGCGGGATTACCCGACCGGACTCACTCCAAGATCGTTTTGCGGGTCGAGTACTTGCTGCAATCGTTTGTGGAGTGACTCGGGTTCCGCGGGGTGACTCGGGTCCGCGGAGTGACTCGGGTCCGCGAAGCGACTCGGTCCGTATTCGTGGCTTATCCGGAGACCGCGGCGATGTCTTGAGCCGAAGCGGCCTGGCCGTCGCAGTCACAGGTGCCTCCGCCCGCCCATAGGTCGCAGCGCGGGCACTTTACTGTTGTTTGAGCGACAGCTGAGTCCCCCTGCTGCGAAGGCCGGCCGGCGACGGCGATCGGCGCGGTCAGCTAGCTGGCCTTGCGGTCTTGGGCGGGCGGTTCGGTGGTCTTCGTGCTGGATTCGTCGGAAATGCGGGTGTTGCCGGTCCTTCGGTGCTCGGCTGGTGGTTTGGACCAGACCGTGTCTGACTGGCCGCGCGCTTCCTGGTCCGCATTCTCCGCCGCCGCCACCTCCGTTGGATCACGCTCAGGATCATCGTCCATCGGATCGCCGTCAGGTTCCTGGGACGTCGCCGCCTTGATCAGCCGCTCGATCGGGGTGCCGGTCTCTGAGCCGAACAGCGGGAGCTTCCACAAGGAAGGAACCGGGCCGCGGCCGCCTTCGTACTTGAAGACCTGGCCGATCGTCAGCCGCAACAGCCGCCTGGCCACGACGATCGCCAGCAACGCGATCGGAACCTCGACTAGCAGCGCTGACAGCAAGCTACCGAGAAACCCGGCCGTCCTCGCATCGAGCACGACATCGAACCAGGCATCACAGAGCAGCAACGTGGCCAGCACGATCAGGCAGATGATCAGCACCTGCCGGCGCTTCCAGGCCGCCCAGCCGGTCGCGGCGAAGGCGGCCAGCTCGGCGAGGTCGAAGCCGACCCAGGCACCCCGCCAGCTGCCCGCGCGGTAGAAGGTCGGCAGGATGACGGCGAGGTACCCGATCCACGCGGCTAGCACGATGCAGCCGCAGATGATCAGGACGAGCAGCAGATCCCAGCGCCAGCTGGTCCCGGGTCTAGCGCCCGAGCGCCGCTCGGTGCTGACGAGCTGCCGCAGCAGTTGCCGGCGCTCATCCTCGGTGAGGCTAGCTAGGACATCGGCATCAAACTTCTTGTCCATTACTAAACAGCCTAACTAATACTCATCGTTTCGCCACGGTCCCGATCGGGTGAGTTCAGCCACCTTGATCAGCTGAGGCCCGGACCAGGCGGCCTGCGGCCGGCGATCAGGGCTTACGCTGTTGGCGTGGATCGTGAGCTGGTGTTCTTCCTCGCCGGGTTCGGCGCCGACGCTTTGCCGTACGACCAGGGGCTTGACCTGCAGCGGCAGTTGCATGCGCTCCGGGTAAACGGCGATATTCCAGATACTTGCCTACTCCTCGAGCACCAGCCGGTCTACACGGCTGGCCGCCGGACCGAGCCCGCCGACCGACCGATCGGGGATCCGGGCGCGCCCGTGATCGAGGTGGACCGGGGCGGCAAGATCACCTGGCATGGCCCTGGTCAGCTGGTCGGCTACCCGATCGTGCGACTGGCTGACCCGATCGACGTGATCGCGTACGTGCGCTCGATCGAGGCGGCGATGATCGGCGCCTGCGCGGACCTCGGCCTCGCGGCCACGCGCGTCGATGGCCGCAGCGGCGCGTGGGTCACAAGCGGTGCCGGAAGCACTGGCGGTACCGGAAGCACCGGCGGTACCGGAAGCACCGGCGGTACCGGGAGCACTGGCGGCACCGGAAGGACTGGCCCTGGCCAGGACCGCAAGGTCGCCGCGATCGGGATCAGGGTCGCCCGCGGTATCACGATGCACGGTTTCGCCCTGAACTGTGACAATGACCTGGGCTGGTTCGACCGGATCGTGCCCTGCGGCATCAGCGACGCGGCGGTGACCTCGATCACCGCCGAGGTCGGCCACCACGTCTCCGTAGCCGACGCGATCGGCCCGGTCGAGCGGCACCTCGCCGCCGCCCTCGGCGCTCGCTCGACCCGCCTGGCCGGCAGCGTCGCCGACCTGCTGGCCGTCCCGGTCAGCTGACGACTCGACCCCGCGACCCGACCCCGCGACCCGACCCCGCGACCAAGCCGGTCATCAGGTCGGCGGGTGATTACCTGCGTCCTGCGGGAGGTAGGTGAAGGATCCGGCGTCAAGGGCGCGGAGCGCGCCGGAGATCCTGGCCAGGCCGCGGGCCGGCAGGTGGTCGGCCAGCTCGTCCCTGGCGGTGAACCTGAAGCCATCGAGCTCGGACTCCTGCAGCACGATGTCGCCACCGCCGTCGACGCTGCCGCCGTGGAAGACGAAATGCATGATCGGCCGCGCCTCCAGGCCGTAGGGCTGAGACCAGTCGATGGCCAGCAGCCTGCCGATCGGCACCTGCAGCCCGACCTCCTCGGCGACCTCGCGACCGCACCCTACTTGCGGGGCCTCGCCGAACTCGCAGATGCCGCCCGGCAGTGACCACAGCTCACGGTAGTTCGGCTTGACCAGCAGCACGCGCTCCCGCAGGTCGGTGATCAGCGCGCCCGCCGCGATCACCACCCCTGGCAGGCCGGCGAACCAGACCTCGGGCTCCAGGATCTCTTGCTCAGCCATCGGACCCCCCGGTCTCGCCAGCCGGCGCCGGGCCGGCGGAGCCGGCCCGCCTCGCATCACCTGAGTCACCACTGGCCGCGCCGGCCAGGTAGGCCGTGACCCCGTCGAGCGGCACCGACGTCTGGTCCGCGCCGACCATGTCGCGGACGGTCACCGAGCCGGCCTCCCGCTCGGCGTTGCCGTAGATCAGGCACCACCGCGCGCCCTCGTCGGAGGCCCACTTCAGCTGCCGGCCGAGCTTGCCGGATGAGCCGAGGTAGACGCTGGCCGCCAGGCCAGCCGCCCGAGCCGCCGCCGCGAGCGCGAACGACTGCCCGGCAAGCTCGGCACCGAGCACCGGCACGGCCACGTCGATCCGAGCGGGCCGGCCAGCCACGTCATCGGGCAACATCATCAGCACCCGCTCGATGCCGATCGAGGTGCCAGTGCCCGGCAGGTCAGGCCCGCCAAGCTGCCCGATCAGGTGGTCATACCGCCCGCCCGAGCCGACCGAGCCTGGCACCCCAGCGGCGGCCAGCTCCCAGATCGGCCCGGTGTAGTAGCTCAGGCCCCGCACCATCCGGGGGGTGAACGCGATCCGCTCGGCCGGGATCTGCCCACTGACCAGGGTGAGCAGCTCGTCCACCGTGTCCAGTCCGGCCAGGCCCGTGTCGCTGTCCTTCAGTACCGTCCTGATCCGGTCCGTGGCGTCGCCGGCCGTCATGGTGCCGACGAGATTGGCCGCGGCATCCTCCCCCAGCCCGCGCTGCACCAGGTCGGCGATCACGTCGTCCGGGCTCAGCTTGTCTAGCTTGTCCAGCGAGATCAGCACGCTCTGGCTCAGCTCCGGCGGTACCGAGAACACCTCAAGCAGCCCGAATAGCACCTGCCTGGCATTGAGCAAGATGGTGAAGTCGGTCAGCCCGAGCGCCGTCATCGAGTCGTGGTGCGCGCACAATACCTCGGCGTCGGCCAGCAGCGAACCGCTACCGATCGTGTCCAGGTCGCACTGCGTGAACTCACGGAATCGCCCCCGCCCCGGCCGGTCGGCCCGCCAGACCGGGCCGATGGCGTAGCGCTTGTAGGGGGTGGGAAGCTGGCTGCCGTAGGCCGCCATGACCCGCGCGAGCGGCACGGTCATGTCGTAGCGCAGGGCCAGGTCCGCCTCCCCGCTCGCCTCGTGTTCGCCCCGGCGCAAGATCTTGAACACGAGCTTCTCGGCGTCGTCGCCGTACTTGCCGAGGAGCAGGTCGATGCGCTCGAACGCCGGGGTGCCGAGCGGCTCGAACCCGTAGCCGCGCAGCACCGAGCGGAGCACGTCGAAGGCCCACTCGCGCTTGGAAAACTCGGCCGCCAGGAAGTCGCGCGTTCCCGACGGCGGATCGAATTGGGTTGGCATGCTTCCATGATCCCTGACTTTGCTAGTGCTCGTCATCTCAGTTGATGGCCACGTGCTTTCCGGGCCGCTCGAAACGGCGATTACCGTCGCTGGTTTATTTGCGGAAAAGGTCTTGAGGTCTTCCGACGAGTTGCCGCCGGCACCGCGCGCTGCCAGCGGCGGGCGGCCGCACCGGGCGCCGCCCGCGCCGAATAGGCTAGGAGCGTGGTAATCGCACCGGGTGAGCGGCGGCTGCTGCGGATCGAGGCCCGTAACAGTCAGGTGCCGATCGAGCGCAAGCCAGCCTGGATCAAGACGCGGCTGCGCACCGGGCCCGAGTACACCGCGCTCCGCGAGCTCGTCCGGCGCGAGGGCCTGCACACCGTGTGCGAGGAAGCGGGCTGCCCGAACATCTGGCAGTGCTGGGAGGACCGCGAGGCGACCTTCCTCATCGGCGGCGACCAGTGCACCCGCCGGTGCGACTTCTGCCAGATCGCGACCGGCAAGCCCGAGCCGCTCGACACCGACGAGCCGCGCCGGGTCGCCGAGTCGGTGGCCACGATGGGCCTCCGGTACGCGACCGTGACCGGCGTGGCCCGCGACGACCTAGCCGACGGCGGCGCCTGGCTATACGCGCAGACTTGCGTGGCGATCCACGAGGCCGTGCCCGGTTGCGGGGTCGAGCTGCTGATCCCCGACTTCAACGCCAACCCTGACCAGCTGGCCGAGGTGTTCGCGGCCAGGCCCGAGGTGCTGGCGCACAACATCGAGACCGTGCCGAGGATCTTCAGGCAGATCAGGCCAGGCTTCAGGTACGACCGCTCGCTCGCCGTGCTCGCGGCCGCCAAGGCCGCCGGGCTGATCACCAAGTCGAACCTGATCCTCGGCATGGGCGAGGAACGGCCGGAGGTCAGCCAGGCGATGGCTGACCTGAGGTCGGTCGGCTGCGACCTGCTCACGATCACCCAGTACCTGCGCCCGTCAGCACGCCATCACCCAGTCGAGCGGTGGGTGACTCCAGAGGAATTCCTTTCGCTCAGCCAAGAAGCCGAGGCACTCGGGTTCGCAGGGGTAATGTCTGGCCCGCTGGTCCGGTCCTCCTACCGGGCCGGTCGGCTTTACCAGCAAGCAAAGGGCGCGCAGGTCAGCGGCGCCGCTGCCGCGACGACCGGTCCGCCGTTCGCGCCTGGTTGCTAGTGCGCTTATCCTCTCGACCATGGTTAAGTTCCCCCGCCGGAAGTCGGCGCAGACCCCGGCCACCACGACAAGCACTGCTGGAACCGAGGAGCCGACGCCCAATCGGTTCAAGCAGATCGCGATGGTCGCGGGCATCATCCGCAAGAGTGATCCGAAGGCGCTGCCCATCGTGATCGGCAGCGGGATCGGCATCATCGTGGTGTTCGTGGTCGTTGGCCTGCTCGTCGGGATCGGCCGGTTCCTGATCCCCTTTGGCGTGCTCGGCGGGGTCGCGACGGCGATGTTCCTGTTCGGGCGCTACGCGCAGTCGGCGCAGTACGCCGCCATCGCCGGCCAGCCGGGCGCGGCGGCCGCGATCGTGCAGTCGATGCGGGGCAACTGGACCGTGACGCCGGCCATCGCCGGCAACAGGAACATGGACATCGTGCACCGGGTCGTTGGCCGGCCTGGCGTGATCCTGATCGGCGAGGGCGCGCCGAACGGGCTGGCCAGCTTGATGTCGGCGGAGAAGAAGAGGATCTCGAGGATCGCCTACGGGGTGCCGATCACCGAACTGCAGGTCGGCGACGAGAAGGGGCAGATCCCGATCAAGCAGTTGCAGAACAAGCTGATGCGGCTGCCCAAGGATCTCAAGCCAGGCGCGGTCACCGACCTCAACACCCGCCTCAAGGCGATGCCGTCGTCGTTGCAGCCCCCCCGCGGCCCGATGCCACGAGCAGGCCGGATGCCCAAGCAACCCCGCCCCAAGGTCCGCTGACCCGCCCCAGACCGCGCCGCGCGCACCCCGCTACTCCGCCCCGGACCGCGCCGCCCGCACCCCGCCCCGGACCGCGCCCGGCACTCCGATGCTCCGTGATCTTCGATATCTCGTGATCACGGTAGTTCGAGCGGACGACCACGGCACCCGCCAAATCCCCGATCATGGAAATCCCATGATCACGGCAGTTGACCCGCGTGATCACGCGCCTAATTCCCGGGATCAAGGATTTTCCATGATCGCGGAGGACTGGGGTGGGCTCGATGACGCTGGCAGGCTGCCGTGATCATGACTCGCCCAGTGATCACGGACGATCGACGGGGCATCGCGGGGTGGTCAGACGCGGATGACGTCAGACGCGGATGACGATGGTGTTTGATGCGCGGTCGTGCAGGCCGCGCTGGTCGCGGTTGACCACCAGCGGCAGCACCACGGTCAGCAGCGCCACGGTCCGCAGCAGGCCCCAGATCGGGCCGACCCAGGTACCGTCCAGTTTGACGACGCGGACGCCGAACAGGCGCTTGCCGACCGTGAAGCCGGTGAGCGAGGTCAGCACGAAGTCCTGGGCGGCGAAGATCAGCAAGGTCCAGAGCTCGACATCGGCCTCGTGCGGCCTGATCAGCGCGACGACGATGAACGTGCACAACAGCCAGTCGACGAAGATCGCGCCGAGCCTGCGGCCCAGGCCCGAAACGGAGCCTCGTCCGGTCTTCGGCAGGCCCAGGTCTTCTCCCGGGTAGTACTCTTGGTCGCTGGGGGAATCGTCGGGGCCGGAGCTGGCGGCGGACAGCGAAGCGGCTTGCTGCTCAGTCACGGGTCTCACAGTACCGACTCAGGGCGGCGGTGCCGAACCGGACCGGCCCGAACTGGGCCGAACCCGACTGGGCTGGTATGGCCTGGCTGAACCGGACTGGACTGAACCGGCCTGGGCTGAACCGGACTGGGCTGAACTGGACTGGCTTCAGCACGCCGGCTGCTGGTTCGGCGAAATGGCCGTAACACGGGTGAAACATCGGGGACACGGATAGGAAACGGCGGATCGCTAGCGTCATGCCGACTTGAGTCCGCCGTTGAGGTGCCACGCGGCCTTGCCTGTAAGGCTTCCCATGGGGTCAAGCGGCTACGACAGGGCATGGCAGACGATGCAGCAAGCAAGGGAGAGCTGATGTTCACAACCGGCGATGAGGTCCTGCGGTACCTGGCCGATAACTCCGTTGAGTTCGTCGATGTCAGGTTCTGTGACCTGCCAGGAACGATGCAGCATTTCACCGTCCCGGCCAGTTCGTTCGACGGGAAGGTCTTCAGTGACGGGCTGATGTTCGACGGGTCGTCGATCCGCGGGTTCCAGGAGATCCACGAATCAGACATGCTGTTGCTGCCCGACCCGAGCACGGCCGTCCTTGACCCGTTCAGGACGCGCAAGACGCTGAACCTGACGTTCTTCGTGCACGACCCGCTGACCGGCGAGCCCTACAGCCGCGACCCTCGCAACATCGCGAAGAAGGCCGAGGAGTACCTGCGCGGCAGCGGCATCGCCGACACGGCCTACTTCGGGCCCGAGGCCGAGTTCTACATCTTCGACTCGGCCAGGTTCTCGACCAGCGCCAACGAGGGCTACTACCACCTCGACTCGATCGAGGGCGCGTGGAACACCGGCCGGGATGAAGGCGGCGCCAACCTCGCCTACAAGCCGCGCTACAAGGGCGGGTACTTCCCCGTGCCGCCCACTGACCACTACACCGACCTGCGGTCTGAGATGGTCGCCATGCTCATCGAGTGCGGCATCGAGACCGAGATGCAGCACCACGAGGTAGGCACCGCCGGCCAGGCCGAGATCGACATCAGGTTCGACAGCCTGCTGCACATGGCCGACAAGCTGATGCTCTACAAGTACGTCGTCAAGAGCGTCGCGCGGGCAGCTGGCAAGACGGTCACGTTCATGCCGAAGCCGCTGTTCGGCGACAACGGCTCAGGCATGCACTGCCACCAGAGCCTGTGGAAGGACGGCGAGCCGTTGTTCTACGACGAGGTCGGCTACGCCAGCCTGTCCGACGTCGGCCGGTACTACATCGGCGGGCTGCTCAAGCACGCGCCGTCGTTGCTGGCCTTCACGAACCCGACGGTCAACTCCTACCATCGCCTGGTGCCCGGATTCGAGGCCCCGGTCAACCTCGTCTACAGCCAGCGGAACCGTTCCGCGTGCGTGCGCATCCCGATCACGGGCCCGAGCCCGAAGGCCAAGCGGATCGAGTTCCGGGTGCCCGACCCGTCGAGCAACCCCTACATCGCGTTCGCGGCGATGATGATGGCTGGCCTGGACGGCATCAAGAACAAGATCGAGCCGCCTGAGCCGGTCGACAAGGACCTGTACGAGCTGCCGCCGGATGAGGCCCTGGCCATCCCGCAGGTGCCTGGCTCGCTGGACAAGGTGCTCGACACCCTGGAGTCTGACCACGATTTCCTGGTCGAGGGCGGCGTCTTCACCCCCGACCTGATCGAGACCTGGATCAGCTACAAGCGCTCCAACGAGATCGACCCGATCAGGCTCCGCCCGACCCCCCACGAGTTCGAGATGTACTACGACGTCTAAGCAGCACCTGGCGGTGGTAGCCCCAGGTACCCGGGCTACCACCGTCGTTACTGCGGCCGTTGCAGGCGGCTGATCTCGGCCGCGTACTTGCTCATCGCCTGTTCGAGCAGGGCGGCGGTCGCCTCAACGTCCTGCACCGTCCGTGCCTTCGCGACATCGGCCTCCAACGCACCGCAGTCGGCAATGAACTGCTGCTGCAGTTTGTCCCATATGTCCAGCGTCGCCTTGGCGGTCGCCGCCGACTGCGTCGACTCGCGGGCGGAATGCCGGACGCGCTCATGGGCATTACGAACGTGGGTACGGAGCAGTTCCATGGACCGATCGTGCCACTCCCTGTATCGCTCCGAAAGCTCGGACTCACGTACCTTCACATCCCGCGGAATATCACCGGCATCGCTGCGCAGAGCCCTGATCACGACCGACTGCAGGCCCGGCAGCGTCGTCTTGCCCTTGATGATGACCCCTTCGAGGCCGAACCGCTCGAAAGTTGTCGAGCGCATGTCGCCGGCGGGCGGACTGGCCGTAATGACCACCAGCCTGGTCTGCGGATAGGTCAGCCTCAAGTGGTCGAGAACCTCGCAGCCCATCCCGTCTTCCTGACCTACCAGATTGAGATCGACCAAGGCTAGGTCATAGGGCTCGGACGTCTGAATGAGACTCAATGCCTCGGCGAGCGATCTCGCCGAGTCCACGTGATGTCCTACCAGACTGCGGCGCACGACCTCGATCCACTCAATCTCGTCATCGACATGTATAATTCTGGCCATTTATTCATCTCGCCTGAGCAGATCGAGTGTTTCTAAGTTTGAGCGCGACCGTTGAAAGGATCACTACATTGAGCGGAACATTGACTCATAGCCGGAGAAAAGAATCTCTGCAAGCTCCGCGCAACGCGAAGACCGCGCCGCTCAGGCCATGCCCGGACGGATGCGCCAGCAGATCATCGACCTGGTATCGGCCGAGCAGAGTGCCTTCCGCCTCGGCCTTACCGACCTCCGCTTCGGCCGCCTTCGTCGCGCCGAAGCATAGCCCGACCGCCTTGCCGACCGAGCGGCTCCAGAACCTGCCGTGGATCAGGCCGGTGACTTCATCGATCTGGGCGGCATCCTGCTCCACGCTCGCGACCAGCGGCAGGAATGGTCCAAGCAAATTGCCTAGGAAGTCATAGAGCCCGCGAACGCCTTCGGAGGCGCCCGTGGCGTGCAGCATCTGGTAGTCCCAGGCCCATGAATCGCTACCGCCCCGTAGCACGTCATGCGCATCGCCCCGCGACTCGGCACTGTTCTCCTCGAAGGCGGCGATGCCGCTGTGGATCAACTTCGTAATGGCCCTGGGCTCAATCTCCGCCTTCTGCATGACGTCGTAGGCGCGGTATTTCCTGATCGCGTCCTTAGTGATAGGGATGACATCGCGGCCACTGCGGCCAGTCACCACGACAATACTCGTCTGGTCACCGGCCGTCCTGATCTTGTCCATGACTCGCACGCCGTCGACGTTCTGGTCATCGCTGACGTTCAAGCCAACGTCTATAAAAGCCACCGCGAACTGGAAATCGTCAATGAGCGCCTCGGCCTCCGCGAGCGTCTTCGCGATCTTTACGGTCGGGACTTTCTCCCGCACGGCGGCCCGACTATAGGCATCACACCACTCGGCGTCGTCCTCGACGATCAACAGGTTTCCGCAACTTGACACTACGCCTCCCGGTGTCGGTCCGCATTATCGGCAGCAGTCATGTCCGCCGGAAAACGCCCAAACGGAATCTTGACAAGGAACTCAGCTCCATTGCCAAGACTGCTGGTCACGGTGATATCGCCCTTGGCGCGGAGCACGAAGTTTCGTATCCACCACAATCCAAGACCGTGACCCTTGCCCTTGGAGTGCTTGGTCGTGAAATTCAGGAAGAAGATCTTGGGCAGGACATCTTCAGCAATGCCGCCACCCGTGTCCCCGACAATCAGGTCGATGTAGCCACTGTCTGTCTCGCTGTCGTAGACGGATCGCGTGCAGATCGTGAGCGAGCCGCCGTACGGCATGGCGTCGAGCGCGTTCTGGATGAGGTTCTGTACAACGATGTCAAAGCTGTACAGCGACAGTGCCCTGACACCTGGGTCGAGACTGAGATGCACGCTTACGTTGTCCGGGATGTCGAACTTCTCAAGAACGGCGCGGACCACGTCATTGACCTGGACCGTGACGCCCTGCTGGTTAAGCAGCCGACCGACTTCCTCTGGCAGTTCCAAGGTCTGCTCGGCCAGCTTCCGCAGCGCCGCCAGCGACTCCGCCAGGAAGGTGCCATCGCCCAGCTCACCCGCGTCATCGAGGTCCTGCAGTTCAAGTATCCGTAGTCGCATCGCGCCTACGGTGTTGTTCATCCGGTGGATCATGTTACTGGCCTGGTCCCCGACAGCTACCAGCAGGTCATTCGCGGTCCGTAGCTCCATCGCCTCGGTCACGTCGGTGCGCAGCTTGGCGAATGCCAGCAGGGTCTGCACCTTGTCGGCGAAGCTTTCAAGGACGACCTGGCAGAAGCCCTCGAAAGCCTCCGGTTCCTCGCTCTCGATGTTCAGTACCCCGATGGCGACCTCTGAGCTCCAGAGCAGGATGGGGATGGCTAGCTCGCTGCCGGTGGCAGAACGCAATTGCTTCCGGTACTCGGGCTCGGTACTGACGTCGCCGATGACGATGGTCTTCAACTCGCGCACGGCCCGGCCGGATATCGAGCGATCGATCTTCACGGTCAGGCCGACCTCTGAGGGATTGGTGCTGTACACCACCTCAAGCTCGTCCCGGCCTCTGATGAACAGGATCTGTGCGATGCTGAGCTGGATATGCTCAAGCTCATACAGAGCGTCGATGACCTTCTGCAGCGCCGCCGGTATGACCTGCTGAGATTCTCCCGCCGCGAAGATGAGCGCATCGACCTCGGAGAACAGCTCTTTCTGGTCGAACAACTGGACCCGCTGGAGCGCGATCGCGACCTGAGCGGCTATCGCCGTGATGATCCGCTCATGCATGTCGCTGAACGCATTAAGCCGACCGCTCTCGGCACTCAGCACCCCGACGATCGTGTCCTGCACCTTGATCGGTGCCGCGAGCAGGCTGCGTGATCGATGCCTGCTGTCACCAGTACCTGCGGCGTACATTCCCGCGTAGGGGTGCTGAGTCACGTCCCCGACGTTCACCGTGCTCATGGTCGTGATCGAGGATCCTGCCAGCGACGAGCCGATGGCGACCCGCCGGGTTATCAGCGACTCGTCGGTCGAATAGGCCGCGTCCAGATGCCGGCCGCGTCGCAGCAAAATATACGTGCTGTCAGACTTGAGGAGCTGCTCGGTCCGGCTAATAATGAAATCGAATGTAGCGTTGATCGGACGTTCGGACCGAAGCAGTTGCACATCGATATCGTGCAGGAGTTCTAGTTCTTCCTCGCGGAGTACAAACTCCTGGCGCAGCTCTTCGAGAAGGCTCTCCCACCGTTCCATACTCGCCAACCTAGGGCCGTAGCCGGTATGTGCCAGCGCTCGGAACGCAGCATACCCCTCCCGCAGCGCAGCCGCGTGTCTGACTTACCCGGGCGCCGCGGTCATCGGTCGGCTGCGGCCGCCCGCCTATTTCGTGCTGGCTATTTCCCGTCGTGCGCTCCGTCGAGCCACCCGATAACGACGAATCATCATAGATCATATCAAAATCATCATACGTACCGCGCGTAGCGTTGAGTGGTAAATCGCTAGACTTTGGGGTAACAAGCCTATTTTGTCTAGTAGCGTCGGTGATCGCTACAATGGCTGCCGTTGTCGCTGATCTGCCATGATCTAGAGATGGTCGGTGTCGCTCATTCTCTGCACTGGGGCAACGTCGCATCGTGGGTAGAGAGCATTGCAACGTCCGTTGCCCTGCTCCTCACCTATGGCCTGCTGCGGGTCACGCGACGCGACCAGCAGACGGCGCGAAGGGAGCAGCGGCAGGCCCAGGCCAGGAAGGTGTCGGCGTGGTGCGAGCGGGTCGGGCAATCGGCCGGACCCGGGCCTGACGAGGTCGTGGTCCGCCTCCGCAACGCTAGCGACGAGCCGATCTACGGTCCGCACGTCGCGGTCGGAGCCGATTGGTGGAGCAAGTCGCCCAGATATGTGGAACTTGACCTTGGCTACGTCATAGCCCCTGGCTACGACGAGGCTCACCGGGTCGAACTTCGGGTGGGCCGGACCGCGGCTGACCGGCCGGAAACGTCGCCGCCGGTCGAGCTGCTATTCGCGGACGCGGGCGGCGGGCGATTCTGGTATCGCGATCGCTATGGCGGCCTTTCCGAGATCACCGATCGGCACCTGCCTGACGCCGACGACTATTTCTTCAGTCGGCCAGCGAATGTGATTGCGCCCGTACTGCGGGATCGCCTGAAGTCGTTCATAACTAGGCGAAGCCGGGTCAATTCTGCCTAGCTACCGGCCCGACCCGACACGAACAGTAGTTATTTTCCAACAATCCGTAATGGACGCGAGCTCGTGCCGCAGAATTCTGTCTATGAAAAGGATTCGGCCCGGAGAGCCTGGTCACGGTGGAAGGTCGGCCTGCCTGCGGCTGCGGCCAGCGCGCGTTGTCGATGGCCTCACTCAGGGCGGGTGGACGGACAAGTGGGAGATCATCTGCCCGGCGTGCGGTGATGACGTCAATCTCGATTACGTGACGGTCAGCCCCTTCCTGCAGCGAATACGGGGGCCATATCGCAGTGAGGCCGAGGGTCTCGCCGCCTTGCGCCGGCATCGCGGCGAGGCGGCGCAGGTGGCCACGTCACCCGCCGGCTCGGAGCAGACCGAACCGCACGTGGTCCTCAGTCCCCCGCTCAGGCCAGGCCACGCCGTACCGACAACGGTGGCGCCGGCCACGGCCGATCCGGCCACGGCCGATCCGGCCGGCGCGCCGGCCGAGGTCGCCGCGGCTAGTAACTCACCCCGCGGCCAGCGATTCTAGCGGCACCGACGGATCGGCCAGCGCGGCCGGATCGACCGGCCGGCCTGAGCCCGCGATGGCCATGATCGTGTCGTTGACGTCCCAGATGTTGACGTTCATGCCGGCGAGCACCCGGTTGTCGGCAGCCAGCCAGAACGCGATGAACTCGCGGGCGCCGGTGTCGCCTCGGAACACGACCCGGTCGTAGCCGCCAGGCTCGACGTAGCCGGCGTATTCCATGCCGAGGTCATACTGGTCGGTGAAGAAGTACGGCACCCGGTCGTAGCTGACGTCCTGGCCGAGCATCGCCCTGGCGGCGGCGCGAGGTTGGTGCCGGGCGTTGGACCAGTGCTCGACGCGCAGGTGCTTGCCGTAGAACGGGTGGAACGCGTTGGCGACATCGCCGGCCGCGAAGACCGACTCATCGGACGTCCGCAGCCGGGCGTCGACCAGCACGCCGTTGTCGACGGTCAGGCCAGCGCCGGCGGCGAGTCCCGTGTTGGGCGTGACGCCGACGCCCACGATGATCGCATCGGCCCGCAGGTGGCTGCCGTCGGCTAGCCGGATGCCGTCGGCGTGGTTGCGGCTGACCGTGATCTCGCTGACGTGGGCGCCGAGCACCAGGTCGGTGCCATTGTCGGCGTGCAGGGTGGCGAAGATCTGCGCGACTTCAGGGCCGAGCACGTTGAGCAGCGGCAGTTCCGCCATCTCGACGACGCTGACGTCCAGCCCGGCCGTCCGCGCCGCCGCCGCCACCTCGAGCCCGATCCAGCCAGCGCCAATGACCGCGATCCTGGACGACTCGGTGATGACCTCCTTGATCCGGTCACTGTCGGAGATCCGCCGCAGATAATGCACGCCATCGGCGTCGGCGCCTGGCACCTCGAGGCGGCGGGGCGAAGAGCCGGTCGTGAGCAGCAACTTGTCGTAGCCGACGGTCGAGCCGCTGCCCAAGATGACGTCCTGCGAGCCTCGGTCGATCCCGGTGACCGTCTCGCCTAGCCGCAGCTCGACGTCATGCTCGCCGTACCAGTCGGCGGGCTCGGCCAGCAACTTCTCCCGGCCCGACTTTCCCATCAGGTAGTCCTTGGACAGCGGCGGCCGCTCATACGGCAGGTCCTTCTCGTCGCCGATCAAGATGACCTGGCCGTCGAAGCCCTCGTCCCGCAGCGTCTGCGCCGCGTGCGCGCCGGCGAGGCTCGCCCCAACGATCACGTAGGCGTCGTCCTTGGCCATGAGCCGCTCCTCTCCGCTCCCCTGGATCAGCGTTACCCGACAAGCTCCCTCGGGTCAGCGTTACCCGACAAGTATGCTGCTACCCACCCCGCCGGCACCCCGACTCCCGTCAACCATCGCTCCCGCCGCGCTCCACCCCGCCCGCGCCGGACGCGGGGGCACTTTGCTGTGGCTCACACGACAGTAAAGTGCCCCCGCTGTTTCGGGAAGGGGCTGGCGTAGGGTGCGGTCGTGATCTCAGGCGGGGACGACCGGGGCAGCGACGGTCGCGACGGATATCGGCCGGGGCAGGCCGACGCCGGGCAGATTGAGCGGCGGCTGCGCGAACTCGGCGAGGCGGAGCGGGCCTTCAGCGACAAGGCGTACCTGAAGATCGACCTAGAGTTCGCCGGGGTCACGGTGCCCAGGACCAGGGCTGCGGTCAAGGACTGGACCCGCGAGCAGAGCGGCGGCGGAGCCGGCCTGGACCGCGACCGGCTCACCGCCGTAGCCGCGGCGCTCTGGGAGAGCTCGCTGTACGAGTCCAGGCTGGCCGCTGAGATCCTGCTCGAGAACAACGCCAGGCTGCTTGAGCCGGCCGACATCGGCCTCATCGAGCACTTGCTGCGGAACTCCGGCACCTGGGCCCTGGTCGACGGGCTGGCCCCGAACGTGGCCGGCGATCTCGCCGAGCGCTACCCCGCCGACATCGGGCCGGTCCTGGATCGCTGGTCACAAGACCAGGACTGCTGGCTTCGCCGGTCGGCGTTGCTCGCGCCGCTGCGGCCGCTGCGCCGGGGCGGCGGTGACTTCGACCGATTCGCCAGGTACGCGGACGCGATGCTGGAGGAGAAGGAATTCTTCATCCGCAAGGCGATCGGCTGGGTGCTGAGGGAGACCGCGAAGAAGCGCCCGGAACTGGTCGCTGACTGGCTCGCGCCGAGGGTGCACCGGGCGTCCGGCGTCACCGTGCGCGAGGCGGTCAAGCCGCTCCCGGCCGCCACCCGTGAACTCTTGCTCGCCGGGTATCGAGAAAGACGTCCGGTTCGCCGGCAGTCGGTCGTCAAGTAAGGCACTGAGGTGCCAGGATGTTAACAGTAGTAATGTCAGTGTCTTCCCAGGTCTGATGCGGAAGGTGGCGGGGGCACGTCATGACCGAGTTTGGTGAGTTCGATGGTGAAATCGGCACCACCGTCGCTGACTCGGTGCCGGCGTGGCCCGCGCGGCCGCATCCAGGCACTGACGCGCCGAACGTCGTAGTGATCCTGCTCGACGACACCGGGTTCGCCCAGTTCGGCTGCTACGGCTCCACCATCAGCACGCCGAACATCGACCAGCTGGCGGCGAACGGGCTGCGCTACACCAACTTCCACGTCACCCCGCTCTGCTCGCCGACCAGGGCCGCGCTGCTGACCGGCCGGAATCACCACGAGGTCGGCATGCGCTCGCTCGCCAACTTCAACACCGGCTACCCGAACATGCGCGGCCATGTCTCAAAACACGCGGCGACCATGGCCGAGGTGCTACGCGACGAGGGATACGCCACGTTCGCGGTCGGCAAGTGGCATCTCGTGCAGATGGAGGACGCCTCGGCCGCCGGGCCCTACGACCAGTGGCCGATCCAGCGGGGCTTCGACCGCTTCTACGGCTTCCTCGACGGCGAGACCGACCAGTTCCATCCCGAGCTGGTCTACGACAACCATCGCGTCGACGCGCCCGCCAGGCCCGATTACCACCTGACCGAGGATCTCGTCGACCACGCCATAGCGTTCGTCCACGACTCGGTGTCGATCAGGCCCGACCGGCCGTTCTTCCTGTACCTGGCCACCGGGGCCACGCACGCGCCCCATCAGGCACCGCAGCGGTTCCTTGACAAGTACCGGGGCGCCTTTGACGACGGCTGGGACGCGGCCAGGGCGGAATGGTTCGCCCGGCAGCAGGCTCTGGGGGTGATAACCCCCGATACGCAAATGGCGCCACGTAATCCCGGTGTCCAGAGCTGGTCCGAGCTACCGGAGAACCACCAGCTTTTCGCGGCCAGGCTGCAAGAGGCCTTCGCGGCCTTCCTCGATCACACCGACGAGCAGATCGGCCGACTGGTCGCCGCGCTGACCAGGCTCGGCCGGCTGGACAACACCGTCATCCTCCTGCTGTCCGATAACGGCGCCAGTCAGGAGGGCGGCCCGACCGGCGTCATGCATGAGTGGAAGTACTTCAACTTCATCGCCGAGTCTCCTGACGAGATGGTCGCCAGGCTCGACGACATCGGCGGGCCCGACAGCCACACGAATTACCCGTGGGGCTGGGCGCAAGCAGGGAACACGCCCTTCAAGTGGTACAAGCAGAACACGCACGAGGGCGGCGTGCACGTGCCGCTGATCGTGCACTGGCCCGCGCACCTGCGCGGGACCGATCGCGGTGGCCTGCGGCACCAGTTCCACCACGTCAACGACATCGCTCCGACCGTCTATGACCTGCTCGGCATCACCCCGCCCTCGGTGTACCGCGGCTACCAGCAGATGCCGATCACCGGGGTCTCCTTGGCGTACACCCTGACCGACGGCGCCGCGCCGTCCCGCAAGCACGTCCAGTACTTCGAGATGATGGGGCATCGCGGGATCTACCGCGATGGCTGGAAGGCGGTGACCAGGCACACTCCTGGCGTGCCCTTCGAGGACGACGCCTGGGAGCTTTACCACGTCGCCGACGACCGGTCCGAGTGCGTCGACCTGGCCGCCGAGCAGCCCGAGCGGCTCGCCGAGCTAGTCGAGCTCTGGTGGCAGCAGGCCCGCGAGCACGGCGTCCTGCCGCTCGACGACCGCAGCATCGAGCTCTTCGGCGGGCGCGACCTCGCGATCGCCACCCAGGCCGGCAAGGGCCTCGCCGGCCTGGCCGGAGCCGGGGCCAGCGCCGGAGCCCAGGCGAGCGGTCGCACCTATTACTCACCGCACCCGGCCAGCAGGCACTACACCTACTACCCGCCGATGTCGCCGATGCCAGCCCAGGTCGGCGCCAGGATCGCGGCCCGCAGCTGGGACCTGGACGCCACGATCGACCGGGCCGCCGGGGAGGGCGGCGTGCTCTATGCCGTCGGCAACCGCAATTCCGGCCTTAGCCTTTTCGTGCAGGATGACCGGCTGGTATTCGACTACAACAGCTTTAGCGAGCACTATGTCGCCGAGTCCGACTCTGACGTGCCGGAAGGCGAGTCCGTCGTGGGATTGCGGTTCCGGCGGGATCCTGACAGCAGTGGTCACGTCACGCTGGTCATCAACGGCGCCGAATGCGGCCGGATCGATATTCCGCGCGTGATGCTCATATTGTCCAGCATCGGCCCAAGCGTCGGATTCGACCACGGCTCAGCGGTGAGCAAGCGCTACGAGAGCCCATTCACCTTTGCGGGCACGCTGCACCGGGTCGACATCCAGGTCGTCTCGCCCGAGACCGGCCAGGCCGCCGCGGCCCTGGCCGCGGAGTCAATGTCGCGGCAGTAATCCCAGGTCGCGGGCACCTGAGGGCAGATGTCGGAAAAAGCAGGTACCTGCTTGCAACGATAGATCCTGCGATAGCGTCTCAATCAATGACAAGGCGGCATGGCCGAAGACGCTAGCCCGCAGGATTCCGCCATCTGCGACTGACGCACTCGAGTCCGGGGCCGCGTGTTCAGGCTGCGCTCAGGCCGGCCGGGTCGCAAGGAGAATGTGTGCTTCGTCAGATGCCCAGGCAACGGCCTCGTCCAGGCCGCTCTGCGATCGCGATCACGGCTGCCGCCGCGGCGGCGGCAGCCTTCCTGCCGGCGCTGGCCACTGGCGCCTCGGCGCAGGTACCAGCACGGCTCGCCACCGCGTCGCTCGCGAGCCGCGTCCTGCGGTCAGCCGCCACGCCCCTGCTGCTGATCAACGGCGACCGCTTCACCCTGACGACGACTCGGGCTGGCGGCACGGCCGCCGCGTTCGCCGCTCACGACAGCGATCCGATCTGGACCCTCCGCCTCGGTCAGGCGACCTACTACATCCCGGCCGAGGCCATCCCGTACCTTGGCCGAGGGCTCGACCCCAGCCTGTTCGACCTGCAGGCGCTGCAGCGACTGGAGTCAGGCGGCAGGCTGCCCGTCAGCATCAGCTACGAAGGAGCCACCCCGGCGATCCCTGGCATCACGATCACCAGGGCCAGCGGCGGGATCGCGGCCGGCTACCTGACCGCGGCCTCGGCCAAGCTGTTCGGAGCCGCCCTGGCCCGGCAGTTCGCCGCCGGTCACGCCAGCGGCGGATACGGCGCCGCCGGCCTGTTCGCCGGCGTGAACATCGGCCTAGCGGGCACGACGGTGACCACGCCCGTGCGACCGCAGTTCCCGATGCACACGCTGACCGTCACCGCCAGCAACGAGTTTGGCAAGCCGGACAGCGGCGACGAGGTACTGCTCATCAACGCCGACAACCCTGGCAAGTTCGGTGACCCGAACGAGGTATTCAACGTCTTCTACCACGGCTCGGCGAAGTACAGCGTCCCGGCCGGCCACTACTGGGCGCTCGCGGGCTTCTTCGGCCTGCTGAAGAACACGGTCTCCGAGCGCATGGTGCTGCTGCCGCAGTTCACCGTGTCCGGCGCCGACAGCCGGGTGCACATATCGGCCACCTCCGCTAACAGCCTGGTGACGATCAAGACCCCGAGGCCAGCGACCCTGGACACGTCGAACTGGACGATCCTGCGGACCAGCGGGAACCATGAGCTGGCCGGCTCGGGCGCGATCCAGTTCTTCGGGCCGCTGTGGATCAGCCCGACCAAGACCAAGCCCACGGTCGGCTCGCTGCAGTCGATCACCGGCGGCGAGCTGCTCTCGCCGAGCAAGAGCCCGCCCTACGCCTACAACCTGACCTTCACCGGGCCGCAAGGCATCGTCCCCGCCCAGCACTTCGTGGCCACCCCCGCCAGCCTGGCGACCGTGCACGAGCTCATGTGGTCGGGCGGCGGGGCCACCCAGGGCTTCCTGCTGTCCATCGGCGGCAGCATCTACCAGAACTCGGCCGCCTTCGCCGCCGGGATCAAGGTGCCAGGCACCGAGGTGCAGTACTTCTCCGGCGGGAAGAGCTACTTCTGGGAGAGCCAGTTCGGCACCGAGAACGGCGCCGGGCAGTCGGACACGCCGCACGTCCTGCTCGCCGGCCAGAACCTGACCGAGGACTGGAACGAGTACCCCTTGCACCCGCAGCCTGACGTCCAGCTGATGCACGGAAGCCTGGCCGACGACTTCGCGCAGCTTCCCTCCGCGTTCCGCACCGGCAACGAGATCTGGTTCGTCCCGAACCCGTTCTCCGACAACGACATCCAGTTCGGCCACTTCGGCGAGGCCTTCTACACCGGCGGCTACCAGATCCAGCAGAACGGCAAGAAGGTCGCGAGCGGCGGCTGGAATGGCTACGCACGGGCCAAGCTCAGCGCGCAGCCATCGGTCGTCAAGTTCAGCCTGAACACGACCCAGCAGCCGAGCCCGCTGTCCACCCTGTCACCCAGCACCGACACGGTCTGGACCATGCACACAGCGGCCGCGCCGCACGCGGTCGTGCCAGCCTCGTGGGATTGCGCCAACCTCGAGTTCAACCCGACCCAGCACTGCTCGGTCCCGCCCATGCTCACGCTGAACTACGTGGTCAGCGGGCTCGGGCTGAACGGAGTCGCGCCGGCCGGGCCGCAGGCCATCGCGGTCAGCGTCGGCCACATCCAGCTGTCGCAGTCCTCAGCCATCACGTCGGCGAAGGCCCAGGTGTCCTGGGATGGCGGCTTGTTCTGGGAGCCTGCCACGGTGACCAGGACCGGCGCCGGCCAATACCGGGTCTCCTTCACTCCCCCCGCGGGCGTCAATGTCACCCTGCGGTTCACGGCCGCTGACGCAGCCGGCGGATCCATCTCCGAGACGATCACCGACGCTTACGCCGTCGGTCCAGCTGCGTGAGCGGATAAGGAAGCGATAGATGAAGATCTCCAGATTTCGCCGTGCCGTTCCCGGCGCGAGCCACGTCACTTTCGGCCGCCGGCCGTCGCGCCGGCTGCTGCTATCGGCGTCGGCCCTGGCCATCGGGCTCGCGCTCGCTGGCACCGGGCTGAGCGCGCCCGTGCTGGCCGCTGGCACCAGCACTGGCGCGCGGCCCGTCCCGGCCTCAGCCAGGTTCCGCTCGGCCTGCCCGAACGCCCCGGTCGGCTACTTCCGCTGCTTCGCCCTGTTCCGGCCGCAGACCAGCGTCAACCGGGCGATCAGGGAAGGCATCCCGGGGCGGGCCTCGAAGCCCGTTGGCCTTACCCCCAGGGAGATCGAGCAGGCCTACCGGCTCCCCGTCGGCCGCCACTCGCACCAGACGGTCGCCATCTCGATCGCCTACAACACCCCGCACCTGGCTAGCTACCTGGCCAAGTACCGGCACTACTTCGGGCTGCCGCCCTGCACCGTGGCCAGCGGCTGCTTCCGCGTGGTCAACCAGTACGGCAACGCCAGCCCCAAGCGACTTCCGGGCAATGGCACCGGGTCAGGCTGGGACCTTGAGGTCACGCTCGACGTGTCGATGGTCTCGACCGCCTGCCCGTACTGCAAGATCATCGTGGTCGAGGGCAAGTCACCGAGCTATAAGGACCTCGCCCGCACCGACGACACGGCGGCCGCGATGGGCGCCGAGGTCATCAGCAACAGCTACGGCGGCCGCGAGAACGGCTACGCGCTCGCCTACGCCAAGTCCTACGACCACCCAGGGCACACGATCGTCGTGTCCGCCGGCGACCTCGGCTACAGCGCGGCGAACTTCCCCGCCGACCTGCAGACGGTGACCGCGGCCGGAGGTACGACTCTGGCCCGGGCCCACAACAAGCGGGGCTGGTGGGAGACGACCTGGTTCGACCCGTTCAACGGGGCGGGCAGCAGCGGCTGCTCGGCCTACGTGGCCAAGCCAGCCTGGCAGCACGACCCGAACTGCCCGGGCCGCACCGTCGCCGACATCTCGGCGGTCGCGACCAACATCCCGATCTACAACCCCAACTACGGCGGCTGGGTGACCGTGGAAGGCACCAGCGTCTCCTCGCCGCTGCTGGCCGGGATCTACGGGCTCGCCGGCAACGCGTCGAAGATCCCGCTCGGCTACGCCTACAGCCACAGGGGCTCCCTGTTCGACGTGACCAGGGGCACGAACTCCTGGTTCTACCCGTCGAAGCAGGCCTGCGGTAACGACTACCTGTGCGTGGCCAAGAAGGGCTACGACGGGCCTACCGGGATAGGAACCCCGGACGGGATCGGCGCCTTCTAGCCGCCCGCCCCGCCCTCTCGCTGCTCCAGCCCAACCCGGAAGGCCGGGTAGAGCGGCAGCGAGCCGGCCGGCCAGGTCTCGGTGCTGGTGAGCAACTGCCTCATCAGCGCCGAGACGGCCGGCAGGTCGCCCGCCGCGTCCAGCTCAGCACCCAGCCTGGCCCAGCGATAGCGCAGCAACTGCCGCGCGGTCGGAGCCTCCGTCGCCCGCGGGTTCATTGAGCCGTCAGCGACGATCGACGGCTCAAGCAGGTACGTCAGCGCGTGCAGGGTCCACGCCGTCATGGCCAGGCGCAGCCCGCGCTGCCACACCTCGTCGTCGGCGAGGTCGGGATAGACCCCGCCGACGAGGTCCCGGTACCGGCCCTCGGCCGCTGCCGCGAGCTCGCCAGGCAGGGCGAAGACGCACCAGCACGAGCTGAACGGCATCCGCAGGTAGGCGGCGTCGAGGAACACGCTGTGAAACTCGGCGCTCTCGAAGTCGATGAACCGAACCCCCCGCTCGGTCATCAGATTGTTATCGGGGCAGATGTCGCCAGGCGAGAACACCTCGTATGGCCCAGGCGCAAGCAGCGCCGCGACCTCCGCCAGCTCCGGTGCCAGCCTGTCCGGCGCCAGCCCGTCCGGCCCGGTGAACGACAGCCTGGCCAGCAGGTCAGGAACCAGCCAGATCCGCCGCTCGAGCCAGTGCGCCGACGGGCGATCGACCTTGGCCCCGGCCTGGAACCGCGCGAGCGCCGCGGCGAAAGCCTGGCCGCCGCCCGCCGTCCGCACCGCCAGTTCCCCGCAGGCGCAAGCCCAGTCGAGCAGCGCGGTTTTGGCGGCTGATGGCGACGATGCCAGCAATGAGTCGGCTAGGCTTGGGGCATCGCCGAGATCGGTCATCACGATGAGCCGCCGCTGGGGGTCAGCGGCGAGCAGGTCGGGTCCCACGCCGACGCCCGTCGTGAACTCCAGGCCGGCCGCCTCGGCGGTAAACCCCTCCGCCCCCTCATCGGTGCCGGGATAGGACTTGATCACGACCGTGCCACCCACCGCCGACCGGCAGCGCAGTACCGCCGAACGGTCGCTGCCCGCCAGGCTCACCGGATCGGAAAGCGCGACTCCGAGCGCCGCTGAGGCGACGGATACGAGATCGTCCACGACAAGCCACCCAACCAGCCGACGCCAGAGCACCGCAAATTCCGTGAACTTCTGTCCGGTATTGGCCCTAAGGTCGCATAGACGAACCGGGCACTTCGCGTGACACTGTCGCCAGGTGAGAGCCGCTGCGCGCGGTCGCGGCCGACCGCGATGTTGCGCCGGGATGGGTTCGGGCCTTGGGAGGCTTGCTCGGTGGATCATTGGGGCTTGCGCCCATGACGTGCGCGACCTGCCACGCTCCGCTCGGCGACAACGTCAGGTTCTGCCCCATGTGCGGATCGCCAGTCGGGGCGCCTGCCGCTGCCCGCGAGGCGAGGAAGAACGTCGCGATCTTGTTCATGGACCTGGTCGGGTCGACCGCGCTGGCCGAGTCGCTTGACCCCGAGCCGTTGCGGCAGATCATGGACAGGTACTTCACCGTCGCCTCCTCGTCGATCCTCGACCACGGCGGAGCGGTGGAGAAGTTCATCGGGGACGCGGTCATGGCCGTCTTCGGCGCCCCGGTCAGCCACGAGGACGACGCGCTGCGGGCCGTGCGCGCCGCGAGGCAGGCGGTCGCCCAGGTCAGCGAGCTGAGCGCGGGCGTGCTCGCGACCCACAAGGTGACGCTCGAGGTCAGGTGCGGCGTCTGCTCCGGCGAGGTGATCGCCATCACCATGCCGGACGGAAGCTTCCGCGTGCTCGGTGACCCGGCGAACACCGCCGCCCGGCTGCAGACCGCCGCCGAGGCCGGCCAGATCCTGGTGGACGCGACCACCGCCAGCATGGTCAGGGCATCGGTCGCCCTCGAGCCGGTTGCCCCGCTGCAGCTCAAGGGCAAGGCCCAGCCGGTGCCGGCCTGGCGGGTGGCCGAGCGTGAACTGCCACTCCAGCCCGCCGCCAATCCGGCCGCCGCCCCGCTGATCGGCCGGGACGACGACCTGGCCGAGCTCGCTTCCGCGTTCCGGCGCGTGACCAAGCGCAATCAGCTCTGCCTGGTCACGGTGCTCGGCGCCCCCGGCATCGGCAAGTCGCGGCTGGTCCGTGACTTCGTCAGCACGCTGCGCCCCGCTGAGGTTTGCGTGCTGTCCGGCCGCTGCTCTCCTTACGGCCGCGGCATCACCTACAAGCCGCTGGCCGAGATGCTGAGCGCGAACGGCTGGGAGCAGCTAGCAGCGAGCATGCAAGCGGAGGGCGGCGAGGCCCAGCGCGCCGCTGTGAGCCTCGCCGGCGTTGTCGGCGACGGCGCGGGCGCCCCGGCTGAGGCCGCGGGCATCGAGGAGATCTCGTGGGCGGTCAGGTACCTGCTCGGCCAGCTCGGCAAGAAGGGGCCGGTGATCATGGTCTGGGAGGACCTGCACTGGGCCGAGTCGACCTTGCTCGACATGATCGACGACGTCGTGAGCTGGCTGACCGACGTTCCCGTGCTGCTGCTGTGCGTCTCGCGGATGGAGCTGCTCGACATCAGGCCGACCTGGGGCGGCGGCAAGCCCTGCGCGATGGCGCTCGAGGTCAGCCCGCTCAGCCGGACTGAGAGCGCGGAACTGGTCGCCGCGATCGGGATCCGCGAGGAGGTCAGCGCCCACCAGGCCGAGGCGCTGTGCGAGCGGGTCGCGGCCGAATGCGAAGGCAACCCGCTGTTCGCTGAGCTGATGCTCGACGTCTACACCGAGACGCCGGCGGCCAAGCTTCCGCCCACGATCACCGCCTTGCTGACCGCCAGGCTCGACCAGCTGCCGCACGACGAGCGCCACCTGCTCGAGGTCGCCTCCGCGATCGGCCGGGACTTCTCCTGGCCGGTGCTGAGCGCGCTGCTCGCCGCCGACGACGATCTCGCCGGGGCCGCCGAGATCGTCGATCGCCTAGTCAAGCGCAGGATCATCAGCCGGATCGGCGGCGGCGGCTTCCGGTTCGCTCAGGCCCTCGTGTGGGAGCGGGCGTACGGCCTGTCGCCCAAGTCGACCAGGGAGCGGTGGCACCTGCTGCTGGCCGGCCAGATGGCGGACCTGGTGGCGCAGAACCGCAACGGCTCGCTGAGCGAGGACCAGTCGGCGCTGGCTTATCACGTCGAGGCGGCCAGGCTGCTGCAGCGCGAGCTGCGACCAGGTGACGGCCAACTGCCCGCTCTCGCACCGCAGGCCGCTGAGATCCTTATCGGGGAGGGCACCAAGGCGCTGCGGCGCAGGGACTTCCCCGGTGCCGCGACGTTGCTCGGGCGGGCCCGCGCGCTCGTGCCGCCGGACGACGAGCGGCAGGTTCCGCTCATGCTCTACATCTCCGATTGCTGGCTCGGCCTGTCCGACGCGCCAGCGGCGCTGGCCGCGCTGTCCACGCCCCCAGGGCAGGCCGAGGACCGGCACGAGGTCGTTGGCGAGATCCAGCGCTGCATCGTCGAGCTGACCCTTGGCCTCGCCAGCGCCGACGAGGTCACCGCCAGGGCCGACGAGCTGGCGCAAGCGCTCACCGACACCGGACAAGGCGAGGGCGGCGCCGGGGACCGGGCGTGGTGCCGGCTCCATCAGCTGCGCGCGTACCTGCATATCGCCGCCGAGGCCTTCGCGAACGCGGAGACGCAGTTCCGGCTCGCGCTTGAGCTGGCCAGGTCGCTGCAGGACAGCTACGAGACCGATCGGCTGCTCTGCGCCATCTGCGAGCTCGCGCAGTGGGGCCCGACGCCGGTGCGGGAGAGCCTCAAGCTGTGCGCGGAGATGTCCGAGCGGTTCGCCACGAACCGAGTGCTGCTCGTGCCCGTCTTACTTACCACGGCCAGGCTGGCCGCGGTCGCTGGCGACCTGAGCATCGCCAAGTCCGCGCTCGCCGCCGCCATGGAGTACACCGACGACCTGCACCTCGACCTCGCCGAAGTGGTGATCACCGAGGTCAGCGGGCTAGTCGACGCGCTCGCTGGCGACCATCAGCGGGCCCAGGCGAGCTACCGCCGTGGCCAGGCCCTGCTGCTGCAGCTGGGCAGGCCCAGGGACGCCCTGGCCTTCGATGCCTACGCGGCCCGCGAGCTCTTCGAGCAAGGCGACCTGGCCGCCGCCGACCTGGCCGCCCGCCGTCTCGCCGACGGCGCCAGCGGTGCTGGCGGTGCTGGCGGTGCCAGCGGTGCCGACCCGATCGACCTGCGGACCGAGGTCGTCGTGCACGCGCTGCGCGGCCGGATCGCCGCCGCGATGGGCGAACTCGGCCTGGCGATGGACTTCAGCCAGACCGCCACCGCTCGCAGTGACGAGACCGACGACCTGTGCCTGCAAGGTGACTGCTACACGGACCTGGCTATCGTGGCACTGGCAGCCGACCGGCAATCGACCGCCGCGCAGGCAGCGGCGACCGCACTGCACCGGTACCTGGCCAAGGGAGCGAGCAGGCTCGCCGAGCGGTCGCAGAAGCTGATCGCGGACGCGGGCCGCTAGCCGTGCCCAGGCGGAGCGTCAGATGACGCAGGAACAGGGCGGCCCGAGCGGTGCGAGCGGGACCGGCGAGTCCATCCCGCCCTGGCGCCGCCCGCCCCGCCATCACTTCCCCGGCATCCCGGCCTGGGGAGCGCCGACCACGAGCCTGCGCGAGGAGGACTTCGCCATGAGCTGGCTCGCCGACGTGACCCCTGAGTGGGCCTGGGGCGGCTCCGATGGCTCGGGAGCGCGCGTCGCCGTGCTGGACAGCGGCGTCGACGGATCGCACCCCATGATCAGCAAGCTGGAGCGGTCCGTCGGCCTGGTCGTCGACGATCACGGCGAGTTCACCGTGGCTGACTGCGACCCGACCGACACGGCTGGCCACGGCACGGCCTGCGCCGGGATCATCAGCTCGATCGCGCCTGGTGCCAGGCTGACGTCGGTCAGGGTGCTGACCAACGGGAAGCACGGCACCGGCGCCGGCCTGATCGCGGGGCTACGCTGGGCTATCGACGAGGGCTACGACGTCATTAACATGAGCCTGTCAACCGGCAGGCCCCAGTTCTTGCTGACCTTGCACGAACTGGCTGACCGGGCGTACTTCCGTCGCTGCGTGCTCGTCGCCTCGGCGCACAACATGCCGGTGCTCAGCTTCCCCTGGCCGTTCGCCTCGGTGATCTCGGTCGCCAGCCACGACGAGCCGGATCCCGAGGTCTACTACTACAACCCGGCGCCACCGGTGGACTTCTACGCCCACGGCATGCGCGTCGAGGTCGCCTGGCCGGGCGGCAAGCGGATCCGCAGCACGGGGAACAGCTTCGCTACTCCCCATATCGCCGGCATCTGCGCGCGCATTCTCGGCAAGCACCCAGACTTGACGCCGTTTCAGCTCAAGTCCGTCCTGTATCAGGCCGCCGGCAATGTCTACCGGCACCGGGGAGGCGACGATGCCAGTACCTGACCCGTCCAAGTGGAGTTCGGCCGAGATCACCGAGCGCAGCCTGCTGCAGTCGGTCGTCGAGGTCGCGCGGATCGTCTTCGGCGCGGCGGCCGCGTCGGTGTTCCTGCTCGACCCTGACACCGGCGACCTCGTCTTCGAGGCGGTCGCCGGCGAGGGCGAGGACCACCTGGTCGGCACCAGGTTCCCGAGCGGCACCGGGCTGGCCGGCTGGGTCGTGATGTCGGGAGAGGCCATGCTGGTCGACGACGTCAGCGCCAGCCCGCAATTCGCCAGGGACGCCGCCGAGTCGACCGGCTACGTGCCAAGCAGCATCATGGCCGCGCCGCTGCTGCGGCGCGGCGAGTGCATCGGGGTACTGGAGGTGCTCGACCG
Organism: Streptosporangiaceae bacterium; assembly: GCA_035511035.1. Lineage (GTDB taxonomy): Bacteria > Actinomycetota > Actinomycetes > Streptosporangiales > Streptosporangiaceae > Chersky-822. The sequence continues at coordinate 28,975 of DATKFV010000054.1, forward strand.
CGGCACCAGGCCACGCGGCGACCTGTCCGACGTCGACCTGATCGGGATGCTGGCGACCGAGGTCGCGCTCGGCCTCGAGCTGCTGATCAGGCTGCGCCAGCGGGCCGGCCTGCCGGTGCCGCGGACCGGCGGGGAGACCGACCTGGACGTCCTGCGGCGGGTCGCTGACCGGCTCCCCTACGCCGGCGAGCCGGTCGCTTCGACCGTGAGCAGGCTGCTGGTCACCGCCGATGACCTGCTTGCGCAGGAGTCTGACTCATCGGGAGTGTCGCGCTGACGGGCGCAGACCTGCAGGCAGGCAGGGACGCGGAGCGCAGCCAGGAACCTTTTACCCATCAGCTAAATAGCAACCAGTTCGTGCTCGATGCGCGGAAAGCCCGCCAAAGAGCACCGGCGAGGCGGTCAGGGCAGCCGCCGGACGACGAGGCTCCCGTCCAGGCCGTGCTGCTGCTCAGCCGCCGGGCTGACCGCGAGCTTGACCTTCTCACCCGGTCGCTGACGGCGGCCGGGGTGCCCGTCACCCGCCTGGATGCCGAGAGCGCTGCCTCGGCCGGGCTCGTCGTCGACCTGGCCAGCCGGACGGTGCTGGTGCGCGGGCGCCTGATCCGCCCGACCGTGACCTGGATCAGGCACTTCACGGCCAGGGCGATGCCATCGAGGCCGGGATCGCTGCGCCGGATCTTCGCCGCCCAGTCCTGGCACGCGCTGGCCGGGCAACTCGACGCGATCGGCGGCGCGGCGATCAACCCGCGGGTGCCAGGACTGCTCACTCAGCTTGAGGTCGCCCGCGCCCATGGCATCGCCGTGCCGAGGACCGTGGTCAGCACCGATCCCGCCGCCGCGGCCGCCAGGCTCGGCTCGGGAAAGGTCGTCATCAAGGCGCTTGACCAGCACTTCGTCGAGGCCAGGCCGGGACGGCTGAGCGGGGTCTTCGCCGAGGTCACCACCATGGATGCGATCATGAGCGGCGCCGGCGGCAGCTATCCGCCCGTGGTGCTGCAGGAGTTCATCGAGCATGAGGCGGAGATCCGGGCCTACTACGTCAGCGGCCTGGTCGCTACCTTCGCGGTCATCAAGTCGGACCCGGCGCAGCCGTGGACCGACCCCGACCGGGTTAGCGTGGCCGAGGTCGAGCCGCCCCCGCTGGTCGCGGCGGCGGCTGGCGGGCTGGCGGCGGCGCTTGGCATCGACTACGGCGCGTTCGACTTCCTGATCGCCAGGGACGTGCCGGTCTTCCTTGAGGTGAACGTGACCGGGGACTGGAGCTGGATCGAGGCCAAGGCAGGCTCGGCCCCGGTCAGCGCCGCCGTCGCGGCCATGCTGAAAGACCGGCACGACCAGGTGACGGCCGGCTCGGGCGCTCCTCGCCGGGCGGCGCTTGACCTGGTCACGTTCCTGTCCGGCCGAGATCGGCCGGACAGGAGTTGACAAGACGGTCTACTCGTTATAGGACATTTAGGGACAGGACGTCGCGACTATGACTGAGGCGCGCCTGATGTCACATCACGTTGCCTGCGACCGCAGTTTCGCGGCCTTGGCTGAGGTCTATGTTTCGATGCTGGCCGAGGTGACGGCGCATCAGGCTGATGACCGCCAATACTGCCCGTTCTGCGGCAATCCGCTGGACGAAGGCGAGCCGCCCGTCGGGGACATCATGCTCCGGGCCACCCTTCCCGACTACATCGCTGAGGCGCTCATGCGCACGGCCAGCCTGTCACCTCGCGAGCAGGCCGTGTTCGAACTACTCGGGCTCGGCTACGACAACCGTTCCCTTGCCCGCGCTCTCGACGTCAGCGAGCGCACCGCCAAGCGCCACGTCACCGCCATCCTGGCCAAGCTCGGGCTCAAGTCCCGACTGCAAGCTGGCCTCGTTGCGCTGCTGACCAAGTCACTGCGCCCGAACCTATCCTGATGGCCCCGAGAGTCGATACGAGGTGTGGTCCCATGGCCTTCGATGCGCTGGCTGCCCTGCGAGCCGCCGGAAACCCAGTTGACCTGCTGAGCAAAGAGCAGCAGGAAGTGTTCGCTGCCCTTACCGAAGAGGAGGTCGCCCTGCTCAACAAGATCAAGCGGCGCCTCGACCAGCTTGAAGAGGAAGACGTCACCGCGCACGTGCTCAAGCTGGTCTGACGCCGTCACCGCAGCGGTGAGCCGGCCGGTAAGCCGTAGAAGACCCGCTCCATGACCGCCCTGGCCCGGCGCGCGGCCCGGCGCCAGTCCTGGACCAGGTCGTGCGAGGCGTCCGGCCGGTAGCCGAGCAGCCTGGCCGTCGCCGCCAGGTCGGGCTGAGCGGTCGGCAGCACGTCGGAGGCGCGGCCGGTGACCAGCATGACCGCGTTCCTGATCCGGGACGCGAGCAGCCAGGACGTGCTCAGCGCCAGTTCGTCGTCGCCAGCCAGCAACCCCGCCTGGGTGGCTGCCGCCAGCGCTCCCAGCGTCTGGGTGGTGCGCAGCGCCGGCACCGCGCCGCCGTGCCGCAACTGGATAAGCTGAGCGACCCACTCGGCATCGCTAAGCCCGCCAGGGCCGAGCTTGACGTGCAGCGCAGGCTCGACCCCGCGCGGCATCCGCTCCGCCTCCATCCTGGCCTTGATCCGCTTGATCTCCCTGACGGCCGCGTCCGGAATCCCCCCAGGCGGGTAGCGGACATCATCGGCCAGCGCGGCAAAGGCCTCGCGCAGGTCAGCGTCACCGGTGACCGGCTCGGCTCGCAGCAGGGCCTGCACCTCCCAGGGCGCCGCCCACCGCCGGTAATACGTGCGGTAGGCCGGCAGGGTGCGCACGAGCGGTCCCTGCCGGCCCTCTGGCCGCAGGTCCGCGTCAACCCGGAGGCAGGGATCGGGCCCTGGGCGCCCCAGTAGCTGACGCAGCCCGTCCGCGACCGCGTGCGCCGCCCTGGCCGCGGCCTCCTCGCCGGCGCCGGGCTGGGGCTCGTAGACGAACAGCACGTCGGCGTCGCTGCCGTAGCCAAGCTCGCGGCCGCCGAACCGGCCCATCGCGACGACGCAGATCCTGGCCGGCAGCTCGGTGCCGAGCGAGCGCTCGACGGCCAGCCGGGCGAGGTCGAGCGCCCCGGCGATGGTCACCGCCGTGATCGTGGTGAGCGCCCCGCTGACCTGGTCATGGTCGGCGAGCCCGAGCACGTCGGCGGCGGCCGTGCGGAGCAGTTCGGCCCGCCGGAGCGCGAGCAGCGCGATGACGGCGTCGGCCGGGTCGGCGAGGTCGTGCCGGCGCAGCACGGCGTCCGCCTCGGCCCGCAGGCTGTCCGGCGGCCTTGGCATCAGCAGCTCCCCCGAGCCGAGCATCTCGACCGCGCCAGGTGCCCGCAGCAGCAGGTCGGTCGGGTACCGCCCTGAAGCGAGCAGCTTGGCCATCCGCCAGGCCACGTTGGTGTCATCCCGCAGCAGCCGCAGGTACCAAGGTGAGGCGCCCAGTGCCTCGCTGACCTGGCGGAACGCAAGCAGCCCGGCGTCTGGCCTTGGCGCGTCGGCGAACCAGCCCAGCATCGCGGGCAACAGCGCCCGCTGGATCGCCGCCTTCCTCGACACGCCCGTGGTCAGCGCCTCGATGTGGCGCAGCGCGCCGGCCGGGTCCACGTAGCCGAGCGCTTCGAGCCGGTCCTTCGCAGCCTGCGAGGTCAGCCTGATCACATCGCCTGGCAGGCGGGCGACCGCGTCGAGCAACGGCCGGTAGAACAGCTTCTCGTGCAGCTGCCGAGCGACCGTCGCGTGCTGCCGCCACTGCCCGGTCAGATCAGCGGCCGGATCGGCCGAGCGCGCCGCCTCCGGCGGGCCCAGGTGGCGCAGCGGGCGCAGCGCGCGGCCGAGCTGACGCAGCGTGGCCTGGTCGGTCGGCAGGGAGTGCGTCCGGCGCAGCTGGCGCAGCTGGAGCAGGTGCTCGACGGCGCGCAGGAACCGGTAGGAGCCGGCCAGGCTGGCCGCGTCCTGCCGGCCAACGTAGCCCCCGGCGGCGAGCGCGGCGAGCGCGGGCAGGGTCGCAGGCTCGCGCAGCAGGTCGTCGGCCCGGCCGTGCACGAGCTGCAGCAGCTGCACCGCGAACTCGATGTCGCGCAGCCCGCCAGGACCGAGCTTGATCTCGCGGCCCGCGTCCCTGGCGGGCAGTTGATCGATGACCCGGCGGCGCATCGCCTGCACGTCGGCGACGAAACCCTCGCGCCCGGCCGCCTGCCAGACCAGCGGCGCCAGCGCCGCGACGTAGTCGCGGCCGAGCTCGGGGTCGCCGGCCACTGGCCTCGCCTTGAGCAGCGCCTGGAACTCCCAGGTCTTGGCCCACCGCTGGTAGTAGGCGAGGTGGCTGGCGACGGTCCGCACCAGCGGGCCGATCCGGCCCTCGGGACGCAGGTTGGCATCGACCGGGAACAACGCGCCTTCGGCGCCGGCGTCGGAGCAGACCCTGATCACGGCGCTGGCGAGCTGGGTCGCGGTCCTGAGCGCGGCGACTTCGTCGGTGCCGCCCGCCTCATCGGCGTCGCAGGGCGGCGAAGCCACGAAGATCACGTCCACGTCACTGGCGTAGTTCAGCTCACGGGCGCCGCACTTGCCCATCGCGATGATCGCCAGGCGGCACGGGGCCGCGTCAGGGGGCAGCTGGACCCGCGCGATCCGCAGCGCGGCCCGCAGGGCCGCGCTGGCAAGGTCAGCCAGCTCCGCGACCACGTCGTCGAGCGACGCGGCCCCGGTCAGGTCCTCGGCCGCGAGCACGAGCAACCGCCGCCGGTAAGCAACGCGAAGCTCGTCCGGCGTCGCCGCCGCCAGCTCGCCGCCGGCCTGGTCGCCGCTCTCGTTGCCGGCCTGGCCGCCGACCTGGCCGAGCAGCCGCCAGTCACCCCGATGGCGGCGCAAATGCTCGGCCAGCGCCGAGCTCACCCCCAGCACCGCGATCAGCCTGGTCCGCAGGGTCTCGTCGGCCCTGAGCCGGCCGAGCAGTTCCTCGTCGGGGGCCGGTCCCGCCAGCCGCGCCAGCCCCGCCAGCGCCAGGTCAGGATCGGCGGCCGCCGCGATCGCCGCGACCAGCGGCGCGTCCTGGCCAATGACGTCGAGCCGCAATTCGTCGGTGAGCAGCCGGGCCGCGCCGACGGTATCAGCGAACCCGAGCGCGGCCAGCCGCCCCGCCAGCGTGGCTCCGCGCGGCATGGTCACCATCGCACATTACCGTTCAGGCTCGCCGGTCAGGTCAGTAGCAGGACAGCGTAGGCAGCGAGCCAGTGCTCCACCATGTAGTGATCGCCGACCACGTGCGGCAGCGCGGCCTCGGCGTGCTCGACAGCGGCCGCGTTCGCGATCTCGACCCGGTCATCCCCAGGCGGCAGGCTCGCCGCGATCCGGCGCCAGCACCAGGCCCGGCTCGCGTTCAGCCCGTGCAGGTGCGCGATCTGGCCGTCCGAAGAATCCGATACGATCGCGACTCGAAATAGGTTCGCGGGCGAGCGGTCGCCGATTCCTGGCAGGAAGCCGCTGAGCCAGTCAGGAAACTGCTCGGGCCCCAGCAGCGCGGCCATCAGTTCCGCCTCGACCAGCGCCGGCGAAAGGAAGTCCACGTCCGAAGGCTCCCAGGAAGCCGCGTAGTCGCGATCTCCGGCGAACCACGCCCTGGCGGCCGCGTCGATCGCGACCACGAGCCGGTCATCCCCGGCCGCCGACCGGTCCAGCGCGTGCGGCAGCGCCCGCGACAGGCCGAAGGCACTGTTCAGGTGCACGCCGTAGCGGACCGGGTAGGTGGCCTTGGGCAGCCATTCGGTGTAGCAATTGGTGATCACGTCCGCGAGCGGGCCAAGCGCGGCCTGCCAGCGTTCCGCCGCCGCGCCCAGGTCGGTGCCCGCCGCCTGCGCGACGAGGCCGGACACCTCGTGCACCAGCATCAGCGCCCAGCCCCAGCCGTAGGGACGGCCCGCCCGGCTATGCGGACCGACGATCGTGGCGGCCTCGGCCGCCAGCGCCCCTGGGTCGAACTGCCGGTCCAGCGTCGCCTCGACCTCATCGGCGGGCACGAACTCGCGGGCCGTGCGCAGCAACCGAACCAGCAGCCAGTGCATCTCCACGCACGAGTGCCAGTCATAGCTGCCGTAGAACACCGGGGTGACGTCCCGTGGCAGGCCGGGGACATCGTCGGGCCCTGACATGGCGTGGTAGAACCCATTGGGGAACTCGCGGCCGATGTTGTCGATCGCCACCCGCGCATAGGCGGCCGCGTTCTGCTCGAGCAGTTCGTTCCAGTCAGGCATGATCTGACGCTAGCTGACGCTGGCGGGGGCGGCCAGTCAGCACTATCGGCGGGGCTTGTCCTTAGCCCACTCGCATGACGCTATGCCCGGACGCGCGCGTCCTGGCGGGCACCAGCCGGCCGATCAGGTGAGCGAGGCCCTCCGAGCCGCTCAACTCGGGTTGCGCCGCCGTTCCCACGGCGACGTTGAGGAATCCGCAGGCGACTTCGGTGGCGACGTACCTTTTGGCTGATGGTGATCTTGGCTCGAACACCAGCCGGTAGCCTTCGGAGAACACCGGGCACGAGTACATGGTGCCCCCGACCGTGTGCATCACGTTCAGCATCCGGGCCAGCCTCGTGATCACCGAGCGGGCGGTGAAGGTCTTCGCCCGGACGGCCGGACGCGGCGGGAACGGATGCACCGCGATCACGACGGCCCGGTAGCTAGCCGGGTCGATGTGCTCGGCCGCCGTTCGCGGCAGGCACCAGACCACCTCGGCGTCGAGCCGCAGGAGCGTCCCGCCGCGCGGGTCAGGGAGCATCGAGGCGACCAGCATGGCGCTGTCGACCCCGTCAGGGGTCGAGTTCTCGAAGTAGCTGACGAACCTGGTGGTCAGGCCGTGCGCGCCGTCGCTGCCGTAGCCGACATTGGACACCCCGGCCGGCGTGTGGCCGCGGAGGTAGCCGATGACCGCCTGCTCAGTGCCGCGAGCCAGGTACAGGCGGCTGACGTCGACGAGGCGGCCAGGCGCGCCGATGGTCTGCGCGGCCGTCGGCACCGGCGCGTGCACGCCGGCGGCCGCGATGGCCCGCGCACTCGGCGGCAGCGACTGGGCCGCGAGCATCCGCCTCGCCAGGGTCCGTGCTTGCGTCTTGGCCCAGGCGGCCGGGTTCACCGGGTGACTGGCCGCGGCGACGCTCGGCCCTGCGGCCGGCCCGCCAGGTCGCTGGGCGGCGGCGCCGCAGCCAACGAGGCCGACGAGGCCCGCCGCGACGCCAGTAATGACAAGGAACCGAGCGGCAATGGGCGTCATGCCCTATAGGACGGGATTTCTCGCTGGTTGGTTCCGTCCCCCTCAGGTCACTGGCAGATAACGATCGGGCCGCGCGGCCAACCGAATGGACGCCCGAGAAATCTAAAAGACGATCCGCAAATAATTCGCGTGACAACTGTTATCCGGAGTTAATTAATGTTGCACCAGATTAGTAATGACCGGATTATTGAGCCAGTGCGGGGAATCCCCGAGGGGCTGACCTGCCACTCCCCTGGCCCCTGCCTCAGCCGGGCAGCCGAGCTCCACGTCAGCGCGCTGCCGCTGGCAGTGCCGCAGGCGCGAAGGCACGCTCGGTCCGTGCTGGGCGGCTGGGGCCTGCGTCACCTGTCGCCGGTAGCCGAATTAGTCATCAGCGAACTGGTCACCAACGCCATCGCCGCCCATTCGGCACTGCCAGGCCCGAGCCTGGTCGGGCTGCGCATCGAGGCCCACGCCGACGCGGTCATAGTCATGGTCGCCGACGCAAGCCCCGCCGAGCCCGTCCTGGTCCCGCCCGACGACGCCGCGCCCGGCGGGCGCGGACTGCACATCGTCAGCGCGATCGCCGCCGACTGGGGCTTCATCCGCCACGACCGCGGCAAGACCGTCTGGGCCGCGATCACCCCCTAGCCAGGGCCGCCGGCGCGACGCCTTACCCGGCGGGGGGCGGGGTGACCGGGTTGGTCGGGGCGTGGCGGCGCAGCAGGTGGCGGGCGATGTGCTCGACGCTGCCGTTGTCGGCCAAGGCTGGCTCGATGTGGCCGGCCACGGTGACGTCGTACTCGAAGCAGCCCGCGACGTCGACGGTGACCTCGGCGTGGCCGTTGACCGGCACGAAGGTGAGCTCATAGGTCTCGGTGATCAGCGGGCAGCTCACCCAGCCGCCGGGCGCGGCCGGCCTGGAGTTGAGCACGCGGGCCAGCTTGCTGATGATCTCCTGCTGCCTGAAGGTGCGCTCGACCTGGCTCTCGTGCTTGCCGATGATCCAGGCGTGGATCCTGACGGCGCGGAAGTCCCGCGCGGTCAGGTGCTCGGCCGCGGTGCGCGGCGGGTACCAGGTGACCTGGACGTCGGCCCGGCTCATCGAGTGGCCGTGAGCGGTCGGCGCGACCTCTACCACCAGCTGGACCTCGAAGAAGTCGCGGCCGACGTGGTCGGGAACATAGGTCACGTCCTCCTCGAGCGCGACCTTGCGCCCGTGCTTGAGCTCGTACGTCTCACCGGTACCGGTGGCGGGCATCCCGGCCGGATGGTGGTGGTTCAGGAAGGCGAACGCGCGGCTCAGCGACTCGCTCTCGGCGAAGACCTCGTGCACGTCGACGCTGTGGCCTGCTTGGATCTCCTCGGCCGGCCCTCGCAAGGCGGCCGGAACGTGCTTGCCGTGGTAGACGCGGGCGCCGGGAGGCAGCACCACCCTGGCCAGCAGCCGCCTGGCCAGCCGACGGGACTCGGCGCGGGTTCCCGACGGCGGCGCGGATTGCTCGCCCTGGGCGGCCTGCGTGGGCCTGGCGGCGCTCGGCTGTCCTCCGCTCGCCTGAGCGGCCTGCGCGCCGGCCGCCGACACCAGCGCGATCGCGGCGAGGCCGACGACCGCGAGCCCGCTGTAGGTCGCGGACGCGATCCCGCGCGGGTGGTTCAGGTCCTTGCTCATGCGTACCTCGCCTCGGCGTCGTCGACGCAGCCATTCAACGGCAGTCGTCGAAGGCTTGGACGCCCCAGCGGCGGCGAAGGTTCCGCTCGGATTCTCCGGACTTTGCCCTAAAGAGCCGTCAGGTACCGGTCAAGCTCGTAATCGGTGACCTGGCGCCGGTACTCCTGCCATTCCTCCTGCTTGTTCCGCAGGAAGAAATCGAACACGTGCTCGCCCAGCGTCTCGGCGACCAGCTCGCTCGACTGCATCACGTGGCAGGCGTCGGACAGGTTCTGCGGCAGCGGCGCGATCCCGAGCGCACGGCGCTCGGCCCCGGTCAGCGCCCACACGTCGTCCTCGGCGCCCGGTGCGAGCTCGTAGTCCTCCTCGATGCCCTTAAGGCCGGCCGCGAGCACGACCGCGAACGCGAGGTACGGGTTGCAGGCGGAGTCGATCGAGCGGAACTCGATCCTGGTCGCGTTGCCCTTCTTCGGCTTGTACATGGGCACCCGGATCAGGGCCGACCGGTTGTTGTGGCCCCAGCAGATGTAGGCGGGAGCCTCGCCCCCGGCCCCGGCGATCCGCTCGGTGCCGCCCCACAGTCGCTTGTAGGAGTTGACCCACTGGTTCGTGACGGCGGTGATCTCGGCGGCGTGCGCGAGCAGCCCGGCGATGAACGCCCGCCCGACCTTGGACAGCTGGAACTCGCCGCCAGGGTCGTGGAACACGTTGCGGTCGCCCTCGAACAGCGACATGTGGGTGTGCATGCCCGAGCCCGGGTACTCGGTGAACGGCTTCGGCATGAAGGTCGCGTAGACGCCCTGGTCCAGGGCGACCTCCTTCATCGCCAGCCGGAACGACATGATGTTGTCGGCCGTGCTGAGCGCGTCGGCGTAGCGCAGGTCAATCTCTTGCTGACCTGGCGCTCCCTCGTGGTGACTGAACTCGACCGAGATGCCCATGGCCTCGAGCATCTCGATCGCCGACTTGCGGAAGTCGCGGGCGATGCTGTGCGGCGTGTGGTCGAAGTAGCCGCCCTGATCGATGGGCGCAGGCTTGGACCCAGGCTCGGGCCGCTCCTTGAGCAGGAAGAACTCGATCTCGGGGTGGGTGTAGAAGGTGAAGCCGAGCGCGCTCGCCTTGGCCAGCGCGCGCTTCAGCACGAACCTGGGATCGGCGTGGGACGGCGTGCCGTCCGGCAGCAGGATGTCGCAGAACATCCGCCCGACCCCGGCCGAGCCATCGGGCAGCGGCATGAGCTGGAACGTCGAGGGGTCCGGCTTGGCGATCATGTCGGCCTCGTAGACCCTGGAGAAGCCCTCGACCGCCGAGCCGTCGAAGCCGATGCCCTCGGCGAAGGCGCCTTCGAGCTCGGCCGGGGCCACGGCCACCGACTTCAGTTGCCCGAGCACGTCGGTGAACCAGAGCCGCACGAACTTGATGTTGCGCTCCTCAAGCGTATGGAGCACGAATTCTTCCTGCCTGTCCACATGGCCAGTCTGCCTGGTCAACGTTTCCTCGTGGTAACGCGACCCGCCGTTGTGCCCGCCCGGCTGTGCTCGCGGCGAGGCCGGGCCGTTGCGGGCGATCGGCTCCCGCGAGCTTTGGCTGCCGGTTCTAAGCTGTTGTGGTGCCTAACATGCGGATCGCGCTAGCCCAGGTGAATTCCACGGTCGGCGAACTGGACGGCAACTGCGAGGCCGTGATCGAGTGGACGGCCAAAGCGGCGCGGGCCGGGGCGCGCCTGGTCGTCTTCCCCGAGATGATGCTCACCGGCTACCCGGTCGAGGACCTGGCGCTGCGGTCCTCGTTCGTGGAGGCGTCGATCAGCGCGCTCGACGCCGCCGCGGCCCGGCTGGCGCGGGCCGGACTCGGTGAGATCGCCGTCGTGGTCGGCTACCTGGACAAGAAGTCCGGGCTGCGGCCTCGGGTCGGCCTGCCGACCGGGGCGCCGCTCGACGCGGCCGCCGTGCTGCACGGCGGCCGGGTGGCGCTGAAGTCCGCTAAGCACCATCTGCCGAACTATGGCGTCTTCGACGAGTTCAGGTACTTCGTGCCGGGCGACGTGCTGCCCGTGTTCCGCCTCGCCGCCGACTCGGGCGAGCTCGTCGACGTGGCCGTCGCGGTGTGCGAGGACCTGTGGCAGGACGGCGGCCCGGTCGCCGTGTCCAGGCAAGCCGGAGCGGGGCTCCTGGTCGTTCCCAACGCCTCGCCGTACGAGCACGGCAAGGGCACCGAGCGGGTCGAGCTGTGCCTGCGGCGCGGCGCCGAGGCCGGGGCGGCGCTGGCCTACGTCAACATGGTCGGAGGCCAGGACGAACTGGTGTTCGACGGCGACTCGATCGTGGTCGACGCGGCCGGGGCCGTGGTCGCGCGGGGCCCGCAGTTCGCCGAGGCGCTCGTCGTGGTCGACCTCGACCTGCCGCCTGCCAACCTCGGGCTGGCCGACGGCGACACCACGGCGGACGCCTGCGATGGCACGACGATGACGATCCGCAGGCTGACGCTGCCGGCGGCGGCCGCCCCGGCGGGGCTTGCGGGCGTGCCGTCCGGTGCCGCCTGCGAGGTCGAGGTGCGGGCGCTGTGGCCGCGCCTTGACGACGTCGCCGAGGTCTATGGCGCGCTGGTGCTCGGGGTGCGCGACTACGTGCGCAAGAACGGGTTCAGCTCGGTGATCCTCGCGCTGTCCGGCGGCATCGACTCGGCCCTGACCGCGACGATCGCCGCCGATGCGATCGGGCCTGACCGGGTCCACGTCGTGCTGATGCCGAGCAAGTACTCCTCGCCCCACTCGGTCAGCGACGCCGAGGACCTGGTCAAGCGGCAGGGCCTGCAAGCCAGGACGATCCCGATCGCGTCGGTGGTGGCGGCCTTCGACGACGACCTGCACCTGGCCGGGATGGCCGAGGAGAACCTGCAAGCGCGGGTACGGGGCATGATCTCGATGTCGCTGTCCAACGCCGAGGGCCACCTGGTGCTGACCACGGGCAACAAGAGCGAGCTGGCGACCGGGTACTCCACCCTGTACGGCGACTCGGCCGGCGGCTTCGCGCCGATCAAGGACGTGCTGAAGACCCTCGTCTGGGAGCTGGCCAGGTGGCGCAACGCCGAGGCCGAGCGGGCTGGCGCGGAGCCGCCCATACCCGAGAACTCGATCACCAAGCCACCGAGCGCCGAACTCCGGCCTGGGCAACTGGACAGCGACTCGCTGCCCGACTACGAGGTGCTCGACGCGCTCCTCGACGACTACGTCCAAAAGGACATGGGCGCGGCCGAGCTGATCGCGGCCGGGCACGATCCGGTGCTGATCGAGCGCGTGATCGGCCTGGTCGACCGGGCCGAGTACAAGCGCAGGCAGTACCCGCCGGGACCGAAGATCACGGTGAAGAACTTCGGCCGGGACCGGCGGCTCCCGATCACCAACCGCTGGCACGAGCCCTTCCCCGGCTGATCCGCCGGGCACCTCCCGGGGCCGACTCCCCCGACCCCTCCCGGGCCGACTCCCCCGACCCGGCTGACTCCCTCCGACCCCTCCACCCCCGACTCTCCCCACGAATCGTCCGTGATCAAGGAAACTTCTTGATCGCGGTAGTTGACCGTGTGATCACGCCAGAAAACTGCCGTGATCAGGAACGCGAGCGTGATCACGGACGATTGCAGGGGGCCACCGGCGCCCTGCAGGATGCCCGTGATCCCGGCAGACCTCCGTGATCTTCGATATCTCGTGATCCCGGAAATCCGCAGTGCGAACCGCGTCGCCAGGCCGCCGGGAGTTGGCCGCGAGCGCGACCGACCAATATTCTGACATTCCGGTGGCGCTGATCGCGCAAGCATGATGGTCTGAGCCACCGACCAAGGACACGCTTCGGAGGCGCGCAGTGAACGGCGAGATACCTCCGGCGATCGGTGATTTTCCAGCCGGAGCGCAGATCGCCAGCTATCGGATCGATCGGCTGATCGGGCGCGGCGGCATGGCGACGGTCTACCGGGCAACCGACGTGCGCCTCGACCGGCAGGTCGCGCTCAAGGTCTTGATCCCCGAACTGGCCAGGAACGAGACCTTCAGGCAGCGGTTCATCCTCGAGTCGCGCGCCGGGGCTTCGCTCGACCATCCGCACGTCATCCCGGTCTTCGAGGCCGGCGAAACCGACGGCGTGCTGTTCATCGCGATGCGCTACGTCCCTGGGCTCGATGTCCGCGCACTGATCGACAGGGAAGGCCAGTTGCCCGCCGACCGGACAGTCAGCATCGTAAGCCAGGTCGCGTCGGCCCTGGACGCCGCGCACGAGCACGGACTGGTGCACAGAGACGTCAAGCCCGCCAACATGCTGATGGCCCAGACCCAGGACAGCGGCGGTACCGACTATGTGTACCTGTCCGACTTCGGGCTGTCGAAGCAGTCGCTCTCGTCAACGAGCCTGACCGGGACCGGCCAGTTCCTCGGGACGCTTGATTACATGTCGCCTGAGCAGATCAGCGGCCGCACCGTCGACGGCCGGACCGACCTGTACGCCCTCGGCTGCGCGACGTTCGAGATGCTCGCAGGCCAGCCACCGTTCCGTCGCGAAGCGAACCTAGCCGTGATGTGGGCACAGGTCTCGGCCGAGCCGCCCTCAGTGCGGCAATGGCGGCCCGAGTTGCCCGCCGCCGTGGATGCCGTGCTCGGCCAGGCACTCGCCAAGTCCCCTGACGATCGGCAGGCGAGTTGCACCGATTTCGCGCAGGCCCTCCGCTCTGCCTGTGCGGCCCCGTCGGCCCGGGCGGGGGCGGCCGGAACGGGGTCGGCCGGAGCGGCGGGTTCGCAGGCGGGCATGGGGACGGCCGGCAGCCCGACGCCGCCCGTGCACCCCGCGACCGAGCTAGCCTTCGGCGCGGTTGGCGGACTCATCGCCGGCGGTGCGGCGGCAGCCGGTCCCGGAGTCGGCGAGGGTGCCGGACCTGGGACTGCCGGACCTGGGACTGCCGGACCTGGGAGTGCCGGACCTGGGAGTGCCGGACCTGGGGCCGGCGGACCTGGGGCCGGCGGGCCTGGGGTCGGCGGCCCTGCGGTCGGCGGGCCTGGGGTCGGCGGCCCTGCGGTCGGCGGACCTGGGCTTGGCGATGCAGCAGCAGATGTGACGGTAAGCAGACTGCCTGACGGCGGGCAGGCCCCCGGACCTGGCGGCTATCAGCCCGGGGGGTATCAGCCTGGGGGCTATCAGCCCGGGGCCGGGGGCGACCAGGCCGGCAGTGGCGACCAAGCCGGTGCTGCGGGCTACCAGGCGGGCCTGGCCGCGACTGGGCCAGTGCCCGCAGTCGGTGGCTACTCCCCGTCGGGCCAGACTCCTGGCGCCGGGTCGGCGGGCTCTGGCTACGACCAGGGCGGGGCCAGCGGGCCTGGCTACGGCGCCGCCGACGCAGGCTATGGTCAGGCTGGATCCGGCGGGGCCGGCTACGGCGGGTCCGGATATGGCGCGGCCGGTGGGTCAGGATACGGCGCGGGCGGCTATGGCTCGGGCGGCGCCGGCGGGCCTGGCGGGCCCGCTTATGGCGGCGGATCAGGCTACGGCGCGGGTGGATCAGGCGCGCCAAGTGCCTCAGGGTACGGCGCGGGCTACGCGACCAACCCGAGCGGCCCTGGTGCTGGCGCCGCTGGCTACGGGGCCGGCGGGCAACAATACGGTCCGGGCGGCACCGCCTACGCCCCAGGCTCGCCCAGCGGATACGGATTCCCCCAGGACTCGCCCCAGCCCCCGAAGCGCGGCAAGGCCCTGCCGATCCTGATCGGCATCCTGGTCGTGATCATCCTGGCCGGGGTCGGCATAACGATCCTCCACCTGCGAACGACAAGCAGTACGCAAGCCAACTCGCACCACACCAAGGCAATCACGGCCTCCCCGTCCAAGAGCCCGTCAAGTACCCCGACGAGCACCCCATCGACCTCGGCGACGTCGACGCCGACCGTGCTCGGGCCCGCTGCGACGATCAAGGCGTATTACGCGGCGGTGAACAACCAGCAATACGCGCGGGCCTGGGCCCTAAACACTTCCGCGCACGCCCTGAGCTCGTATTCCACCTATAAGGCCGGATTCGCTGGCACCCAGGACGTCGCCCTCACCGTCACTGGCGTCTCCGGTGACGTCGTTTCGGTGAGCTTTATCGCGTACCAGACCGACGGCTCGCAAAAAGATTACTCGGGTGACTACACCGTACAAAACGGAAAGATTACCGGCTCATCAATAGAACAAACCAACTAGCCTGCCTGCCCCAAAACCCCTGGGAACCACCCCTAGGCGCCGCGCTTAACAACTCGTACCACCCTTAGCCCCGCTTCTCACGGCGCCAACGCGCCGTCTCTACGCCGCCTAAGAACTGGCAATCGATTGCAAGTAGGATCTTGGAGAATTTCCTGCTCCTTGGAGCAAGATCTTGTTATTACTACCGGTCCATGTTCCGGGAAAATAACACGATCATGGTCTGGCTACAGAAAAGGCTCCAAGATCTGCCTTGGGACAGCTCAGTGCCCGGCCCGGGCTCGCGAGCTGGCCGGGGCCTCGAGATGGCCGGGCCCAGTGGTGGCCCGCGGGCGGTCGGCCGGTTCGGGGCCGGCGGCGATTAGAGCTCGGCGCTCGCGCCGGGTTCCAGGCGGACGTAGCCGCCAGCCTGGCCGAGCAGGCCGGTCGCGAGTCGTTCGACGAGCGTGAGTCCGTTGGCGTTCAGTAGCTCGTCGTGAATGCCGTAGCTGACTTGCGGGCCTACCGCCCTGGCGTAGTCGATCATCTCCGACACTTTCAGCCAGGGTGCGCTGATCGGCAGGAGCAGCGTGCTGACCGGCTCGTCGGGGATCGTGAAGGCGTCGCCGGGGTGGAAGACGTTGCCTTCGATCGCGAAGCCTACGTTCGGCACCGTCGGCACCTCCGGGTGGATGCGGGCGTGCTCGTGCCCGTAGACGTGCACATCGAAGCCCGCGGCGGTGAACGCATCCCCGTGCCCGATGGCGTGGACGCGCCCGCCGAAGCTGGCTAGTTGCTCAGCGACATCGGGGGTCGTCCATAGCTCCAGCTGAGGGTTGTGCTCCAGCGCATTCGTGACGACGTCCGCGTCGAGGTGGTCGAAGTGCCGGTGCGTGATCAGCACGGCGTCCGCACCCGCGAGCGGGTCAGACCCGCTCCAGACACCAGGATCTATCACCAGCCGCGTACCGTCCTTTTCTAGGCGGACGCAGGAATGGCCAAGCTTCGTCAGCCGCATCGTCGCTCCAGTCAAATGCCGTGACCTGTCCGGTGGCTCCTCGTGAACTATCGCGGTGAACCTATCGCGGTGAACCTATCGCGACGCCAAGCCGATCAGCAGCTCATCGACCACGCGGCGGGCATAGCTGCGGTCGGCCCTGTCCTTGCTGGTCCTTGGCCGGGCCAGCACCGCTCCCGTGAGCATGTCGACTGCGGCTTCGACGTTGGCCTCCTCGCGCAGCTCACCGGTAGCGACGCCCCGGCGGAGCACCGAGCGCACCACTTCCCTGCGCGGTTCGACGACCGTCTCCAGGTAGCGCTCGAGCAGTCGCGGATAGGCAGCACCATCGCCCAGCAAGAGCGCGAACTGGCGCGCCCGGCGCGGGTCGCCGGACTCTCGTCCCATCGCGTCGAGCAGGGCCGCGAGGTCCTCCCTGACCGACTCGCCCTTCGGCTCGGGCAGCGGCGACATCATCGTCCCGATCGCGTCGAGCAGGAGCTCCTCTTTGCCAGGCCAGCGCCGGTAGATCGTGGCCTTGCCGACGCCGGCCTTGGCTGCGACCTTCTCGATGCACAGGCCCTGCGGTCCAGCCTCGGCGAACTCCTCGAGCGCAGCATCGATGATCGCGCGCTCGGCTTGCTCGCTCCGCGGGCGCCCGACCCGGCGCGGCGGCTGATGCGGTGCGTGCACGGCTGCCACGTCTGCCCTACCCCTGCGCCAGCGCGAGCAGGACCGTCGCCAGTCCTGCCCCCGGCGGGGGGAACGGCGAGACGGACCGCACCACGTGCTCGGCGGTCATGGCCGTGACGACGCGCATTCCTGTCCTTCGTAGCGAGACGATCGTTTGTTGCGTGACATTCGGAGCTAAGGGGCCCAATAAGTGATAGCCGATCAGGCCACCAGTAAGCAACCGCAACCCACCGGAGGCGGCAACTTTCGCCCGGCGGCAGCGACCAACTGCGCGGTCTCGACTACCACAAACGCGACGCCAGTGGTCAGCGAAGCGCACTCTACGACCGATCAGGGCTGACCGGCCAGCGGTTTTCAGATATGTGAGCAATCCTGCGTGCATTGGACTATAGCCCCGCACGCTGCGCGGGTAGAAACTCACGAACAACTACACGCGGTCGAGGCTGAAAAGGTTCAGCCCGGCCTCGGCTTTCAACCAATAATGTCGCCGGGGAGAACACGCCAGCGCCTGCGGCCAGGCCCGACCGGCACGACAGGTCTGATTTACTAGGACTGGTCAGACTGGTCACGATTAGCGGCCTGAATAGCGCCAATGTCCGAATACTCACATCACCCGCTATTTTCGTGTCCTCGCGCAGCGCGCACTGCGCGACGATCGCGAGCCGATCATACGATACGGAACGAGATCGTATCGGAACGGGCCCTTTTTCGCTACCGGTTCTGCTGATCCAGGCCGCCGGCGCTTGGCCTGAGCTGGCAGCACGCTGGTCGTCGGAGCCCTCTACCGTTGGTCGTTGCTTCGTGTCATGATCGATCTGTCCGGGGACGCCATGGTGGCGCCACGAGACATGGAGGACAGCATGCTGCCATCTCGGCCTGCTCAGGAACCGGCTCAGCCCGCACCCGCTACGGATGCACGGACGACCCCGGAAGGGGCCGCGAGCCTTGCGGCCACTCCCGACCCGACAAGTCCGCCGGCCCCCGTCGCCCATACCCCAGCCGCCCAGAGCCCGGCCGCCGAGGTACCGCCCACAGATGTACCGGCCACCGAGGTACCGGCCAGCCCGGCGCCAGCTGGTCGCTCGGGAGCGCTTTACGGCGGCGTGAGTTCGGGCCGGATCACGATCAGGGACCTCGCCGCCGCCAAGGCCAGGGGCGAGAAGTGGCCCATGCTGACCGCCTACGACGCGCTCACGGCGCGGGTATTCGACGAGGCTGGCATCCCGGTGCTGCTGGTCGGTGACTCGGCGGCCATGGTCGTGTACGGCCACGAGACGACCATCCCGGTCACCGTCGATGAACTGATCCCGCTGACGGCGGCGGTCGTGCGGGGCTCGAAGCGCGCCCTCGTCGTCGCTGACCTGCCGTTCGGCTCGTATCAGGCCTCGGTGCAGAGCGCGGTCGAGACGGCGATCAGGTTCTTGAAGGAGACCGGCGCCCACGCGGTCAAGCTCGAAGGCGGGCACCGGGTGCTCAGGGCGGTCGAGGAGCTCGTCGCGGCCGGCGTGCCGGTCATGGCGCACCTCGGCCTGACCCCGCAGTCCGTGCACGCGTTCGGCGGCTACCGGGTCCAGGGCCGGGGCGAGGACGGCGACCAGATCATGCAGGACGCCAAGTCGCTGCAGGCCGCGGGCGCCTTCGCGTGCGTGCTTGAGTGCGTCCCGACCGAGCTGGCCGCGCAGGTCACCGCCGCCTTGTCGATCCCGACGATCGGCATCGGGGCTGGCCCTGACACCGACGCCCAGGTGCTCGTCTGGCAGGACATGGCTGGCCTGTCGCCGAGGACGCCCAAGTTCGCCAAGCGGTACGCCGACACCGCCGGAATTCTCAGCAAGGCCGCGAAGGCGTTCGCTGAGGAGGTCGCCAGCGGTGTCTATCCCTCACCCGAGTACAGCTACCGGTAAGCAGCGCTAGCGCGACAGGCCCGGCTGCCTGGACCTGGTCCGCCGGGCCCGCCGGGCCCGCCGGGCCTGCCGCGCCTGCCGCGCGGACCGGCTCAGCTGGTCAGCTTGGGCAGCACCTCGTTGCCGAACGCCTCGATCCACTCGCGCTGGTTGCGGCCGACGTTGTGCAGGTAGATCCGGTCGATGCCGAGGTCGAGGTAGCGCTGGATGTCGGCCCGGTGGGCGTCGAGGTCAGACGTGATCAGCATGCGGCCGTCAAAGTCCTCGGGCCGGACGAGCTTGGCCATCTGCTCGAAGTCGAATGGCGACTTGATGTCCTGCTTGGCGAACTTCATTCCGCCGTTGGGCCATTCGCTGACGGCGTTGGCGAGGGCCTGCTCGTCGGTCTCCGCCCAAGACAGGTGGAGCTGCACTATCTTGACTTGGCTGGCCGGGTCCCGGCCAGCCTCTTGTGAGCCGGCGCCGAATCTTTGCAGCAAATTGCTGATCTTCTCGGCCGGTGCCCCAGGCGTGATGATGCCATCGGTCTGACGGCCCGCCCGCTTCGCCGTCACCGGCCCGGCGGTGGCGATGTAGATCGGCGGCGGGGAGTCGGGCAACGTCCACAGGCGGCAGGTCTCCATCCGGAAGTGCTGGCCCCTGTGCTTGACGTCCTTTCCGCTGAACAGCTTCTGGATCACGTCGATCGCTTCCCACATGCGCTCGAGCCGCTCCGCCGCCTCGGGCCAGTACCCGCCGACGACGTGCTCGTTCAGCGCCTCCCCCGACCCGAGGCCGAGCCAGTGCCTGCCTGGGTACATCGCGGCCAGGGTGGCCGAGGCCTGCGCAACGATCGCCGGGTGGAACCGGAACGACGGGCACGTGACGCCGGGACCGAGGTCGCCCGTGGTGCGCTCGCCCATCGCGGTGAGCACGTTCCAGACGAACGGGGCCTGGCCCTGGCTGGGCACCCAAGGCTGGAAGTGGTCCGCCGCCATCACCCCGGTGAACCCGGCCGCCTCCGCCGCCACCGTGTACTCGGTGACCTCAATCGGCCTGAACTGCTCCAGCATCGCTGCGTAGCCAACGTGCGCACGGCTCATCTATGGCCTCCGTGATAGACCTTCGGCATTAGTGACATCGCTAGACTCGCACAGCGCCGCGCTCGCGGCTTCGGCCGGCCGGCCCGGGCCGGGCCGCCGGGCCGGGCCGGGCCGAGCCGCCCGGGCCGGCGGCCGTTCCTCCCCGCGCGGATGCCTGAGTTGGCCGGTAACACTGCTATCACGCAGCGTTTCAGGCAGCATGGACGCGTGCAGACGGCTCAGGTAGAGGTGTTGCGGGCGCTGCTGGCGCCGACTGGCTGGCTGGAGCGGACCAGGCAGTTCGCTGGCGCGCTGCGGCGTACATCTCGGACCCCGCAGGGGTTGCTGATCGTGGGAACGCCGGCCGACGAGCCCTGGCACATGACGGCGCACCTGGCCGACGAGAGCAGGCTGGCTGACCTGCCCGAGCTGATGCCGACGCTGGTCAGGTGGTCCCCGCCGACCGGTGCGCGGTCGCACCTGTCGGTCGGGATCGAGCGGCTTGAGCAGGCCAGCCGGCACGAGACCGTGCTCGTGGTGAGCCCCGACGCCGCTCCGGCTCCGCTGCTTGACCGGGTCGCCGATGCGAAGAAGGCCGGCGCTTCGATCTTCGCGCTCGACCAGGGCGACCCTGAGCTTGACGAGCTCGTGCACGAGTCGCTGGCGCTGCGCTACGACGAGGCCCCGATCTCGTTCGACGCCGCCCAGCACCTGGTGAGCTACTCGGTCGCCGATCCTGGCCTGGCCGACCTCGCTGACCTGGCCGCATCGTCGCCGGTCGGGCGAGGGGCGGTACCTGCGCTCCGGCGGGGCACGCCGGGGCCGTCGGGCCTGCGGGGCAAGCTCAACCGGCTGCTCGAGACGATCAGCGGCTCGCAGCCGGATTGAGCCTTTCCGTGATCACGATCGCGTTCCTGAGCACGGCAGCTCAGGCGTCGGATCACCCGCGCAAACGACCGTGATCATGAAATTGGCTCGGGCGCCTGCTCGGCTAGCGCGGGGCCTGGATGAAGCCGCGGCGCTGGAGAACCTGGCGGACGGCGGGCTGGTCGTGCAGCAGGTTCGAGTCCGCGGTGACGGTGCCCTCGCTGACGCCCGGGCCACGGTCACCGCCACGGCCACCGCCGCGGCCGGCTCGGCGCTCCGGATCCATCGACAAGATCGCCAGGCTCGGCCGCTGCGCCGTCCGCCGGTCCGGCGCGAACTCGGCGATCGCGGTGCCGACCAGCGTGACCTCGGCCCGGTAGTCGAGCCTGCGTTCCTGCCCCCGGCACTCTTGCTCGCCGATGTTCAGCTCGTTGCGGTGCACCACCACGCCTTCTCCCCCGACCCGGCCGACGTCGGCCAGCAGTTCCGTGCGCGCCGACCGGCGAGTCCGGTTCACCAGGTCGGTATAGCCAGGCACCTCGACGTTCCCGATCATCGACCGGGCCTGGCCAGGACGAAGCAAGTCGTCGTGACGCACGCCGATCGAGATCCCGACCACCAGGCAGACGGGCACGATCCCCGACATGATGAGCTTCGCGAACTCCTGGCCCGACAATCCCGAGGTGAACGGCTCGGCTAGCGGCACCGCCCCCGGCGCCCTGACCGCCGTGCCGATGGCCATGAACTCCAGGCCCGCCTCGGTCCGCTCGATCGTCAGCGAGATCCCCGCGACGCCGTGCCCGCCCAAGGCCTGGCACTCGGCTACCATCCTGGCGATCGCGCGGCTACGGGCCTCGAGCAGCGCCTTGACCAGCGGTCCGTAGGCCACGGTGGACCCGGACGCTGATACCTGGGTATAGGACTCGATCGGGGCGTACCCGCGGGATTTGTTGAACTCGCCCAGTCCCTCGGCGCCCTTGATGCCGAAGGTCGGGCAGCTGTAGCCGCCGGCGAAGCCAATGTTGTAGATCGCGGCACCGAGCACCTGGCCCACTGGCTCGAACCCGACCGACCTGATCGCGGCGAACTCGTGGGTGCTCAGCGCCGAGCCCCAGGTGCCGCTCTGCCTGATCTCGGCCATCCGGGCCAGCGCGGCCGGCGGCAAGGCGGGCGACGGCCCATCGCCTAACGGCTGGTGGTCGGCCATCAGCGGGCCTCCTGCCTCGGCGGAGGGGTCGGGAGCGAGCCTCCTGGCGGCACGATCGCTCAGGCGTCGAGGCTGAGCACCATCGTCGGCCGCTGGATGACGTGGTCCTCGCGCAGCGGCCTGACCGCCGTGCCGATCGCGAAGAACTCCGTGGTGTGCCCGCCCCAGGTGTGGGAGTGCTGCCGCAGCTGCACCCCGACGATCCCCTCGGCGTGCAGGGCCTCCGCCTCGGCCTGCATGCGGCTCATCGCGAGCTCGCGGGCGTCGTAGAGGGCCTGGGTAAACTGCTCGATCTCGACGTTGCGCCCGATGTTGCCGATGACGCGGCCAAGTCCCTGATGGGCGATGTGGTAGACGCATGAGCCCATCACCATGCCGAGCGGCGCGTAGCCGGCCCTGATCAGGGTCCAGAAGTCCTGCCCGGACAGGTCGGAGGTGAACGGGAGGTCCTTGTTGTTCTTCCAGTTCGACACCCCGCCACCGCCTGCGTCGGGTTCCGCCTTGACGGCCGTGCCGACCGCGATGAACTCTGCGATGTCCGCGCCGAACTCCTTCATCTCCACGTCGAGCCGAACCCCGACGACGCCGTCGGCGCCGAGCGTCGATGCCTCGACCTCCATCCGGCTCATCGCGAGCTCGCGGGCGTGGTACATCGCCTGCGACAGCACGTCGAGCTCCTGGTTCTGGCTCCACTTCGCCCGCTGCAAGCCCACGTGGTAGATCGAGCTGCCCAGCACGAGCCCGAGCGGGCGGAAGCCAGCCTCCCGCACCAGCAGGAACTCATTGACCGTGAGGTCGGAGGTGAAGATCGACCCAGCCTTGCCCGGCTGCAGCTCAGCCAGTCGCCGCATCGCGTCCTGGGGTACTCCGGTCGCGCCGGGATCAATGGACTGCTGCGTCATTGCTGCTCCTCGGGTGGGTGGTGACTGGTGCGCTCATCTGGCTCAAGTAGTTGCAGGCCCTCGTGGGGCTGGTGGCGGCTGAAGGCGGCCCCGGCGGCGCGCGCGGCCTGGCGGCGCTCGGGGTCCAGCGAGAGCACCGCCACGCTGGGCCGCCCGGCCATCCGGCCGGTCGCGCTGAACCGAGTGATCGCCGTACCGATCATGGTCACCTCGGCGCGGTGGTCGCGCTTCCCAACGCGCATGGCGCCGATTCCCTTGCACTCCTGCTCGGTCACATGCAGCTCACTACGGTTGATCACGACGCCTTGGGCGCTGACCCGGCTCACGTCCAGCATCAGCTCGTTCCTCGCGTCCCTCCGGGTGCGGTTAACCAGCTCGGTGTAGCCTTCCACCTCGACGTTCCCGACTGTCCACCGCGTCTGACCCGCCGCCGGCCAGTCGTCGTGCCGCACGCCGATCGAGATGCCGAGCACGAGCGAGACCGGGACCGCGCCCGCCATGATCAGCTTAGCGAACTCCTGCCCCGACAGGTCAGAGGTGAAGGGCGACTGCAGCCGCACGCCGCCCGGTGCCCTGATCGCGGTGCCGATCGCCCTGAACTCGATGCCGCTGTCGTAGAACGGCCCGATCGTGAGCGACACGCCCACGACCCCGTGCCCGCCCAGCGCCGCGCATTCGGCCGCCATCCGGCCGATCGCCCGCCGCCGAGCCTCGTACAGCGCGTTGACCAGCGGACCGAACGCCGACGCCGACCCGGCACCGGACACGACCGTGAAGACGGCCGGCTGATAACTTGAGCCGCCGAAGACCCGGCTCGGCGGATCCTCCCGGCTGCCGTAGGTGGGGCAGATGTCACCGCCCGCGAAGCCGATGTTGTACACGGCCGCGCCGAGCACCTGCCCGACGGGCTCGAAGCCGACCGACTTGATCGCCGCGAACTCATCGGTGCTGAGCGCCGAGCCCCAGGTACCTGAGGTCCGGATCTCGGCCAGCCGACTACGGGCGGCTGGCGGAAGTCCCTGATCAAATTGTCGCGCAGGCACAGCCACCGCCTTCCGGCTTGGCAAGTCGCCAGCCGCCGGGCGCCGCGCGCCTGAGCGCGCCGACCCCCGCCGGTCCCGGCGAGACACCCTCATTATGCGGCAATATCACTCATGCCCGCGCCCGCCCCGCGCCGTACCCGGACATCAATTCGAGATCCCGCGGCGCACCGCCCGGCGTCGCTCAGGGTCAAGCGACATGATGGCCAGGCTCGGGCCCTCCGAGCGGCGGTTAGACGGGGCGAACCTGGCGATCGCGGTGCCAATGATCGTCGACTCGGCGATGTGATCGCGCGCCCCTTCGGAGACCGGGCACTCCTGCTCGCCGATCCGCAGGTCCATGCTCTGGACGACGACCCCGTCGCCGCCGAGTCGGGCCACGTCCTTGCGCAGCTCGTTCCTGGCGTCATGCCTCGTCATGTTCACAAGCTCGGTGTAGCCGGCGACCTCGGTGTTCCCGGCCCCCCACATGGTCTGGCCCCTGGTCATCCAGTCGTCGTGCCTGCTGCCGATCGAGATCCCGAGCACCAAGCCGACCGGCACGACCCCGTCGGCGATCAGCTTCGCGAATTCCTGCCCGGACAGGTCCGAGGTGAACGGCCGCCGCAGCCGCACCCCTCCGGGAGCGCGCACGGCCGTCCCGATCGCGTGAAACTCGAGGCCGCCAGCCGGGAACCGGCTGATGGTCAGCCGGACGCCGACGACGCCGTGCCCGCCGAGCCCCGCGCATTCCTCCGACATCCGGCTGATCGCCGCGCGGCGGGCCGCGTACAGGGTCTGGACCAGCCCGCCGTACGGGGACGAGGCGCCTGCGCTTGACAGCGCGGTGTAGCCAGGCCGCCAGGTCTGCATCCGGTTATAGGTGGTGAAGGCCATGCCGCTCGGGCAGCCGTAACCGTAGCCGTAGCTGGTGTAGCCGACGTTATAGACCGCGGCGCCGAGCACCTGGCCCACCGGCTCGAACCCGGCCGACTTGATCGCGGCGAACTCCGGCGTGGACAGCGCCGAGCCCCAGGTGCCGCTCGACTTGATCTCGTCGATCCTGGCCTGCGCGACTGGCGGCAGGCCATGACCCGACCACGGCGCGCTCACGGCATCCGCCCCCTTTCCGTCAGCGGCAGGATAGCGCTCAGGCGATGGCGCATCAGTGCTCGTCAGCCTGCTCGTCAGCCTGCTCGTCAGCCTGCACGCCAGGCTGCTCGTCAGCCTCCATTGTCCTGCGCATCCCACTCCTCGTTACGTTTCTTGACCGTGTCAAGGGCGTGTTCGGCGGCTTCCTTGCTCGGATAGGGCCCGAGCCGGTCCTTGGCCGGGCAGACAGTGTCCGACTCCACCGTGTGATGCTTGATGCAGAACCACCAGTGCTGCTCAGTGTCCATGCCAACTAGACTCTCAGATCATGGTGACGACGTTGCGACCCGGCCGGATTTCTGCGCAACGCCAGGTTCCGGCACAGATCAACCGCCCCGAGTACGTAGGCAGGAAGTACCCCAAGATCGGCGAGCCGAACGTGAAGGACGCCGACACGATCGAGCGCATGCGGGTCGCGGGCCGGATCGCGGCCCAGGCCCTGGCCGAGGTAGGCAGGCACGTCGAGCCGGGAACCACGACCGACGAACTGGACCGGGTCGGGCACGACTTCCTGATCAGCCACGGCGCCTATCCCAGCACCCTGGGCTACCGCAACTACCCGAAGTCGCTCTGCACCTCGCTTAATGAGGTCATCTGCCACGGCATTCCCGACGACACCGTGATCAATGACGGCGACATCGTCAACATTGACATCACGGCATTCATCGGCGGCGTGCACGGCGACACCAACGCGACCTTCCTGGCCGGCGACGTTGACGAGGAGTCCAGGCTCCTGGTCGAGCGGACCCGCGAGGCGACCTTGCGCGGCATCAAGGCGGTCATGCCGGGACGGCCGCTGAACGTGATCGGCCGGGTGATCGAGTCCTTTGCCAAGCGGTTCGGCTACGGCGTGGTCAGGGACTTCACCGGGCACGGGATTGGCACGACGTTCCACTCCGGCCTGATCGTGCCGCACTTCGACGACCCGGACGCCGACCTGCAGATGGAGCCCGGCATGACGTTCACGATCGAGCCCATGCTCACGCTCGGCAGCATCGACTACGAGATCTGGCCCGACGGCTGGACGGCCGTCACCAGGGACCGCAAGCGCACCGCCCAGTTCGAGCACACGATCCTGGTCACCCCGACCGGCCACGAGATCCTGACCCTGCCCTGACGGGCGCCAGCGGTGGTCCGCCGGAGTGTCACCGCCGCGGTGACGACCGTCGCCGCTGGCCTGGTCGCTACGGCAGTGTTGGCCGCGGCCCCGGTAGCAAGAGCACAACCAGCCGCAAATTTGGCCGGGGCTGACCGAGGCACGGTGGCCGGCTGTACCTCAGCGGCCGCCGCCGTGGTCCGCCGCCACGCCAGCCTCACCTCGCTGCCATCAGCCTGCGAGGGCCTTCGGGCTGGTCAGCTTGACCGCGTCGTGGCGACGGTCGTCACCGAGGCCGCCGACCACGGGCGCAAGGTCCAGCGGCGCCACCTCGCGGCGGCCGCCTCGGCCAGGCTCGCGGTCCTGCTCAAGGCCGCTCAGCGAGAACGCGAGGCCGCGGCGCGGAAGCGGCATGGCCAGCCGTCGCCGGGACGCCCGCCCGCGCTCCGCGCGGGCGGGCCCGCCTCCGGCTACACCATCCCGGTCGGCCTGGCCGCGCTCGCGGCCTGGCTGCTCACCGCCAGCGCGGGGGCTTACCTTGCCTTTGGCTGGCTGGCCCGCGGCGACCTGCGGCGTAGCCTGACGAGCGGTCGCTGGCGGTCGCCACCGGTGATCTTGCTGCACGTCGGGCTCGCCGTGACCGGGCTGCTGACCTGGATCGGCTTCCTGGCCAGTGGCTGGCCCCCGGTCGCCTGGGTGGCGACGGCCCTGCTCCTCCCCGTGCTCGGCCTGGGCATGGCCACCCTGCTCAGCGCCATCCCCGACGCCGATGCCCGGCCGGCCGTGACTGGTGGCTCGCGGCCGCCGGTCCTGGTGATCGTCCTGCACGGCGGAGGCGCGACCGTCACCCTGCTGCTGGCCCTACTCGCGGCGATCGCCGCGCACTGACCACGCCGCTCCCGCCAGCCCGGCCCGCGCCAGCCCCAGCCCGACCCGCCCCGGCCCCGCCAGGGCCGCCAACCCGGCTCCGCCAACTCAAGCCGCGATCCGGGAGCGTTTCTCGGCGTCGCCGGGGAGCGTTCTCGTCGGCTGCGGGGAGCGTGGTCGTTGCGGGGAAACTCGCCCCCGCTATATGACAAAACCGCTCCCCGGAACGAGAACGGTCCGGCGTAGCGCTGAGAACGCTCCCTCAGCATCCTGGGACTCCGTGCCGCGGCGGAACCAACCCCCTACGGCGAGATCTACGGCCACGGCGGGACCAGCAGCCACGGGACTAGCAGCCACGGGACCAGCGGCCGCAGGACTAGCGGCCGTAGGACCAGCAGCCAACGCCGAACTAGCGGCCGCAGGACCAGCAGCCAACGCCGAACTAGCAGCCACGGCGGGACTAGCAGGGCGACGCCGAAGTCATGCGGCGGGCTTGGGCGCGGGGAGCCAGCGTAGCCACCTGGGCAGGTACCAGCTGCGCTCGCCGAGGAGCGCGAGGGCGGCCGGGACGCAGATGCCCCTGACCACGGTCGCGTCGATGAACACGGCGAACGCGAGGCCGACGCCGATCATCTTCAGGTCGATGGTCGACAGCGACGCGAAGATCGAGAACACGGCGACCATGATCACGGCGGCGCTGGTGACGACGCCCGCGCCGGTGGAGATGCCGCCGATCACGGCCTGCGTGGTCGTCTCGCCGCGATCTCGCAGTTCCTTGATCCGGCTCAGGATGAAGACGTGGTAGTCCATGCTGAGCCCGAACAAGAACACGAACATGAACAGCGGAACCCAGTCCATGATCCCGCCGAACGAGGTGAAGCCGAGCAGGCCCTCGAAGTGCCCCTGCTGGAAGATGATCGTGATGAGGCCGTAGGCCGCCCCTACCGAGAACAAGTTGAGCCCGATCGACACCAGCGGGATCGTGATCGACCTGAACGCGAAGAGCAGAAGCACGAAGGCGAGCACGGCCACCAGGCCGAACACCAACGGCGCGGCCGACCGCAGCACCGCGCTGTAGTCGTAGTCATTGGCCGTGGCCCCGGTCGTCGCGTAGCTGATCCCGCTGACCTTGCCCAGGGTGTCAGGCAAGAGCTCGTTCCGCAGCGTCAGCAGCGACCTCGTCGCCTCGGCCCCGCTGTTGGACGCGGCGCTCGCCCCGTTCAGGGGTACCGAGAGTATCTCGCCCCGCCCGGCATCGACGGCGAGCGCCGTGATCGGCCCGTGGATCGCGGGGCCGCTCCTCGCGTCGGCCTTGAGCTCGCTGATCGCCCGCGTCATGGCCGGGCTCTGCACCCCCGACCCGATCGCGACGACCTGGGCGGGCGCGGGCCCGCCGGGGAAGTCACGCTGGATCAGCGAAAGGGTCCGGACGATCGGCAGGCTGGTCGGCAGGTCGATGTTGGGCGTGCCGAGCCGCATCGACAAGGCCGGGATCGCGAGCGCGCTCAGCGCCACCACGGCGACGCCGCCCCAGATGAGCGGCCGCTTCACCACCCGGGTCACCAGGGCGCACCACAGCCTGGAGTGGTGGCCGCTGGTCCTGCCCTTGCCGAAGAACGGTATCTTGCCCCGGTCAGCCCACGGTCCCAGGATCGAGAGCAACGCGGGCAGCGCGGTGACCGAGCCCACCACGGCCACTCCGACGACCGTCATCGTGCCGATCGCGAACCCGGTGAACATCTCGATCCCGGTGAACAGCAGCCCGGCCAGGGAGACCATGACGGTCAGCCCCGACACGACGATCGCGCGGCCTGAGGTCGCGGCGGCCGTGCGGAGCGCGTCGTGGAAGCTCGCGCCCTTTGCCCGTTCCTCCCGCTCCCTGCGCAGGTAGAACAGCGTGTAGTCGATCCCGACGGCCATCCCGATGATCAGCACGACCTCGGAGGTGCCCTGCCCGATCGGCAGCCACCGGCTCGGGATCGCGAGCAGCGACACGGCCGTGATCACGGCCGTGCCGGCCAGGATCACCGGTATCGCGGCCGCGATCAGCGCGCCGAACACCAGCAGCAGCAAGATCAGCGTCAGCGGGACCGAGGTCGTCGCGGCCGACTGGAAGTCCTGCCCGAGCATCAGGTTGGCGGCGCGGTCAAGGCTCGCGCCGCCCGCCTCGGCGACGATGAGGCCTGGATGTTCTCGCTGGATCACCGCCACCGCCCGCAGGGCCTGCACGACGGTGCTGTCGGCCCGGTCGTTCGGCCCGGCGACCACGAACGTGATCAGCACGCCGCCACCACTCGGCGCGATGAAGTCCTTGCCTGCCCGCCCGAACGGAGACTGGATGTTCGCGGCCGCCGCCGGCAGGTCCTTCAGCGCCGTCACCACCTGATGGGCGGCGAGCCGCATCGGCGCGTACGCGGCGAAGGTCCGCTCGGGGCCAGGCGTCCTTGACTGGATGATCACGCTTTCCGATGGCGGCGTGACCACCTGCAACGCGGTCAGCATGCGCTCGGCCACGCCCGACTGGCCGGGGTCGTACTGCGCTTGGCTGGCGGTGCCGTAGACATGGCCCGCTAGCAGCGCCCCGCCGACCATGAGCAACCAGCCCACCAGCGCGATCGTCCGGTGCCGCGCGCTCCAGCAGGCGATCCGCTCGACCACGGGCCGATGCCGACCTGACCGCCGTGGTGACGAGGATGGTGCTGGTGGTGGCTCTTGTACCGCTGGCCTCTTCACATCGGCCTGGCTGGTCGACGGGCTGCTCAGCTGCATCAAGGAATACCTTCCGAGGTCGGGCTCTACTCATCAGCGAAGCGGAGGCGCGCAAAGTTCCCAAAACGCTACCCGCTTTGTCACGGCGTCTGCCGCTTCATGCCTAAACATCCGCTGCCCGACCGCACACACGTACCCCTGCGCAGGGGTTCTAGACGTTTCGCTTGGGCAGCATCGGCTGTATGTTGGCGCGTCTCCGGCCCGAGCGCCGGGGTGCACCTTGTCGTCCGATCGCGGCCGTCCTTGGCCACGTTCCTGCGACCCTCGCGACCGGCCGGCTCGCGCCGGGGCCGTGCTCGGGTTGCAAGGGAGAATACCCGCGACCTGGGGCGGACTGGTCCAGATGAGCGAAGCCTGACTGAACCGCAATATCGTCCTTACCTCGGCACCAGTGCTCGCCTTGCCCGGCCCGCAGCGCTGGCGGCATCGCATGGGAGAGGATTGACGCATGGGTGAGCTGATCGTGATCAGGCACGGCGAGACACTGTGGAGCCGCGAGCTCAAGCACACCGGCCGGACCGACCTCCCGCTGACGCCGGCCGGCGAGGCGGCGGCTACCCGGCTGGCCGGCGACCTGGCCGCCCGGCCGATCGTGGCCACCTTCGCCAGCCCGGCGCAGCGGGCGCAGCGGACGGCCGAGCTAGCCGGCCTAACCGACGTCAAGACCGATCCCGACCTGTGGGAGTGGGACTACGGCGGCTACGAGGGCATGACGACCGCGCAGATCCAGGTCAGCCGGCCGGGCTGGTACCTGTGGCGCGATGGCGTCATTCCTGGCGACGCCGACCACCCAGGCGAGACCGTCGAGGCGGTCGGCGCGCGCGCCGACCGCGTGCTTAGCCGGGTCAGGCCGCTGCTGAGCGAAGGGGATGTCGCGCTGGTCGCGCACGGGCACCTGCTGCGCATCCTGACCGCGCGTTGGCTCGCGCTGCCGCCGGCCGACGGCCGGCTGTTCAAGCTCGACACCGGGACGCTGTCCACGCTCGGCTTCGAGCACGCCGAGCCGGTGATCAGCACCTGGAACGTGCCGCCAAGTCCAGGCCAGCCCGCCGGCCAGGATGCCTCCACCGCCCAGGCCAGTCCAGCTGGCTAGCCGGCCTAGGCGGCGGCCGGGTTGGTGACCCAGGCGAGCATCAGCGGCTCGCCGGTGCGCGCGTCCTCGATCACCATCAGGTAAGGCCGGTTGAACTTCAGCACGGTCTGGATCCGCTCGGCGCTGGCGGAAATCCCGACCCCCGTCGCGGCGCTCGCGACGGTGCCCTTCTCCGACACCTGGAGGGTGGCGGCGTGCTGCACGAAGCCGATGCAGCACGCCTTCGGCGAGATCCCGGTGAAGTCCGCGTTCGGGCCGAACGCGATGCCCATGCCCAGCGCGCTGAGCACCGGCCTGAGCGACCCGCTCCACGACAGCTTCACCTTCGGCAACTCGATCGCGGCGGTCTGCTCGCTGGTCTTGAGCTTGGCCTCGAGCGCTGAGAGCTCGCCGGCGCTCGGCAGCGGGCAGCCCTTCCCGGCCAGGTGGCCGGTCGTGCCTGGATGCACGGGGGTAACCGGCGGGAGCAGCGCCAGCATCTTCAGCTGCCCGCCGCGATAGGGCAGGTCAGCCGCGGTCCAGCCGCCGTCGGTCGAGAACGCGTAGCCGTTGCCGTTTAGGTAGTGTGCCGTGACGGTCCCCGAATCGGTCGTGAACGGCCCGGCGGCGGTCAGCGAGCGGCTGAACGGCCTGGCCCACTGCGCGTCCAGGTACAGCGCGTTCGTCAGCACCCAGCCGGTGGAACCGCCGAGCGAGCCGGGCGGCAGCAGGTCGGTGATGTGACCGCGGGTCTCGTCCGCGACCGCGGCGTTGATCACCTGCCGGGCCCGGTCGGGGTCGGTGATCAGCGGGACTGGCGCCAGCCTCGCCCGGTAGGCGGACCGCAGGGCGGCGAGATAGGCCGGCCGGGGCGGGAGCGAGGGATCGGCCCAGATGCGGTTGCTCTGCGCGAAGACCACGCCGGGGCCAGCCAGCGAGCCGAGCAGGTCGTTGCGGTCCCGCAGGCCGGCCTCCAGGCTGGGCAGGGCGACGGCGGGTAGGTGCATTGCCTTCGCCATCGCCGCCGCCGTTGCGCCGCGGGCGCCGAGAAAGGCGAGCCCGAGCCCGCTGGTCACGCTCAAGGGTGACAGCACGACGTTCCCTGCGGGCTGGCTCTGGCAGACCGCGCCGAGCAGGCTGAGCCCGAAGGCGGTATCACCGGAGCCATACGCCCGCAGCGTCGCCACCTGGCCCGAGGTCAGGACGACCGGCCGGGACGCGGAGCCATGGCCCTTCGGGGCGGCACCGCATCCCGCGATGGTCGCGGCCAGGGCCGCGACCGCGGTGAGCGCGACAATTCGGCGAGCGTTTCTCATGCGCATTGGACGCCGAAATGGCGCCCCTGGTTCCCGTAAGCCCCCGCCAGCTCCGGGATTCGATGCGGGGGCAAGACTCACGATTGTGGCGGTTGCTCACCCCGCGGGAGTTGTCCTGAGGTCTGATCTGCGCTCGGATCACCGCCCGCGAGACCGTATTGGGGACCGACGATCAAGGAATTAACCATGATCATTTAGGGAACGAGTATTATGTTGGCCCGCTAGTTGATCATAGTACGATCTTCCGTGGAGCAAATCGGTTGAAATAGTGATATAACCGGGGTACTAAACGTAGGTAGCTAGTACTATGATCATTTGTTTCTGGATCTTAGTACAAATGATCATGAAAGACCTTGATCCAGACCACGCTCGCTCGCCAGGTGTGGTTGGTTGGCTACCTAAGGTAGCCAACCAACCAGCTGCGTCGCGGACGGCGAGGTCGGTCGTGGCGTTTGACGGCTCGGCGCGTGGTCGCGCGACTCCCGTCCAGTCAGCGGTGCCAGAGCGGGTATCGGCCCGCAGTGGCGCCGAAGGCGCCCGGCTCGCCGACTAGGCCGCCACGTCGGGCGCGGGCGTCCCAAGCAGCGGCCGACCCGCTCGCCGACTAGGCCGCCACGTCGGGCATGGGCGCGCCGAGCAGTTGCCTCGGGATCCTCGTCGCGGCCTGGTGCATGGCGCGCAGCGTCAGCGTCGTGCTGAGGTCGGTGACCGGGTTGGCCGGAGTGCCGTACATCCGCCGCGCCCATCTCGGCAGGCTGGCGAACGCGAGCGCGTTCACCGGCGGCACGACCAGCTTGAGGCCGGTGAACGGCCAGGGGATGTCGGGCACGAACGACCTGGCCAGCGCGCGGCGGGCCTCGCCGCACGCGTAGATCGATGGCCGCATCCCCTCGTAGTAGTCGTTCAGCTCGGCCACGCTGGCGGGCACGGCACCAGCGTCGAGGCCGACGACCTCGGCGCTGCGCCGCTGCTCGTCCACGAACTGATCGAGTTCTCCTGCCGACACGGCCAGGCCGCAGCGGGCCGCGATGTCGGCGTAGGAGGCGACCTCGCCGCAGTGCACCCAGAGCAGCAGTTCGGGCTCGTCCAGCCTGATCACCGAGCCGTCGGCGTCAGTGCCAGTGAGCGAGGCGTGGATCTTCCTGACCCGGCGCCCGGCCCGCTCGACATCGGCGAGGCTGCCGTAGGTACGGACCCGGACGAACTCGACCGTGCGGCCGAACCGTCCCCACGCCTCGCCGGGCCGGGCGAACGCGGTGTTCTGCCAGGTGGCGCGCATCGTCCGGGGATGCAGGGCCTGAAGGTACATGGCCCGCAGCCCAGCCACCCACATGATCGGCTCGTCCATCAGCCGCCAGGTCACCGAGCCGGGACCGAACAGGCCGAATCGCCCTGAGGCATCCGTGGCCGGACGGGCGACTGGGGCGACCGGGACCTGAAGTCTCGTCACTGCCATCGGTGCCTCCTCGCCCGTCCTGGTTACCGGGGCGCGGTTTCCGCCGCGATCCAGTCTAGGTAGCTGGCCGAGCCAGCGACGATAGGCATGGCGATGATTTCCGGCTCGTCGTAGCTGTGCCGTTCGATCAGGAAGTCGGCGAGCTCGGCGTAGCGCTCGGCCGGCAGCTTGAGCATGATGACCCACTCCTCGGCCCGCTCGATGCCGTCCTCCCACCAGAACGTGCTCGCTACCGGGCCCGCCACCTGAGCACAGGCTGCCAGCCGAGCCTGGACGGCCTCGGTCGCCAGTTCCATCGCCTCGGCGCGGGAGTCCGTGGTCGTCTGGACATGCAAGAACCGCGCA
The DNA here is from genome assembly GCA_035511035.1 of Streptosporangiaceae bacterium. Lineage (GTDB taxonomy): Bacteria > Actinomycetota > Actinomycetes > Streptosporangiales > Streptosporangiaceae > Chersky-822. The sequence continues at coordinate 62,796 of DATKFV010000054.1, forward strand.
TCGCCATGCTCGCCCGCAGCTACGCTGTCCTGGCCCGCCATAACAGAAGATAGTACGCCTGGCCAGCGATACCCCCTGCGTCCGCAGCGAGGGCATCGCGGCATGCCATGCCGTCGCGGCCGGTCCCGTGCCCAGTCGTCGAGGAGGTTCTTCGGTGCGTGCTTTGTGCCTGATCGTGAACCCGCACGCGAACAACGGCCGGGCCCGCTCGCTCGTGCCGCCGGCGACGGCGGCCCTGACGCAGGCTGGTGCCGAGCACCGGGTCGTCGAGTCGGCCAGCCTGGCCCACGCGAAGGAGTTGGCCGCGCAGGCGGCGAGCCGGGGCGAGGTCATCGTGGCGGTCGGCGGTGACGGCATGGTCGGCGCGCTCGCCGGCACCGCGGCCGCCGCCGACGCCAGCTTCGGGCTGATACCGGCCGGCCGGGGCAACGACTTGGCCAGCGTGCTTGGCATCCCCTCCGACCCGGCCGGCGCCGCCCGCCTGCTCGCGACCGGCGCGGCCTACCCGATCGACCTGATCGGCGTCAGCACCCCTGGCCAGCCTGAGCAGCTCGTCGCCGGCAGCGTGTACGCGGGCCTGCCCGCCGTGGCTGGCGAGCTGGCCAACGCGACCAGGCTGATCAAGGGCCCGCTGGTATACCCGGCCGCCGCGCTCAGGGCGCTCGCGCGCTGGCAGCCCGCCACGTTCACCGTGCGGATCGCCGACCAGCAAGCCGAGCACGAGTTCCTCGGCTACGCCGTCGTCGTCGCGAACTCGGCCTACTTCGGAGCGGGCATGCGAGTCGCCCCGCCCGCCGAGATCGATGACGGCGAGCTCGACTTGGTGCTCATGCGGCACGCGGCCAAGCTGACCTTCGTGCGCGCGCTGCTGAAGATCAAGGACGGCTCCCACGTCACGCTGCCCCAGATCTCCCTGCACCGGGGGGCCGAGCTGACGCTCACCATGACCCGCGACCTGCCGGCCGCCGCCGACGGCGAGCCGCTGGCCTGCGCCAGCCCGCTCACCGCCGGCACCCCGCTGCGGATCAGGGTCGCGCCAGGCGCGCTCAGCGTGCTACGTCCCGCGCCGCCGGCCGCGACGGCCCCGGCTCAGTAGCCGCGACCGCCGCCGGGGAGAGCTTGGATCTGGCCGCACCCCCAGGGGATCAGTCCGCGAGGCGGCGGGCGAGCCAGGCGATGGCCAGCGGGTAGCGGTAGTCGATGGCGGCGTGCGTGCCCTCGAAGATCTCGAAGCTGATCACGTCGTCGGCTACCCCGGCGTCGGCCAGGGCCGCCCTGAAGGCCTGCGCGCCCACGTCGAGGTAGTAGTCGTCGGCGTTGCCCGCGTCGATCCAGATCCCGCGCATCGACCTGAGGGCGTCGGCGTACCTGGGCACCATGCGCACCGGATCCCAGGCCAGCCAGCGTTCCCATACCTCGTCGCTGACTACCCCGGTGCGGGGGTCGAACGGCAGCAGCGGCGTGCCGTCCTCGTCGGCCGAGAAGCAGGCGGCGACTCCGAGCGCGGTCAGCAGGAGGTGGTCGGCCTTCTTCGTGAACGGCGGACGGCCGCGGAATTCGTCCCACCAGGCGAAGATGTCGCCGCCGTAGTCGCGCAGGGCCCTGACGCACGCGCCGAAGTCGGCGAGGTAGCACAGTTCGTACAGCGCGTCGCCCGCGTGCGTGGCCAGCGCGCCGAACAGGTCAGGCCGCAGCATCGGGGTGATCATCGCGCCGAAGCCGCCGCTCGACTTGCCGGAGATCGCGCGATGCGCGCGGTCGGCGAGGGTGCGGTACCTAGCGTCGGCCCAGGGCACGACCTCGTCGCACAGGTACGAGTGGTAGCGCCCCGTGCCGGGTGAGTCGACGTACTGGCTGCCGCCGTAGCTGGTCCAGGCATCGACGTAGACGAGAATCGCGGGCGGGGCTGAGCCCGTCGCGAACACCTCGTCGGCGGTCTCCGTGAATGGCTGCTTGAACGCCGTCCGGTTCCGCCACATCGAGACGAACCCGGTGTAGCCCATGATCACGTAGATGACCGGGTACCGCCGGTCCGGCGAGTCGTCGTAGCCGGGCGGCAGGTACACGAGCACCGGCCGCTCGAAGGGATCCCCAAGCGGGTTGCCCCTCAGCAGGTCGCTGCAGATGACGTGCTCCTCGATCCGTCCCGCCAGCTCACCCGACCACGGCAGCATCCGCCCCTCCCGTCGTTGATCCCCGCCCATCACACCACACCCCGCCATCCCGCCACCCCCGTCCATGCCCTTCGATGTCCCATCGACGGGCCTCGACGGCCGAGTGCTACCCCAGCGATGGGCCATCGTGGGGCCAATAGCACCCGCTATGGGCCATCGTGGGGCCTCCCCGCTCACCTTCAACCCCGGCAATGGGACATCGAAGGGGTGTGAGATGGGGCGACACCGCGACACGGCGGTCCGATGTCGGGAAATGACCCGCAGGCGCCCATGGAAGCGGCATAGTTGCCTCTATTCGCGTTCCGGGAGCCTTCCCCCGCCCGCTAGCCCGGACTGCTGACCCCTGTGCGACTAACACCGGTGGCCAGCACCAGGAGGATCGAGATGTCGGAAGACCGCTACGGGATCACCGGCCGTATCACCAAGCGCAAGCTCAGGCTGGCCGCCAAGCTCAACAAGCGCAACCGCCGCTGGCTCGCCCTCGCCGGAATCCCGCTGATGGCGATCGCCGGGGTCGCCGTCCCCGTCGTGATCAGCCACGCCCGCGCTGACCACGCCGCCAGCCTGCCGTCCCGGACGCTGTGCACCGGCTGGGCCCGCTGCGCTCGGCACGGCTACCCCAGTTACCACTACCAGTCCAAGGGCTGGCGATCCTACTGGCGGATGTCAGCGGGCGATGAGTGCACCAACTACGCCGCCTACGTCGAGTCCGCCGTCTACCACGTGCGCGAGCCCAGCTACCTGCTCGGAAACGGCGGCCAGTGGGCGCAGAGCGCCGCCGCCCACGGCGTGCTGGTCAACCACACCCCGTCCGTCGGCGCGGTCGCGGAGTGGGACGGCGGCGCGTTCGGGATCGGGCCCATGGGCCACGTCGCGGTCGTCGAGGCGGTGGGCCCGCACGACCGCTACATCCTGATCTCGCAGCAGCACATCAGCTCCGAGCGGGACGACTACGACTGGACGAAGATCAGGGCGCACTACCCGGCCGACGAGTGGCAGGAGTGGCCGAGCAACTTCATCCACTTCCGGATCCCTGGCCGGGCCAGCATCGGCTACTTCAACGCCAGGACCGGCCGGGCCAGCCTGCGCTACTCCCAGACCCCTGGACCGGCGAACGCCAGGCGCAGGATCACCAGGGGCGGGATCGTGCCACTGGTCGGCGACTGGCGCGGCCACGGCAAGGACAGCCTCGGTTACTACAACCCCAAGTACGGTACGTTCCACTTGTTCGGGGTGAGCCGTCGCGGAAACCCCAACCGGATATTCAAATTTGGCCCCGCCCACATGGTGCCGCTGGTCGGTGACTGGACCGGCCACGGCTCGGACGGAATCGGGTATTACAACCCCAGAACCGGCAAGTTCTACCTGAGGCAGAAGCTATCCCGCGGACGGCCCCTGCTCTCATTCAAGTTCGGCCCGGCCAGGATGAGGCCGCTGGTCGGCGACTGGAACGGCGGCCGGCGCGACGGAGTCGGCTACTACAACCCCAAGACCGGGGTGTTCACGCTCAAGAACACGCTGCGGCGAGGCCCCGGGTTCCTCAGGTTCGCCTTCGGCCCCGCGCACATGACCCCGCTGGTCGGCAACTGGGCCGGGGGCAGGCGCGACGGCGTCGGCTACTACGACCGCTGGACCGGCAGGTTCGTGCTCAGGGACCGGCTCGGCGCCGGCCGGCCGTCGGTCGCGCTGAAGTTCGGCCCGGCCCACATGGACCCGCTCGCCGGGGTGTGGTTCGGCTAGTGCAAGCTCAGGCCGCTTGAGTACCTTTGCCCCATGGGCGGACACGGGGGCGGGCAGGACGGGCGGGGCGACGAGCACCTGATCGAGGCGATCGCAGGGCTGGACGCCGGTCCGGCCGGCGGGCCGGCGGCGCCGCCGCCGGTCGGCGAGCAGCCGATCAGGGCCGGGTCGCGGCTCACCGTCGCCCGCTGCCTTGAGCTGTTCGACGCCCAGCTGGCCAGCCGGCATCTCGACGAGGCCGCCCGCTGGCTCCGCAGCCGCGGCACTGGCTTCTACACGATCGGCTCGTCCGGCCATGAGGCGAACGCGGCCATCGCGGCGGCCACGCGGCTGTCGGACCCCGCGCTGCTGCACTACCGGTCGGGGGCGTTCTACCTGACCAGGTCGGCCGCGGCCGGCCGGGGCGCCGACGGCGTCTACGACGTGCTGCTCGGGCTGGCCGCGTCAGCGAACGAGCCGATCGCGGGCGGGCGGCACAAGGTCTTCGGGCACGCCGACCTCGCCATCATCCCGCAAACCTCCACGATCGCCTCGCACCTGCCGCGCGCGGTCGGCCTGGCGTTCGCGTTGCCGCGGGCGGCCAGGCTGGGGGTCACCAGCCCATGGCCGGCTGACTCGATCGTGGTCACCAGCTTCGGCGACGCGTCGCTCAACCACTCCACCGCCGCCGGCGCCATCAACACCGCGATCTATTGCGCCTACCAGGGCCTGCCGATGCCGTTGCTGTTCGTGTGCGAGGACAACGGGCTCGGCATCAGCGTCAGGACCCCGCCGGGCTGGGTGCGGACGGCGCTGTCAGGCCGGGCCGGGCTGCGCTACGCCCACGCCGACGGCTTCGACCTCGCCAGCGTCTACGACGCCGCCGAAGAGGCCGCCGGCTACGTCAGGCAGCGGCGCGCCCCCGCGGTCCTGCACCTGTCGACCGTGCGGTTCGGCGGGCACGCGGGCACCGACGCCGAGGCCGCGTACCGCTCCCCCGCCGAGCTTGCCGCCGACCAGCGCCGGGATCCGATCCTCGGCACCGCGACGCTGCTGGTGTCGGCCGGGGTGCTCACCCCGGCCGAGGTGCTCGCCAGGTACTCCGCGTCGCGGGAGCTGGTCTTCACCATGGCCGAGAAGGTCGAGGCCGAGCCCAGGCTGACCTCGGCCGCCCAGGTGATGGCGCCGCTGGCGCCGCGGCGGCCCGAACTGGTCGCCTCGGCGATCAGCCCGGCCGGCAAGCGCCGCAGGCTCCGCGCCTTCGGCGGCAAGCTGCCCGAGGAGCACGGCGCGCTGACCCTGGCCCAGGCCATCAACGCCGCGCTGACCGACGAGCTCGCCGCCCATCCCGACGTCATCGTGTTCGGCGAGGACGTCGCCCGCAAGGGCGGCGTCTACGGCGTCACCAAAGGGTTGGCCGGTGCGTTCGGAGCCGCCCGGGTGTTCGACTCGCTGCTTGACGAGCAGTCGATCATCGGCCTGGGCCTCGGGTCAGGACTGGCCGGGCTGATCCCGGTGCCCGAGATCCAGTACCTCGCCTACCTGCACAACGCCGAGGACCAGCTGAGGGGCGAGGCGGCCACGCTGTCGTTCTTCTCCCAGGGCCAGTACCGCAACCCGCTGGTGCTGCGCATCGCTGGCCTCGCCTACCAGCAGGGCTTCGGCGGCCACTTCCACAACGACAACGCCGTCGGAGCGCTGCGCGACATCCCCGGGCTGATCATCGCCTGCCCGGCCAGGCCCGACGATGCCACCGCGATGCTCCGCACCTGCCTGGCCGCCGCCCGCGAGGACGGCAGCGTCTGCGTCTTCCTCGAGCCGATCGCGCTGTACCACCAGCGCGACCTGCACGCCAAGGGCGACGGCGGGTGGCTGGCCGGCTACGACCCGCCCTGGCTGTGGACGCTCGGCCACGCGCCTGTCGGGTCGGGCCGCCTCTACGGCGACGGCGCTGACCTGCTCATCGCCACCTTCGGCAACGGGCTGCGGATGAGCCTGCGGGCGGCCGCGAGGCTAGCCGACGAGGGAATCGGCTGCCGGGTGCTTGACGTGCGCTGGCTCGCGCCGCTTCCGACCGGCGACCTCATCCGCGAGGCCGAGCTGACCGGGGCGGTCCTGGTCGCCGATGAGACGAGGCGCAGCGGCGGGGTCGCCGAGGGCGTCATCACTGCGCTGATCGATGCCGGCTTCGCCGGCCGGCTCAATCGGGTTACGAGCGAAGATTCATTCATACCGCTCGGCGAGGCCGCGAGCACGGTCCTGCTCTCGCAGTCCCGCATCGAGGCGGCGGCACGCGACCTGCTGCGCTGATCGCGTCCGCCGCCCGTCGTGACCTAAGCGGCTGCCGTTAGCAGCCGGCCGCACCGGTGGGGCTAGCACCAGCGACTGCGGCCGGGGGCGCTAGCAGCGGGCCGCACCGGTGGGGCTAGCACCAGCGACTGCGGCCGGGGGCGCTAGCACCCGGCCGCAGTCGCGCTGGCCAGCCGCTGGCGGTCGACCAGCGCCGTCCGCATGGCCGGCCGCTCGATCATGATCTCGGCGTACTCCTCGAGCTGCACGCCCTGCGCCGCGGCGACCGCGTGCAGGTAGGAGGTCGCCTCCGAGTCGGTCCAGGCGTCGGCGGTCAGGTCGGCTCCGATCAGCCGCCGCTGTACCGCCCTGGTGAGCACGGCGCGGAGCACCGCGTAGCCCATCCTGGACAGGTTGCCGAGGTCTTGATGCCGGTTCTTGCGCATCCCGGCGTCGACCTGGGCCATTGCCTGCAGGCCGCAGGCGTCGAGGACGTCGATGAGCATGCCGACCTCGACCGCGTACCCGCTGAAGAAGGGAATCGAGAACATGATGTCCCTGGTACCGCCGAACTCGCCCGCCAGCGGCTGAACGAACCCGGCGAGTTCAGGGAAGAGCAGGTTGAGTGCTGGCTTGGCGGCCAGCTCAGTGACGCGGCCGCCGCCATCGGGCACGGAAAGCGACTCCGCTGTATAAGGCCGCCGGTAGGCGGCCTTCACGAACTTGAGGTCCGGCCTGGCTACCAGGCAGCCGACCACGCCCGTCACCAGTTGGGTGCAGAAATTACCGGTGTCGGTGTCCGCGAAGGCGATCACGTCCCCGGTGGCTACTGACAGGCCACGCCACATCGCGTCGCCCTTGCCGTGCGCCGGGCCGTACTCGGGCATCAGCGCATTTTCGGAGTAGACCTCCGCGTCATAACCACGGGCGATCTCGGCAGTACCGTCAGCGGAGTCCGCGTCAACGACGATGACCTGGTCGATAAGCCCGATGTCCGGACGTCGGAGATTGTTAACCTCGTCGAGAACCGAGGTTATGGTTTCGGCCACATTGCGAGTAGGCAGGATCAATGAGACCGACAGGTTCCTGTCTCGCTTGATCTGCCCGAGCTCGCTGGCGTTGCCGAAGTCAGAGTAATGAAAGCTGTGCGACCGAAACCAATCATGTGTTCGCATGAGGTCCTCCTCGACGTCCGGGGCGGGCCATTCTTGCACCACATACCAAATCTTCGCCGAAACAAACACACATCACGGTCCGGCAACCGGCGGCACTTCGGTTGCGACGATTAGTCCGAATGTGCCCGGTACGCGGGATCAACCAGATAATACAGACTCCACGACCACTTAGTACCCTCATGCCAATTCCCGTCACCCGTCGCCCGTCGGGGCGGCCGGCACGGGAGCCATGAGGGTTCTAGCGGCGCCTAGTGGCCAGTTCCTTGCAGTTCGCGACCTCCAGCACGTGGAACGCTTGTCATACCCTAATCGCGGCAGGTTAAGCGATCATGGCGGCCAGCCCTACATCGCCGCCTCTGTCCGGTCTATCCTCGGCCTATGACTCAGCACTCTACAGTCGGTGGTCCGGCGCTCGCTCAGCGGCGGCACCTGGTCACTGAGATCCCAGGCCCGGCCTCACGCGCGCTGCTCGAGCGCAGGCAGCGCAGCGTCGCCCGCGGCCTGAGCCACGTGCTGCCGGTCTTCGTGACCGCGGCCGGCGGCGGAGTGCTGGTCGACGCCGACGGTAACTCGCTGATCGACTTCAGCTCAGGCATCGCCGTGACCTCGGTCGGCAACAGCGCGGACCTGGTCGTGTCCAGGGTCACCGAGCAGGTTGCCCAGTTCACCCACACCTGCTTCATGGTGGCGCCCTACGAGGGCTACGTGGAGGTGTGCGAGGAGCTGAACCGGATCACCCCCGGCAGCTACGACAAGCGCTCGGCGCTGTTCAACTCGGGGGCCGAGGCGATCGAGAACGCAGTGAAGATCGCCCGGCACGCGACCGGCCGCCAGGCGGTCGTGGTGTTCGACCACGCCTACCACGGCCGCACGAACCTGACCATGGCCATGACCGCGAAGAACATGCCCTACAAGGATGGGTTCGGGCCGTTCGCCGGCGAGGTCTACCGGGTGCCGATGGCCTACCCGTTCCGCTGGCCTGGCGGCCCGGCGAAGTGCGAGCAGGAAGCGCTCGACGTCGTGACTGGCCTGATCCACGCCCAGGTGGGCGAGGACCGGGTAGCGGCCGTCGTGATCGAGCCGGTCCAGGGCGAGGGCGGGTTCATCGTGCCGCCCGACGGCTTCCTGCCCGGGCTCGCCGAGTTCTGCCGTGCCCACGGCATCGTCTTCGTGGCCGACGAGATCCAGTCCGGCATGTGCCGCACCGGCGACTGGTTCGCCTGCGATCACGAGGGCGTCATCCCCGACCTGGTCACCACCGCGAAGGGGATCGCCGGCGGCCTGCCGCTGGCCGGAGTGACCGGCCGGGCCGAGATCATGGACGCCGTGCACGCCGGCGGCCTCGGCGGCACCTACGGCGGCAACCCGGTCGCCTGCGCGGCCGCGCTCGGCTCGATCGAGACCATGACCAAGGAAGACCTGCCCGCCGCCGCCCGCCGGGTCGGCGACATCATGCTGCCCAGGCTGCGCAAGCTGGCCGAGCGCTACCCGGTCATCGGCGACATCCGCGGCCGGGGCGCGATGATCGCGATCGAGCTGGTCAGGCCAGGCACGATCGAGCCCGACGCGGCCAGCACCGCGAAGGTCGCCAAGGCCTGCCACGCAGCCGGCCTGATCGTGCTCACCTGCGGGACCTACAGCAACGTGCTCCGCTTCCTGCCGCCGCTCGTGATCGGCCCTGAGCTGCTGAACGAGGGCCTTGACATCCTGGAAGACGCGTTCAGCTCGCTCTGAGTTCAGCCAGCCCCGTGGTTAGCCAGCCCCGTGGTTAGCCAGCACGGAGCAGGTCATCGCCGAGCTCGGTCAGCGCGTGCAGTACCGCGCTGCCCTGACGGCGGGTGGTGATCAGGCCCGCGTTGCGCAGCACGGTCGCGTGCTGGCTGGCGGCGGCCAGCGAGATGCCGCACCGCCCGGCTAGCTCAGTGGTCGTGCAGCCGCCATCGATGTTGCGCAGTACGGCTGCCCGCGTCCGACCGATCAGGGCCGCCAGCGCGGCTCCGCCCGCGCTGCCGGTCGCGGGCGCGTCGAGGTCGCGGGCCGGCATGCCGTGCGCTGCTGGCAGCCTGAGCGTTGGCGGCGCGGCGGGATCCCGGCCGTCGAAGTGGACCGAGGCCACCCTCCCGGCGAACACCGAAGGCGCGAGCGCGATGCCGCCTCCGCCCAGATGCAGTTCATGCTCCTGCGGGCTGCCGGTGATCTCGAGTACGGGCGGTCGCCACCTGATCCGCTGGTCCTGCAATGACGCGAGCAGCCGGCCAGGACCGCCCCCGGCCAGCGCGCGGTCCCAGCTGACGGCGGTGGCCCGCAGCTGGGCACTGATCCGAGGCCAGTAGGGCAGGACGAGCGCGCGGTAGGCCGCCTCGATCGCCGCGGCGAGCTGCCGCCGGGCCTGGCCGTCGACCTCGGCGACCGCCCAGGCTGGCCCGGGAAGCCGGTGACTGCGATCCAGGAACTCCAACTCGGCCAGCAGGTCGGCGCGCGGGATCCCGAGCAGCGCCTCGATGCCCTGCTCGATCGTGGGCGCGTCACCGACGAGCGTGTGCAGGTCCACGCCCCGTGAGCCGGGCGGCACGAGCACCATCAGCGGCCTCAGCTCGGCCGTCAGCGCAGCTCGCGACCGATCGCGCCAGGCGCTGAACAGGCCGCCAGGCTGGAGCGGACAGCGCAGGAATGAGACCGCGAGCATGGTCTCGCCGAACGGGGCTGGCGTCCCGTAGATCTCGACCCTCTCCAGGTCGGCGTCGGTGAAGTGAATCCGCCAGCTCATGGAGGCCAGCCTGGCTGAAGCACGGCTCCCGGCCAACGCCTTTTCGGCACCGATGAATGCTCAGCGTGCACGAAGCCCTACAAATCAGTAATTGACGGGCTAGATTGCCGATGTTACTTATCAGTAGTAAGAACCTTCGGTCCGGCAGCTATGGCCCCAGGTTGAGCATCACCGGCTTCCACAGGAGCAGCCCCATGCGCGTCAGCCCCCGTGCCCGCCTGTCCGCCCTCGCCCTCGCCCTCGCGGTAGCGACCGCCAGCTTCGCCGCCCTCGCCAGCGCCGGGATAACCAGCGCTGCGGCGGCAGCGAGCGCCGCGAGCAGCGTCCACTACGTCGCCCTCGGCGACTCCTACTCCTCCGCCGTCGGGGCCGGTGACTACTCCGACGGCTCGTGCGACCAGAGCAGCAACGCCTACCCCGTGCTCTGGGCCGACGCCAACGCCCCGGCCTCGTTCGCGAACGAGACCTGCTCGGGCGCGACCACCAGCTCGGTGCTGAGCAGCCAGCTCAGCCCGCTGAGCAGCTCGACCACCCTGGTGTCGATCACCGTCGGCGGCAACGACGTCGGCTTCTCCAGCGTCATGGAGACCTGCGTGCTTGAGTCCACGAGCAGCTGCGTGAGCGCCGTCGACGCCGCCGAGTCGCAGGCCCAGAACACCCTGCCAGGCTCGCTTGACACGCTGTTCGCCACGATCAAGTCGGACGCGCCCAACGCCCAGGTCGTCGTGCTCGACTACCCGCAGTTCTACGACCTGTCGAAGTCGTCAAGCTGCATCGGCTTGTCCACCACCGACCGGACCGACCTGAACCAGGGGGCCAGCATCCTGGACGGCGTGATCCAGGCCGCGGCCGCCCGCTATGGCGACGCGTTCGTCGACGTGAACCCGTACTTCGCCGGCCACCAGATCTGCGACTCGAACAGCTACCTGCACTCGGTCAACATCCTGGACATCGACGAGTCCTACCACCCGACCGCGTCGGGCCAGGAAGACGCCTACCTCCCCGCTTTCGAGACCGCCGCCGGCTGAGCCGGTCGCTGGCGGCATCAGGCCAGCTGGCGGCCAGCGGCTAGCACTTCGGTCCCGAGCGGGGTGAGCGTATGCAGCACCGAGCTGCCCTGGCGGTTGGTGATGACCAGGCCAGTGTCCCGCAGTACGCCCGCGTGCTGGCTGGCGGCCGCGATCGAGGTGCCGATCCTGGCGGCTAGCTCGGTCGTGGTGCAGCCATCGCCGATGCTGCTGAGCGCCACCGCCCTGGTCCGGCCGATGAGCCGGGCCAGGGCATCGAGGGCGTTCCGGTCGGCCAGGGACGGATCGGTCGACGGTGCCACCAGGGCGCTGCGGGCCGCGAAGGTCACCGTAGGCGCGGACGCCAGGTTACGCAGGTCAACGTGCACCGAGGGATAGTCGCCAGTGAACGGCGAAGGGACCAGCCGGATCCCGCTGCCACGCAGGAAGATCGGGCCCGTCCACTTGCCGGCCAGGCTCGGGTTGTCGACCTCGAGGACGGGCGGGTTCCACCGGATCCAGCGCGACTGCAGCGACGCCAGCAGCGCCGGCCCGCCCCGGCTGACCATGATCCGGTTCTTGCTGGCCTGCTCGGACCGCAGCTGCCCGGTCATGCCGCTCCAGTACGGCCTGATCAGCGCGCCGTAGGCGGCCACGGCGGCGTCAGCCAGCGCTATCCGGCCGGCCCCGCCGCGCTCGGCCCCCGCCCACGCCCGCGGCGACAGCCGCTCCCAGTTCTCGTCGAAGTAGTCGATCTCGGCCGCGACCGCGTCGTCGGGCGCAGCCATGAGCGCGACGATCCCGTGCTCGATCGTCTCCGTCCGGCCGATGAACGGCAGCAAGTCCACGCCCCGGCTGGCCGGCGGGATCAGCTCAGCCAGCGGCCCGACCCGAGGCGCCAGCCGGGCCCTGGCCTGCGCGGACCAGTGGCGGAGCCCGCCCCTGGGCGCGGCCGGCCAGCGCAGCGCTGACAGCGCCATGATCGTCTCGGCCAGCGGCCCCAGCGTATGGCCGACCTCGATCCGGTCGAAGTCCTCCGGGCTGAAGTAGATCCGCCAGGGCATGGCGCCAACCTAGCCCTGGTAGTAGCCGTCCACCACCGTGAGCGCCTCGTCCAGGATCGCGAGGCCTTCCTTGGCTTCCTCGGCGGTGATCACGCACGGCGGGACCACGTGCAGGCGGTTGAAGTTGGTGAAGGTGAGCAGGCCGTGCGAGCGGGCCTGCGCCGAGAGCCTCGTCATCGCCTCGGACGAGCCGCCGTACGGCGCCAGCATGGCGCGAGTGGCCCGGTCCGACACGAGGTCGAGCGCCCAGAACACGCCGAGGCCGCGCACTTCACCGACCACGGGGTGCCGCTCAGCGATCCCGGCGAGAGCCGGTCCAATTATTTGCTGGCCTATGTCCTCGGCATTTTCCACGATCCCCTCCTCCCGCATGGCGTCGATGGTGGCGACTACCGATGCGCTGGCCAGTGGGTGGCCCGAGTACGTGAGCCCGCCGGGGAAGACCCGCTCGTCGAACGTCGCGGCGATCTCGTCGGAGATGATCACGCCGCCGATCGGGACGTAGCCCGAGTTGGCGCCCTTGGCGAACGTGATCAGGTCGGGGGTAGCGCCGAACTGCTCGAACGCGAACCAGGAGCCGGCCCGGCCGAAGCCGCACATGACCTCGTCGGCGATCCACACGATGCCGTACTTGTCGGCCAGGGCGCGGACCCCCTCGATGTAGCCGGGCGGCGGCACGAGCACGCCAGCGGTGCCGACGATCGTCTCGATCAGGATCGCGGCGATCGAGGCCGGCCCCTCGAACTGGATGACCTGCTCCAGGTGCTCGAGCGCCCGCCTGCTCTCCTCCTGCGGGGTGCTCGCCCAGAACGACGACCGGTACAGGTAGGGCCCGAAGAAGTGCACGTGCCCGGTCGCGTACTCGTTCGGCCACCGGCGCGGGTCGCCGGTCGAGGAGATCGCGGCGCCGGTGTTGCCGTGGTAGGAGCGGTAGAAGGTGAGTACCTTGTCCCGCCCGGTATGCAGTCGCGCCATCCTGATCGCGTTCTCGTTAGCGTCGGCGCCGCCATTGGTGAAGAACACCTTGCTGAAGCCCGCTGGCGCCAGGTCGGTGAGCCGCAGCGCCGCCTCGCCGCGGGCCTCGTTGGCGTACTGGGGCGCGATCGTGGTCAGTTTCGCCGCCTGCTCGGCGATCGCGGCGATGACCTTAGGGTGCTGGTGGCCGATGTTGGTGTTCACCAACTGGCTGGAGAAGTCCAGGTAGCGGTTGCCGTCGTAGTCCCAGACGTAGCAGCCCTGCGCGCCCGCGATCGCGAGCGGCTTCAGCGCCTTCTGCGCCGACCACGAATGGAAGACGTGGGCCCGGTCGGCGGCGTAGACCTCGGCGCCGCGGGCTGGATCAGGCTGGGGATCGGTCATCGGGGTCCTCCGCTGGCTAGCTGTTGACCGGGAAGCCGAGGTTGACGCCCCCGTGGCTCGGGTCGAGCCAGCGGGAGGTGACCGCCTTGCCCCTGGTGTAGAAGTGCACGCCCTCAGTGCCGTGCACGTGGGTGTCGCCGAACAGGGAGGACTTCCAGCCGCCGAAGCTGTAGAAGGCCATGGGGACCGGGATCGGCACGTTGATGCCGACCATGCCGACCTCCACCTCGTGGGTGAACCGGCGGGCCGCTCCCCCGTCGTTGGTGAAGATCGCCGTGCCGTTGCCGTACTGGTTCGCGTTGATGACCGCGAGCGCCTGCTCGTAGGACTGCGCCCGGACGACGCTGAGCACCGGGCCGAAGATCTCGTCGGTGTAGCAGCTCATCGCCGGGGTGACCTGGTCGAGCACGCTCGGGCCAAGCCAGAAGCCTGCGGCGGGCCCGGCGGTGGCGTGCTCCCGGCCGTCGACCGCGAGCACGGCGCCCTGCGCTACCCCGGAGTCGAGGTAGGACGCGACCTTGTCCCTGTGCGCCCTGGTGACCAGCGGGCCCATCTCGGAGTCGGCCTGGTCGCCCGGGCCGACCTTGAGCTTGGCGATCCGCTCCTCGATCTTCGCGACCAGTTCGTCTCCGACCGGATCGACCGCGACGAGCACGGAGATCGCCATGCAGCGCTCCCCCGCCGACCCGAACCCGGCCGATACGGCGGCGTCGGCGGCGAGGTCAAGGTCGGCGTCGGGCAGCACGACCATGTGGTTCTTCGCCCCGCCGAGGGCCTGGACCCGCTTGCCCGCCGCCGTGCCGGTCTGAAAGATGTACCTGGCGATCGGGGTCGACCCGACGAAGCTGACCGCCCGGATCTGCGGATGGGCCAGCAAGCCGTCGACGGCCTCCTTGGCCCCCTGCACGACGTTGAACACGCCGTCCGGCAGGCCGGCCTCGGCCAGGAGCTCAGCCAGCCGGATCGACGTTGACGGGTCTTTCTCTGAAGGCTTGAGCACGAACGCGTTGCCTGCGGTGATCGCGATCGGGAACATCCACATCGGGACCATCGCAGGGAAGTTGAACGGGGTGATCCCAGCGACCACGCCGAGTGGCTGCCGGATCGAGTAGGCGTCCACGCCGGTCGACACGTTCTCGGAGAACCCGCCCTTGAGCAGGTGCGGCATGCCGCAGGCGAACTCGACCACCTCGAGCCCGCGCGCGACCTCCCCGGCCGCGTCGCTGACCACCTTGCCGTGCTCGGAGCTGATCAGCCCGGCTAGCTCGGCCGAGTGCTCCTTGACCAGCTCGCGGAACGCGAACATGACCGAGGCCCGCTTGACCAGCGAGGTCTCCCGCCAGGCCGGGAACGCGGCCGCGGCCGCGCTGACGGCTGCGTCCACCTCGGCGGCGGTGCCGAAGTCAACGGTGCCGCTGACCTCGCCGGTCGCCGGGTTATAGATGTCGCCCCGCTGGTCCGGTCCTTGGCTCGTAGACGCGGGGCCTGTCCACGGCTTGCCGTTGATCCAGTGCGTGCAGTGCTTGGTCACGGCGTGCCTCCGAGCCGACGGGCCAGTCCCTTTGGTCAAGTCTCCTCGCCCCGGGGTTCCCGGCCAAGTTACACACCGTAAGCTGCAAATAAATCAGTATGGCAACTCGTAAAACTGGGAGACTCGCGGTGCTGCTGACCGTAGCCGACGTCCTGGCGCTCGATGTCGTCAGCCAGGGCGCGCCGAAGGTGCTGGCCGGCGCCGACCGGCTCGACGCGCCGGTCCGCTGGGTCCACGTGATCGAGCTAGCGCAGGCCAGCCACTTGCTGCGCGGCGGTGAGCTGGTCCTGTCCACCGGCATCGCGCTGCCGCCCGACCCGGCCGGGCTCGGCACGTACGTCGCCAGCCTGGCGGCCGCCGGCGTCAGCGCCCTCGCGGTCGAACTCGGCTCCCGCTACGTGCGGGAACTGCCGAGCGCCCTGGTCAGCGCGGCCGTGCGGCACCGGCTCCCGCTGATCGTGCTGGAGCGGGAGACCCAGTTCATCGCCATCACCGAGGCGGTGCACGCCCGGCTCCTCGCCGCCCAGATGGCTGAGCTGACCGCGGCTGACCGGCTCTACCAGGTCTTCACCGAGCTCGCCATGGCCGGAGCCACGATGCAGCAAGTGGTGGACCAGGCCAGCGTCCTTTCCGGTGTCCCCGTGATCCTCGCCGACCTCGCCCACCGGGTGCTCGCCTGCGCCCCGGCCGGTCGACCGGCCGCCGACCTGCTGAGCGGCTTCGCCGCCCGCTCCCGCTCGGTCCTGGTGCGCGGCCGGGTCCGCTACGACCACGCGACCGGGTGGCTGGTCGGCCCAGTCGGCGCCGGCGTCGGCACCGGTCCGGGCGACGACTGGGGGCGGCTGATCTTCGTGCTCGCCAGGCCGCCGAGCCCGGCCGACGAGGTGTTGTGCGAGCGGGCCGCGACCACCCTCGCGCTCGCGGCGATCGTGCGCGAGCGAACCCGCGAGGCAGCGGCGCACCCCGAGCGCGCCGCTGCTGGCGCCCTCTTCGCCGCGGTCGCCGGTCCCGGCTACGCGGACTTCGCCGACCTGCACGCCCGGATCACCGCGATCGGCGTGCCGCTGACCGGCCACCACCTCATGGCCGTCGCTGTCCCCAAGACCAGCCCGGCCGAGCTGACCAGGGCCTGCGAGGCCGCCGGCGTCGCCGCGATCACCGGACGACTCGACGACGGCCTTACCGGCGGCCTGCTAGCGCTCCCGCCAGGGGCGGACGCGGACGCGACCTTGACCGGCGTCATCGCCGGACTTGATCAGCCCGCCGTGGTCATGGGCGTGGCCAGGCCCGTGACCAGCCTCGCCGAGGCCCGAACCGCGATCAGCGAAGCCGCCCTAGCCGCGGGCGCGGCCGCCGTGATCGCGGGCGTGGCCGCGGGCGCCGCGGGCGCGGCCGCCGTGATCGCGGGCGTGATCGCGGGCGCCGCGGCCTTCGGCCGTCCGAGCACCGACCCAGCGCTCGACCTGATCCCGACGACCCAGCCGACTCCCGCAACCCCGGCGCCCGAGCCGACTCCCGCAATCCCGGCAACCCGGCCAGCATCACTAACCTCTGGAGCCACACCAGCCCCGCTAGCCTCGCCAGCCTCGCCAGCCTCGGCAGCCTCGGCAGCCTCGGCCGGGCCAGGCAAGGCCGTCGATGGCCCCGCCCGCCTGTTCGTACGGCTGGCTGACCTCGGGCTGGCGGGCCTGCTGTACCAGTTGCGTGACGATCCGCGCGTAGTCAACTACGCCGAGCGCGAGCTCGGACCCCTGCTAGCCCACGACGCTACGGCCGGCACCGACCTAATCCGCGTGCTCGCGATCTACCTGCAGGCAGGCGGCAACAAAACCGCTACCGCCGCCCGCACCGGCCTAGCTCGCCCGACCCTGTACGAGCGACTGCACCAGATCGAGCAAGTCACCGGCCAGCCCATTGAGTCCCCACAGGCCCAGGTCGCCTTCGCGGTTGCGCTGCTCGCCTACTCGGTAGCCGGAGGAACCTCGTCCGGGTCGTAGTCGTCGAGGCCCAGTTCGACCCGTTCCTCTTCGGTCAGCCGGGCGAGCTGGTCGTCGTCCAGCCGATCGGCCGCACCACCATGCTGATGCCGGTCACGGTGGAACCGAGCGTCTGGTTCGTCAGGCTCACTCATAGACCCTCCAAGTCCATACCGCCGGAAGCACCAAGTCTTGCAAACCCAGCCAGGCCACTCGAACCCCGCGCCCCCCAGAACCCGCGACCCCGGAACCCCGCCCACCCAGAACCCCACGTCCCAGAACCCCGCCCACCCAGAACCCCGCGCCCCGAGAACCCCGCAAGCCTGTCGATGCCTCAGCGCCGGGGTTCGCGCGCAGCCCGCAGCCAAGCAGGTTTCCGTGATCATGAGCAGGCGCTGATCACGGAGGATTCGAGGGGCGCTCGAGGTCGGCCGGGTCTCCGTGATCATGAGTAGGCGCTGACCACGGAGGATCCGACGGGCGCTCGAGGCCACCCGGGCCTCCGTGATCATGAGCGGGTTCTTGATCAGGGAAGATCGGCGCGCGATTGACCGAGCAGATTGACGTGATCATCGAGTTTCGATGATCACGGAGGATTTGTGGCCGGTCAGTGATCACGATCCCCGCTGCAAACGATTGCGAGGACTGGGTGGGGTTCGGGCGGCGAGTGTAGGCCCCACGGTGGCACGACGTGGGGGTCAGGACGCCCACGGTGGCACGATGTGGGGGTTCGCGGCGGGCGCGCAGGGCCGTGGCGCCGAGATCCCCTATGCTGCAATCGTTTGCTGGGCGGAAGGGCTTGACTTTGTCCGGCTGGAAGCCGGGCGAGACGGATTTGGCGGCTGCGGGCTGGGGTCCGGATGGTCACGCGCTGGGTCTGGCACGATGAAGGGGTGGGCGGACGGGTGGTGGATGGGTGTCCGGGCTGAGCGAGGCGGTCGCTGAGCTTTACTCGGCCGACCCGGAAACGTTCGTCGGGCGCCGCAAGGAACTAGCGGCGCGGGCGCGGCGCGAGGGCGACGCGGGCCTGGCGAAGCAGATCGCGGGCCTGGCGAAGCCGACGAGGTCGGCCTGGCTAGTGAACCGGCTGGTCTGGAGTGATCCGAGCGTGGCGGCGAGGCTCGCGGACCTCGGCGCTCAGTTGCGGGGCAAGGACGCGGCCCTGGACGGGGCAAGCATCAGGAAGCTGTCGGCAGCGCGCCGTGAGCTTGTCGATGCGCTCGTCCGGCAGGCAGCCGAGCGGCCGGGCGAGCCGCCGCCATCGGCCTCGGTCCGCGAGGAGATCGCCGAAACCTTCAACGCGGCCCTCGCCGATCCCGGCGTGGCCGACCGGGTCGCGGCCGGCACGATCGTGCGCGCCATCCAGTGGGCGGGCTTCGGTCCCGGCATCGGCACCGGGCTACCCGCCCTGTCGGCCGCGGCTGACGCGCCCGCCTGGCCAGGTCTAGCTGACCAGGCCGCACCGCCCAGCCAGCCCCGGCCAGCGAGCAAGGCCGGAGGATCTGCCCGGCCCGCACGAGAGGCAAGCAGCGCAGATATCGGCCACGGGTCGCGCGGGGCCGACGGTGACCATGGGGTGAGTGGGGCGCGTGGGGCGCGTGGCGCGGCTTCGGCGGCGAAGGATCGGGTCGACGCGGCGGAAGAGCGCAGGCAGCAGGCCATCGCTAAAGCCACCGAGGCGGCCGCGAAGACAGAGCTTCACGCGCAGGCGGCCGTCGCCGCGCACCAGGAGCAGCGCCAGGCGGTGCGGATCCTGGAGCGCCAGCTAGCCGAGCACAAGCAGCAACTCACCGACGCCGAGCACGCCGCCGGGCAGGCGGCGCTCGAGCTGGCACGAGCGCAGCGGGCGGCCGAGCAGGCGCAGCGGCAGCAAGACGAGGCCAAGCAGCACCTGACCAGCACCCGCGCGACGCTCTCCCAGGCCCGGCAGGACTTGCTCGCGGCCGACACGCAGCTCCGCCAAGCCCAGACCGCCCAGCGACGAGCCGCTCAGACCCTGAACCGCCTCACGCCCCCAGCCTGATCCTCCTGGCCTGGCTCGCCAGGGTAGTCTGCCCGCGCCGGCTCACCCGTCTCCTCGCCGTCACGAACAGGGGGGAGCCGCAAGCGACCTGGAGCTAGGAGTCGAAGCCGAGGCCGGCGCGGTCGAGGGCGCGCAGCCATAGGTTCCTGCGGCCCTCGTGCCGGTCGGCGCGGGCCAGCGACCAGCGGGTCAGGCCGATCCCCGCCGACCTGGCGGGCTCGGGCGGGAACGGCAACGGCTTGGTCCTGACCAGCTCAAGCTCGGTCAGCTCAGTCCGCTCGCCGGACAGCAGGTCGAGCATGACGTTGGCGCCGAACCTGGACGCGCCGACGCCGAGGCCTGTGTAGCCGGCGACGTAGGCGAGCCGCCCGTCGCGGGCGGTGCCGAAGAAGGCGCAGAACCTGGTGCAGGTGTCAATCACGCCACCCCAGTTATGAGTGAACTCCAGGCCGTCGAGCTGCGGGAACGTGGTGTAGAAGTGCTCGGCGAGGGCGGCGAAGGTTGCTGGGCGCTGGTCAAGGCTAGCCGCGATCCGGCGGCCGTAGTAGTAGACCGCGTCGTAGCCGCCCCACAGGATCCGGTTGTCGGCGGTGAGCCGGTAGTAGTGGAACTGGTTGGCACTGTCGCCGATGCCCTGGCGGTTGCGCCAGCCGATGCTGGCCAGTTGCGCCGGCGAGAGCGGCCTGGTCATCAGCACGTAGTCGTAAACCGGCACGATGAGGTGCCGCAGCGCCGCCAGCAGCGGCGCGAACGCGCCCGGCGCCAGCGCGACCCGGTCGGCCAGTACCAGGCCGCCGGGCGTCCGCAGCATTAGCCTGGAACCGCGAGGGGTGCCTCCGCGGCGGCACTCATCGCGGATAGCGAGCACCGGAGTGTGCTCATAGATCCGGACACCAGCCGCCAGGCATGCCCTCCGCAGACCCCACGCCAGCCGGGCCGGGTCAAGGATCGCGCAGCCCTCGCGATCCCACAGCCCGCCCAGGTACGTCGGCGAGCCGACCTCGGCCCTGACCTGCTCGGCGTCGAGCAGTCGCACGTCCGCGCCTAGCGCCCGGGCCGCCGCCGCGGTCTCCGCGAGCCCGTCGAGCTGCCACGGCGCGGTCGCGACGCTCAGCTCACCGGTCCTGGCGAAGTCGCAGTCAATGCCGTACCGGCCGACCGCCCGCTCGATCTCGTCCAGGTTCTCGCGGCCGAGCCGGTCGAGGGTGGCCAGCTCAGCCCCGAACCGGTCAAGGCCGTTCGCGAGCCCGTGCGTGATGCTGGCCGAGCAGAAGCCGCCGTTGCGGCCGGTGCCGGCCCAGGCGATCCGGCGTCCCTCGACGAGCACCACGTTCAGGCGCGGGTCGCGCTCCTTGGCCAGCAACGCCGTCCACAGCCCGCTGAACCCGCCGCCGATGACCGCGAGGTCGGCGGTCTCGGTGCCGTCGAGCGGCGACAGCGGGCGCGGCGCCGCTACCTGGTCAAGCCAGAAAGGGACGGCACTGGCCTCCGCCAGCGAGCCCGGCGTCCGCAGCGGTCCCCTCGTGGTGCGCGGCCCGGTCGTCATTCGCCGATGTAGCTCATGACGTGCTTGATCCTCGTGTAGTCATCGAAGCCGTAGATTGACAGGTCCTTGCCGTAGCCGGAGTGCTTGAAGCCGCCGTGCGGCATCTCCGATACGAACGGGATGTGGGTGTTGATCCAGACCGCGCCGAAATCGAGCCGCCTGGCGGCGCGCATCGCCCGGCCGTGGTCACGCGTCCACACGCTGGCGGCCAGGCCGTACCTGACGCCGTTCGCCCACCGGATCGCCTCGTCCTCGTCGCTGAACCGCTGGACGGTAACGACCGGGCCGAAGATCTCGTCCTGGATCATCTCGTCGTCTTGGCGCAGCCCGGCCACGACGGTCGGGGCATAGAAGTAGCCCTGGTCGCCGAGCGACCGCCCGCCGGTCCTGACCTCGGCGTGATCGGGCGCCCGGTCGATGAAGCCAGACACGCGGGCGAGCTGGGCCGGGTTGTTCAGCGGACCGTAGTAGGCATCGGCGTCATCTGGGCCGGCCGTCTTGAGGGCCGACGCCTGCTCGGTAATCGCGTCGGTCAGGTCGGCCACGATCGCCGGGCCAGCCAGCACGCGGGTCGCGGCGGTGCAGTCCTGGCCTGCGTTGTAGTAGCCGGCCTCGGCGACGGTCTGCGCGACCTTCTCGACATCGGCGTCGTCGAAGACGACCACGGGTGCCTTGCCGCCGAGCTCGAGGTGCACCCGCTTCAGCCCGGCGGCGGCCGCCACGGCAACCTGCGTCCCGGCCCTGACCGACCCGGTAATGGAGACAAGCTGGGGTATCTCGTGGGCCACCAGCGCCCGCCCGGTGTCCCGGTCGCCGCAGATCACGTTGAACACGCCAGGCGGCAGGATGTCGGCCGCCAGCTCGGCGAGCAGCAGCGTGGAGACCGGGGTGGTGTCCGACGGTTTCAGCACCACGGTGTTCCCGGCGGCGAGGGCGGGCGCGAACTTCCACACCGCCATCATCATCGGGTAGTTCCACGGCGTGACCTGGGCGCAGACGCCGATCGGCTCGCGGCGGATCATCGAAGTGTGATCGCGCAGGTACTCCCCCGCCGACCGGCCTTCGAGCATCCGGGCCGCCCCGGCGAAGAACCTGAGCTCGTCGGCCAGCGGCGGCACCTCGTCGGTCCTGGTCATCGCGACCGGCTTGCCGGTGTTGCGGACCTCGGCCTGCACCAGTTCCTCGGCCCTGGCCTCGATCGCGTCGGCGAACCTCAGCAGCGCCAGGCTCCGCTCGGCCGGCGTCGCGTCCCGCCAGCCCTCGAACGCCGCCGCGGCCGCCTGGAGCGCGGTGCTGACGTCGCGGCTGTCCGACACCGGCGCCTGCGCGTAGGCTTCACCGGTGCTCGGGTCGACCACGTCGCTGACGACACCCGAGGAGCTGTCGGTGAACTGCCCGTTTACGAAGTTTCTCAGCGATTGCAACGCTAACCCCGTTCCAGATGGTTGGCGAGCTTTCAGGCTCAGCGGTCTCCGGCTACGACTTTGACATGTATTAGGTTGTCATACAAGTGATTCAGCATTCTAGGTGCCTGATCACAACGAAATCGGTTGACAGACAGCGGTAGCGTGTCAACATGGTAGGCAAGGATGACTCGCCGGAGGCTCTCACCGGAGGCCCGGAGGTTCTCACCGGAGGCACTGACTGATGGCACCAGCGCGGGCCAACGGGTCCGCCGACGAATCGCCCGCCGAGCGGGTCGGCCGTGGCGGCTCCGTCCCGTACGACTCGGTCTCCCGACACATTATCGACCAGCTCCAAGCCGACGGGCGGCGATCCTACGCGGCCATCGGCAAGGCGGTCGGGCTGAGCGAGGCGGCCGTCCGCCAGCGGGTGCAGCGCCTGCTCGAGCAAGGCGTGATGCAGATCGTGGCGGTCACCGACCCTATGTCGCTCGGGTTCAGGCGGCAGGCGATGATCGGCGTCCGATGCAGCGGCGACCTGCAGCGGGTAGCTGACCTGCTCGCGGGTATGGAAGCCATCGACTATGTAGTCATAACAGCGGGTTCGTTCGACCTGCTGGTCGAGGTCGTCTGCGAGGACGACGACCAGTTGCTCGGCATCCTTCACCAGATCAGGTCGCTGCCGAGCGTGACGACGACGGAGACGTTCGTGTACCTCAAGCTGCGGAAGCAGACCTATCACTGGGGGACCAGATGAACAGCAAAGGCGAACTCGACATCGCGGCACTGCAGGCGTCGGCCAAGCGGCACATGTGGCTGCACTTCACCAGGCACTCCTCCTTCGAGCACGCCGACGTGCCGACGATCGTGCGCGGCGTCGGCCAGTACGTGTTCGACCAGAACGGCAAGCGCTACCTGGACGGCCTGTCTGGCCTGTTCGTGAGCCAGATCGGGCACGGAAGGGCTGACGTGGCCGAGGCCGGCGCGCGCCAGGCGGCCGAGCTCGCTTACTTCCCGCTCTGGTCCTACGCCCATCCGCGCGCGATCGAGCTCGCCGAGCGGCTCGCGAACTACGCGCCGGGCGACCTGAACCGGGTGTTCTTCACCACCAGCGGCTCAGAGGCGGTCGAGGCGGCCTGGAAGATGGCCAAGCAGTACTTCAAGCTGACCGGCGAGCCGAGCCGGTACAAGGTGCTGAGCCGTTACATCGCCTACCACGGCACCACGCTCGGAGCCCTCGCGATCACCGGCCTGCCCGACATCAAGCCGCCCTTCGAGCCGCTGCCCGCTGGCGGGGTCCGGGTTCCCAACACGAACTTCTACCGGGCCCCTTCGTTCGTGGCTGACGACGAGGTCGCCTTCGGCCAGTGGGCGGCCGACGAGATCGAGCGGGCCATCCTGCGCGAGGGCCCCGAAACCGTAGCGGCCATCTACCTCGAGCCGCTGCAGAACTCCGGCGGCTGCTTCCCGCCGCCGCCTGGGTACTTCCAGCGGGTACGCGAGATCTGCGACACCTACGGCGTCCTGCTCGTCTCCGACGAGGTGATCTGCGCGTTCGGGCGGCTCGGCTACATGTTCGGCTCGGAGCGCTACGGCTACCAGCCCGACGTGATCATCTTCGCCAAGGGAGTCACCTCCGGCTACGCGCCGCTGGGCGGCATGATCGTCAGCGACCGGCTGATGGAGCCCTACTTGCACGGCGCGACCTCGTTCCTGCACGGCGTGACCTTCGCCGGCCATCCGGTGTCGTGCGCGGTCGCGCTCGCGAACCTCGACGTGTTCGAGAAGGAGGACCTGCTCGGGAACGTCAGGGCGAACGAGGGCGCGTTCCGCGCGACGCTGGACAAGCTGAACGACCTGCCGATCGTGGGCAACGTCCGCGGGGCCGGCTACTTCTACGGCATCGAGATGGTCAAGGACAAGGCGACCCGTGAGACGTTCTCCGACGACGAGTCCGAGCGGCTGCTGCGCGGTTTCCTGTCCCACGCCTTGTTCGACGCCGGACTGATCTGCCGGGCCGATGACCGGGGCGACCCGGTGATCCAGCTGTCGCCGCCGCTGACCTGCACCCAAGAGCACTTCGACGAGATGGAGCAGATCCTGCGGTCCGTGCTCACGGAGGCGTGGACCCGGCTGTAGAGGGGGTAGCTCACGGCTCGTCCGGGTTACAACCGGCAGATTTGCCGTGTTGCGGATGTGTAACGTCGCTTTGCGATCCTTTCCCATGTGGAAAGGAGCATCCGGATGAACCGGAAGAGCAGTTCAATCAGGACGGTGTTCGGCCGAGGCGCCCGAGGTGGCCTCGTGCTCGCGGTCGCGGTCGCTGGCGCATCGGCGGCAATACTTCCCGCGTCTGCCAGCCCGGTCGCGCCGCGCGGCGAGACCGTCAGCCAGTTCTTCTTCACCGGCAGCGGCGCGTCCCTGTCGGGCGGCGGCCACAAGTGGAACGTCATCGTCGACACCGGCGGTGGCGGCGGGAGCGCCTCGGCGTCGATCGCCCTCGCGATCAGCACCGCTCATCTGGGCGGACTCGAGGAGCACAGCTGGGGAGCACCCCTGCCAGCTAGCGATGTGACCGTCAGCTCATCTGGGGTCATGACCGTCGATAGCGGCACCGGGCTAGGGTCTCTCGGGTCAGCCGACCTGACCTTCACGCCGACTTCACACAAGATGGAGTCCGCGAACTGCGCGAGCGGCAGCGAGCTCGCCTACACCGGCAGGATGAGCGGGACGGTGACGCTGAACACCGGCCTGAAGGGGCTGAAGCTGGCAGGCCACGTGACGTTCTCCCGATCCAACACGCTGACCTTCCTTGACAGCTGCCAGCTGGCGCCCTGCGCCTGGTCAGCCTGGGACAGCAGCACCAACGGGACCGGGGCCTTCGCCAACGGCATGACCTTCGCCTACCCAGGCAAGCACGTGATCAGCGACCTGGAGATCACGAACGTCAAGACGCTGTCGGTCACCAAGGACATCTTCCGCATCGATTCCTTCATAGTCCAGAACGCACCGAACCCGAAGTTCAGCAAGTCGGCTAAGTCGCTCAGCATCACCGCAGGAAAGGCGGGGCTGATCACCGGAGCGGCGACGCTGGCCCACGGCAAGCCGCATAGTTACCTGTTCCCCAGTCAGAAGAACTGCAAGTTCAACGGCCAGAACTACAGCGTGAGCGGCACCCAGTACTCAAAGGCCAGCTACGACGCGTCCAAGCCGTTCGAGGCGCACTCGATCCTTAACGGCGTCATCAAGATCAAGCCAGCAGGCAAGTGCGACTTCGAGATCACGACGCTCAAGAAGAAGTAACAACCACCTCGATAAGCCTGGCGGCTTTCCTGACGCACAGGGGAAAGCCGCCAGGCTTATGTCATCGACGAGGCAGGCATGCACGTTCTCGAAGTCCCAAAAAATCTGGGAAGCAAAAGGCCGGAGCGACTGCGGCGCGAGCGGCAAGCCGCTCGCGCCCGCCGGCTGAACCTGGCATCCCGCCGGGCGGCCCTGCCTGAGCCGCCTGCCCCGGGCCGGCCAGGAAGGAAGGACTAGCTTCCGGCGTTCGCGTTCGGCTCGCTCAACAACGGCGTAGAGCCGACCAAGTCCGCCGACCTAATCCTGCGTTACGGTTCGTAATCGGACAGTAGTGCTCGAGTCATGGCGACTGGTGGCGAAGAGTTGCCATCTCGTTACACAGGATTTACGTCCTAAGTCACCTCCAGCGCGTCTCTTAGGAGTGAGGGTGCGAACGCGCGGGAGGGCGCCATGTCAGATGGCATCAAGGACTCGGCAAAGCCAGGCAGCTCCGCACGCTGGGCTGCGCTTGACAGTCAGCTTGAGCGGCTGGCCTCCGCCGCCGACTGGTCGGTGACGGACCCCGACGACGAGGACCGCGATTCCGAGTTGAGGGTCGCGAGCTAACGGTCAGCCGCGTACCAGCCGGCGCAGGTGGGCGACCGCGTCGCTGACTAGTACGCGCTCCTTCTCGCCGGTCTTCCTGGCCGTGATCTCCACGACTCCGTCGGCGAGGTCACGAGGGCCGACACTGACCCGGAACGGAATGCCGGTCAGTTCGGCGTCGGCGTACTTGACGCCTGGCCGGACGTCCCTGTCGTCGAGCACAGCCTGCACTCCCGCGTTAAGCAGGTCGTCGTACAGGGACTCGGCGGTCGCCCTGACTTCGGCGTCCTTGCCGGTCACCATGATCACGTCGACTTCGGCGGGCGCGACCTGGACCGGCCAGACGAGGCCGGCGTCGTCGTGGTGGACTTCGGCGATCGCGGCCAGCGCCCGCTCGACGCCGATCCCGTAGCAGCCCATGACCGGGACGATCGCGGTGCCGTCGGGTCCGGTCACCGTCACTCCGAGCGAGCTCGTGAACTTGCGGCCGAGCTTGAAGATGTGCCCGACCTCGAGCGCGGAGATGAACTCAAGGGGCGTGCCGCAGCGCGGGCAAGGCTCGCCCTGCGCTACCTCGCGCAGGTCGGCCCAGCGGCCTACCTCGATGTCGCGGTCGACGTCGACGCCCGTCAGGTGCACGTCGTCGGTGTTGGCGCCGGTCGACAGGCCGCGCCGGCCGCGCAAGGCCTCATCAGCGATGACGGGGAGCCCGGTGACGCCGACGGCGCCGAGGCTGCCGGGCAGGGCGCCGAGCGCCTCGGAGATCTCCTCTGGCTGGGCCGGGCGGATGTTCACCGTGCCGGTCGCGTCGATCAGCTTCTGCTCTGATAGCGGATGGTCACCGCGGAGCAGCACGAGCGTCAGCTGGCCGTCGATGACCTGCACGAGCGTCTTGACCTGCCGGTCGGCGGCGAGCCCGTAGCCAGTCGCCAGGTCCTCGATCGTCCGCACGCCCGGCGTGTCAAGCCGCTCCGGCGCCGCCGGCAGCTCAGCCGGGGCGAGATCCTCGATCGGCGCCAGGGCCGACGTCGCCTTCTCCACGTTGGCGGCGTAGTCGCAGTCAGGGCACCGGGCGACGCGGTCCTCGCCGGCCGGCGACGGGCACATGAACTCCACCGAGTCCGAGCCGCCCATGGTCCCGTTCGACGCCTCGACCCCGAACGCCGGGATCCCGAGCCGGGCAAAGATCCGCTGATAGGCCGCGCGGTGCGCCTCAAACGAGACGTCGAGCCCGGCCTCGTCGGCGTCGAAGCTGTAGCTGTCCTTCATCGTGAACTCGCGAACCCGGATCAGCCCGCTCTTGGGCCTCGGCTCGTCCCTGAACTTGGTCTGGAAGTGATACCAGACCTGCGGTAGCTCCCGGTAAGACGCGAGCTCGATGGCGAGCGTGGTGAAGATCTCCTCGTGGGTCATGCCGAGCACGTTCAGCTGGCCGCGCCGGTCGCGGAGCCTGAACATCTCGTCGCCCATGACCGCCAGGCGCCCTGACTTCTCCCAGAGCTGGGCCGGGTGCATGCACGGCGCCAGGAACTCCTGGGCTCCGATCCGGTCCAGCTCTTCCCTGATGATGCCGATTACCTTGGCCCTGACCTTGACCCCGAGCGGCAGCAAGCTGTAGTGGCCTGCCATCAGCGGGCGAATGAAGCCGGCCCGCAGCAGCAGCCGGTGGCTGGCGGCGTCGGCGTCCGCCGGGTCCTCGCGCAGGGTAGGGATGTGCAGCTGCGACCAGCGCATTTGGGTGCCTCGATATGCGGATAGGAGAACGAGAAGGACTCTGCCGCGGCAGATGCCGCCCGGCTAGGGCCCGATTCTAGATGGCCGGCGGCGCCGCCCGCGCCGGTGCTCGCTACGCGAGCTTGACCCAGGTGGTGCTGCCCTTGCAGAACCACAGGTGATGGTCCTTGTCGACGAACAGGTCACCGGCCGACCCTGATCGCGGATGGAAGCCGGTCGATGGGGTCAGCCTGACCTGCGAGTCCCGGCCGGTGAAGACACCGCCCCTGGTGCCTGAGCCCGTGACGCCGTCGCCCGAGTTGCTCGCCCCCGCGATCCCTGTACCTGAACCGCTCGAGCCGGCCACGCCTGTGCCCGAGCCGCTAGTCCCCTTGACCCCGCCCGCGCTGCCCGTGCCTGAGGCCGAGATCGCCTGCCCGACGGCGTGCGCGGTGCTGGCGCTCGTCACCTCAAGCCCAACGCCGCCGGCTGAGTTTTGGATCAGGGCGGCGGTGCTCTTGGCGCCGGTCGGGCCGTTGACGATCAGGGTGGTCGAGGTCGAGCTGAGCCCGGTGCCGTCGAGCAGGAATAGCGGGATGAGCGTGGAGCCAGCGTCGGCTGCGGTGACGGACAGGGAGGTGGTGATGTTGGCGTCGTTCGCCTCGCCGAGCATGAAGTCCCCGGCCGTCGCCGCCTCGGCCAGGTGCTGATCAAGCAGGCTGACCCCCGCGACCGTCACGGCCGCCATCAGCCCGCCGCGACGCAGCATCGCCCGGCGGCTGGTCCTGGCCAGCGCGGCCTGCCTGAGCAGGCCGGACGTGCGTCCGTTGGCGGAATTCTCCGACGCCATGACCCCGATCCCCTCCCGAGCGCCAGCTAGCCTACTGCGCGAGCAGGCGTCGCAGCCACAGCCGCGCCCTGATCGCCGTCGAAGGCAGCACCAGCGGGTAGGCGTCAGCGAACGCGGCCTCGAACAGCGCGCCGGTTCTGACCTCCCTGACGGCGACCGGCAGCAGGTCGTCGCGCATCTCCGATGCGAGCGGCACGAACTCGAGGTCGACCGGGGCCCGGCGGCCACGCACGGCGAACCGCAGGCCCGCCCCGGCGACCAGGCGGTACCCAGGCTCGGCGTGATCGGGCCGGCTCGGCGTCACGGCCAGGCTCACGTCCAGCGACGGCGACACGACAAGCTGCCGTAGCTCGGCCGCCACGGCGGCGAGCAGGCCCGCGGCCGCCTCGTCGACCTCGCCAGGGGCGCGCTCGGCGCTGGCGTCGCCGCCCCCCTGACCTAGCGGCTCGCCAGGCGGGCTCAGCAGGCTCGCCGCCAGGTCCATCGCCGCGACGGCGGCCGCGGCGAAGAAGTCGACGAGCGCTTGGCCGCGGCGGCGCTGCGTCGCCTCCCTGAGCGCCTGGTAGTAGCCAGGCCACTGGTCGGCGAAGACCAGCAGCGGCAGCCCGCAGAACCTGATCAGGTAGATCGACGCGACCGTGCGCGCCAGCCGGCCGTTGGCGTCAGCGAACGGATGGATCGCGGTCAGCGCGTAGTGGGCGTAGGCCGCCTGGACGACGGGATGCAGCCCGGCGAACGCGGCCGAGCCAAGCTCGCCGACCAGCCGGTCCATCTCCGCCGCGACCTGGTCAGCCGGGGCGAAGGCCGCGAGCCTGCCGTCTGGCTGCCGCAAGTAGTTCGACACCGGCTTGTACTGCCCGCGCGGCAGTGCGACCTCGACGCTGTCGCCCTGGTCGGTGGTCACGGTGTAGGAGACCTGCGTCTTGGTGATGACGTCCTGCAGCACCGCGATCAGCTGGACGTCAACGGCGCGCCCGGCGGTGGCGGCCTCGCTGGCGAGGACCAGCGCCTGGCGCTGGCATTCGGCGACCGCGTCGATCGCCCCGGTGTCTTCTGCTCCTTCGGCTCCGCCGTCGATCGCGCTTGCCAGCACCACGCTGGTGAGCTCGGGATTGGCCGGGAGCAGGTCGTCGAGCGCCATCGAGTCCAGGCTCGCCACCCGCAG
This sequence comes from Streptosporangiaceae bacterium, assembly GCA_035511035.1. Taxonomy (GTDB): domain Bacteria; phylum Actinomycetota; class Actinomycetes; order Streptosporangiales; family Streptosporangiaceae; genus Chersky-822. The sequence continues at coordinate 92,445 of DATKFV010000054.1, forward strand.
CAGCCGGTCCTTGACCTCGGCCAGGTCGGTGCCGACGGGACTGCCTGCGTCGCCTGGCCTGGTGGCGCTGGCCGCGACCGCACGGCTCAGCACGCCCGCGTACCCGCTCAGGCGCGGCTCGTCGACGTGCGTCCGCCGCCAGGCGGCAGCACCGGCGAAGGGCTGGTAGCTCGCCTCAAGCTCGGCGAGGTCCGCGGCCGTCCTCGGGGCGCCGGTGGTGCAAGCCGGTGACCGCATCACGCCAGCATACGGCCGGTTCTGGCCCATGAAATCACTAACTGTCCCAGTTGACCGCCGGTCCGGTCACGGTTTGTTCACCAGTGCCTACTTCTATTCGGTGCGAGTACGCTTTTGCCCGGGCGGGGGAGAGAAAGGTGCCAGATAGGTGCTGCGGTGCTGGCCGGAGGGAGACGATCCCCTCGAACCCGCGACGGCGCTTGCCGAAGGAGTGAGTGCGACCGGCCTTCGTGCAGGGGTCTGTGCGGCGTGCCAGAACCGGAAGGGCGACCAGCAGGGAACCCGCGGTTATCCGAGGCGCCGTAGCGCTGTCTCGATAGCGACCTCGACCCGCGAAGTCATGCCGGGCACATCGACGGGACGGCGCCCAGCGACCTGACCACGGATCCACTTCGGCCCGCTATCGTCATAGTGCAGCAGGGCATACAGGTCCCACCACGGATCGAGAGTCACCCCGGCGATCGACTCATAGAGC
>DATKFV010000055.1:0-22988 GCA_035511035.1 Streptosporangiaceae bacterium
CCCAACGACAGCAGAGGCGCGACGCTGTAGTTGGGAAGCCTTCGGAAGCGCGGCCTAGGGGACTGAGTGGTGCTTGGTTGGGCTTGGCTCCTGGGGTAGTTATGTCCCATGGCGCCGATCCCCGAGTCGGTGCCGCTCGCATGAAAGGGACCGACCCGTGCCTCGCCCCCGAGCGTTCATGTCCGTTACGCCTGGCCGCCTGCTCACCATTCTCATCGGCGTCGCGATGCTGGCCGTGGCTGGATGCACGTCGACGCTGTCTATTGGCACCGCTTCGAAGCACCACCTCAGCAAGCAGCACTCGAAGCAGCACCATAAGAAATCCCATCGATCCCAGCACGCGCACGGGCATCCCAAGCACCACTCTCATGCGCACTCCAGACATCACGCCAAGCACCATTCGCATAAGTCCGGCCACGCGGCGCCGGCCCAGGACACGCTGGTCGTGGAGCCGAATGCCGGGTTCGGCACGGTCTATAGCCTGATCAACCACGCCAGGCACAGCATCGACGTCACCATGTACGAGTTCGCCGACACGACGGCCGAGCACGACCTGGCCGCGGCCGCGAAGCGGGGAGTGCAGGTTCGGGTGATCCTTGACCAGAAGGAGACGAGCGTCGATACCCCGGCCTACGACTACTTCAAGTCCCACGGGATCAAGGTCGTCTGGTCCTGGTCGAAGTACACCTACACCCACCAGAAGACGCTGACCTTCGACAACTCCGTCTCGGTCGTCCAGACCGCGAACCTCACCGCGAACTACTACAAGACCAGCAGGGACTTCCTCGTCGTCGATCGCAACGCCGCCGACGTCGCCGCGATCATCCGGGTCTTCAACGCCGACTTCGTCCACAAGGCGATCACCCCCGGCGATGGCCACGACCTAGTCTGGTCGCCGACCGACTCGCAGCGGCAGATCCTCGGGCTGATCAACAGCGCGAAGAAGAGCCTGCGGATCTACAGCGAGGAGATGGGGGACACGACGGTGATCGACGCGCTGATCGCCGCCGCCAAGCGCGGCGTCGACGTCAGCGTGTGCGGCGAGAACCTAGATGGTGAGTACACGTCGACGTTCGAGAAGATGGCGCGGGCCGGGGTGCACATCGCGTACTACAGCTCATCGACCGGCTTCTACATCCACGGCAAGGTGATCGAGGCCGACTACCGCAACAAGGACGCGCGCGTGTTCATCGGCTCGGAGAACTTCTCGAGCACGTCGCTGAACGAGAACAGGGAGCTCGGCCTGATCATCTCGACGCCGTCCGTGCTGTCCGGCATCGCCCGCGTCTTCGCCACCGACTTCGCCAAGGGAACCCACACGCACTAACTCCCCGAACTCCGATTTCGGATTATCCGATTCCGGGCTACCCAGTTTCGGATAGTCCCGTTTCGGGCTATCCGGTCTCGGGCTATCCGGTCTCGGGCTATCCGATTTCGGGCTATCCGGTCTCGGATAGTCCCGTTTCGGATAGCCCGGTTTCGGATTATCCGATTTTGGATAGCCGGAAATCGTGAGGAGTTGTGGCTGCTTTCGAGTAGGAGAAAAGGCTCGCAACTGGCGTCATAGGGCGGCGGTTGCGCCGTCTTTAGATGATGTGGCCGCGGTCGCGGCGGCAACGTCGTGTGTTGCTGTCGTTCCGGGGCAGCGTCGCGCCGTCGTCGTCGAGGAGCCGGTTCCATCGTGGCGACGGCGCTGACGCTCGCCGGGGCGTGTCTCCGTGTTGGCACGCGAAGCGCCGTCGCGGTGGCGGTCAACGGGTAGGACGGGCGGGTCCGGCTGGTGGGGGCCGGGCCCGTCCGTTTCGGCGGCGAGGAAAGCCGGGATAGCCTTAGCCGGTGGCCGCCTCCGCTTCCAGGACAGGAGCTGACCTGCCGGCGCGCCCGGGAGCGAGTCCGACTTCCAAGCGCGCCGCGAAGGTCGCCGATCTCATCGTCGGTGACGTCATGGCGATGGGCTGGCCGGTTGGCGTGCTCCTCGGCTCGGAGGCCGAACTGCTCGACCGGTACAAGGTCAGCCGGGCGGTCTTCCGCGAGGCGGTCAGGCTGGTCGAGCACCAGCAGGTCGCGCGTACCCGGCGTGGCCCCGGAGGCGGGCTCGTGGTCACCGAGCCGACCGTCGATGCCGTGATCGATGCCGTCGTGCTGTACCTGTACCGGATCCAGGCGAGCCTCGACGAGCTGTTCGAGGCCAGGATGGTGCTCGAGGATATCGTCGTTGACCTCGTGTCCGACCGGCTTGAGGACGCCGACATCGCGAGCCTGCGGGACTTCGTCACCCAGGCTAACCCTGGCCTGGACGCCACCCCGCGGGCGCTGCACGCGGCGCTCGCCTCGATCAGCGCGAACCCGGCCCTCGAGCTCTTCGTCGACGTGCTGAGCCGGGTGACGTTGCTGTACTCCACCGACTGGGAGCAGCTCCGCCCGGTGTTCGGCGCGCAGATGAGGCACGCGCACGCCCGGATCGCCGAGGCGGCCATCGCCGGGGACGCCGAGCACGCCCGGCGGCGCATGCGCAGGCACCTGCAAGCCGAGTCCGACTTCCTGCACAGTAACCAGTCGATCCGCCAGCAACTGCCCGACCAGGTCGTCGCGGCCAGCGAACTCGGCAACGGCAAGCGGGCCGAGGTCGTGGCCAGGCACCTCACCCAGGCGATCGTCGGAGCCCGGATGCGATCGGGTGAGTTCGTCGGCGCCGAGCGCGACCTGATCGAGCAAGAGCACGTCAGCCGGGCGGTGCTGCGCGAGGCGGTCCGCCTGCTTGAGCATCACCAGATCGCCCGGATGCGCCGCGGCCCTGGCGGCGGCCTGTTCGTGTTCGAGCCGAGCGCGAGCGCGGTGACCGAGATCGTGGCGATCTACCTGGCCCGGCGCGGCATGCGGCTGCGTGACCTGGCCGAGCTGCGGACCCCGGTCGAGACCGCGCTCGCCGTATTGGCCGCGCAGCGCATCGAGGCCGGGGACGTCGAGCGCATGAAGGACGCGCTGGCGCGCGAGCAGGCCAGCTCCGATGCCGAGCAGTTCGAGGTCGTCCACGACCTGCACACGGCCGTCGCCGGCGCCGCCCATAACCGCGTGCTCGAGCTGGTGGCGCTGGTGCTGATCAGGCTGAGCCGGCTGCACCAGATCGAGCGCCTCGCCCCCAAGGCCAGGGACCAGGTCGCGGCCGAGGTGCTCCGCGCTCACGAGGGGATCGCGGCCGCGGTCGAGTCAGGCGATCACGAGCTGGCCGGTCGGCGGATGCGCCGCCATCTCGACGCCCTGGCGGTGTTCATGCGCTGACGCTTACTTGATCAGCGGGTCGCGGGGCAGGCCGAGTATCCGCTCGCCGATCTGGTTGCGCTTGATCTCCGAGGTTCCCCCGGCGATGGACATGGCGCGGTTGCCCAGCGCCAGCATGCCTGCGAGCAGGCCTGGCCCCTCAAGGAAGGCCAGGTCAGGCCCGGCCAGCGCGGTCAGGATGGCGGCCGCCTCGTGCCCGAGCTCAGACAGCAGCAGCTTAGTGACATTGCCTTCGGGCCCAGGCCCGCCGCCGGCCACCGCCCGGTGGGCGCTGCGCAGGTTCAGCCCGCTCATCGCCTGCAACCGGGCCAGATGCCGTCCGACCCGGCCAGCCCCGCCCGGCAGGCGCTCGGGGTGCGCGTCGAGCGGGCCGATGAACGTCTGACCTGGCAGCGACATCCCGCCCTGGCCGCCGCCGATGCTCACGCTCTCGTTCCCAAGCGTCGCCCGCGCGACCGTCCACCCGCGATCGACCTCGCCGACCACGCTGTCGTCGGGGATGAACACGTCGGTGAAGAACACCTCGTTGAAGTCCGAGTTCCCTGTCGCCATCTTCAGCGGCCTGACCGTGACGCCGGGCGCGTGCATGTCGATGACCATCATCGTGATGCCCTCGTGCTTGGGCGCGTCAGGCTTCGTCCGCACCGTGGCCAGCCCGAAGTGAGCCTGATGGGCCCCCGAGGTCCAGACCTTCTGCCCGTTCAGCACCCAGCCCCCGCCCGCCTCCCCTTCCCCCTCCACTTTGACAGCCCGGCTCTTGACGCCGGCGGCGTCCGAGCCGGCGTCAGGCTCGCTGAACAGCTGGCACCAGATCACCTCGTGGTCGAGCGCGGGCTGCACCCAGCGGGCGATCTGGTCGGCGGTGGCGTACTGGATCAAGGTGAGGATGACCCAGCCGGTGATGCCGTAGCCGGGCCGCTTGATCCCGGCCTGAGCGAACTCCTGCTCGATCACCAGCTGCTCCACCGCCCCGGCGTCGCGCCCCCACGGCTTGGGCCAGTTCGGCACGATGTACCCCGACTCGACCATGACCTTCTGCCGGGCCTGGTCATCCAGGTCACGCAGCTGATCGATGGCCTCGCGGACACTCGCGCGGATCGGCTCGGCCTCGGGCGGCAGGTCGACGTGCCGGTCCCGGCTGACGCCATGACGCACCGAGTCCGTCACGACCAGCGCCGCCGCCTCGGCGTCGATGAATGCCTCGATCGCCGTCGCCCGCCGCACGTACAGATGCGCGTCGTGCTCCCAGGTGAACCCGATCCCGCCGTGGACCTGAATGTTGAGCTGCGAGTTCTGGTCGGCCGCGGCGAGCCCGAGCGTGGCCGCGATCGCCGCCGTGTACCCGCGCTGGGCGTCGTCGGCGCCGTCAGCGGCCCTGGCCGCGTCCCATACCGCCGCGGTCGCGAGCTCCGAGGCGACGAGCATGTTCGCGCAGTGGTGCTTCACCGCTTGGAAGGTGGCGATCGGGCGGCCGAACTGCTGCCGCACCTTGGCGTAGGCGCTGGCCGACTCGGTGCACTCCCGCGCCACCCCGGTGGCCTCGGCCGCGAAGACGAGCCTGGCCAGGTCCGTCAGCGTGGCCAGCCCGCCCGCCAGCACCTGAGCCGGCGCGCCGTCCAGGCTCACCCGGGCGGCCCGCCGGGCCGGGTCGAGGTTGGACGGCACCTCCGCGCTCACCCCGTCGCCCCGGCAGTCGACCACCGCGACGTCCTCGCCCACGGCAACTAGCAGCACGTCAGCGAGGTGCCCGCTGAGCACCACCCCGGCCGATCCGAAGGCGGCACCGTCCCTGACGGTCACCTCGGCGCTGAGCCCGACCGCGCCGACCACCGATCCGTCCGCGAGGCCAGGCAGCCAGCCCGCCTTGACCTCTTCGGGCGCGATCGCCGCCAGCACCGAGCTCGCGACCACCGTCGGCACGAACGGGCCAGGCGCGACCGCGCGGCCGAGTTCCTCGGCCACCACGACCAGCTCGGACATCCCGAACCCGGATCCGCCGTACTCCTCGGGCACGTGCAGGCCGAGCCAGCCGAGCGCGGCCAGGTCGGACCAGAACGCGGGCAGCTCCTCAGCCTCCGCGGTCAGCAGGTCGCGGGCAGCGGCGCGCGCACCCGTCTTGGCGAGGAAGTCCGAGGCGGTCTGCGCGAGCGCGCGATGCTCGTCAGTGATGGCGATCGACATGGCTAAACAGTACCCTCAATTTTCCTGGCCGGACAATGGGGCCGGACAATGGGGCCGGACAATGGGGCCGCACAAATGGGGAGAGCGCACCTCGCCTAAGCCGGGGTCGCGCGGTTGATCGCCGAGGCCGTGGCCTGCGCGAAGGTAGGCCGGTCAGGCCGGCGGCTGCCGGGGCGGAAGAGGGACTCCTGGGCGATCCCGGCCGCGAGCGTGCCGTCGATGCCGAAGATCCGGCCCGTGTACATGCCGCGTCCGCCGGCGGTCGACTCTGGCAGCAGGTCCATCAGCACCCAGTCGTCCATCGCCACCCGGCGGTAGAACCAGACCGCGTGGTCCAGGCTGGTCACGATGCCGACGTCGGCGATCCCGCGCACCGAGGCCAGCCCGGTGAACATGTCAGAGACGTAGGCGAGCGCGCAGGCGTGCGTCGTCTCATCGGCCAGCGGCTCCCGCGAGCGCAGCCACACCCGCGACGGCCAGTGCTGGCCAGGCACCGCCTGCTCGGGCATCTTGATCTCGATGCCGAGCATCCGGGTGTGGAAGCTGAAGTCAGCCAGTTCGTCGGGCTTGGTCACCTCCGGCGCCTGGTGCGCCTGGAAGTCGTAGCCCTCCTCGTCTACGTGGAACGACGCCGCGAGGTTGAAGATGACGACGCCGTTCTGCACGGCGATGACCCTGCGGTTGGAGTAGGACCGCCCGTCCCTGTCCCTGTGCACCTGCAGCAGCACCCGCTGGGTCGGGTCGCCTCGGCTCAGGAAGTAGCCGTGCAGCGAGTGCGGATGCCGGTCGGGGGCCACGGTCTGCGACGCGGCCCGCAGCGCCTGGGCCGCGACCTGCCCGCCGTACAGCCCGAACGGGTCGTCGAAGACGACGATCGACCTGAACAGGTCAGCGTCAAGCCGCTCAAGCGCCAGCACCTCGAGCAAGTGCGGGCCCGCCGTGTTGCCCGGCGGAGGGGGGTTGGACATGGCCTTATTGATACCACTCAGCTGGATACGACCGCGCAGAGCACTGCCAGGGCCACGGTGCTCAGGGCCAGCAGGCCGTGGACGGCCGGGATCAGCGGCGCGAACTCCAGGCGCGGGCGCCGGAGCGCTGGCGGCGGCTTGGCGAGCACGCTGGCCACGAGGTCGTCCACCAGCTTGGCCGTGAGCGCCTCGTCCTCGAGCGCCCTGGCGAGCATCTCGTCGCTGGTGATCCCCAAGGTGCCGTTGACCACCTGGCTGGGCTCGGCGGCGGGCCGCCGAGCCGGATAGGGGGTCCACAGCGTCACGGTCGAGATGCCCAGCCCGATCGCCGGAGCCAGCACGGCGACCGACACCCAGGCCAGCGCCACCACGCCCGTCACCACGAAGCAGATCCAAAGGACCAGGCCGGTGAAGGCGAGCGCGGCGTGACCGAAGATCACCGGCCGCGGCACCACGTCAGGCCCGCCGCCGCCGGAGGCCTTGTGGCCGCCGCCCCCGATCCAGGAGGTCAGCATGTACGCGCCGAAGGCCTCGGCGATCAGCCAGCTCACGAGCGTGGCGATGGCGAGCGGGTGCTTGTCGGGCAGGCCAGCGGCCGCGCCCGAGGCCAGCGCCACGCGGCGGCCGCCGGCGGTGGCCAGGGCGGCGGCCCGCATGATGGTGCTCGGCATGAAACCTGCCATCGTCGTGCCAGGGTGCTAGCGGTGATCGTGCTTGGACCCAGGATGACACCACAGGAACGAACCCGGCGACTCCGAGCGGAGCGGGATAGCTCAGACGGCGACGAGCAGCAGGTGGCTGGCGAGGTTCGCGCCCGCGGCCAGGCTGTCGCAGACGAGCTGGTAGGCGACCGGGTCGTTCCGCACCTGCCAGAGCAGCAGGCAGTTGGCCCAGGCGACGTCGCGGGCCGAGGTGATCGACCAGCAGGCGATGAGGTTGCAGACCGCCTGGATATGACGATCGACGGCTCGCTCGGCGGCGTTCTCGAAGGACTGCCTGACCGACTGCTCGATCGCGTCGAGCAGCCGGTCGATCTTCTGGTAGTCGGACAGGTGCGCATCCGAGGTCGGCGTGGTGCCCAGCTCCTGGCAGGTCTGCACCACGGCGATCGGAAGGTCATGGTTGATGTGGGCGTTCATCCCGGCCAGGGCAAACTGAATCGGCTCGATCCCCTTGTCGGCCCGCGCCTGCGTGAGCGGCCGCCACGCTAGCGGCACCGAGCCAGGGGAGTCCACGTTGTCGGCGGCGTCCAGGTACAGGTTGGCGAACGTGACGTCGAGGGCGGAGGTGAATGCGGGGTCAGCAAAGAACCCCGCCGTCACCTGCTGGCCGACCTCTTCGGTGACTTGCAGGTACATCCGGTTGAAGCACGCGAGGCCGTCGTCCGGCGGCAGCGCCGCGCTGATCTGCTCCATGCGGGCGATGGCATCGGCGATCGACGTTACCGGCGGCAGGACCGATGGCTCAGACGGCAGCGACATAGGCGTCACTATAAGGTCAGAGCCGTCAGTATGGTGACGGCTGGTTGCGGATCACGGCGAGGCTGACGATCTTGCCGTCCCTGACGCTGAAGTAGTTCGACATGATCAGCTCGTCCGGCAAATTGGCCTTGTCGTAATTGCCGTCGTACTTGGCCCGGACGACCGTGTCGCCGTAGTGGTCGATGACCTCAAGCACGTCGATGGTGACCTTGTCGCCCACCATCTCTTTGGCGACCCACCGCCTGATCGCTTCGATCCCGACGATCTCCCGCCGGGCGTCGTTGACGTAGGCGTCCGGCGCGAACGTCGCGACGATCGCGTCGGTGTCGAAGGCGTTGACCGCGGCGATGTGGTCGGCGATGACCCCGGTCAGCTCGGTGCTCTTCATCGTGGTAGTCCTTTCGGTGATCTCTGCGCTGCCTCCATGCTGGCTGGTGCCACCGCGGGAGGGTCAACGGCGATCCGGGGCCTGCACCCTCCCCTGAGGGGAGAGCGCACACTAGGTGGATGCGGTCATCGCTCGCGATCGGCGACTTCGCCAGGGCCACCCAGATGAGCGTCAAGACGCTCCGGCACTACCACCGGATCGGCTTGCTCTCGCCCGCCGAGGTCGATCCGGTCACGGGCTACCGCTACTACCGGCTCGATCAGATCCCGACGGCGCAGGTGATCAGGCGGTTCCGGGCCCTGGACATGCCCCTTGACCAGATCGGCGCGGTCATCGCCGCCCCCGACGTCGCAACCAGGAACGACCTGATCGCCACGCACCTGCGCCAACTGGAGTCAGAGCTCGCCCGGACGCAGGGCGCGGTGGCGTCGTTGCGAGGCCTGCTCGATCAGCCGTCGTCTTCAGCGGGAGCGGACATCCGGCACCGTCGGATCACGGCCGCCCCGGCGGCCGCGATCACCGCGGCGGTGGACCTGGCCGACGTCGGGCCCTGGTACAGCGGCGCGCTCGGCGAGCTCCACGCCACCCTGGCGGCGCAGCGGGCGCGGCCCGATGGCCCGCCCGGCGGGGTGTTCTCGACCGAGTTCTTCGCCGGCGAGCACGGCCAGGTGACGATCTTCATCCCGAGCTCCGACCCGGTCAGGCCGACCGGCCGGGTGACGGCGTTCGTGGTCCCCGCCGTCGAGTTGGCGGTGATCGAGCATCAGGGCGCGCATGACGACATCGACCTGGCCTACGGCGCGCTGGCCAGCTACGTGACCGAGCACGCTCTGGCCGTCGATGGCCCGATCCGCGAGTATTACCTCGTCGGGAGGCCGGACACCCCCGATGAGTCGCGATGGCGGACCGAGATCGGCTGGCCGATCTTCCGCACCGGGCTGTAGAAGGAGGCGCACGTGAGTCAGCCGGCCGAGCCAGCCGGACCGCCCGATGAGGCCGCCGCCGGTCCTGGCTGGATGGCCGAGATCGCCGAGATCCAACGGCGCCGCGAGCTGGCGCTGGCCATGGGTGGCCCGCTGAAGATCGAGCGGCAGCGCGCGTCGGGGCGCCTGACCGTGCGCGAGCGGATCGAGCGGCTCGCCGACCCCGAAAGCTTCGCCGAGATCGGCGCGCTCACCGGGTTCGCCAGCTACGACGACGCCGGCCGGCTCACCTCGATCCTGCCGGCGAACTTCGTGGCGGGCACGGCGTCGATCGACGGGCGCCCGGTCATGCTGGGTGCCGACGACTTCACTGTCCGCGGCGGGTCCGGAGACGCCGCGATCCACGCCAAGCAGGTCTACTCCGAGCAGTACGCCAATGAGTTGCGGCTGCCCGTGGTGCGCCTGCTCGACGGCGCTAGCGGCGGCGGCAGCGTGAAGACCACGCACGAGACCGGCTACACCTACCTGCCGGTCAATCCCGGCTGGGACGTCGTCGTCGACAACCTGTCGGTGGTGCCGGTCGTCGCCGCCTGCCTCGGGCCGGTCGTCGGGCTCGGCGCCGCCCGGCTGGTCATGTCCCATCTCGCGATCATGGTGACGGGCGTGGGCCAGCTCTTCACGGCCGGCCCGCCGGTGGTGCGCGGCGGCACGGGGGAGGACCTGACCAAGGAGGAGCTTGGCGGCGTCGCCGTGCACGCCCGTAACGGGACCATCGAGCGGTTCGTCCGGTCCGAGGACGAAGCGTTCGGCCTGATCAGGCAGTTCCTTTCCTACCTGCCCAGCAGCGTGCACGAGCTTCCGCCGGTCGCCGAAGGCGACGACCCGCCCGACCGCAGGGACGAGGCGCTGGTGACGGCGGTCCCGCGCAATCCTCGCCTGCCTTACCGGATCGGGCCGATCCTTGACGCGGTGTTCGACCACGGCTCGGTGTTCACCTACGCGGAGTACGGCGGCGCCACCGTGACCGCGCTCGCCCGGCTCGACGGCCATCCGGTCGGCGTGATCGCCACCGATCCCTACAAGGGCACCACGATGTCCCTGGAGGGGGCGCAGGCGATCACCAGGCTGGTCGACCTCTGCGAGGCCTTTCACCTGCCGCTGGTGAGCCTGACCGACCAGGGCGGCATCACGATCGGCCGGGTCGCCGAGGAACGCGGCACGGTCAGGTTCGGCGCCCGCGCGATCGCCGCCGTCTATCAGGCCCGCGTTCCCCAAGCCGAGGTCATCGTCCGCCGCGTCTACGGGGTCGCAGGCGCCGGTGCCGTCAACCGGCACCGGCCAGGACGAAGCTGGGCCTGGCCATCGGGCGACTGGGGATCGTTGCCGCTCCAGGGCGGCGTCGAGGCCGCGTTCCGGGCCCAGATCGAGCAGGCCGCCGACGCGCAGGCCGAGGTGGAGCGGCTCCGCCGCACGCTCGCCGCTTTCAGCTCGCCGTTCCGCACCGCCGAGCGCTTCGGCGTCCAGGACCTGATCGACCCGCGCGATACCAGGCCGCTGCTCTGCGCCTGGGTCCGCGACGCCTACCGCGTCCTCCCCGAACTCCGAGGCCGCCCCTCCTTCGGCCTCCGCCCCTAGCGCACTGGCGCGAGGCCGGATTCTCTGACTAGAGTCAGCTGATGACCGCCTCCATGGTCGAGGTCAGCGTGGTCGACCCGCGCCATCGGGACGCACGGGCTTGCCTGCGGGCGTACTTCGCCGAACTCGGCGAGCGGTTCGACAGCGGGTACGACCCGGCGCTTGACCTGACCGCGACCGATGCGGAGATGACGCCGCCTGCCGGGCTGTTCCTGCTGGCGACGTTGCATGAGGAGCCGGTGGGCTGCGGCGCGCTCAAGTTCGGCGGGAGCGGGCCGGCCGACATCAAGCGGATGTGGGTCGCGCCGTCGGCACGCGGGCTCGGGCTCGGCCGGCGGCTGCTCACCGAACTGGAGTCGCAGGCCGCGGCTCGCGGCGTCCGCGTCGTCCGGCTGGAGACGAACGGGAGCCTCACCGAGGCGATCAGCCTGTACCGGAACTCGGGCTACCGCGAGGTTCCGGCGTTCAACGACGTCTACTACGCCCACCACTGGTTCGAGAAAACCCTGGCCCCCAGTAGCGGCTAGGGCCAGCCGGCGCCCGCCGCCGGGGCGGTGGCGACCAGCACCTGCCCGGTCCGGGCATCCGGGTCGATCTTGTCCATGCCGCGCCACTGCGCCGCCAGCATGAACAGGGTCTTGCCATCGGGCCCGCCGAGCATGCAGGCGAAGCAGCCACGGTCGGCCTCGACGGCGTCGAGCCTGGCGCCTCCTTGGCTGACCCGGACACAGTGCTTGTGCGGGACGTCGGCGTACCATACCGCCCCCTCGGCGTCGACGCAGATCCCGTCGGGGTTGTCCGAGCCGAGATCGGCCCAGACTCGACGGTTCGCCAGCGAGCCATTTGCTGATATGTCAAAGGCAGTGAGGCAGTTGCCGTGCGACTCCGCGACTATGAGCGTCGAGTTGTCGCCGGTCACGGCCATGCCGTTGCCGAAGCGAATGCCGTCAGCGACCAGGCGGGGCTCGCCGTGGGCTGGGATCAGGGCGACCAGGTCGCCGCCGTTGACGTAGGCGTTGCCGCGGCCGTCCACCACGATCTCGTTGCTGATCTCGGCGAGACCGGACAGGTCGGCGTGGGTCACCAGCGAGCCATCGGGCTCTTGCCTGAGCACCACGCTCTCGCGACCCGACACGATCAGCAGCGGCCCGGACGGCAGCCAGTCGATGGAGAAAGGGAACGTGGTCGGGACGAGGGCGACGACTTCCTTGGTCCCGTGCTCGTCGACGGTCGCGACTTCCTGGGCGCACCAGTTGCAGAACCAGAGCTTGCCGTCGTGCCAGCGAGGCGACTCGCCGATCGCGAGACCGGACAGCAGCAGTCGTGGTTCGGGCATCGCTTACCCCAGTCAGGCGTGGTTGAGCTGGACCAGCTCCACGCTATTGCCATCGGGGTCGGTGACCACGCATTTGATGCCGGCCTCGCCGACCTGCTCCACCGGTCCGGTGGCGACCCCGCGAGCAGCGACCTGGGCGACTTCGGCTTCGAGGTCGGTGACGACGAGCGCGATCGTGCCTTGGCCGGCCCGGCCGGGATCCGCCCGCAGGAACAGCGAGGCCGACTCGGCGAGCTGCCAGGCCGCCTCAGCATCATTGGGGAACATGTCGGCTGGCCGGCCAAGCAGCCGGGAATACCAGTCGGCGGCCTGGTCGCGGTCACTGACGGCCAGGCCGGCGAACACGTAGCTGACGTCCATGGCGCGGCTGCGACCCGGGCCTCAGCCGCGGTCGATGAGCGAATCGACGACCAGGCCGAGGCCGATCCCGAGCATCCAGACGTCCTTGCTGATACCCGTGCCCGCCTGGGTCGGCCAGACGCTTCCCGGCTTGTGCAGCGCCGGGGTGCGCAGGTACATCGCGATCAGCGAGCCGGAGAACCCAGTGAGCGCGGCCCCCGCGATGGCGCTGGGCACGACGGGCACGAGCAGCGCCGAGCCGATGGCGATCTCGCCGGCCGAAAGTAGCTTCAGGAACTGAGTTGGCGGGATGTCCTTGAGGACAGGGAAGGCGTTCGCGGCCATCCCGTGCACTGCCTTGGCCCGAGCCTCGTCGCCTTTCCACTTCTCCAGGCCGGAGTGGAGGATGAAGGCACCGGTAGCGAGGCGCCCGGGAATCTCACGTGCTCGCAGGAAACGCATGTGTCCCGTCCTTCGATCGCTGATAGCTCGTTGGGCCGTCGCGGCTGGTCGACCGCGGCAGAACATTACCCTAGCAGCTTTGATGAACGCTCAACGATCCGCAGCAGCGGCCGGGAGTGCCGAAAGCTTCCCTAAGGCAGCCGAGCCCCCGCGATGGCCCATCGCCGGGCTGCGCGGCCCCCGACCTACCCCTTCGATGGCCCATGGCAGGTGCTATGTGCCCGTCAATGGCCCATTGCAGGGGTTCGAAGTCCAGGTCTAGCGCCTTCGGTGGCCCATTGCAGGGGTTCGAGGCCGGGTCTGGGTCCGAGATCGGTTCGGATCAGGCCAGGCCGGGGGAGTGGTAGTCGGCGCGGTCCTCGACTAGGCGGTAGAGGTCCATGCCGATCGGGCGGCGTTGCTCTTCGGCTAGGTGGCCGAGGAGGCCGGCGGTCCTGGCCAGGAGGGCGAAGCCGCGGAGCAGCTCAGGCGGCAGGCCGAGGTCGGCCAGGGCGGCACCGCAGGTGCCCGCGCCGTTCAGTGCCAGCGTCCGGCCGAGTACCCGGGGATGCACCCGGCCGATGGCCTCGAACAGCCGCAGGTGCGGTCCGTAGAGTCCTTCCTCCCGGGCGATGGCGATCAGGACCGGGGTGCGCGGGTCGGTGACCTTGTGGACTGGGTGGCCGAGACCGGGCACGAAGCGGCCAGCGGCGCGGGCGCGGGTGACCGCTTCGAGCGCGAGCGCGTCGTAGCCGGCGTCGTCGGCGGGCAGTTCCGGCCCGGCCAGGGCGTCGGCCAGGAACCGGCCGGCGTCCTCGGTCACGCCGAGGAACCGCGAGCCGCCGCCGAGCAGGCCGGCCGCGAGCGCGCCCTGCACCGAGTCGGGCGCGCTCAGGTAGGTCACCCGCGCGGCGATCGCCGTCGGGGTGAAGCCGTGGTCGGCGAGGGCGACGAGCACCGTCTCGAAGACGCGCACCTGCGACAGCGTCGGCCTGCGCTGGGTGACCAGCCAGAGCGCGAGCTCGCCGAACGAGACCTTGCCCATCAGGTCGGCGGCCAGGTCGTGACCGAGCAGCGTGATCGTGTCCCGGTCCGAGGTGCCGAGCGAGGTCGGGAACCGCGGCTCGTTGTCCTGGTCCGTCATGCGCCGCTCCTGTCGCTATCGGCCGGCCCGCCGCCGGCCGGCCCGCCGCCGGCCGGCGACGCCAGCCAGCGGCTGATCTCCTCATTGTGCTCGCCCAGCTTCGGCGGCGGCCGGTCGTAGCGCGGCGGCGTCAGCGAGTAGCTGACCGGGTGCCGGGTGACCGGCACCGCCTCGTCGCCCGTCCCGGCCAGGACGACCGGCTCAAGGCCGAGCTCGGCCGCGAAGGCGACGCCCTGGTCGACCGTGTTGATCGGGCCGCAAGGAACCCCGGCGGCGACCAGGTCGGCGAACCACTG
Source organism: Streptosporangiaceae bacterium (assembly GCA_035511035.1). GTDB lineage: Bacteria > Actinomycetota > Actinomycetes > Streptosporangiales > Streptosporangiaceae > Chersky-822. The sequence goes on from DATKFV010000055.1 coordinate 14,412, forward strand.
CGCCGACGTCCGTTTGCTTAGTTGCTCGACGAGCAGCGGTGTGAGCTGCTCGCGGTTCGCGGTCCTTTTTGCATTAGTAAAGAACTTCTCATCGGCGGCTAGCTCGGGGACGCCGAGTGCCTGGCACAGCTTGCGGAACTGGGCGTCGTTCCCGGCCGTGACCACGAGCTCGCCGTCAGCGGTCGGCAACGGCTCGTAGGGGAACAGGCTCGGGTGGGCGTTGCCCATCCGGAACGGCACGACGCCGCCGGCCACGACCGCGCTGGCCTGGTTGACCAGGCCCGACATCGCCGAGGCGAGGAGGCTCGCCTCGACGTACTGGCCCTGCCCGGTCGCGGCCCTGTGGCTGAGCGCGGCCAGAATGCCAATCGTCGTGTGCAGGCCGGCGATGATGTCGAAGATCGCGACGCCGGCCCGGTAGGGCGGCCCGTCCGGGTCACCGGTCAGGCTCATCAGGCCCGACATGGCCTGGACGAGGAGGTCGTAACCGGGCAGGCTGGCCCCGCCTTGGGAGCCGAAGCCGCTGATCGAGGCGTAGATGACCTGCTCGTTGCCCGCCCGGACGGACGCGTAGTCGAGGCCGAACCTGGCCAGGCCGCCTGGCTTGAAGTTCTCGACGACGATGTCGGCCCGGCGGGTCAGTTCCTTGGCCAGGGCCAGGTCGCCGGGGCTGGCCAGGTCGAGGGTGATCGAGCGCTTGTTCCGGTTGATCGACAGGTAGTAGGTCGAGGTGCCGTCACGGGTGACCGGTGGCATCCATCCCCTGGTGTCGTCGCCGGCCGGGCTCTCGACCTTGATCACGTCCGCCCCGAGGTCCGCCAGCAGCATCGTGCAGTAGGGCCCGGCCAGCACCCGCGAGAAGTCGGCCACGATCAGTCCAGTGAGCGGCGCAGGCTGCGGCGCAGGCGACGGCTGCGGCGCCGGCGCGGATTCCTCCAGGGCTGACTCAGGTCGGGCTCGTTCGGGCTGGCTCATCAGCGGCGGTCCTTGGGTCCGGTCATCACTGCGTTGTCCGTTCTGTCGGTTATACCAAGCTGAACCGGCGGCGCTCGGGGCCGGCTGGCGGGCCGGACGAGGCTCACGTCCATAGGTTGACGGGGCTAGGCGTGGCATGCGAGCATACTTGCCGACTGAGAAATCGGTTGCGCAATCGTTGTCTACTGTGGTTCTCCTAGATGAGGGCTGTGAGTTCTCCCGGATGAGGGCGCGGCCCTCCCCGATGGTGGCGGCGATTCCTGGCTGGCGGCGGCCGACCGGGAGCGGTCCTTGCCCGGCTCTGGGCGCGGACCAGGACAGGACCGAGCGAGAGGCAGACGACGTGGCGGATCGGCTCAGGGTTGGTGTCGTTGGCTGCGGCGTGATCGCGCAGGTCATGCACCTGAACTACTTGTGGGAGCTGAGCGACAGGTTCGAGATCGCCGCCCTGTGCGACGTCTCCGAGGCGACCGCGCGGGCCTGTGCCGACCGGTACGGTGCGAAGGCGGTCTACACCGACGCCCGCGACCTCGTCGCCGCCGACCTCGACACCGTCATGGTCCTCACCTCGGGCAGCCACGCGCCGATCGCCGTCGCCGCCGCCCAGGCCGGCAAGCACGTGTTCGTGGAGAAGCCGATGTGCCTGAGCCTGGACGAAGGCCGGGAGATGCTCGAGGCCGCCACGGCGGCCGACGTGCGGCTGATGGTCGGCACCATGAAGCGCTATGACCCCGCGTACGAGCGGCTGCTCGAGCTGATGCCGCTCGAGGACCTGCGGCTAGTCGGCGTCACCACGCTCGAGTCGCCGATGAACCCCTACATCCAGGCCTACCCGCTGACCGCGATGACGCCGCCGCCGGCCGGCGTCCTCGCCGAGCTGAAGGCCGAGGACGAGCGGCGGCTGGCTGCCGCCCTGCCGGAGGGGGACGCCGAGACCAGGTACTGCTACCGGTGGATGCTGCTCGACAACCTGGTGCACGAGCTCAACATGCTGCGCGGTGTGCTCGGCGAGCCGACCAAGGTCCACCAGGCCAGGCTCGGCCGCCTCGTCTGCGACATCACACTCGGCTTCGGCCCGACCGAGGTGCACCTGTCCTGGGTCGACCTGCCCGGCCTGGCCCACTACAAGCAAGAGCTCGCCTTTTACGCCCTGGACCGGCGGGTCACCCTGACGCTGCCCTCGCCGTACCTGCGGGGAATGCCGAGCCTGCTGACGATTGAGGGCGGCGAGCGCGGCACCCCCCACGGAACCCGCATGGTCGAGGTCGTGTCCTACGAGGAGGCGTTCAAGCGCGAGTTGCTCGAGCTTGAGGACGCGATCAGGACCGGCCGCCAGCCGCGCACCAACGCCATTGACGGCCTGCACGACGTCGCGCTCTGCCACGCGATCGCGCGGTCGTGCATCACCGGGCAGCCGGTCGACCTGCCGTCGGCGCTGCCGCAGTGGGCGGGCGCGGATGGCGGGCGGCTTGCGGCGGCGGACAATGGAGCCGATCGAGCTGGAATGGCGGTACTCAGATGACCGTGCAGGTAGCCAACGCCCCGTGCAGCTTCGGCGCGTTCGAGTTCACGGTCGGCATCGACCCGAACGTGCCGGACGGGATCGGCGTGCTCGACGCCGTGGCCTCGGCCGGGTACGCCGGAATCGACCTCGGCCCGGTCGGCTACCTCGGTGACGGCCCCGAGCTGGGCGAACGCCTCGCGGCCAGGAACCTCACGCTGGCCGGAGGCTACGTGCCGCTGCCGTTCTCCGACCCGGCGGCGCTGGCCGGGGAGATCAGCTACCTCGACTCCATGCTCGACATCCTGGATGCGACCCCGGCGGGCCTGCGGCCCCGGCCCACGCTCGCCGACGCGGGCTCGCCTGAGCGGCTCGCGAACCCAGGCGTGGCCGCCACCGACCGCGACCTCGGCCTGGACGAGGCCGGCTGGCAGCGCTTCGCCGAGGGCCTCGACCTCGCCGTCGCCAAGTGCCGCGAGCGCGGCTATGAGCCGACCTTCCACCACCACCTCGGCACTTACGTCGAGGCGGTCTGGGAGATCGAGCGGGTACTCGAGCTGACCGACGTCGGGCTCTGCCTGGACACCGGGCATTTGCTGGCCGGCGGCGGCCAGCCGGTCAAGGGCCTGCGGGACTGGGCCGCCCGGATCAACCACATCCACCTCAAGGACGCCAGGACCAAGCTGCTGGCCGCCATCGTGGCCGACCGCGCGCCGATGGAGGAAATCTGGCGGCGCCGCGCGTTCTGCGCCCTCGGCGACGGCGATACTGGGATGGACGAGGTGCTGGCGACGATCGTGGACATCGACTACTCGGGCTGGCTGGTCGTCGAGCAGGACATCTTCCCCGATCCGTCCGAGTTGCCGGCCCAGGTCGCGGCCCGGCAGGCAGCGAACCGTGATTGGCTGCGATCACGAGGAATATAGGCAGCAAATTTGCATGCGTTAATGTCGCTTCGAAGGAGTCCGCTCGCAGGGCTGAGGAGGAGTACGGATCTTGGACGCGCGTAGCCCCCGTATCCGTCTCGCCGACGTGGCGAAGCGCGCCGGGGTGTCCACGACGACGGCGTCTCGGGCACTGAACGGGCGCGGCGAGCTGACCGAGGAGACGAGGACCGCCGTACTCGACGCCGCCGCCCAGCTGGGGTTCCGGCCGTCGCCGTTCGCGCAGTCGCTGCGGACCAGGCGATCGCACACGGTCGGGCTGATCGTGCCGCACGTCGCGCACCCGTTCTACGCCTCGATCCTGCAAGGCGCCCAGGCCTACCTGCGTGAGGCCGGGTACCGCCTGATCCTGGTCGATTCCGGCGAGGACCCGCAAAGCGTCGCCGACGCCATCAACACCCTGCTCGACCACTGGGTCGACGGCATCCTGATCTCGATCACGCCGTTCCCGGCGGCCAGGTTCGCCGAACTGCTGCGGGGCACGCCGTGCGTGTTCATCGACGAGACCGTCGCCGACGTCGGCGTGGGCAGCGTGCTCCTGGAGAACCGCGAAGGGGTCGGCGCGCTCGTCGGGCACCTGGCCTGGCACGGGCACAGCCGGATCGGCTTCCTCGGCGGCCCGCACGACCGCACCGACGGCCGGGAGCGGCTCGAAGGCTACCGGGCCGCGATGGCGGCGCACTCGCTGCCGGTGGTGCCCGGCTTGCTGGCCGAGTGCGAGTGGAGCCTGCGCAGCGGCATCGACCACACCCTGGCCCTGCTCGACGGCCCCGAGCCGCCGACCGCGATCGCGGCCGCCAGCGCCGAGCTCGCGCTCGGCGCCCTCGCCGCCGGGCGGAGCCGCGGCCTGGCCCTCCCCGGCGACCTGGCGATCGCCTCGTTCGACGACACCTACTTCGCGCCGCTGCTCGAGCCCGCGCTGACCGCGATCAGCTACGACACCCCGTACATGGGGGAGCGCAGCGCCCGCCTCCTGGTCGACGCGATCGAGACCGAGCAGCCCAAGTACGAGGAGGTCAGGATCGCCGTCAAGCTGATCCCGCGCCGCTCCTGCGGCTGCGACTTCGACGCGATGGCAGCCCTGTCCGCCGAAACCAGCCTGGCCGCCCGCATCTAGCAGCCCCAGAACCCGGGCAAGGCTCCCGAACCCGAGCGAAGCGCCCCCGGAACCCGAGCGAGCCTCCGTCGTCACGCGGATCCCGTGATCATGGGCTGCCGAGGCCGCCGGAACCCGAGCGAGCCTCCGTGGTCACGCGGATCCCCGTGATCACGGCTGCAGAGGCTCCCAGAACGCTCCGTGATCAAGCAAATCTCGTGATCACGGTACTCTGCTGCGTGATTGCCCGGCCGATGGACCGTGATCACCGATCTTCCATGATCGCGGAAGGTTCGGGGTGCCGCTGTCGCCCCTACGGCCATCCGTGATCAAGGTTCACGGCTTGATCACGGGGACTTGCGGGGGCTAGCGCAGGCAGCGGGGGCACTTTACTGTCGCCAGAGCAGCAGCAAAGTGCCCCCGCTGCGGGCGGGTGTGGTGCGGCGGGGCGGTCTTACTTCCCCATGCCCATGGTGATGCCACGGACGAGGTGCTTCTGGAAGAGGACGTAGACGATGATCGGGGGGATTACGGACAGGACGGAGCCGGCCATGAGGGCGGGGACGGACAGAACTCGGCCGGACTGGAGCAGGGCCAGGCCGACGGTGACCGTGTGGTCGGTCGGGTTCTGTAGGAACAGCAGGCCGACTAGCAGGTCGTTCCAGATCTGGATGAACTGCAGCACCGCGACCGTGAAGATCGCCGGGCGGGCCAGCGGCACCCCGAGGCGCCACCACATGTTCAGGTTGGAGACGCCATCGATGGACGCCGCCTCGACTAGGTCATCGGGGACGCTGCGGAAGTACGTGGTCATCAGGTAGATCGAGAACGGGATGCCGAGGGCGGCGTAGACGAGGATCGCGCCCCAGTAGGTGTCGAGGATGCCGAGCTTGCTGATGTTGATGTACTCGGGGATCACGATCGAAGGCAGCGGCACGAACATGCAGGCGATGACGAGCACGAAGACCAGGCCCCTGGCTCGGTACCTGATCTTCGCGAACGCGAATCCCGCGGCGGTGCTGATCAGCAGGATGATGAGCACGGCCGCGCAGGACACCAGCAGGGAGTTGAGCAGCTCGCGCAGGATCGGCTGGCTGCTGAACAGCAGGCGCCAGCTGGCCAGCGAGAAGCCGCTGCCGAGCTGGTACTGGGCCTGCGTCTTGAACGAGTTGACCAGCATGTAGAAGAACGGGTAGAGCATCACCACGGCCACGACGGCCATGATCAGGAACATCACGATCCGCGCTGGCCTGAGCCTGCGCCTGGCCCTGGCCGCACGGTCCTGGCCGACGCGCGCTGAGCCCGTGACGAGGTCGCTCTGGGCGAGTCCTACCTCTGTGGCCACCCGGCGCTCCTCATACTCTCGCTCGGAGGATCCGGACCTGGACCACGCTGATCGCCGCGACGATCACGAATAGCAGGACTCCGAGCAGGGCGCCGGTACCGAAGGCGCTCTCGCTGAAGGCCTGCTGGTAGACGTAGTACTCCAGGGTGGTCGAGCCGTAGTCGGGGCCGCCGCCGGTCATCACGAAGATCAGGCTGAAGATCGCCGTGAACGCGGTGAGCACCGTGATGATGAAGGCGAACTGAATGAAGCGAATCATCTGCGGCATGATCACGCTCCAGTAGATCCGGAGCGTCCCGGCTCCGTCCACGCGGGCGGCCTCGGCCAGGGTCGGGTCGAGCGCGGCCATGCCGGTGATGAAGATGATCGTGTTAGTGCCGAGCTGGGACCAGACGAGCGTGATCGCGAGCGCGGCGAGCGCCTCGTGGGTGTTGCCGAGCATGTTCGTCTTGATGAAGCCGAGGCCGACATCGGCGAACAGGCCGTTGAGTATCCCGTTCTCGGCGTAGAACCGGACGGCGACGAGGCCTATGACGACCCACGAGATCGCCGTCGGCAAGAACACCGCCGACCGGAAGAACTTCCAGCCCCAGATCTGCTCGTGCAGCAGGAACGCGATTCCGAGCGGGATCGCGATCACGACCGGCATCGCCAGCAGCAGCAGCCCGTTGTTGATGAGCACCCGCTGGAACGTCGGATCCTCGAACAGCTGCAGGTAGGCGCTTGGGCCGATCCAGGTGCTCGTGATGCCGTTCCAGTTGGTCATGCTGTAGTAGACGGCCTGGCCGATCGGGATGATCAGCAGGACGGCAACGGCGATCAGCGCGGGCGCGGACAGCACCCAGCCGGCCGCGTTGCGGCCGGCTGAGGCTGTACGGACGGGTAGGTTCATTCGGCTCGCAGGTCCGTCAGCCGCCGAAGTAGGCGGCGTAGGTGCTTCGCTGGCTGGCGGGGAGTTCGTTGTGCTTGGCGGCCAGGCTGGCCAGGGCGCTGGTGACCGAGGTCTGGCCGACGAGCGCGGCCGGCAGGACCTGGTAGCCGACGTTGACGATGTCTGGCTGGGTGACGTTGTCGAGCATGGGGTACACGGTGAAATTCTGCTTCTGAACGAAGTTCAGCATCTGCTGATTTAGTACATTCGTTGACACGAAGTGAGCGATGTCGGGTATCAGGCCTGCCTTGGCGATCTGGACTGCGCCAGCCGGCGAGTCCATGAACGCGAGGAATGCGGCCGCCTGGGCCTTGTAAGGCGACTCTTGCAGCACGGAGATCGCGTCGCCGGGGAAGTAGACGACGCCGTGCTGGGGAGTGGTCGAGTACGGCGGAACGAACGCGCCGACGTTGGTGCCCATCTGCTGGGTGTACTGGCCCACGTCCCAGCTGCCGTCGCCGGTGACCATGGCCGCCTTGCCGGAGACGAACTGGCCGACGTTGCCGGTGTCGGTCAGGGCGTCGGAGTTCACGCAGCCTTTGACGTAGAGCTGGTGCCACTCGTTGACTTGCGCCTTGACCTGGGGTGAGGTCCAGGGGATCTGGCCGCTGTACAAGTCCTGCCACTGCGAGGGCGGCAGCGCGCCGATCATCATGTAGCTGAAGTCGTACCAGGGGTTAAACTCGCCCGAGTAGGCGGCGCTGCCGTTGCCGTAGACGATCGGCGTCACGCCGACCTTGCGCAGCGCGGTGCAGTCGGCGAACAGCTGCGACCAGTCAGCCGGGGGCTGCTTGATGCCGGCCTTGGCGAAGTCCTTCTTGTTATAGAAGCCCATGTAGAACTGAGCGTCGACGGGCATCGCGAGGATCGCCTTGGAGGAGTTGAAGTCGTCGGCACCCCACTCCAGGCCTTCGATGTTGCTGAAGGTGGACTGCTTGATGTAGGGCCGCAAGTTAGCCAGGATGTCCGCGTACGGCGGCAGGTACAAGCCGGTCCACATGACGGCCAGGTCGGGGCCGGTGTGGGAGATCGCGGCCGCCTGCACCAGGGAGAAGTAGTTGTTAGCTGGCTGGTTAACCAGCTTGACCGTGATATTCGGGTGCAGCTTGTGGTAAGCCGCCGCGAGGTTCTTCGCCGCGTTCAGCAGGCTGAGCTGGGTGCCGTAGTTCTCCCAGAAGGTCAAGGTGATCTTCTGGTTACTGCTGCTCACCGCTGACGACGAGGATCCGCCGCAAGCACCCAGCGTCATCGCGCCGGCCAGTACGAGGGCCAGCCCCGCGATCGGCCCCTTTCGCATCCTTACCATCAGATCTCCGTTTCACTAGCGAGTTTGGAGAACGCCCAGGCTCGGGCGCCGCCTGGCTGAGCGACAAGGGCGGTCGGCGTGGTCACCGCCGTCCAAGGGCTGGGAAACGATTGCGCAAACGCTTTCTGCGCATGCTGTCAGCGGTTGTGCCCAAGTGTCAAGGGTTCTGCGGCGTTTGCTACACCTGGCAAGTTGAGATCCGTTCGGCCGTACGTCCGAGCACCGACACGCCCCGTCCGCGCGATGTTCCGTGATCAAGCCTGGAGTCGTGATCACGGGGGATGAGGTGGGTGATGACCCGCTGGATCTCCGAGATCACGTCGACGACCATGATCACGGGGATGCGGTGGGGCGAGAGCGGCGGGGCCGTGTTGGTGTGGGGCAGGGAGTTGGTGTGGGGCAGGGAGTTGGTGTGGGGCAGGGAGTTGGTGTGGGCAGGGAGTTGGTGTGGGGCGGGGAGTCGCGGTGGCCTCCCTCCT
>DATKFV010000056.1:0-4062 GCA_035511035.1 Streptosporangiaceae bacterium
GGAGGGAAGAGGCGAGAGCCGACCCTCGGCGAACTCCTGCCGGAGCGCACTGACGGCGCGATCGCGCTCTGCGTCGGAGGCGCGCAGATGCCCGGACGATGCGGGCGTGTCCGGCGCCGGCCCTCCCATGAATGGAGTATCGGCATCATCCGCGCCCGGAGCAAGGGAAAGCCGCGGATCGGCGGCTCGCACGGCGTGCCCCGGTCTCAGGCGGTGGTCATAGCAGGAGTGGACACGTCCGTGCCGTCGGGCGTCTGCAGCGGGAAGTGGCAGGCCGCCATGTGGCCCGGGCCGAACGAGCGGAGCGGGGGCTCCTCGGCCGCGCAGAGCTCCTGCGCGAACGGGCACCTGGTGCGGAACCTGCACCCGGACGGCGGGTTCACCGGGCTGGGCAGTTCGCCCCTGATCGCGGCGCCCTTCTTGGCCCGCTCCGCGGTCGGCTTGGGCACTGGGATGGTGGCGATCAGGCCCGCCGTGTAGGGATGCGCGGCGCGCTCGTAGATGTCCTGCCCGGAGCCGAGCTCGACCAGCTTGCCCAGGTACATGACGCCGATCTGGTCGGCCATGTACTTGACCACCGCCAGGTCGTGCGAGATCACCACGTAGGTCAGGCCATGCGTGGACTGCAGGCGCTTCATCAGGTTCAGCACCTGCGCCCTGATCGACACGTCGAGCGCGCTGACCGGCTCGTCGGCCACGATGAGCCTCGGGTTCAGGGTGAGCGCCCGGGCCAGCCCGATGCGCTGCCGCTGGCCGCCGGAGAACTCGTGCGGGTAGCGCTCCACGGCGTTCCGCGGCAGGCCGACCTCGCCGAGCAGCTCGAACACGCGGTCTCGCTGGGCGCGCTTGCTGCCCATGTGCTGGACGGCCAGCGGCTCTCCGATGATCGCGCCGACCCGCATCCTCGGGTCAAGCGAGGAGTGCGGATCCTGGAACATGAGCTGCAGGTCGCGGCGCTTGCGGCGCAATTCGCCGCCGCTCAGCTTGGACACGTCCACGCCGCTGAGCGTGACCGAGCCGGAGTTCGGCTTCTCCAGCGCCACGATCACCTTGCCGATCGTGGTCTTGCCGCACCCCGACTCGCCGACCAGGCCGAACGTGGTTCCGGCCGGCACGGAGAAGGACACGTCCGACACGGCGTGGACGGCCCCCACCTTTCGCTGCAGTACGCCCGAGGTGATGGGAAATTCCTTCACCAGGTGGCGCAGCTCGAGCAGCGGGACGGCGCCGTCGCCGTTCGCCGCGATCACCTCGACCTTGCGCGCCGTCACCTCGAGCCGGCCGTCGGCCGTCACTTCCAGGCCGGCCGCCACGACGATGGCTTCGGCTTTCCTGGTTTCCTCGAAAGCTTCCTGGCTAGCCGACGCGGAGTCCGCCAGCGGGGTGTCGGCGGCGAGACCGACCGTGTCGCCGGCGGCGGCTTCCCTGATGCTCTGGGTGTCCGAGCCGGCCAGGCCGGTGCTCGCCGCGTCCGGCCCGCTCGCGCCGATCTCGGCCAGGGTGAGGGGCCCGTCTACCGGGTGCCAGCAGGAGAACCTGTGCTCGTAGGTCTTGCCGGACAGCGAGGGTTCCTCGGTGCGGCACTTGTCCGTGGCCCGGGAACATCTGGCCGCAAACCGGCAGCCCTGCGGGGGGTGCGCCAGGTCGGGCGGCAGGCCGGGAATGGCGTGCAGCGCGGTGTTGGCATCCTGGTCGAGCTGGGGAATGGACGCGAGCAGGGCCTGGGTATAGGGATGGTGCATCTCACTAAAGAGCTCGTGCACCTCGGCGGTTTCCACCACCCGGCCCGCGTACATGACGTTGACCCGGTCGGCGTGCCCGGCGATCACGCCCATGTCGTGCGTGATCAGCAGCATGGCCATGCCCAGGCGCTCCTTCAGGTCCCTGAGCAGGGCGAGGATCTGCGCCTGGATGGTGACGTCGAGGGCCGTGGTCGGCTCATCGGCGATGAGCAGCTTCGGTTCGTTGGCCAGCGCCATGGCGATCATCACCCGCTGCCGCAGGCCGCCGGATAGCTGGTGCGGGTAGTCGGCGAGCCGCTCCTTGGGCTTGGGCAGCCCGACCAGGGACAGCACCTCTACCGCCCGGTCCAGAGCGTCGGACTTGGACACGCCCCGGTGCAGCCGGACCGGCTCGGCCACCTGGTAGCCGATGGTCTTGGTCGGGTCGAGCGAGGTGAGCGGATCCTGGAAGATCATCGCGATTTCGTTGCCCCGGACCTGCCGCATTTCCTCCTGCTTGAGGCCGACGAGTTCGCGGCCGTCGAGCTTGATCGAGCCGCCGACGATGGACCCGCCGGGCGGCAGCAGTCCCATGATCGACAGCCCGGTCATGGACTTGCCGCAGCCGGACTCCCCCACGATGCCGAGGGTTTCCCCGGCTTCGACGCGCATGTCGATGTTGCCGACCGCTTGCACCACGGAGCTGGTCAGCTTGATGTGCGTCGACAGGTTCTCGATATCAAGAACTGGGGCCATGTGGCCGCTACCTCTCGTTGTGATGGCTGTTCAAGCTTGCTGCCCGGCGCAGACGTGCCCTAACGGCGCCTGAGCCGCACGTCAAAGGAGTCACGGAGCGCGTCGCCGATGAAGTTGAGGGCCATCACGGTCAGCACGATGCAGGTGCCGACCGGGTAGATGAGCCACCAGTAGCCGTCCTGCATGTACCCGACGCCGTCGGAGATCATGTCACCCCAGTCCAGGTTGGGGTAGTGCAGGCCGAAGCCGAGGAAGCCGATGTAGGCGACCGCGAGGATCGCGTCGGCCACCTGGAATGTCACGTTGACGATCATCACGCCGATCGAGTTCGGCAGCAGGTGCTTGCGGATCAGCCGCCAGCTGCTGGAGCCCGCGGTCCGCGCGGCCAGGACGAAGTCGCGCTCCCTGATCGTGAGCACCTCGCCGCGCACCAGCCGGGCCGGCACCTGCCAGGAGAAACCGCCGATGACCAGCGACAGGGACAGCACCGACGCGCCGTACCTGGCCGCCAGGATGAGCACCACGAACAGGAACGGCACCGACAGGAATATGTCGACTATGCGCATCAGCACGGTGTCGACGATCCCGCCAGCCAGGCCGGCGACCGCGCCGACCAGCGCGCCGATGGTAATCGCGACGAACGCGGCGAAGAAACCGACCTCCAGCGCGGCCTGGCCGCCCTTCATCAGCTCGCCGAGAACGTCGAAGCCGTTGACGTCCGCGCCGAGCGGATGACCAGCGCCCGGCGGGTCATGCGCGTCGAGCAGGCTTACCTGTAGCAGGTTCGCGTGGTAGACGAACGGCCCGAGGAAACAGAAAACCACGAAGAACAGCAGGATGCCGACGCCGACGACAGCCAGCCTGTTCCGCACGAACTCGCGCAGAGCCAGCCGCCACCCGCTCTGCACCGCGCCGACCTCGCCTCCCTCGGGCGCACGGGTCGTGTCGAGCGGCGGGAGCGACGACTGGTTTCCTGCTAGCACGATTTGCCTCCTTGGCGCCGGCCGGTCAGGCCAGCCGGATACGCGGGTCCGCAACGGTCAGCGCGATATCCGCGACGAAGTTGCCCAGGACCACGAAGACGGCACCGACCAGCGTGTAGGCCAGCAGGACCGGGTAATCCTCCTTGCCGAGGCTGGTGTAGAACAGCAGGCCGAGGCCCTCGAAGTTGAACAGGGTCTCGGTGATCAGGTTCCCGGCCAGCAGGGTGGGGAGGAACAGCCCGACCAGGGTGACCATCGGCAGGGACGCGTTCCGCACCATGTGCCGCAGCAGGACCAGGCGCTCGGGCAGGCCCTTGGCCCGCGCCACCTTGATGTAGTCCTGGGCGAGCACGTCGATCGACGAGGACCGCATGTACCTGGAGAAGTTGGCCACGGTGATCAGCGTGAGGGTCAGGATCGGCAGGAGCATGTCGTGCCAGTCGCCGATCACGACCCAGATCGAGGTCGACTGGCTCGCCTCGAAGCCCAGGATGGGGAACGAAAGCGCGAAGACCTGGATGAGGATGAGCCCGAGGAAGAACGACGGCATCGAGTACAGGATGAACGCCGCGCTGGTGGCCACGTTGTCGCCGACCGAGTTC
>DATKFV010000057.1:0-2713 GCA_035511035.1 Streptosporangiaceae bacterium
GGCGCGACCGCGTTGACCCGGATCCCGTGCGGGCGCAGCTCGATGTCGAGGATGCGTGTCAGGTGGATCAGAGCGGCCTTGCTCACGCTGTAGGCCGCCATGCCGCCGGTAGGCTCGAGTCCCGGGCGGGCGGCCACGTGCACGATGACGCCTGAACCCTGCTGCCGCATATGCGGCGCGACCGCCTGGCTCAGCCACAGCGCGGGTCCCAGGTTGACGTCGAGCATGAGCTGCAGCGTCTCGGGAGTCGTGCTGAGCGCGTCTCCCAGACGGAACGCGCCGATGGTGTTCACCAGCACATCAGGGGGCCCGACCTCGGCGGCGATCCGGTCGATGAGCCGGGTCGCCGCGGCCGGGTCGGTGGCGTCGGCCACCTCGCGGCGGATATCGTCCGGGAGGTCACTTAGCCCGGGTTCGTTCCGGTCGACCGCCACGACGGTGAGGCCGCCGGCGGCCAGGGCCACCGCCGTCGCACGACCAAGCCCGCCGCCCGCGCCGACCACGACCGCAACCTTCGCGCTCATGGCGTCACCCGACCAGGGATCGCGGCGGCGAGGTTCCCGTCGAGTCGTTCCAGGTTGTTCATCATGAATTCCTCCTCGTCTCGGGCCCAGGCTGGCCGCCACGCAGGTGATTGGTCGTCACCGGATCCTGGTGATACGCCAGACCGGCAACGCAAGACGCCGTTGACAACACGCGTGCTGGCCTGGTAGCGAGAGGGGAGGTGCCAGGACTGAGTCACCGATGCTAGATGTCAGGCGTACAGATCAAGGCAGGCCTTTGAAGGTGGCTCGCGCAACTCCCCGGCTGATCGATCGGAGCGATCTTCTCGCTGCCCTGGATCGCGCGGCGACACGGAAGGTGACGATCATCTCGGCTCCCGCCGGCAGCGGGAAGACGTCGCTGCTACGCGCCTGGGCCGACCGTCAGGGTCAGCGGCTCGCCGTAGTGCAGGTACAACGCGATGAGCAAGACGCCCAGCAGTTCTTGCTTGCCCTGCTCGACGCGGTCCGTCACGCCTCGGCTATGACCGGCCGCGCGGAACCGTCAGCGGCGACACCTGACTTCAATGCGGCGGCGATGATTGAGCGGGTGCTATCGGAGCTCGCCGACGCTCGTACCGACATCACGCTGGTGATCGATGATCTGCACGAGCTGAATTCGCCGGAGGCACTCGCTCAGCTCACCCGGTTGCTGACGAACCTTCCTCCGCACGTACACGTGGTGCTGACCACGCGTCACGACCTGCGGTTGCGCCTCCATCAGCTTCGCCTGGCCGGCGAGCTAGCCGAGATCCGCGCGGCCGACCTGCGCTTCACCGAAGGCGAAACACGCCTGCTGCTCGACGCGTCGGGTATCGCGCTGTCCGCATCCGGAGCAGCGCTGCTGCACCTGCGGACGGAGGGGTGGGCCGCGGGCCTTCGCCTCGCGGCGATCTCCCTGGCTGGTCACCCCGACCCCGAGCGCTTCGTCGCGGAATTCTCCGGCAGCGAGCGAACGGTCGCGGAGTACCTGATCGCGGAAATGCTGGAGCGCCAGAGCGCCGACGTCCAGGATCTGCTGCTGCGCACGTCCCTGCTCGACCGGGTCAACGGCGAGCTGGCCGACGTGCTGACCGGCCGCCCCGGCTCGGAACGGATCCTGCTGGAACTCGCGGACGCGAACGCGTTCGTCGTGCCGCTCGACGCCGGACGTACCTGGTTCCGCTATCACCACCTGTTCGGGGATCTGCTCCGGCTGGAGCTGCGCCGGACGCTGCCCGCGGAAGTGCCGGCGCTGCACCGGCGGGCCGCTGAGTGGTTTATCCGGCAGGGCCGGGTGGTCGACGCCATCCGGCACACCCAGGCGGCGGGTGACTGGCCCGGCGCGGCCCGGCTGCTCGCCGACCATGCGTTCAGCCTGACGCTCGACGGGCAGGCGCAGACCATGCAGGCGCTGGTGCGGGCCTTCCCGCCAGGCGCCGATGACCCCGAGCTTGCGCTGGTACGCGCCGGGGCTGACCTGGTCCAGGGTCGGCTGGACGAGGCGGCCGCCCACCTGGCGGTCGCCGAGACCTACGCCGAGGCGGCACCGCCGGACCGCCAGCACCGGCTCCAGGTGGGGCTGGCGTCGCTGCAGCTGTCGCTGGCCAGGCGGCGCGGCCAGCTGGCCCGCGTCATCGAGCAAGTCAGGTTCCTCGCCTCACCGGTAACCGGGCAGTCCGACGAAGACATCGCCTTGGGCAGCGATCTGCGGGCGGTGGCGCTGATGAACCTGGGGACGGTCGAGGCGTGGTCGCTCGGGCTGCCCGATGCCGAACGCCACCTCCGCGAAGGCGCCACCCTGGCCCGGGAGATCGGCCGGCCCTACGTCGAAGTCGGCTGTCTGGCCCAGCTCGGTTTCGCGTCGAAGATCGACCCGTTCAGCACCACCCAGCGGCGCTGCCGCGAGGCCATAGCGCTCGCCGAGCAGTACGGCTGGGGCACCGAACCGGTCATCGCGCCCGCGCTGGTGACGATGACCGGCACGATGGTGTGGCTAGGCGAGTTCGACGAAGGCGAGCGATGGCTGCAGCGCACCGTGCAGGCCGTGGCGACCGACACCGGGCCGGACATCAGCCTGCTGCTGCACCAGACGGCCGGCATACTGCACGCCGCCCGCGGCCGCCACCGGATGGCGTTCGAGGAGTTCAGCGCGGCTGAACACCTGCGTTCGCAGCTGGCGGGATCGCACG
>DATKFV010000058.1:0-45428 GCA_035511035.1 Streptosporangiaceae bacterium
CTCGACCCCGACCTCCTCGACCAGCTCACCAACCGGCTCACCAGCGGCTCCGCGGACCGGGCCGCGATCAGCGACCTCATCACCGCCAACGCCATCGCCCTGCTCTCGGGCCCAGGCCGGCTCGCCTCCCTGCTCCGCACCGGCACCCTCCCCGGCCCCGCCGCCTCCATCAGCCTGCCCCTGGACACCGGGACCAGCACCGACACCATCCCCGCGCACCTGCGCCGCGCCGTCATCGCCCGGGACAGGCACTGTGCCGCGCCCGGCTGCGACGTCCCGCCCGCACGGTGCCACGTCCACCACATCACCCCCCGCAGCAAAGGCGGCCTCACCAAGCTCGGGAACCTCCAGTTGTACTGCAGCTTCCATCATTTGATCATGATCCACCGCTGGGGCTGGACCGTCACCCTCAACGCCGACGGCACCACCACCGCCCGCAGCCCCGACGGCCGCGAATACCACAGCCACAGCCCGCCCACCGCAGCCGCCTAGCGGGCTGGCGCGGCGCCGTTCGATCGGCCGCGCCTAGCTGAGCGCCGGGAACTCAGTGACGGACTGACCGGTGTCGTTCGCCACCCACATGTCGGTACGGTCCGAGGCGATGGCATCGGGAGTGTTGAAGTCATAGGGCGAGCCGGAGATCACTTTGACGAGGCGGCCGGTCTTGGCACTGAGTTCGGTCACCGATTCGACGTTCGCCACCCAGACGTGGGTGCCGTCCGAGGCGATGGCAGAGGGGAAGCTAAAACCCCAGCCGAAGACGTGCACGCCGCTCAGCGCTGCCGTAGAAGCGATCGCAGGGACAAGTGAAGGAACAAGGAGACTGGCAGGCAAGAAGGCACCGCCGATAATGATGGCTCTCCTTGTAAGGCGCCAGACGAGAACGCGATTGGTGTGTCGTGCCGTTCTCATGTGGGCCGCCCTTCCCCAACGTGCCATCAGATTGTGCGGCCCTATCCCCAGATGGCCAGGTCGGCTTCGTTGCCTTCGGGGTCGGCGAGGGTCCACCAGCCGGGCGCGTGGGCGTCGCTGACGATCCGGCCGCCGACCGCGAGCGCGGCGTCGATGCGGGCCTGCGCCTGGTCGTGCGGCACGTAGATGTCGATGTGGAAGCGGTTACGTCCGGTCCTGGGCGACTTCATCTGCTGGAACCAGAAGCTCGGTCCCTGCCGGTGCGCGTCGAGCAGGTCTTCGTCACCGACGTTGGCGTAGCCGAGCACCGCGTGCCAGAACGGCCGGACCTTGGCGATGTCGAGGACGTCGATCGCGACCTGGACGTGCTGCACAGAGGAAGGATCAGCCGGCGCCTGCAGCCTGGCCGCGGCGGTCGAGATCTCCCTGGCCAGGTGGGCGTCCCGGCTGGTGAGGCCTTGAACCTCGGGCGTGCTCAGCCGGACGGTCACGCTCTCGGGCCGCACATCGACGTCCGGATCGCGGCCTGATGCGGCCGCCAGTTCCCCGATGGCGGCGACTAGCGCCAGCCCGGCGGCGAAAGAGCCGGTCAGGAAGCGCGCCGCCGCATATCCGGCGCCCCACAGCACCCGCCAGTCAGTGACGCCAGGGAAGGCTGAGAACTGCGCGGCCGTCAGTCGGCCACCCATCTCTTCACTCGCAGAGAACTCGGTATCGGTCATGGCAGCCACGCTAATGCCCATCGCGGACGATCGGCGTCCGGAATCGACGAGCCTAGCCCTGGGCTGTGAGGGACGCTAGTCCCATCAGGTCGACGCAGTTCAGGTCCTGCTGCCTGGTGATCACCATCAGGACCGCGGTGCAGTCGCGGCAGCGGGCGACGGTGCCGGGGCAGTCCAGGTAGACGACGAACTCGGCGACCTGCCTGCTGGCGCCGCAGCTGCCGCAGATCCCCACGGCGGTCGTCATCTCGCGGCCGAAGACCTCATGCAGAAGCCCGCCGATCGCATTGCCGTCCAGAGCGACTTCGTCTCGCGTGTCAGCCATTCACGTCTCCTGTCGCGCCGAAGCGTTCGGTCTTGACCCGCGCGGGCGGGTAGCCGAGGCTGACCAGGGCTTCGGCGACCGCCTCCACGAACGGGGTCGGCCCGCAGACGTAGGCGATCGGGTCCTGGGCGGCGGGCCAGGCGTACTTGCCGAGCATGGCCGCGTCGACCCGGCCGGTCAGCCCGGTCCAGCCCGGCGGATGCTCCCTGGTCAGCGTGTAGATCAGCTCGACGCCCCGGTAATGCCCGAGCTCGTCCCGGTAGATCACGTCGGGCCCGGTCCGCACCGAGTAGATGAGCTCGGCGGGCGTCGAAACCCCGAGCCGGTCCCGGTGGCGCAGGATGCAACGCAGCGGCACGACCCCCGAGCCCCCGGCGACCAGCAGCAACGGGTCGCTCTCGCCATCCCAGACGAAGTAACCCCCGATCGGCCCCCGCACCTCGAGCTGGTCGCCCGCCCGCAGTTCCTCGGTCAGGTACGGCGAGACCTCGCCGTCATCGAGCCGCTGGACCGTGATCGCGAGGGGCTCGCCCGGAGCCGACGCGATCGAGTAAGACCGCTCGGCGGAGTACCCGTCCTCGGCGGTCAGCCGCACGTCCAGGTGCTGCCCGGCCCTCTGCTTGATACCACCGGGGCCGGCCCAGTCGGGCACGTCGAACACGATTGTGCGGGTATCAGCGGTCTCGGTGATGACCGAGCTGACGGTGCCGGTCTGCCAGGTCAGTCGCCCGCGTACCGCTGTTCCTTCCATGGGTCTCCGTACATGTTGTAGCCGTAGGTCTCCCAGAACCCTGGCCGGTCGTGGTCAAGCAGGTCAAGCCCGCGCACCCACTTGGCGCTCTTCCAGAAGTACAGGTGCGGCACGAGCAGCCGGACCGGGCCGCCGTGCTCAGGGGCCAGCGGGCCGTCCTCGTAGCCGAACGCCAGCCAGGCCTGGCCGCCGGTCACGTCGGCGACCGGCAGGTTCGTCGTGTAGCCGCCGTCGCAGAACGCCAGCACGTACTTGGCGTCGTGCTGCACCTGCGCCAGCAGGGTATCGATCGAGACCGCCTGCCAGTGCGTGTCCAGCTTGGACCAGCGGGTCACGCAGTGGATGTCGGTCGTGACCTGCTCGACCGGCTCGGCTTGCAGCTGCGACCAGGTCCAGGACTTGCGCTCGGTCCCGCCTTGCCTGATCGTGAACGTCCAGTCCTGCTGCTTGGTGTGCGGTGTCGGGCCGGCCGACAGCACCGGGAACCCCTCGGTCACGTACTGGCCTGGCGGTACCCGGTCCGCGGGCGCGTCGCGGCGCTTGCCGTGGAATCCGCGGGTGACTGGGCTCATGTCCTCAACTCCCTTCCGGGCTAACGTGCCCGGAATCGCGAGCCGGCTCACGTCGGCTGGGGAAGCAGTTTCGCGTGGTCCCAGGTGATGACGCGGCTGGGCTCGACCGCGTAGCCGAACCGCTTGCGGGCGGCGTGCTCCACGTACTCTTCCAGCGGATCTGACGGCCCGTCCGGGGCTGGTGCAGTGACAATCATCGGGTCAGCAAATACACCAGTGATCCGGTGCCCGATCGCGAGAACGGCGGCCGGGTCATCGATTCGCCGAGCCGTTCCCTGCACCAGCACGCCGCGCAGGTCGAAGTACTGTTCCCCGGTCTCCACCAGGCAACTGATCCGGGGATCGCGCTCCAGGTTCAGCGCCTTCTGGGACCGGCGATAAGTCCAGAACGTGATCAGGCCGTCCATCATGACGTAGTACATCGTCACCAGGTGCGGGAACCCGTCGTGGCCGTTCGTCGCGAGCTGGACCTTGCTCTCGCTGGCCAGCATCTGCTCGGTCTCGGCCGGCGTCATCGCGACCTGGTCCCGCTGTTTCATGCTGCAAACCTCGCTGTGCTGCAAACCTCACTGTGCTGCAAACTTCCTTAGCTCCCCCCGAACCCGATCGTTTCATCGGCCAGTGACAGGGTGTCGCCGCAGAAGAAGCCGGCCTCCTGCGCCGGGGCGGCGAACGCCGGGGCGAGCGCGGCGGCGATCGAGTCGGGCGTCCAGACGGGGGAGCCGTGCTCGGCGGCGCGGAAGACGGTCCTGACGGTCGGCGGGGCCATCAGCGCCGCCACGCCGCCGTGCACCACGAACACCTCGCCGTTGATGTTCTCGGCGGCCGGGCCGGCCAGGTAGGCGACTAGCGGGGCGACGTGCTCGGGCGCGAGCGGGTCGACCTGGCCCTCGGGGGCCGAGCCCATCAAGGCGGCGGTCATGTCGGTGCGGGCCCGGGGGCAGATCGCGTTGGCGCGCACGCCGTACCGCGCGCAGCCCCTCGCGGTCGCCACGGTCAGCGCCACGATGCCGGCCTTCGCGGCGGCGTAGTTGGGCTGGCCCGTCGAGCCGAGCAGGAACGCCTCGGACGAGGTGTTGACGATCCTGGCGTAGACCGGGCCGCCCGCCTGCTTGCTCGCCTCGCGCCAGTACGCCGTCGCCAGCCGCGAGGTCACGAAGTGACCGCGCAGGTGCACCCGGATCACGGTGTCCCACTCCTGCTCGGACATCGTGAAGATCATCCGGTCGCGGAGCACGCCGGCGTTGTTGACCAGGATGTCGAGCCCGCCGAGTCCGTCCGCCGCCGCCAGCAGGGCCTCGCCGGTTGACCACTGCGAGACGTCGCCTGCGCATTCCTCGGCGGTGCCGCCGTCGGCCCTGATCTCGTCGGCCACCGCTGCCACCGCCGGGCCAGGCAAGTCATTCAGGACGACCGCCGCGCCGGCCTTGGCAAGGGCGATGGCCTCGGCCCGGCCCAGGCCATTGCCAGCCCCGGTGACGACCGCGGTCCTGCCCGCGAGATCAAGCCCTGCCATTTTGCATAATCTCCTTAATAGCCGGGTCCGGACAAGATCCCTCCGTCGGCAACGAACTCAGCTCCGGTGCAATAGGACGAGTCGTCCGAGGCCAGGAACGCGACCAGCTTGCTGACCTCGCGGGACTTGCCGAACCGGCCCAGGGGCAGCGCCTTGATGTACCGCTCGCCGCGCTCGGCGTCCATCGTCCGAGCGGTGTCGAACACCATCGCGGTGAGGATGCCGCCCGGATGGACCGAGTTGACCCTGATGCCGAAGCGGCCGAGTTCCTGGGCGGCGGCCTTGGTCATGCCGCGGATCGCGAATTTGCTGGCCGCGTAGGCGGTGCAGTCGGCGGCGCCGGTCAGGCCCTCGATCGAGGAGATGTTGATGATCGAGCCGCCGCCCGCCGCCTTCATGGGCTCGACCACCGACTTCATGCCCAGCCAGCAGCCGCCGGCGTTGACGTCGATGACCCGCTTGAACTCGGCCAGCGGCATCTGCGTGATCGGCGCCTGGACCAGGATGCCCGCGTTGTTGACGAGGACGTCGATCCGGCCGAAGGCGTCGAGGGCGGTGGTGACGGCGGCCGCCCAGTCGGCCTCGCTGGACACGTCGTGGTGCAGGTAGCGGCAGGCCTCGTCGCCCAGTTCGGCCGCGACCGCCGCGCCGAGGTCGTCGAGCACGTCGCCGAACACGACCTTGGCGCCCTCGGCGACGAAGTTCCGCACATGAGACTTGCCCATGCCGCGGGCGCCGCCCGTGATCAGCGCTATCTTGCCGTCCAGTCGACCCATGCCGCGTCCTGCCTGATCGTTAACCAAACGCTTGCTTGGGCGAGGATAACAGGGCGAGTAGAACGGGCCGGTGCGCCGGGTTGGTTCGCGGTCAAGCGGTTTTACGTAGTATCTTAAATTTGACACAAATCGGAATGCCATCAGGTTTAGCCCACGTCAGAATGGGATGCATGTCGGCGATGAGCGTAGACAGCAGGGCGGGCGCCCTGACCGCGATTGAATTGCATGGCTTGCATAAGAACTTCAAGGACGTCCAGGCCGTGCGGGGCATGACCCTGCGCATCACGCCGGGCGAGATCGTCGCGCTGCTCGGCCCGAACGGCGCTGGCAAGACGACGACGACCGACATGATCCTCGGCCTGTCCAAGCCGTCGTCGGGCTCGGTGTCGGTGTTCGGCTTGCCGCCCCGCGAGGCCATTGACCGCGGGCTGGTCTCGGCCGTGCTGCAGACCGGCGGGCTGCTCAAGGACCTCACCGTCGAGGACACGGCCAGGTACACGGCCAGCCTGTTCACCGGCTCGCGCCCGGTGAGCGAGGTGCTCGAGCGGGCCGGGATCAGCGCGCTTGCCGATCGGCGGGTCGGCAAGTGCTCGGGCGGCGAGCAGCAGCGACTGCGGTTCGCGCTCGCCCTGCTGCCCGATCCTGAGCTGCTGGTGCTTGACGAGCCGACGACCGGCATGGACGTCGAGGGCCGGCGCGGGTTCTGGTCCTCGATCAGGCAGGACGCCGAGCGCGGGCGGACCGTGCTTTTCGCGACGCACTACCTCGAAGAGGCCGACGCCTACGCCGACCGGATCATCTTGCTGCGGCACGGGCTGGTCGTCGCCGACGGCACGAGCGCGGAGGTCAGGGCGCTCGCGGCCGGCCGGACCGTGCGGGCCACGCTGCCGAACGCGAACCAGGCCGAGCTCGAGGCGATCCCCGGCGCGGACGGGGTGGAGATTCGCGGTGACAGCGTGCTCATCCACGCCAAGGACAGCGACGCGGTCGCCAGGTACCTGCTCACCCAGACGCCGGCGAAGGACCTGGAGGTCGTCGCCCGGGCGCTTGAGGACGCGTTCATCGCGCTGACTAGCGACGCCAAGGAAACCACCCAGGTTGGAGGCTCGCTGTGAGCGCCCCGTCCATCGCAGTCGACACCAAGCGGGCCAGGAACCACGCCGGGATCAACCTGACCGTGCTCAGCATCGAGCTGCGGCGCCTGCTCCGCAACCGGCGGACGGTCATCTTCGCGCTGATCCTGCCGGTCGTGGTGTTCCTGTTCGTCGGGACCAACAAGACCTACGCCAACCTCAACGCGGCCGGCGTGGTCGGCCAGCACACCCCCGCGCACGCCAACGTGTCCGCCTACCTGATGGTCAGCATGGCGCTGTACGGGGCCGCGCTCGCCACGACGGCGGGCGGCGCGATGGTCTCGATCGAGCGGGCCCAGGGCTGGAGCAGGCAGCTGCGGCTGACGCCGCTGTCGCCGACGGTCTACATCATCATCAAGGCGATGGTGGCGATGGTGCTGGGGCTCAGCTCGGTGGTGGCGGTCTTCATCGTGGGCAAGGCGACCGGCGTGCCCCACATGTACTCCGGCTATACCTACCTGTGGTTCGCCACCGCTGCGGCGGCCTGGATCGGCTCGCTCGTGTTCGCCGCGCTCGGGCTGTTCATCGGCTACCTGCTGCCGTCGGAGAACGTGATGCAGTTCCTCGGCCTGGTGATGGCGGCGATCTCGTTCGCCGGCGGGCTGTTCTACCCGCTCAACCACGCGGCCCAGGCCTTGCAGGACATCGCCAAGTGGACGCCGATGTACGGGCTGAACCAGCTGGTGCACGCGCCGATCCTCGGCGGCAGCATCGACATCATGTGGATCGTCAACGCGGCCGCGTGGCTGGTGATCTTCGTGACCGGCGCCGTCCTGCTGTTCCGGCGGGACACCGCCAGGGTGTGAGCGGGCAGGGTGTGAGCGGGCAGGGTATGAGCGGTGGCCTGGACGTCACCTGGAACCACGGTGTCCGGCGCGGTCGGCGGGGTGCGGAGCCGCCGGTGCAGGTGCATGCCTACGACCCGAGCACGTACGTGCTGCGCCAGTCCAAGACGACCAGCTATGAGGCCCCGTTCCTTTACCTGCTGTTCGGCGGCGAGCGGGCGATCCTGCTCGATACCGGGGCGACCAGGGATCCGGTCGTCTTCCCGCTGCGGGAGACGGTCGACGGGCTGATCGCCGGCTGGCTTTCGGCCCACCCGGCCGACGGCTACGAGCTGGTCGTGGCGCATACCCACGGGCACGGCGACCACGTGGCCGCAGACGAGCAGTTCGCTGGGCGGGCGGCCACGACCGTGGTTCCCAGGGACGTGGCGGCGGTCAGGGAGTTCTTCGGGTTCACCGACTGGCCGGGCCAGGTGGTGAGCTACGACCTCGGCGGCCGCGTTCTCGAGGTGACCGGGATCCCAGGGCATCACCGGGCCTCGATCGCGGTCTACGATCCGGCGAGCGGGTTCTTGCTGACCGGCGACACGGTGCTGCCAGGGCGGCTGTACGCGTTTGACTTCCCCGAGTTCGTCGCGAGCCTGGACCGGCTCGTCGACTTCGCCGCGGCGCGGCCGGTCACGCACGTGATGGGCTGTCACGTCGAGATGACGACTAGGGCCGGCCGGGACTACCCGATCGGCTCGCGGTACCAGCCGGACGAGGCGCCGCTGCCGATGACCGTGGCCCAGCTCGTCGCGGTCAGGGACGCGGCCAGGTCGGTCGCCGCCAAGCCGGGGGCGCATGCCTTCGACGACTTCATCATCTTCAACGGGCCGTGCCGGGGCGCGGTAGCCCGGCAGTTGATGCGCGGCCTGTGGCGAAGGACCGTCGCCGGGGGCTAGCTACCCGGATAGGTGCCGAAGCTCCACTTGACCGACCACGGGTCCACGACCGTGAAGGTGCGGCTGCCGTAGTCGGTGTCGTAGATCGGCCTGGTGATCTCCAGGCCAGCCTCCTGGCAGCGCGCGTAGAGCGCGTCCGGGTCGGCGGTCACGACGTAGAGCCAGCTCGGGGTCGGGCCGTCGGCGGGGGCGACGATGACCCCGCCGCTGCCGAGCGGCCAGCGGAGCTCGATCTCGTGGTAAGTGCCAGGCTCGTCGCCGGGGATCAGCTCGGTTGGCTCGAAGCCGAACGTGGTCACGAGGAAGTCGATGGCGGCCTGCGCGTCCGGGTAACCGACGCACGGCCAGATCGTCGGCGGCCGGTCGGGTGAGGTGGGCTTGACGGTCGTGGTCACCGGGGTAGCTGGAAGGGTCATGCTGCTAGCTTGCGGCTGGCATGCCCAGCGAGTCTTGGAGAAATGGGAGTTCCGCGGCGACCCATTCACCGGGCGTGCAGTCGCCTAGCTGCTTCCATTCGTTGGTCATGTGGGCCTGGTCGAAGTAGCCGCATATGGCCGCGGCCTGGGCTAGCGAGGTCGCCCGGCCGGAGGTGAGGCAGCGGCGGGCTGCGCCGAACCTGGCGATCCTGGCGATCGTCTTCGGGGCCAGGCCTAGTTCGGCCCGTACGATGTGGTTCAGGTGGCGGCGGCTGAGGTCCAGGTCGGTGGCCACCTGGCTGACTGAGGTGGCAGGGCCGGTCAGGGCGCGCCAGGCCGCGTCCACGGCCACCGGGTACTCATCATCGGTCGCCCAGCTGGCTAGGACTCGGTCTAGTATCGCGGCGCGCTCAGCCGCGCTGCGGGCAGCTTCCAGGCGCTCGAGCAGTTCGGCTGCTCGCTGGCCGGCTACCTCGTCCAGTGACCAGACGCCGTCCGTCAGTTCGGCGGCCGGGACCGAAAGCAACGCGCGGGCGCCGCGCGGGGTCAGCTCGAGCTGGACGCCGCGCTGGACCCCGGTGTGCACGATGTCGATCGGCCGGCGGTGCAGGCCGCCCACAGAGGCGGCGACCGTGAGGTCAGGGCAGCCGGCCCGGCCGATCGTGACCGGCTCGCCGAGGCTGAGCACGATCGCTAGCGAGCTGTCCGGCAGGCCCCGATGCCGCCCAGGCGGCCAGCCGGCCATGTCGAACTCGATGTAGCTCGTCACGAATGGTCGCAATTGCCCGGCTGGGCGCCGTCGCGGGATGTCGCTGCTGATAAGCACAATGGTGGCATGGGGGCATCTCGACCTGGAGTTCGCTCCCTCGGCGGGGCTCCGCCGAGCATCTGGGTCGCCGAGGAGTTCCGAAATTTCCAAGCCTTCGACGAGGGGTTGGGGGAAGGCTTGATCACATGACAGCTCACGCACCCGCACCCCAGGTCTGGCCAACGCTGCGGGCGAACGACGCCCGCGGCCTGATCAAGTTCCTCGTCGACGCCTTCGGGTTCGAGGAGACCGTCGTCTACGGCGACGGCGACCGCGTCGACCACGCGCAGCTCTCGTGGCCGCTCGGCGGCGGCATCATGCTCAGCAGCGCCCGCGACGACGACGACTCCGACCAGTGGCCGCTCAAGCCGGGCGGCTTCGGCGCCTACGTGGTCACCGACGACCCGGACGCGCTCTACGCCCGCGCGAGCGCCGCCGGGGCCAAGATCCTTGCCGAACCGCACGACACCGACTACGGGTCGCGCGACTTCGCCGCCGCCGACATCGAAGGCAACCGCTGGTCCTTCGGCACCTACCCAGGCGAGCCCCGCAAGGTCGGCTAAGCCTCGCGCACTGCCCCGCGAGCATCGGGGGCACCTTGATGTCGCCACAGCGGCACCTAAGTGCCCCCGATGCTTGTCGGGTCGGCCGTGATGCCGTCGAAGAGCAGGGTTAGGAAGGCGCCTGTGACCTGGTCGGTGCTGTAGCCGCCGGAGCGGTGCCAGGCGGCCGGGATCCACAGGACGTCGCGGAGCAGGCGGTAGGTCAGGGCCGGGTCGAGGTCGGGGCGGAAGGTGCCGTCGGCGATGCCGCGCTCCAGCTGGCTGATCCAGGTCTGCTCGACTTCGCGCAGGGCCGTGCGCAGGTAGGCGAAGCGGGGCTGGCTGGCGAAGTAGCTCCAGTCGTTCTGCAGCATCGACAGGGCGGCGCGGTTCTTGGCCAGCGTCTTGCTGGTGTTGCGGACGATCTGCTCGAGGACCGAGCGGGGGCTGCCGCCGGCGGCCGCTGCCGCGCGATAGTCGGCCAGGATCTCGTCGAGGAAGCTAGCGAGGATCTCGTCGCCGATCGACTCCTTGGAGTCGAAGTGGTGGTACAGGCTGCCTGACAAGATCCCGGCCGCGTCGGCGATCTCGCGCACGGTCGTGGCCCGGTAGCCCTTCTGCGCGAACAACTGGCCGGCGAGCCGCACCACGTCGTCCCGCCGGGTCCCGGCAGGCTTGGTCTTGCGGGGTGCGGCCACCCGATCATTATGTCCGCGCTCCCCGCGAGTTCAGCCAATAGTCACGCCACGCATACCTCGCTCGCACCGGGAAGTGGAGCTTGCCCTACTCTTAACCCGCATCCGGGTCAGTTCCGGAAGAAACCGGAGGTGGGTAGTGCGCGCGGCCGTACTGCATGAGATCGAAGACGCCAAGATCGAGGTTCGCGACGACGTGGCGGTCGTCGGCCCGCGCGCTGGTGAGGTGCTGATCAAGGTGCGGGCGGCCGGGGTGTGCCACTCCGACCTGTCGGTACGCAACGGGGGCCTGCCGCAGCCGATGCCGGTGATCCTCGGGCACGAGGCGGCCGGGGAGATCCTCGCCGTCGGGGAAGCCGTCACCGGCCTCGCGCCAGGTGACCATGTCATCGCGAGCTGGCAGCCGCCGTGCGGCACCTGCGCCGTGTGCCTGCATGGCCAGCCGCACCTCTGCTTCACGCACGCGATCAACGCCTTCATCACGCCCCGGTTCGTCGTCGGCGGCACGCCGGCGTTCGGCATGATGGGCTGCGGCGCGTTCGCCGAGCAGATGGTGGTGCCGCAGCAAGGCGCCGTGAAGATCGCCGACGACGTGCCGTTTGACCTCGCCGCCCTGGTCGGGTGCAGCGTCATGACCGGCGTCGGCGCGGTGATCAACACCGCGAAGGTCAGGCCAGGCTCGACCGTCGTCGTCATCGGCTGCGGCGGCGTCGGCATTTCCGTCATCCAGGGCGCGCGGGCCTCGGGCGCGAGCACGATCGTGGCCGTCGACACCAACGCGGCGAAGCAGGAGACGGCCAGGCAGTTCGGCGCCACCCACGGGGTGCACCCGGATGGGCTGGCCGAGCTCTTGGGCCCGCTGACGCTCGGCGAGGGCTTCGACTACGCGTTCGAGGCGGTCGGGTCATCGCAGACGACCAAGATGGCCTGGGGCGCGACCCGCCGCGGCGGGCACACGGTCATCGTCGGCGCCGGCGGGGTCGACGAGGACGTCGAGCTCAGCCTGTTCGAGCTGCTGCACGACGGCAAGACGCTCACCGGGTCGCTCTACGGCGAGGCCAACATCCGCACCGACTTCCACCGCCTGCTCAGCCTCTGGCGGGCCGGCCGCCTTGACCTCGAGGGCATGATCACCCACCGGATCGGCCTCGACGACATCAACGAGGCCCTGACCGCCCTAGGCCGGGGCGAAGTCATCCGCCAGGTCATCATTCACGACTGAGCCAGGCCCAGCGCTCGGGCCGCGTCGATCGAGTCAACGCCGGGCGTCGGCAGGATCGCGATGACCGGGGTGTCCAGGCCGGCCTTGCGGTAGGCGTCGACCCGGTCCCGGCAGGTGCCGAAGTCGCCGTGGATGACGAGGTCGTCGACCACGGAGTCGGGGATCGCGGCGCCGGCGCCCTTGCGGTCGCCGGCGTTCCACCGGTCCATCATCGGCTGGATCAGCTCCCGGCGGCCCAGCCATTCGTGGAACGCGAAGTACGCGGGCACGGTCAGGTACGCGGTCAGCGCCCGCCGCGCGATCGCCCGCGCCGCGTCGAGGTCGGTCGTGGGGCAGACGAAGATCCGCGCGATCAGCTCGGTGTCGGGATCGGCCGCGCCGCGCACCTTGGGCACGTCGGCGGGCGACAGCCAGTTCGTGATCACCGCGTCGGACTCGGTCGCCGCCAGCTTGACCATCATCGGCCGCAGCGCCGCGAGCGCCAGCCCGGGCGGCGGCGCCGGCGGTCGCTCCAGCCGGAACCCGCTGACCTTGAACGTCTCGTACTGCTCGGTCACCTTCTGCCCGGCCAGCGCCGCCCGCAGGAACCGCAGCGTGTCCCTTGACCGCTGGTAGGGCGCCTCGAACGGGATGTCGTTCCACTGCTGCACCACGACCGGCGTCGACGTCCCCACCCCGAGCACGAACCGGCCTGGCGCCAGCTCGGCCAGCGTCGCCGCCGTCATCGCCAGGCAGGCCGGGCCGCGCGTGTAGACGGGCGCGATCGCGGTCCCCATCCGCAGCTGGTCCGACCACTGCGACGCGAGCACCAGCGGCGTGAACGCGTCGATCCCGTTCAGCTCGGCCGACCACAGGTCGGTGTAGCCCAGGTCAGCTAGCTCGGAGATGACCTCGCGCTGCTCGGGCAGCGAGTGGCCGTGCAGCGGCACCGTGAGTCCCCACCGAGGGGTGCGTTCGGTCATGAGCAGACACTAATTGGTCAGCGCGAGCGTCGTGCCGTTCGGGTCGACGATCCGGTGGTAACCGGGCGCGTCGCCGAGCCGGGCCAGGTCACCCGTCACTCGCCGGACCGGC
This sequence comes from Streptosporangiaceae bacterium, assembly GCA_035511035.1. Classification (GTDB taxonomy): domain Bacteria; phylum Actinomycetota; class Actinomycetes; order Streptosporangiales; family Streptosporangiaceae; genus Chersky-822. The sequence continues at coordinate 13,194 of DATKFV010000058.1, forward strand.
CCGCTAGCGTCGACCAGCACGGTCCCTTCGGCGCCGACCGCGACCAGCTCGCCGTCGACCCGCAGCAGCACCGGGCCGTCCCGGTCGGCGCTGATCGCGACCCGGCCGGCCGCGACCCCGTCGAGCACCGCCGCCGGGTCGGCGGCGTAGGACTGCACCCAGGTGGTCGGCGTGCCGGGGGGAGCGTCGGAGCCTGGCCGGTGCCAGTCGCTGCCGCCGACCGCGATCGCCGCCGGGTACCACGCCAGCCACCAGCTCAGCGGCGTCGTCCAGCGCCGGTCGAGCCAGCTCCAGTGCCACACCTCGACCAGCGGCGGGCGCCGGTCCATCGGCGCCATCCAGCTGTTCTCCCCGCCGTAGGGATGGTTGACCGAGAGCAGCCCGTCGTCCCGCTCGACCTGGGCCAGCCAGGCGTCCGGCGGCTCCCTGAAGTCGATCCACGGCAGGTCGCCGAACGCGTTGGCGTGCCCGGCCTCGGTCGTGACCTCCTGGCCGGGGACCAGCACGATGCCGTGGGTGGCGGCCGCCGCCGGAAGCTCGTGATGGTGGCTGGTCGTGTTGTGGTCGGTCACGGCCAGGAAGTCCAGGCCCCGCTCGGTCGCGAACCTGGCCAGCTCAGGAACCGTGAGCACGCCGTCGGAGTGCACCGTGTGCGCATGCAGGTCACCGGCCAGCCAGGTCATCCCGGCGGCGGCCGGCAGGTTCCGGCGCGGCGGCCGGTCGGCCAGCGGTGCCGCCGGCTCCGGGTCCGGCTCCCCGGACGTCACGAGGACCGCGCTCGACGGCTGCGCGGTTAGCTGGTAGCGCACCCCGGCAAGCGGGATCCGGTGCAGCCCGATCACGACCTGCCAGGTGCCGGGCTCGAGCTCCCCGGCCAGGTAGCCGGGCGTCGCCGACGCCGCCGTGATCGTGAACGACCGCCGCGCGCCCCCCGACCACCCCCTGAACCCAGCTGGACCGAAGCACCCCAGGTCAAGCCCGACCCCCCGGTATTCGAGATCGACCCGCAATGCGCTCGACGCTGGCGGTACCTCGACTGGCAGGTAATGCCACGGGGACTCGCACTTGTCCTCGATCGTCCATTCTCCGGAATGCCGAGTCAGCGCCATGCTCCATGTCTACCCTGGCAATCCACGCCCATCGACCATCGCGATCAACGGCGCTCGGCCGATTTCCGCGAGCGGCCAGCAGCCCAGAGTTCCTGCCTCCGTGTTCCCGCCTTCATGCAATCGTTTGCAGGATCGATTCTCGGACTTGGTACCAAGATCTTGTTATTTATACCGGTCCATAGCCCGGAAGAATAACAAGATCATGCCCCCGGTTCCGGCGCGACCAGCTGCAAACGTTTGCGAGTGGGTGAAGCGGGTGCCGCGGGGTGAGGCGAGGGCGGAGAGGCCCCACGATGGCACGACGTGGGGGTCCTGGGGCCCGCGATGGCACGACGTTGGGGTTGGCCGGGGGCTCGGGGGCTGGGCCGGGGTGGGCGCGAGGATCGGCCGGGTTGGCTTGACTGCGGGAATTCAACGGTTGTAGATTTCATCGTGTGTTGAATTATTCAGGAAGGCGAGGCGCGTCATGTGGGCGATGATCGTGAAGGAATTCCGGCAGATCCGCCGGGACCGCCGGACGCTGGCGATGATGATCGTGCTGCCGGTGCTGCTGCTCGTGGTGCTCGGCTACGCGGCCAGCTTCGACGTCAAGACGATCACGGTCGCGGCGGCCGGCCCCCAGGCCGCGGCGGCCCAGCAGCTGCTCGGCGCGCCGTTCAAGGTGGTCGAGACGGCCCCTGGTCAGGGAAGGACCTGGGCGACCGACCAGCTCAGGGACGGCAAGGCCGACGTAGCGCTGGTCACAGGCGGCGCCCGCCCGCAGGTCTACGTCGACGGCAGCCAGCTCTTCGCCGCCAGGACGGCGCTGGCCGCGCTCGCCAGCCGGGAGGCGCACGAGAAAGCGTTGCCGAAGCACTCGGTGTCGCCGGCCGGGGCGGCCCTGTCGGCATCCCCCACGGTCAGCGTCCTGTACAACCCGGGCCTGACGACGTCAGACATCATGGTCCCAGGGCTCTGCGGCGTCGTCCTCGTGTTCGTCGGCACGATCATCACCAGCCTCGGCGTCGTCCGCGAACGCCAGACCGGCACGCTCGAGCAGCTCGCCGTCATGCCGCTGCGACCCCGCGACGTGGTGCTCGGCAAGATCGTGCCGTACTTCGCCGTCGCCATCGTCGACCTGGCGATCGTGCTCGCGGTCGGGATCGGGCTGTTCGGCGTGCCGTTCAGAGGCTCGCCGGTCACGTTCGGGCTCGGCGCGTTGCTGTTCCTGTTCGTCACGCTCGGCTTCGGCGTGCTGATCTCCAGCGTGTCCCAGAACCAGGGCCAGGCCATCCAGCTGGCCATGATGACGCTGCTGCCCCAGATCCTGCTTTCCGGCCTCGTCTTCCCGCTCGACTCGATGGCGGCCGGGGTGCGGTGGATCTCCTACCTGCTCCCGCTGACCTACTTCAACGAGATCTCGCGCGGGGTGATGCTGCGGGCCGAGCCGATCGGCGCGCTCTGGCAGCCGTTCGTCTTCCTCGCCCTGCTCGGCGTCGTCGTGGTGACCGGCGCCACCCTGCGGTTCGCCAGCTACCTCGCCCCGTCGGGCCGCCGCCAGGCACACCGGGACCAGCCCGCCGCGACGCAGCCGCTCCAGGCACGGGCATGACCGGCGTCCAGGCGACGACCTTCGGAGCCAGCGAGCTATTTGCTGCCTATGGAAAGACCGTCGCGTTGTCCGCGGTCAGCCTCGTCGCTCCGCCCAGCCAGGTGACCGCGGTGGTCGGCGGGGACGGCGCGGGCAAGACCACCTTGCTGCGATGCCTGGCCGGGACGCTGGCCCCCGGCGCCGGGACGGTGCGCCGGCCCGCCAAGGAGCGGATCGGCTACCTGCCGGCCAGCACCGGCATCTACCCCGACCTGACCGTCAGCGAGAACCTCGACTTCCGCGCGACCGGGTACCGGATGTCGCGCGCGGCGGCCCGTGATCGCGCGGCCCAGTTCCTCGAGCAGGCCGGGCTGGCGGGCGCGGCCGGCCGGCTGGCCGGGCAACTGTCCGGCGGGATGCGGCAGAAGCTGGGCGTGATCGCCGCCCTGCTGCACTCGCCTGACCTGCTCGTGCTGGACGAGCCGACCACGGGCGTGGACCCGGTGAGCCGGAGCGGCCTGTGGTGGCTGATCGCCCGCGCCGCCGCCGAGGGGTGCGCGGTCGTGCTCGCGACCACTTACCTCGACGAGGCCGAGCGCTGCTCGTCCGTGCTGGCGCTCGACGCCGGCCACGTGCTCGCGACCGGGACGGCGGACGAGATCGTGGCCGCGATGCCAGGCACGTTGCGGGCGGTCCAGGGTCGGCCGGACGGGGCGGAGGCGGCGCGGGCGTGGCGGCGGGGCGGGCAGTGGCGGGTCTGGGAACCCGACGGGTCGGGCGACGGTGCCGTGATTAAGCCCGACCTGCAGGACGCGGTCACGGTGGCCGCCCTCGCCCGCCAGCCCGAGTCGCCGGCCCCGCGGCCCGCGCCGCTGGCGCCCGCGCCCCGCCGACACGCCCGGCCCCCGGCCGGCGTCCCGCTCGCCGAGGTCGCCCGGGCCACCAAGCGGTTCGGCGAGTTCACCGCCGTCCGCGACGTCGACCTGTCCGTGCGCCCCGGCGAGATCGTCGGGCTGCTCGGCGCCAACGGGGCAGGCAAGACCACGCTGATCCGCATGCTCCTCGGCCTGACCGGCACGTCCGATGGCTCGGTCGCGCTGTTCGGCCAGCCACCGTCCCGCCAGACCCGCCGCAGGCTCGGCTACGTGCCGCAAGGCCTCGGCCTCTACGACGACCTCACCACGGCCGAGAACCTCGAGTTCACCGCGGCCGCGTTCGGCTCGCCGCCGGGCCTGCCCGAGGACGTCAGGCCCTACCGTGACGACCTCATCGGCGCGCTCCCGCTCGGCGCCCAGCGCCGGGTCGCCTTCGCCCAGGCCCTGTCGCATGCACCTGACCTGCTGATCCTCGACGAGCCGACGTCCGGGGTCGACCCGCTGGGCCGGGCTCGGCTGTGGGAGACGATCGCCCAGGCGGCCGACGCCGGGGCCGGGGTGCTGGTGACGACGCACTACATGGAGGAAGCGGCCGAGTGCTCGCGGCTGGTGATCATGGCTGACGGCGCCGTCGTCGCGGCCGGGACGGCCGCCGCCATCATCGGGAACCGCCAGGTCACCCTGGTCGAGGCGGCGGACTGGGCGGACGCGTTCGGGCGGCTTGAGCAGGCAGGCCTGCCGGTCGCCCTGGCCGGCCGCGCGCTCCGGGTGCCTGGCGGCGACCCGGCGCCGGTCCGCGCGGCCCTCGGCGACCTGCCTGCTACGGTGCGGCAGGTGCCATCGACCCTGGAAGAGCGCTTCTTCGCGCTAGTGCAACAAGCAAATTCAGCAGCAAAAAGAGCGCTCGCGTGACTCCCGTGGCCAAGGCCGGCCGGTCAGGGCGCCGGTCGGGAGAGAGCGGCACCAGTGACGCGATCCTGGAAGCGGCCCGCGCCCAGTTCGCCACCCGCGGCTACCAGGGCGCCACGATCCGCGCGATCGCTGCCGACGCCGGGGTCGATCCCGCGCTCGTGCACCACTTCTACGGCACCAAGGACGCCCTGTTCGCGGCGGCGATGCGGATGCCGGTGGTGCCGAGCGAGGCGATCGCGGCGGCCCTGGCGTCGGCACCGCAGGCTAGCCTCGGCACGCACCTAGTCAAGAGCGCGCTGACGCTGTGGGAGTCGGCCGGGGTCAGGGAGGCCTTCCTGGGGTTGCTGCGGTCGGCCGTCGCCAGCGAGGAGGCCATGGCCCTGCTCCGCGAGTTCGTCGCCGACTCGATTCTCCCCACGATCGCGCGGGCGCCCGGGCTGGCGGAATTCAGCCGGGCCGAGGCGGACTACCGGGTCAGCCTGGTCGCGAGCCAGATCCTCGGGCTGGCGCTGACCCGGCTGGTCATCGGCCTGCCGGCGATCGCCGGGGCGAGCGTCGACGAACTGGCGGCGACCGTCGGGCCCACGGTGGACAGGTACCTGACCGGAGACGCCGCGGTACCTGGTGATTAGCATCCGTGAGATGGATGCTCTGCTCGGGAACTTCTCGCTGGCCGATCTTGCCGCTCGCAAGAGCTACAAGTGGCGGTGCTACCCGCCCGACGTGCTGCCCGCCTTCGTCGCCGAGATGGACTTCATGGTCGCCGAGCCGATCGCGGCCGCGGTCAGGGCCGCGCTGGAGGTCGGCGACACCGGCTACCCAGATCCCGGTGACCTCGGGGAGGCGTTCGGCGGCTTCGCCGCCGAACGCCTCGGCTGGACGATCAAGCCCGAGTGGGTCTTCCCCATCCCCGACGTGATGACCGGGATCGCCGAGATCCTGCAGGCCGTAACCCCCGACGGCTCGGGCGTCGTCATCAACCCGCCGGTCTACGGGCCGTTCTACCTGCGCCTTGGCTACATGAACCGGCAGGTCGTCGACGCGCCGCTGCACCGCGCTGCCGACGGCAGCTATGACCTCGACTTCGAGGTGCTCGACCAGGCGCTCGCCCGGCCCGACGTCAGCGCTTACCTGCTGTGCAGCCCGCACAACCCGCTCGGCAACGTCTGGCGTCGTGACCAGCTGCTGACGATCGCCGACCTGGCTGCCAGGCACCAGGTCGTGCTGCTGGTGGACGAGATCCACGCGCCGCTCGCGCTGGCCGACGCGCGGCACGTGCCGTTCGCGTCGCTCGACCATCCGATGGCGCAGCGGGCCTACACGTTCAACTCGGCCTCGAAGGGATGGAACATCGCCGGGCTGAAGTGCGGGATCGCGGTCGCGAGCTCGCAGGCCATGGCTGACCTGCTGACCGACCGCTGGGAGGCGCTGCTCGCCTCGCACTTCGGGGTGCTCGCGTCGATAGCGGCGTTCAGCGAGGCGGTCGACTGGCTGGACGCGGTCCGCCTGCAGCTGGTGGAGAACCGGCAGCTGCTCGCCCGGCTGCTGCGCGAGCAGCTCCCCGAGGTCGGCTACGTGCCGGGGGCAGCCAGCTTCCTGGCCTGGCTGGACTGCCGCCAGCTGGACCTGGGCGACGACCCGGCCGAGGCGTTCCTCGAGCGGGGCCGGGTCGCGCTGACCGGCGGGCCCTACTTCGGCGCCCAGGGCAAGGGGTTCGCGCGGCTCAACATCGGGACATCGCCCGAGCTCGTGACCGAGGCGGTGCGGCGCATGGCCGCAGCGGTTGCCTGACGAGCGCCGCAGCGGTTGCCTGACGAGCACAGTGTTGCCTAGCGAGCACAGTGCTGTCACCATTCTCAGCTAAGCGTCATCACCTTCTCACCCCCGAGGTCCGGTATGCCCGTTCGTCGTTCCTTCTTCGCGTCGACGCTGCTGGCCGCGTCGGCTCTGCTGCTCGCCGCCTGTCACAGCTCGAGCAGCTCGACCGCGCAGCCGGCGGTGACCGTCACCGTGACTCCCAGCTCGGGTGCGAATGGCGGGCTCGGGTCGGCTAGCCCGGCGCCGACCTCGGGCGGAGAGCCTGGCATCGTCGCGGTGACGACGTCGGGCGCGCTGGAGGCGCTCAACTCGAACGGCAGCGTCGCCTCGACGCTGGTGCCGAGCGGGGTGCTCGGGGGCGAGGTCTCGGTCAGCCCGAACGGGTCGACGGTCTACTTCACCGAAGGCGCGGGCTGCCACTCCGACGTCGAGTCGGTCAGCATCGGCGGCGGCGACCTGACCGCGATCGCTCCTGGCCAGATCCCGGCGATCAGCCCTGATGGCACCAAGCTGGCGTACAGCACCGAGCCGGTGTTCAACGACACCTGCGTGCCCGACCCGGCCAAGGCCTCGGTCGCGGCCGAGTACAAGATCGTCGTCCGGACCCTGGCCACCGGCGCCGAGCAGGTGATCGGCCTGCCCGCGCAGGTAGAGCGCAGTCAGCTGCTCCCGCCGGTCGGGTACCTGTCCTGGTCGTCGGACGGCTCCGCGCTGGCCGTGTCGACCTTGCCGGTGGCCGACAACGAGGGCTGGAACCTGGCCGTCATCGACCTCGCGACGGCGAAGTACTACGCCGGGACCGGCGCGGGGATCACCAACATCCCGGTCACCGGATCGCCGACGCCGCAGCGCAGCTACATCCGCGAGGGGATCTTCCTGCCGGACGGGAACTTCTTCATCAGCCGGGCGTGCTGCGGCGGCGTGCCGATCAAGAACACGTCCCGGCTGCTGTGGGAGGTCAACGTCAACGGCGAGCTGGTACATCAGGTCGCGATCGGGTATCCAAGTCTCGATCACTACAGCCTGGCGTCCGACTCGACCGGGCAGTGGCTGGCCTACATCGGCGGGAACGACCTGTACGTCTCGCAGGACGGCAACCGGCCGACCGACATCGCGAGCGGGGTGGTCGCCGCCGCCTGGACCTAGCCCAGGCCTGGTCAGCCTGCCCTTTCCATGTAAATCTGGGTAAACAACACCGTGGGCGGCTGATCGCAGCTGGAGGGCTTGATGGGCAGGGACGTGCCGGCGATCACGATAAGCCGCCGGGATAGACGCGCATACCGCGCAAAGGTGCGCACCTGCCTGGACGTCTTCGCCCGAATGCTACAAGAGTCCAGATTTGAGAGTGATTATCAGCATGTCGGGCTGGAGATCGAGTTCAATCTGGTAGATAAATGCGGTTACCCGGCGATGACAAATGCCGATGTTCTCGCGGTCATCGCGGACCAGGCCTGGGCGACCGAACTGGCCAAGTTCAACATCGAGCTCGCCGCCGCGCCCGAGGTGCTGACCGGCAAGGTCTTCACCTCGATGCAGGCCTCGCTGGGCGGCATCCTCGACCGGGTCAACGAGAGAGTGGAGCCGACCGGCACCAGGCTCGCGATGATCGGCATCCTGCCGAGCCTGCGCGAGCACGACGTCAGCGAGGACTCGATCTCGTTCAATCCCAGGTACCGGCTGCTCAACGACGAGATCCTGAGTGCCCGCGGCGAGGAGATGCGGATCCTCATCGAAGGCCAGGACCGGCTGCTCACCCACCTGGACTCGATCGTGGGCGAGGCGGCCTGCACCAGCCTGCAATGCCACCTGCAAGTCAGCCCGGACACGTTCGCCAGCTACTGGAACGCCGCCCAGTCCATCGCCGGCATCCAGGTCGCGGTCGCCGCCAACTCGCCTTACCTGTTCGGCCATGAGCTGTGGCGGGAGACGAGGATCACCCTGTTCGAGCAGGCGACCGACACCAGGCCGGAGGAGCTGAGGGACCAGGGGGTGCGGCCGCGGGTCTGGTTCGGTGACCGGTGGATCACCTCGGTGTTCGACCTGTTCGAGGAGAACCTGAGGTACTTTCCCGCGCTGCTGCCGCTGTCGGAGGACGAGGATCCGGTGGCGATGCTCGACGCCGGCGAGGCACCGGAGCTGGCCGAGCTGACCCTGCACAACGGCACGGTCTACCGCTGGAACCGGCCGGTGTATGCCGTCGTCGACGGCAAGCCGCACCTGCGGGTGGAGAACCGGGTGCTGCCCGCCGGGCCGACCGTGATCGACTCGATCGCGAACGCGGCCTTCTACTACGGCCTCGTCGGCGAGCTGGCCGAGGCCGAGCGCCCCGTCTGGTCGCAGATGTCGTTCTCCGCCGCCGCCGCCAACCTGACCGCAGGCGCCAGGTTCGGCCTGGACGCCGAGGTGTACTGGCCCGGCGTCGGCATGGTGCCCGTCGCCGAGCTGACGCTGCGCTGGCTGCTGCCGATGGCGGCCAGGGGGCTGGCCCGCTGGGGAGTCGACCAGCGCGACGCCGGCCGGCTGCTGTCGATCATCGAGCAACGCTGCGTGACCGGCATCAACGGGGCCGCCTGGCAGATCAGGTCGGCCCGCCGCCTGCAGGCCAGCGGCCTGGACAGGGACGAGGCGCTGCGGCAGATGACGCAGGACTACATCGAGCTGATGAACGACGGCACGCCGGTGCACAGCTGGCCGATGTGAGGCCGGGCTCCGTCGGCTACTGCTGATGACCGTCAGGCAGGTGCCACCGGTGCGGCGCGATCAGGTGCTTGATCGCCGGCTCTGGTCCCCAGGTGCCGCGCTCGTAGAACTCGACCTCGGGCGGGTTCTCGAGCAGCGGGGTCGCGACTTCCCAGATCCGGTCGATCTCGTCGGACCTGGTGAACAGCGACTGGTCGCCGATCATGGCCTCGAGGATCAGCCGCTCGTAGCCTTCGAGCTCGTGCATCCGGTGGAACGAGTCCGAGTACTTGAAGACCATCTCGACTTCCCTGAGCCGCATCTGCGGGCCCGGCTGCTTGGTCATGAACTGCACCGAGATCCAGCCGGGGTCGTCGAAGTCGATGACGACCTCGTTGCTGCGCTGGTCTTGCCTGGTCCTGGCCGCGACAGGGAACATCCGCAGCACCGGCTCCTTGAGCCCGAGCGTGATCGTCTGCCTGCGCTGGGCCATGGACTTGCCTGACCGCAGGTAGAACGGCACGCCCGACCAGCGCCAGTTGTCGATGTCGACTCGCAGCGCCGCGAACGTCTCGGTCTGGCTGTCGGAGGCGACGCCCGGCTCGCGCCTGTACTCGGCGTACTGGCCCCTGACCACCTTCTTCGGGTCGATCAGGTGCATCGCCTGGTACACCTTGGACTTCTCGTCCCGCAGCGCCTTCGCGCCGAAGGTCGTCGGCGGCTCCATCGCGACGAAGCCGAGCACCTGGAACAGGTGCGTGACGATCATGTCACGGAACGTGCCGGTCTTCTCGAAGAACGCGGCCCGGCCCTCGATGTTGATCAGCTCGGGCACGTCGATCTGGACGTGCGAGATGTGCTCGCGATTCCAGATCGGCTCGAACAGGCCGTTGGCGAACCGGAACGCCAGGATGTTCTCGACCGACTCCTTGCCGAGGAAGTGGTCGATCCGGAACACGTGGTCCTCGGTAAAGACCGAGTGCACGATTGCCGTCAGTTGCCGGCACGAGGCGAGGTCATATCCGAACGGCTTCTCGATGATGACGCTGGCGTTCTCTGACAGCTTGGTCGCGCCCAGCATGCCGATGACCGACCCGAACGCGGACGGCGGCACCGCGAGGTGGTAGAGCCGCTTCGGGTTCCCGCCGATCTCGCTCTCGGCCGCCTGCACGGCGTCGACCAGCGGCTTGGGGTTGTCAGGGTCCGAGCAGGCGAAGTCGAGCTTGCTCTCGAACTCCTTCCAGGCGGCCCCGGTCGGCTTGGCCAGGCCGAACTGGCTGCAAGCGTCCTTGGCGTGCTGACGGAACTGGTCGTCGGTCATGATGCAGTCGTGCGGCGCCGAGCCGATGACCCGGTATCCGACTGGCAGCAATCCGGACTTGGCCAGGTGGAAGAGCCCAGGCAGCAGCTTGCGCTTCGCGAGGTCGCCGGTCGCGCCGAAGATTACGATGACATGGTCGTCGGGGCGCTTGGTCGCATGATTGTTGGATTGCATGGGGCCAATAGTGCCATGCCACAGCAACGGGAAGATGGCCACGTGAGCACAGACAGCGAAAAGCGACTCGCCGCCGAAGCGGCCGCCGCCCTCGTCGAGAACGGCATGACCGTGGGGCTCGGCACGGGCTCGACCGTCGCCTTCCTGCTGCCCGCGCTGGCCGCGCGGAACCTGTCCGTCCGCTGCTTCGCCACCTCGGTGCACACCCAGGAGGTCGCGACCACGCTCGGCCTGGACGTCGAACTGGCCGACACCCTGGATCACCTGGACATCGCGATCGACGGCGCCGATCAGGTCACGCCGGACGGCTGGCTGATCAAGGGCGGCGGCGGTGCCCACACCAGGGAGAAGATCGTCGCCGCCGCGACCGCCCGCTTCGTCGTGATCGGCGACTCGACCAAGCCGGTCGACGCCTTGCGCCCGCCGGTGCCGGTGGAACTGCTCGGGTTCGGGCTTCCGGCCACGCTTCGCCACTTGCGCCAGGTCAAGATCCGCGAAGGGTGGCCGCCCAGCCCGGACGGCGGCATCATCGCCGACTACCTCGGCCCGATCGATGATCCGGCCGAGCTGGCCGCCCGCCTGAGCGCCACTCCCGGCCTGGTCGGTCATGGCCTCTTCGAGCCGGCCATGACGGCCGACGTCCTGATCGGCCGCGAGAACGGAGTCGATCACCGGAAACTGCACGACTGACCGCAGCGTGCGAGCATGGCCAGCGACGGGGATGGCCGACGAAGGGCCAGCGATGAGGTTCGACCAGCGAGTGCCTGCGTCAGCCCGGTGGATCGTGATCGCGGCCACGGCGGCCGCGATCTGCGGGACAGCGCTGCCGGCCGGTGCCTCGACCGCTCACGGGTCAGGCGCCACCTGGGCCAAGGCGCGGCAGGTCGGCACTCCGGCGACACTGGCTGGAGGCGAGGGGGGCATTCAGGCGATCGCCTGCGCGCCCAAGGGCTACTGCGCCGCCGTGGGGTTCTACGAGGTTCCCCGGCACCCTGGGTTCTCGGCGTATTCGTACGTGCTCACCGAGAAGAAAGGGGCCTGGGGCAAGATCCAGCTGATCAACACGGCTCCCCTTGGCAAGGCGAGCGCAGGGTCGGGGATCATCGGCTGGCTGTCATGCCCGTCGGCCGGCAACTGCGCTGCTGGCGGCGAATACCAAGACTCAAACAATGCCACTGTCCCGTTTGTCGTCAATCAGAAGAACGGCAGATGGGGCAAGGCGGAGAAGATCGCTGGCGTCTCCGCCCTGAACGGCGATCTTGACGCCCAGATCACCGCGCTGTCATGCGCTTCGGCCGGCAACTGCGTCATCGGCGGCAATTACCAGAACTCCACCGAGTCCGAGAACAACCAGCCATTCGTCGTCGCCGAGAAGAGCGGCGTCTGGGGTAAAGCGCAGGACGTTCCAGGCACCGCCAGCCTGGACATCACCCAAGGCGACGTCACCTCGCTGTCCTGCACGGGAGCGGGTACCTGCCTCGGCGTCGGCTTCTACCAGGTCACCAGCGCCACCGGCGTCGTGATCACCGAGCACAACGGCAAGTGGGGTACCGCGCACGGAATCCCTGGCCTGTCCCAGGTCGCCAACTCGGGCATCGAGCTGGTCTCGTGCGCGCCGGCCGGTACCTGCACCGTCGCCGGAGACGGGGTTAGCCCCCAGGACAGCGCGCTCTTCACGATCTCGGAGAAGAACGGCAGCTGGGGCTCCTTGCAGCCCATCCCCGGCACGGCCGTGGCTGGCCAAGGCTACGACACCGTCGCGCTGTCTTGCCCGGCGGCGGGGGACTGCTCGCTCGGCGGCTCGCATTCCGGCGGGAGCGGGCCGACCGTGCCGTTCGTCGCCACCGAGCATGACGGCACCTGGGCTACGGCAGGGAACGTTCCCGGCCTGGGTGCCCGCTCGATGGCGAAGGCAACTCGCAGGTCGTCGCGATGGCGTGCCCGTCATCGGCGAACCACTGCAGCGCCGGGGGCTACTACGAGCTCAACCACAAGACCAGCCTGCACGCCTTCATCGTGACTGAGCATTAGGTCCGATTTGAGTAGCTGTGTCAACCAAGCCTGAGTTCCGGGCGTCTGCTGTATGGACTGACTCAGCGGAAGGCAGGGCATTTGAGGTTCACCAGCCGGATTCTCTCCTCGGTCACGTCCGTCGTCGCCGTGGCGGCGGGCGTGACCGGTTTCGTAGTACCGGCCAGCGCGTCCACTGCCAGCGGCTCGGCGACCTGGGGCAAGGCGCAGCAGGTCGTGACCCCGGTGACGCGGGCCAAGAGCTATGGCGGCATCACGTCGGTCTCGTGCGCGGCGGGCGGCTACTGCGCCGCCGTCAGCTATTACCAGACCGTCGCGGAGAAGTGGGCGCCGTACGTCGCCACCGGGAAGAACGGTCGCTGGAGCAAGATCGCCCTGTTCAACCTCTCGGCGCTCAAGCAGGGCGTGCAGCCGAGTCCCCAGAGCGGCCTGGTGTCGTGCCCGTCGGCGGGCAACTGCGTGGCCGTCGGCACTTATCAGAACCGGGACAACGGAACGACCTTGTTCTACGTGAACGAGAAGAACGGCACCTGGGGCAAGGCCGAGCCCATCGATGGCGTCGCGTTCGGCTGGCTCGACCCCCCGTTCAGGCTGGCCTGCTCGTCGGCGGGCAACTGCGTGATCGGCGGCGAGTACACCGTCTTCGACGAGTCGGAGAGCACCATGCAGCCGTTCGTCGCCACCGAGAGAAACGGCGTCTGGGGCGCATCCGAAGACCTGCCGGGCACGGCGAGCCTGCCGAACATCCTCCAGGGCACCGTCAGCTCGATATCGTGCACGGCCGGCAACGGCTGCCTGGCCGTCGGCAGCTACGTCACCGGCATCGAGGGCGAGGCGACCCAGAACCACTGGTTCGCGTCCACCGAGAAGAACGGCACCTGGGGAGCCGCCCAGGCGATCCCTGACCTGCCCGCTAACGCCAGCATCAGCCTGGCCGCGTGCTCACCGGACGGCAGCTGCACCATCACCGGCGAGTTCTACGCCGGCGCCGAGCGCGGCCAGTTGTTCACGATCCTGCGCAAGAACGGCACCTGGGGCGCTATCAACGACCTGCACGGAATGCAGGCTCTGAACGGCTACCTGGTCTCGCTAGCCTGCCCGACGAGGGGCTACTGCACCGCGGCCGGCTCCTACGACAACGCCGCCGACCGGCTCCAGTCGTTCGTCGCCGTCGAGCGGAACGGGTACTGGCACAAGGCCGTGAACCTGCCCGGCATCGCCAAGCTCAACCACGGCAAGGGCTACGCCGCCGTTATCGCCAGCCTGTCCTGCCCGAACGAGTACAACTGCGCGGTCACCGGCTGGGCGAACGTCTACGTGAGCGCCACCGTCGTCCGCACCGAGGCCTTCGTCGCCAACGAGATCAACGGCGTCTGGCACTGGGCCGAGGTCATCCCCAACATCACCAAGCTCGACGGCACCGGCGACTCCCAGGCAGTCTCGGTCTCCTGCTCCTCCCCGAACAACTGCGCCGCCGCCGGCTTCTACACCAAGACCAGCTCGACCAGCCCCGAAGCCTTCGTGGCCTGGCAAAGCTAGGCGTGGTCGCGGGTCTCTGAGGCAGACCAGCAGCATTTCAACCCGTCGTCCGACTGTCGGTACGGCAGTCCGAGCTCAGGTACTCACCCCTCCGGGGCCCGCCAGCCCCGGCGGAGGCACTCCCTAGGTTCCTCGAACGCCGTGCGCGCCCGCACCCGCCGGCCGACCCGGCCGACCCCGGCCGATCACGGCCGACCCCGGCCGATCCCGCAGGCACGGCCCTGGCAGTTGCCGAGCTTCCTGATCAGAACCGCCCGCCGTCTCGCCGACGCCCCCATCCTCCGTGATCATGGTCTGTCCCAGATCACGGAGATTCGGCGCGTGATCACGCCACAGAATCACCGTGATCAGGAGCGCGAGCGTGATCCCGGAGCATCGCTGGGCTCGCCCGCCCCGGGAATTCACCGTGGTCAGGGGCGCGAGCGTGATCCCGGAGCATTCGCAGCGCGATCCTGCCCGCCAAGTCGCGCCCGGCCCGCGACCTCATTTCAGCAATCGTTTGCACAAGAAGATCTTGGAGAGTTTTCGCCAGGGCCGCCAGGATCTTGGGGAGTTTTCGGCGGGGGCGTCAAGATCTTGTGATTCTTACGGGCTATAGACCAGTGGAAATAACAAGATCTTGCACTGCAAACGATTGCGGGGAACGACGAAGATGCCTTGGCGCGGCGCCACCGCGTAGTCGGCGGTAACCGTCCAGACATCAAGCAATCAGCTAGGAACCTCGCCGGCGATCTACGGGCGCTCGACGCTGCCGCGCAGGACGACGACTAGGCCGCTCGTCGAGCGGCCAGAGCTTCCCGGCTGACTCGGCCTGGCTAGGCAAGCTCGGCGGCGGATGCCGGGTTCGGCGGGCAAGCCGTTATAGGCATGCCCGTCGAACCCGCATCCGGCCGCGACCAGCTAACAGCCAGGTTTTCCTCGACCAGCTAACAGCTAGGCCTTCTTTTCGGCGTGGCCGCCGAACTCGCTGCGCATCGCTGACAGCAGCTTGTCCGCGAACTCGCCGAGACCGCGCGACTCGAAGCGCTCGAACAGCGAAGACGTGATGACAGGCGCCGGGACGCCTTCCTCGACGGCCGCGAGCACGGTCCAGCGCCCCTCGCCCGAGTCGGACACATGGCCGGCGAAGTCGGCTAGGTCGGGCGACTTGGCGAGGGCCGACGCGGTGAGGTCGACCAGCCACGAGCTGACGACCGAGCCGCGGCGCCAGACCTCGGCGACCTCGGGGACCGGGATGTTGTACTGGTAGTACTCGGGATCGGTCAGCGGGGTCGTCTCGGCGTCGGTCTCGACCTCGGCCATGCCGACATTGGCGTGCTTGATGATCGACAGTCCCTCGGCGATCGCGGCCATCATGCCGTACTCGATGCCGTTGTGGACCATCTTGACGAAGTGGCCGGCGCCGGCCGGGCCGCAGTGCAGGTAGCCGTCTTGAGCAGTCCCGCCGGGCTTGCGCCCTGGCGTCGGCTCGACGGTGCCCTCGCCGGGGGCGATGGTCTTGAAGATCGGGTCGAGCCTGGTCACGGCCTCGTCGTCGCCGCCGATCATGAGGCTGTAGCCGCGCTCCAGGCCCCAGACGCCGCCGGAGGTGCCGCAGTCAACGTAGTGGATGCCCTTAGGGGCGAGCGCCTTCGCGCGCTTGATGTCGTCGCGGTAGTAGGTGTTGCCGCCGTCGATTACCGTGTCTCCAGCCTCGAGCATGGAGGCGAGGTGGTCCAGCGTGTTGCCGGTGATGGCGGCCGGCAGCATCAGCCAGGCCGCGCGCGGCTTGGTCAGCTTGGCGACGAAGTCGTCGAGATCCTTGGCACCGGTCGCGCCATCGGCGACGAGCGCGTCCACGGCCGAGGAGTTCACGTCGTAGACGACGCAGGTGTGGCCGTCGCGCATGAGCCTGCGGACCAGGTTCGCGCCCATTCGTCCGAGGCCGACCATGCCTAGCTGCATCGGGTGCTCCGTGGTCATTTTGATGATGCTCCCTTGATTGTTCGATAACGCCGGACAAGTGCGTTGGTTGAGGAGTCATGACTCAGCTCGGGCTCGGCCTCGCTGGTCAGCTCAGGGGCGATCGCGGCCGCTAGCGCCTTGCCGAGTTCCACGCCCCACTGGTCAAAGGAGTCGATGCTCCAGATCGTGCCCGCGGTAAACACCGCGTGCTCGTACAGGGCGACCAGGGAGCCGAGCAGGCGCGGGGTCAGGATCTCGGCCATCAGCACGTTGGTCGGCCGGTTGCCTTCCATCACCCGGTGCGGCGCGACCGCCGGGGAGGTGCCCTCGGCCAGCACCTGGTCAAGCGTCTTGCCGAAGGCGAGGGCCTGGGCCTGGGCGAACACGTTCGAGGTGAGCAGGTCGTGCTGGTCCCTGATCGGGTTGAGCGCCTTGCCAAAGCTGATCAGGTCCAGCGGGATCAGCTCGGTGCCCTGGTGCAGCAACTGGAAGAAGCTGTGCTGGCCGTTGGTGCAGGGCTCGCCCCAGAAGACCGGGCTGGTCGTGTAGTCCACGTGGGCGCCGTCGAGGGTGACGTGCTTGCCGTTGGACTCCATCGTGAGCTGCTGCAGGTAGGCAGGGAAGCGCTTCAGGTACTGGTCGTAGGGCATGACGCCGATGCTGGCCGCGCCCATGAAGTTCACGTACCAGATCCAGAGCAGGCCCATCAGGGCCGGAAGGTTCCGCTCAAGCGGCGTGCTGCGGAAGTGCTCGTCCATCGCGTGGAAGCCGGCCAGGAGCTCTTCGAAGTGGTCGGGGCCGATCGCGATCATCGTGGACAGGCCGATCGCTGAGTCCATGGAGTAGCGACCGCCGACCCAGTCCCAGAAGCCGAACATGTTGGCGGTATCGATCCCGAACGCGGCGACCTTCTCGGCGTTCGTGGAGACCGCGACGAAGTGCTTCGCGACCGCGGCCTCGTCGCCGAGCGCGCCGACCACCCAATCGCGGGCGGAGCGGGCGTTGGAGAGCGTCTCCAGCGTCGTGAAGGTCTTGGATGAGACGATAAACAGGGTCTGGGCGGGGTCGAGGTCGCGGGTGGCCTCGGCGAAGTCGGTGGGGTCGACGTTGGAGACGAACCTGAACGCGGCGTCACGATCGCTGTAGAAGCGCAGCGCCTCGTAGGCCATGACTGGTCCGAGGTCCGAGCCGCCGATGCCGATGTTGATCACGGCCGTGATCGGCTTGCCGGTGAACCCGGTCCACTGCCCGGTCCTGATCCTGGTGGCGAAGTCGGCCATCCGGTCCAGCACCTCGTGGACCTGCGCGACCACATCGGTGCCGTCGACGACCAGGCTCGTGCCCTTGGGCATGCGCAGCGCGACGTGCAGGACGGAGCGGTTCTCGGTGGTGTTGATCCGATCGCCGCGGAACATCGCCTCGATCCGGTCCGACAGGCCCGACTGGCTGGCCAGCTCGAAGAGCAGGGCCAGCGTCTCGTCGGTGATCCGGTTCTTGGAGTAGTCGAGGAAGATGCCGGTGCCCTGGGCCTGCGCGGTCAGCCGCTCGCCGCGGTCGGCGTCGGCGGCGAACAGGTCGCGCAGGTGCAGGTCTTTGATCTTGTGATGATGTTCGGCGAGCGCGGCCCAGGCTGGTCGGCTGCGTAGCGGTGTGCTCAAGTTCGCTCGTCTCCTCGTGCGCGGGTGCCCGCTGCGACCCTAGCGCGCCAAGGTGTCGCCGTGTGGGCGGGCGGCTGTCATCGTAGGGACGAGGCCGGGGCGATACTTCAAGGCATGAGGACCAGCGTGCGGCTCGGCGACAATCACCTGTCGGTGCTCGACCGGGTCAGGATCTATTGCTGCGGCATCACCCCTTATGACGTCACCCATCTCGGGCATGCCGCGACATTCGTCTGGGTCGACGTGCTGACGCGTGTTCTCAGCTCGATCGGGGTGAGCGCGCAGCTGTGCCGGAACGTCACCGATGTCGATGATGTGCTGTTCGCGGCGGCCGAGCGGTCTGGTTCCGCGTTCGACGCGTTCGCGTCGGTGCAGCAGTTCAGGTTCGACCAGGACATGACCGCGCTCGGGGTGCGCGAGCCCCAGTTCGCGCCGCGGGCGCGGCGCAACGTCGGGCAGGTGATCAGGCTCGCGGCGGCCTTGCTCGAGTCCGATGCCGCTTACCTGCGGGAAGGGACCGTGTACTTCAGGGGCGCCGGGGTCGCGGACCGGGCCGGGGTCGGCCGGGACGAGGCGACGGTGCTCGCGGCCGAGTACGGGGCCAGGCTCGACGACCCGGCCAAGGACGACCCGCTCGACGTCGCGATCTGGCGCTGGTCGGCGGACCACGAGCCGGGCTGGTCATCGCCGTGGGGGACCGGGCGGCCAGGCTGGCACGCCGAGTGCGCGGCCATGTCGCTGTCGCTGCTCGGGCCCGCGATTGACGTGCTGAGCGGTGGTGATGACCTGCGCTTCCCGCACCATGCCTACCAGGTGGCGATCGCTGAGGCGGTGACGGGCGTCCGGCCGCATGCCCGGGCCAGGCTCGGCGTCGGGGTTGTCTGCCTGAACGGGGCCAAGATGGCGAAGTCGACCGGGAACCTCGTGCTGGTCAGCGACGTGCTCGCGGACCACACGGCGGCGGCGTTGCGGCTCTGCCTGCTCGACCGGCCGTGGGCGAAGGCGTGGGATTACTCGGCGGCCGACCTCGACTCGGCGACGGCCAGGCTGGAGCGGCTCTACCTGGCGGCCGGGCGCGGTGGCGGCGAGTCGTCGCAGGCGGCGGTGGGGGAGGCGATCACGGGGGCGTTGTGCGACGACCTCGACGTGAGCGCGGCCCTGGCGATCGCTGAGGAGGCCGGGGGAGCGGCCGCGCGCAGCCTGATCGCCACGCTCGGGCTCAGCGAGTAACCGGTGCGCGTCGTCGTCGCGCCGGACAAGTTCAAGGGCAGTGCCTCGGCCGAGGAGGTAGCAGCGGCGCTCGCGGCCGGCCTGCGGCGGGCGCGGCCGGACGCGGACATCGTGCTGCTGCCGGTCGCTGACGGGGGCGACGGGACCATCGCGGCGGCGCTGTCGGCCGGGTTCGAGCCGGTGTCGTGCCTGGCTGACGGCCCGGTGGGGGAGCCGGTGGAGACGGGGTTCGCCTTCCAGGCTTCCGCTCGCACCGCGGGGGGTTCCGGGGGGTCGTCCCCCCTGGCCAGCACCGCAGTGGTCGAGCTGGCCGATGTGACCGGGCTTCGGCTGCTGCCTGGGCCGAAGGCGCCGCTGACGGCGTCGACGTACGGGGTCGGCCAGGTGATGGCGGCCGCGCTTGACCACGGCGCGTCGACGATCGTGCTCGGCATCGGCGGCAGCGCGAGCACCGATGGCGGCGCCGGGATGCTGCAAGCGCTCGGGGTCGTCCTGACCGGCCCCGATGGCGAGTCGCTGGCGCGCGGCGGCGCTGCCCTGGCCGGGCTTGCCCGAATCGACGCTTCCGGGCTCGACGCCAGGATCGCGGCCGGGCGGTGCTCGGTCCTGGTCGCCAGCGACGTCGACAACCCGCTGCTCGGGCCGACCGGGGCGGCGGCGGTGTTCGGCCCGCAGAAGGGAGCCAGCCCGGCCGACGTCATGCTGCTCGACCACGCCCTGGCCCGCTGGGCCGAACTGACCGCGCAGGTGACCGGCACCGACCTGGCGAGGGCGCCGGGCGCGGGAGCGGCCGGCGGCACCGGGTTCGGGGCGCTCGCCTACCTGGGGGCGCGGCTTGTGCCCGGCGTTGAGCTCGTGCTCGACCTGATCGGCTTCGACGCCGCGGTCGTCGGCGCCGACCTCGTCATCACCGGGGAGGGCAGCCTGGACGAGCAGTCACTCAGCGGGAAGGCCCCGGTCGGGGTGGCCAGGGCCGCCGGCTGGGCGGGCGTGCCCGTGGTCGCGGTCGCGGGGCAGCTGTCGCTGACCCCGGATCAGCTTAGGGACGCCGGATTCGCGGCGGGCTACTCGCTCGCTGACCTGGAGCCGGACCATGCGGTCAGCATGACGAGAGCCTTCGAGTTGCTTGAGCAGATCGGCTTCCAGGTCGCCGCCGATCACGTCGCCCGCTGACTCCATGCAGGGAATGTGAGTGAAGGCCCAGGTGTTCATACCCCTATGGGTATTACTACCAACAGAGAGGCGTAGACCGTGTCAACAGTGGAACTCACCACACAGAACTTCGATTCCGTGGTGGGCGGTGCGGACCTGGCCCTGGTGGACTTCTGGGCATCGTGGTGCGGCCCCTGCCGGATGTTCGGGCCGATCTTCGAGCGCGCTTCGGACAAGCACGCTGATCTCGTCTTCGCCAAGGTGGACACCGAGGCGCAGCCGGAGCTGGCGCAGGCGTTCCAGATCACCTCGATCCCGACCCTTGTCGTGATCAAGGACAAGGTCATCTTGTACGCGCAGCCCGGCGCACTGCCCGAGCCAACCCTTGAGGATCTCATCCGCCAGGCCCGCGAGGTCGACATGGACCAGGTCAAGGCCGAACTCGCGGCCGAGACCGCGTCGGCTGGCACCGTGTCGGCTGGCACCGCCTCGGCTAAGACCGCGCCGGCCGGCGAATGACGACGCCGGGCGATGACTCCGGCGCGGTCGTGCTCAACCGGCTGAAGCGCGCCCAGGGCCAGCTCGCCGGGGTCATCGCGATGGTCGAGGAAGGCCGGGAGTGCCGCGACGTGGTGACCCAGCTGGCGGCGGTCTCGCGCGCCCTCGACCGGGCCGGCTTCAAGATCATTGCTGCCAACATGCGGCAGTGCCTGGCCGGCGAGTCGGCGCTGAGCACCGACGAGCTGGAACGGCTGTTCCTGACCCTGGCGTGACCTTCAGCCTGGCCCAGCCACCCCGGCGACGCCCCTGACCTGCGGCAAGGCCGGAGGTCACGGGCTCGGCGCGGTGACCTGGAACCGCAGCCGCGCGGCCGCCGCGAACGGCGCGTCCCGCACGGCCGTCACTTCGCCGCCGCCATCGAGGGCCTGGCCAGCCATCTCGTCGAGGACATCCGGCGCGGGATGTTGCCCGTCGGCAAGCACGAGCTGCGCGACCGCGCGGGCGCGCACGGCCGTCGCGCATTCGCCCACACCGGTGATCACCGTCTTGCCGGGCTGCTCGTTCATGAGGTCGTTGACTAGCTGGGCCTCGCCGGCCGCCACCCAGTCAGCGATGACAGGTGCGGCGAGCTCGCGTACTCGGCCTGGCGTCGCGACCTGAGAGTCGACGCCGAATGTGCCGGCGACTCGCTTGCTGATCGCGTCCGGCAGCATCGCGCAGAACTGGCTGATCTCGGCTTCCTGCCCGCCGAGCACGAGCGGCAGTGGCCTGGCGGCCGCACCATTGACCAGCATGGCAATCGTGTCGCGGAAGTGCTGACGGGATAGCTGCATGACCCGTTGCTGGATGCGGTAGGTCTCGAGGCCGTACCAGCCGCCGAACGCCTTGCTCGGCACCTGTCGCCCGGTCCGCTCGGCGAGCGTGCTGATCTCGCCGTCGCCGATGCCGAGCATCCAGGCGTGCTTGGAGTCGATCACCGCGACCTGGTACGCCGGGTTGCGCTGGACGGTCGCCAGCAGCGGCCG
This sequence comes from Streptosporangiaceae bacterium, assembly GCA_035511035.1. GTDB lineage: Bacteria > Actinomycetota > Actinomycetes > Streptosporangiales > Streptosporangiaceae > Chersky-822. The sequence continues at coordinate 34,732 of DATKFV010000058.1, forward strand.
CAGGTACGGCCTGGCTCCGATCATCGCTAGGTCCGCTGCGGGGCCAGGCAGCTTCATCACCTCGAACAAGCCGAGCTCAGCGCAAGCGAAGATCGCCACGCCCTGGCCCAGCCAATCCTGGCTGCGCGCGGCGACGGTGGTGATCACTTCCGTAAGGTCCGAATCGCTGGCGATCGCCATGGCCTGGTCGACCTCGGCCGCCTTGAGCAGGTCGCGGGCCCGGATGAGCAGGCCGTGATGCTCGGCGATGTCGACAGGGACGTTCAGGTACAGCGATACGACCGCCGTGGCCCGCGCCCGGCGGGCGCGCAGCTCGCGAGCGTCCTGCATGGTGATCACCATCGGCCTCCCGCTCCTCGCTCCCTTACGGGAGATGGCGTTCATCCGGTCACGCTGTCGCTACCTGTGAGCAGCGCGTTTCCGGCCGGCCCTGTGCCTGGCGACGATGGTGTCGGCGGCCGGGAAGAACACGCTCTCGTGGCCGTCCTTCCACTGCACCAGGTACGGCGGGCTGCCCTCAGCGCCGTGGACCTCGATGACCTCCCCGTGCCGGTCCTCGTCCCCCTGGCGACGGCCCTTGACCGTCAGTTCGTCCCCTACTACCGCTTTCATCGATCCCCCCGTCAGTAGCGTCGAGTCAACTCCTCCCCGGTCCGCCACCGTCTAAGCCTGCGCTGCCCGGCGTCCCTGCGCCTGCGCTGCCCGGTCTCCGTGATCATGGAAAGTCGATGATCACGGTCGATCGGCCGGGTCATCGTCCGCGTAGGTTCCGAGATCACGGCCTGACTCATGATCACGGACGGTTGGCCGGGCATGGCCGGGCGGCCGTTTCTTGATCACGGAGGTTTGTCTGGGCCGACGAAGGTTTGCCTGGGCCGACGGAGGTTTGCTTGGGCCGACAATGACGGGGCTGGGCCGGCGGGCGCGGGCGGTGTACTAAGTCGTGGTTGATGGCCAGCTTGGTACGAGGTTCCTTCGGATATGACTAACGTAATGCACGTTACATCCCGATTCTTAGATCGGAACATAGTACTATGATCCATTTTAGATGATCATAGTACTGATTGCCTGATCTCCGCTTCTTGTTCGCTGCTGGCGGCACCTGGAATTAGCACGGTGGCTGGCCGCCTTCTCTGTCGGCGTGGAAGGCGGCGATGCGCTTGGTGACGGAGGGGTCAAGGCGGTCTTCGAGCTGGCCGATTACCGTGAGGCAGCGCTGGAGGTCGGCCGGGCTGACGTCGCCGAGCAGGTCGTGGGCCAGCGCCGCATAGGACTCGGTCAGGCGCCGCAGGGCGGTCTCCGAGGCCGGGGTGAGCGAGATGATCGTGGCCCGGCGGTCGGCCGGGTGCGGGCTCCTCGTCACCCAGCCATCCGCTTCCAGGGAGTCCACCAGGCCGGTCACGGTCCGCGGCGAGACGCCGAGGGCGTCGCTGAGCGCTCGCATCAGGACCGGGCCGGAGTCGCGCAATGCCCAGAGCACCCGTCCGCGCGCGAAGCCGAGGCCATAGTCGCGGGCGCCCAGGTCGATCAGGTCAACCAGCCTCGGGGCCAGCCTGAACAGCCGCCCCACCACGCTGAGCGGTAGGTCGTCGTCATCGTCATCGTCCGCGGCCGGCGGCGGCCGGGTAGCTGAGGTTTCCATATTGTCCGGTTCCCTCACTAAGTGCTAGCCTCACGAATATGGATCAGTCTACGACCGTGCTGGCCGTCGGCGTAGCCAAGAGCTTCGGGGCCGTCGAGGCGCTCAGGGGAGTGGACCTGGCCGTCCCTGCGGGCAGCATTACCGCCCTGCTCGGTCCGAACGGCGCGGGCAAGACCACGCTCGTGCGGATCATCGCGACCTTGACCAGGCCCGACCGGGGCCAGGTGACGGTGATGGGCTTCGACGTGACCTCCGCGCCGGCTGAGGTCAGGGCACGGATCGGGCTGACCGGTCAGTACGTGGGCCTCGATGACGCGCTGAGCGGCCAGGACAACCTCGTGCTCATCGGCAGGCTGGCCGGGCTTGACCGGCGACGGGCGCGGGAGCGGGCGGCCGAGCTCGCGGAGCTGCTCGGCATCAGCTACGCGCTCGGCCGGGCCGCGCGCACCTACTCAGGCGGCATGCGCCGCCGCCTTGACCTGGCCGCGAGCCTGATGGCTGGCCCGCCGCTGATCGTGCTCGACGAGCCAACGACCGGGCTCGACCCGGCGAGCCGGCAGCAGCTTTGGGAGGCGCTCGCCGCGCTCCGCGCCGGGGGCACCACGATGCTGCTGACCACCCAGTACCTCGAGGAAGCCGATAAGTTCGCCGACGCCGTGCACGTCATGAACGATGGCCTGATCATCGCCTCAGGCACTCCCGCGCAGCTCAAGGACCGGGTCGCCGACCGGGTCGTGGAGATCAGGCTGGACTCGCCCGACGGCGCGGCCGCGGCCGTGGCGGTGCTGCGGCGCGAGCTAACGCTCAGCGAGGCGCAGGTGCAGGCCGAGCCAGGCTCAGGCAGGCTGACCGCGACCGCCGGCGGCGGGATAGACACCCTGCTACGGGCCGCTGGCGCGTTGCGCGCGGCCGGCATCGGCGTCGCCGACCTGAGCCTGCGGCAGCCGTCACTGGACGAGGCGTTCCTCGCCCTGACCGCGGGGACGGGGCAATGATCGCGACGACGGCCAGTCCCGCGATCACGGCCAAGGCCGGCGGCTCGGTGTTCCGCGATAGCGGCCTGATCGCCGGCCGTTACCTGCGGGTGCTGTGGATGAACCCAGGGCGGCTGATTTACCCGCTCGTGCAGCCGCTGATCCTGCTCGTCCTTTTCATCTCCGTGTTCGGCAACCTCGCCGCCGGAACCCACCCCCAGCCCGGCGCCTACCGGCAGTTCCTCATCCCCGGCATCATCATCCAGAACGCGGCCCTCACCGCGCCGATCACCGGGCTCGCCCTGCTGAGGGATGCCAGCAGCGGCCTGGCCGACCGGTTCAGGTCGCTGCCGATGTCCAGGGCGGCCGTACTGATCGGGCGGCTGCGGTCCGATGCCGTGGTGTTCAGCGCCCAGGCGGTGTTGCTGCTGCTGGTCGCGCTCGCCTTCGGCTTCGTCGTCACCGCCGGGCCGCTCGGAGCCGTCGCGATCGTCGTGGTCTCGGTCGCCTTCGGGCTCAGCATCAGCGTCGCCTCGGCCTGCCTCGCGCTGCTGATCAAGGATCCGGAGACGGCTGAGCGAGTGCTGTACTTCCCGGCGATCGGGCTGTCCTTCGTCAGCTCCGCGTACGCCCCGGTCGCTTACCTGGCGGGGTGGATGCAGCCGATCGCGCGGGTCAGCCCGGTCACGGCGGCGGCCAACCTGATCAGGGCGATCGCTGGCGGCGGCGGGACGGCCGCGACCGCCTGGCCGGCCTTCGTGCTCGGCTGCTGGGTCGTCGGCTTGATCAGCGTGACCGGCACGGTCGCGGTCCGCCGCTGGTCGGCCTCGCCTTAGACCGGCTTCGAGTAAGCCGCTAACCTGGCGATATGTACATCCCCGCGCACTTCGCCGCCACCGAGGACCTCGACCAGATAGCCGCGTTCGTCGAGCGGGTCGGCACCGCCGACTTGGTGACGTTCGACGGCGACAAGCCGATCGCCACCCTGATACCGATCATCTGGGAACGACCGGGGCCCGAGGCGGGGAAAGAGGCCGGCCACGGCCGTTTGCTTGGCCATATCGCCCTGCAGAACCCGCAGTGGCGCACGGCCGCGCCAGGTGCGCAGGCGCTCGCCATCGTGGACGGGCCGCAGGCCTACGTGTCGCCGTCGTGGTACCAGAGCACCAAGGACCACGGCCGGACCGTCCCGACCTGGAATTACACCAGCGTCCACTTCACCGGCGACGTCACGTTCCATCAGGACTCTGACTGGCTGCGGGACGTCGTGACCCGGCTGACCGAGCGGTACGAGCGCGGCCGGGAGGGTCGCTGGTGGGTCACCGACGCCCCCGAGAAGTTCATCGCCGGCCAGTTGCGGGCGATCGTCGGAGTCGAGCTCGTGATCCGGCAGCTCGAGGCCAAGGAGAAACTGAGCCAGAACCGCGACGACACCGACCGCGCCAACGTCATCGCCGCCCTCGGCAGCGAGTCCGACCCGCAGGCCCGCGAGATCGCCGACCTCATGAAGCAACGCGAGGCCCTGGCCGAGCGCTAAGCCGGGGCGGGGCGAGCCCAGGCTCGTGATCGCGGCGATCTGTGTGCGGATTCCGCGCTGCTACTTGCCGTGATCATGAACCGCGGCAAGATCACGGAGACTTCGGTGCGGATGTCCCTCCGCGTCGTATTCCGTGATCATGAAGCTCCGGCGATAACGGATCATCACACGGACGTGGACACGCCAGATTGCCGTGATCAAGGAATCTCCTTGACTACGGAAGATTCGCGGGGCCGCAATCCGCGCTCCGGGGCCGCAATCCGCGCTCCGGCAGTCTGAGCAGCACCCGCAGAAATCCAGCAATCGTTTGCAGAATAAGATCCTGGACACTTCTCAAGACGAAACCCATGATCTTGTTATCGCCCCGGAACATGGCCCGGTCAAAACAACAAGATCTTGCCCCGTTCGGGGAAGACCGCCGAGAACTCTCTGGCGCAAACGATTGCGAACGGCGCGCGGGTTAGGACGGCAGCGCCGGGACGGCGTTGGCGCGGATGACGCCTGCGTAGAAGCGGGCGCTCGACTTGGGGATGCGCCGCTGGGTGCCGAAGTCGACGAAGACGATGCCGAACCGCTTCTGGTAACCCCAGGCCCATTCGAAGTTGTCGAGCAGGGACCAGACGTAGTAGCCGTCGAGGCGGGCGCCGTCGCCGATCGCGCGGGCGGCGGCCGTGAAGTGCTGCTGCAGGTAGCGCACCCGCTCGATGTCATCGACCACACCGTCGGGATTCACGTAGTCCTCGGCCGCCCGGCCGTTCTCGGTGACGAACAACGACAGTCCAGGCGCGTCCTTGGACAGCCGCATCAGCAGGTCATACAGGCCGTTGGCATCGACGATCCAGCCCATCGCGGTCCGCTCAAGGTCGTCGGGACCGTACTCGACGACCCCTGGCAGCCCGTGGCGGTGCTTGCGCTCGCCCTGCCTGAGGTTGGCGGGGTCGCCGGCCCGCAGGTAGACGGCGGAGTAGTAGTTGACGCCGAGGAAGTCGATCGGCACGCTGATCGTCGCCAGGTCACCGTCGGCGATCACGGCGCCAGGCGGAAGGAGATCCGGGCTCGCGTGCTCCGGGTAACGGCCGTGCAGCACCGGGTCGAGGAACATGCCGTTCAGGTCGGCGTCGGTGATCAGCCGAGCCTGCTCGAGCAGGTCAGTCCTGGCGTCGCCGACGAGCTCGACCGGGTGCAGGTCCAAGGTGATGCCGACGGGCGTGCCCGAGGGCACCGCCGCCCGCAACGCCGCGACCGCGAGCCCGTGGCTGAGCAGCAGGTGATGGGTCGCCGCCGCGGCGGCCTCGGGGTCGCGCAGGCCGGGAGCGTGGTCCCCGATGCGGTAGCCGGCGTTGGCCACGACTTGCGGCTCGTTCAGCGTGATCCAGCGGGAGACCCGGTCGCCGAGCGCCTGCCCCATGGCGGCCGCGTAGTCGGCGAACCTCGCGGCGGTGTCGCGAGCGGTCCAGCCGCCCTCGTCCTGCACCTCCTGCGGCAGGTCCCAGTGATACAGCGTCGCCGCGCCCGCGATGCCGCGCTCGGCGAGGCGGTCGAGCAGGGCCTTGTAATAGTCGAGGCCCTTAGGGTTGACGGCGCCGCGGCCGCCCGGCTGGACCCTGGGCCAGGAGATCGAGAACCGGTAGGCGTTCAGCCCGATCGAGCTCATCAGCTCGACGTCTTCGACGTACCGGTGATAGGAGTCGCAGGCCACGTCGCCGGTGTCGCCGCCGCGCACATTGCCGGGGGTGTGGCTGAAGGTGTCCCAGATGGAGGCGCCCCGGCCGTCCGCCTGCGCGCCGCCTTCGATCTGGTAAGCGGCCGTCGCCGCGCCCCAGGCGAAGCCGGGCGGGAACGGCAGTGCCCCATCGAGGAGTGCCCCGTCGAAGGTCGGTTCCGGCATTGTCATCAACCACTCCTTGACTACCTAGCTGCGGTGATCTGGGCGGTACTGGGAGACCTTGACGGCACATATACCGAGTCTTACAGTAAGCGCTTAGATCCGGGCGATGCAACCGCTTAGACAACGGTGATGTAACCGCTCAGACAGCAAGGAGCTACTCCGAATGCCGCGAAGCGCAGCCGAAGGCGACCCCGCCGACCAGCGCGCCGGCGCCGGCGCCGGCGGGGGCGTCGGAGCAGGCGCCAGCGTCGGCGGCGTCACGCTCTACGACGTCGCCTCGCTGGCCGGCGTCTCCACCGCCACGGTGAGCCGGGTCGTGCACGGCATGGACCGGGTGCGGGACACGACGAGGGCGCGCGTGCTCGAAGTGATCGAGCAGCTCGGCTACGTCCCCGACGGCGCCGCCCAGAGCTTGTCCCGCCGCCGCAAGGACGTGATCGGCCTCGTCGGGGTCCAGCACACCAGCGCGCCCAAGGAGCAGTACGACATCGAGTCGATGAGCCTGCTCTTCTACGACGAGATCCTGCGCGGCGTCGAGGCGAGGATCCGGCACAGGAACTGGTCGCTGCTGATCACCTACCTGGAAGAGGACGGCGGGAACGACCTCCAGCGGCTGCTGACGCTGTCGGGCAAGGTCGACGGCCTGCTGATCGGCGAGGGGATCGTGCCGTCGGCGTCCATCGCCCGCCTGGTCGAGCGGCTGCCGGTCGTGATCGTGGCCGGCAACCCGAGGGAGCGCTCAGCCGACGTGGTCACGGCCGACAACCGGGGCGGCTCGATGGCGCTGGTGACCCACCTGATCGAGGTCCACGACCGGCGGCGGCTGCACTACGTCGCTGGCCCGGTCACGGCCCCCGACTCGATGGAGCGGCGCCGCGGCCTCACCCAGGTGCTCCGCAGCTACCCGCAGTGCCAGCTCGTCGGCGAGTCCGACGGCCTGTTCTCCGTGGTCAGCGGCGAGGAGGCGGGCCAGCAGGTGCTCAGCGCCGGCGAACTGCCCGACGCGATCGTCTGCGCCAACGACCAGATGGCGATCGGCGTCTTGCAGGCCCTGTCGAAGGCTGGTGTCCGGGTGCCCGACGAGGTGGCCGTCGTCGGCTTCGACGACATCTACCCAGGCAGCCTGTGCGACCCGCCGCTGACGACGGTGCACCAGCCGATGCGGCTGCTCGGCGAGCGCGCCTGCGACCGGCTGCTCGACCGGATCGCCCGGCCGCACCTGCGCCCGAAGGTGGAGCTGCTGCCGACCGAGCTGGTCCTGCGGTCGAGCTGCGGCTGCCCGCCAGGCACGATGACCCGCGAGCCCGCGCGGCGGGGCCGGTCGGGCAGGCCGGCCGCAACGGCCGCGACCGTCGCGACGGTCGCCATGGCCGGAACCAGCTAGGGGAGGCGGCATGGCCTTCATACTCCGGCGCCTTGGCTTTTACGCCGTCGCCGCCTGGGTGGCGCTGACCCTCAACTTCTTCATCCCGAGGGCCGTGCCAGGCAACGCGGTCGAGGCGATCATGGCCAAGTTCCCCAACCTGCAGCCGTCCGCCTACAAGGCGCTCGAGGCGATGCTGGGCGTCGGCCATCCTGGCTCGCTGTGGCATCAGTACGTGACCTACCTCTACGACGTGGTCCACCTGAACTTCGGCACCGACCTGCTCGAGTACCCCGCCAAGGTGAGCACGCTGATCGGCGAGACGATCCCGTGGACCCTCACGCTGGTCGGCACCGCGACCGTGATCGCCTTCTTCGTCGGCACCGGGCTCGGCATCGTCGCCGGCTGGCGGCACGGCGGCTGGCTGGACCGGGCCCTGCCTGGCCTGATGTTCCTGCAGGCGATCCCCTACTTCTTCCTCGCCCTGATCCTGATCGAGGTGCTCGCCGAGCGGACCCACGCGTTCCCGACCGGCCAGGGCTACGGCGAGGGCCAGGTTCCCGGCTGGAACTGGGCGTTCATCGGCAGCGCGATCTACCACTCGGTGCTGCCCGCCTTCACGATCGTCATCACCTCGGTGGCGGGCTGGATGCTCCAGATGCGCAACGTGATGATCACCACGGTCGGCGAGGACTACGTGGTCGCGGCCCAGGCCAAGGGCCTGCCTAACCGCCGGGTCGTCTACACCTACGCGGCCCGCAACGCGCTGCTCCCGCAACTCCAGGGCTTCGGGCTCGCGATCGGCTTCGTAGTGTCGGGCGCGATCATCATGGAGATCGTCTTCGCTTATCCAGGCATCGGCCTGCTGCTGCTCAACGCGGTCAGCGCCAACGACTACCCGCTGATGCAGGCGATCTTCCTGGTGATCACCTTCGCCGTGCTCCTGGCCAACCTCATCGTCGACCTCGTGCTCGTGCTCGCCGATCCCCGCGTCCGGGCCAGGGAGGCGTCCTGATGACCGTCGCACCACTTCTCGTCGTCAGCGCGACGCAGGTCGCCGACAAGCCAAGCCCGATCGGCCGCTGGCGCCGCCTGCCGCTCAAGGCCAAGGTCGGCGCGGTCCTGCTCGGGATCTTCGTGCTCGCCGCGGTCATCGGCCCGCTGGTGATGCCGTACGACCCCTCGTACGCCAGCCCGAACCCGGCGCTGTCCCTGCATGCCCCTGACGCGGCTCATCTGCTCGGTACCACCGAGAGCGGCCAGGACGTGTTCTCCCAGTTGCTTGAGGGCATCAGGCTGACCCTTGAGCTCGCGGTCATCGTCGGCGTGGTCGCGACCGCGCTCTCGGTGATCGTCGGCGTCACGGCCGCCTTCCTCGGCGGCCTGTGGGACGACCTGCTGTCCCTGACCAGCAACGTGTTCCTCGTCATCCCCTCGCTGCCGCTGCTGATCCTGCTGCTTGACTACCTGCCGCAACGGGGCCAGGGCCCGACCATCCTCGTGCTGTCCCTGCTCGGCTGGCCGTGGGGAGCGCGGGTGATCAGGGCCCAGACGCTCACGCTCAGGAACCGCGACTTCATCGCGGCGTCCCGCGAGACCGGCGAGAAGACCTGGCGGATCCTTGCGTTCGAGATCGTGCCGAACGAGGTCAGCCTGATCGCCGCCAGCTTCGTGAACACGGTCCTTTACGCGATCGGCGCGTCGGTCGCCCTGGCCTTCATCGGGCTGGCCGACCTGAACAGCTGGAGCCTCGGCACCATCTTGTACTGGGCGCAGAGCCAGCAGGCGCTGACCCTCGGCGCCTGGTGGTGGTTCGTGCCGCCAGGACTCGCCGTGGCGCTCATGGGAGCCGGCCTGGTGCTGCTGAACACTGGCATCGACGAACTCGGCAACCCGCGCCTTCGGGACGCCAGCCGGGCCGAGAAGGTGGACGGCCACCGCCAGCGCCCCGCAGACCCAACCCCAGTTATGCAAATAAACCAGCAGGCGGCGAGCCGCCTGGGACGGCTCGTCCACGCCTTCTCCCGCAGTTCGCTCCTCGACCAGGGCAGTCGGCCATGACAGCGGGAGGTTACGGGGGGTCGTCCCCGGGGGCCAGCGCAGCGGGGGGTTACGGGGGGTCGTCCCCCGGGGCCAGCACTGCCGCGCTCGAGATGCGCGACTTCTCGGTCGTCTACCGCACGCCGGCCGGCGACGTCATGGCGGTCAACCGGGTCAACCTGGACCTGCGCCCCGGCGAGGTCGTCGGCATCGCGGGCGAGAGCGGTTCAGGCAAGTCCACGCTCGTCTACGCTGCCACCAGGCTGCTACGGGCGCCCGCTCTCATCACTGGCGGCAGCGTCAGGTACGCGGGCCGGCGGGTGACCGAGCCGGTCGACATCACCCAGCTGCGGGCCAGCGACCTGCAGCAGCTGCGATGGCGCGAGATCGCGATCGTGTTCCAGAGCGCGATGAACGCGCTCAACCCGGTGCTGAACGTGCGGGACCAGCTGCTCGACGCGATCCACGCGCACCTGCGGATGCCGAGGAAGGACGCGCTGGACAAGGTCGGCTCGCTGCTCGACCTGGTCGGCATACCGCGCTCGCGGCTGCGCGGCTACCCGCACGAGCTGTCCGGCGGCATGCGCCAGCGGGTCATGATCGCCATGGCCCTGGCGGTCGATCCCGAGATCGTCATCATGGACGAGCCGACGACGGCCCTGGACGTCGTGGTCCAGCGCGACATCCTCGGCAAGATCGTCGAGCTGAAGGACGAGCTCGGGTTCTCGATCCTGTTCATCACCCACGACCTGTCGCTGCTGCTCGAGCTCGCGGACCGGATCGCGGTCATGTACGCGGGGCGGCTGATGGAGACCGGAAGCTCGCAGGAGCTCATGCGCGAGCCGGCGCACCCCTACACCAGGGGGCTGCTCAACTCGTTCCCGTCGCTGCACGGCGCGAAGCGGCAACTGGTCGGCATCCCGGGCGTGCCACCGGACCTGCGGGACGCCAAGCCCGGCTGCCCGTTCATCCCGCGCTGCGGCTACGCGATCGACGCCTGCTCGGCGGTCGACATGTCGCTCGCCCGGGTCCCGGGAACACCAGCCTTGGCCGGTCACCTGACGGCCTGCCCGATCGTGACGCCGCAAGTGTCTGCCCCGGATGGGGCCAAGCAAGCCAGCCAGGAAGGGGTGGCGTCATGAGCGAGCTTGCGAGCGAATCAGTAAGTACAGTGCGTCCGCGAATGCGGCCGACGAGCGCCAGCGAGGAGGTCTCATGAGCGAACCGGTCATCAGCGGTGCGGCGCCCTTCGG
>DATKFV010000059.1:0-61720 GCA_035511035.1 Streptosporangiaceae bacterium
GATCAGGCCGAAGCCGAAGAAAAAGCTGTACGCCGGGCCGATATTCGCCATCGTCGACGCCGAGATGTCCACCAGGCTCAAAGCCCCCCGGTGCAACCGCTCCGCCGACTCAGGCGCCTTGGTCTCAGAGAACGGCACCGCGGTCGCATCGCTCATGTTCACTCCCCATGCCTGGGACGGCTCGCTGTGTACGTGATCTTGCACAGATTTGGGGCAACTTGCAAGAGTTCTCGGCTATTAGCTCCCGAGTTGAGAAGGTTCGCACCCAGCAGCGCTGTCGTCGGCGAATAGGGCACCGCCAGGCGGGTAGTCGATGCTCCCCACCCGTTCTCCCCACGTCAAGGTGATCAATGGTCAGCCTCAGGCTCAGGAGCAAGCCAGCCGCACCAAGACTGCGCCGGAAGGCCCGGCGGGCATCGGACGGCCAGGCGATGCGGACGATCGCCAGGGCCGGGCTCGCCGCGCGCGGCGTCATCTACCTCCTCATCGGCTGGGTCGCGATCCTGGTCGCGACCGGGCGCAGCTCGCACCAGCCCGATCAGGAAGGCGCGCTGCGACTCCTGGCGAGCACGCCCTACGGTCTCGTCTCGCTCGCGCTGCTCGGCGTTGGCTTCGCGTGCTATGCGCTGTGGCTGGTCTCGCAGGCCGCGTTCGGCGTGACCGGCCAGGGCGACGGAGCCGGCCCGAGGCTCGGCGCGCTCGGCCGGGCCGTGGTCTACGCGTTCCTGGCCTACCTGACCTTCAAGGTGATCATCGGCGCGGGCGGCAACGAGGCGCGCAGGGAACAGGACCTGACGGCCAAGGTCATGCACCATCCGGGCGGGCAATGGCTGGTCGGCGCCGTCGGCCTGGCGATCGTGATCGTGGGCGTCGCCCTGATCGTCCAGGGCCTGCGCAGTCGGTTCATGAAGAACCTGGCCACTGGGCAGATGAGCGTCAGGACCAGGAAGATCGTGCAGTGGCTCGGGCGGATCGGCGTGACCAGCCGGGGCGCGGTCTTCGCCATCGCCGGCGCGCTCGTCATCGACGCCGCGGTGACCTTCAACTCGGCCAAGTCCGGCGGGCTTGACAAGGCGCTGCTGACCCTGCGCCAGCAGCCATACGGCGAGTTCCTGCTCCTCATCGCGGCCGTTGGCCTGGCGGTCTTCGGCGTCTACGGCCTTGCCGAGGCTCGCTGGCGCAAGGTCTGACGGCCGGGCCACGGCCGCTAAGGCACGAGGCCGAAGACGGTCGCGGGCGAGCCTGACCCGGCTCGCGTCCTTACCCCGCCGACGATGATCCAGCCGCCGGCGGGCGGGAGTTCGGCCAATCCGCACAGGTTCTCCAGGTGCAGGCGGTGGCCGTGCAGCAGCGCCAGGTTGGCGGCGAAGTCGGGGTCGGCGCCTGGGTCGATCCCCATCGTGTCGATCCCGAGCGCGCCGACCTGCCGCTGCTCGACCAGCCAGCGGGCCGCCTGCCCGCTGAAGCCCGGATAGTGCAGGCCGCCGTCGGCGTCGGTGCCGAGGTAGCGGGCCGGGTCGGCCCAGTGCTGGTCGTAGCCGGTCAGCAGGAGCACGGCGGCCCGCGGCGGGATCGGGCCGTGGCGGGACTCCCACCGCTGGACGTCGGCCGGGCTGACGGCGAAGTCAGGATCGGCGGCCGCCTCGGGCCGGTGATCAAGGACTATGGCCGCAAAAAAGAAGTCGGCCGGTCTGAGCTGGTCGGCCGCCGGTTCACCAGGGCTGAAGTGCGCAGGCGCGGCCCAGTGCGTGCCTGACTGCTCGCCGCAGGCCAGCCGCTGCAGGTAATAGCCGTCCTGATCCACGCTTGCGACCGGGGTGAGCTCGACGGGCGGGTCACCGGGGAAGACCGGCGTGCCGGGGCCGAGCACGTGACTGAGGAACACGACCCGGCTGAAGCCGAACGGGGCGCCTGGTTCCGCGCTCAGATCTCGTCCCAGGCGATCGAGTCGTAGAGCTTGGCGAGCGCCTTCATTGAGCCCTGGTGCTCTGGCATGGGCACGTCGTCGATCTGGGCGACCGGGGCGAAGCCCCGGGAGTTGGTCACGAATGCGCCCTGGTAGTCGTGCAGGTCGGCGAGCCGGATCTCGCGCCGGGCGGTGCCGATGCCGTAGCTCTCGGCCTTGCGGTCAAGGAGCTGCATGGTGACGCCGGCCAGCATCGGGGCGTTCGGCCAGGTGAAGTGGCCGCCGAGCACGAAGCCGACGTTAGTGATCGAGCCTTCGCTGATCACGCCGTCGGGACCGGTCAGCAGCGCCTCGTCGAAGCCGTTGCGGTTCACCAGGCGCTGGTAATAGGCCTGGCCGAAGTCGCTGACCCGCTTGATGTGCGCGACGGCCCGCCGGTAAGGCACCGACTGCAGCCGCCAGGGCCTGCCATCGCCCGGCAGCGCGGCAGGCTCCCGTACGGTCACCATGACGACCGGCCGGTCATCGGGCTGGCGGACGTGCACCCGCACCGAGGCGTCGCCGTTCCCGGCCGCCAGCGCGTGCCTGACATGGCTCCGAACGAGGTCGGTGTCCAGGCTGGTGCCGAAGAGCTCAAGCTGGGCCGCGCCGAGCCGGGCCAAGTGCAGGTCAGCTCCGCGTACTCGATGGCCTCTGACCTGCATGGCGGTGAAGTGGCCGTAGTTGTCGAGCGCGGCCGCGGCCAGCTGCTCGGCGGACGGGCTCTGCCCGTCGATCTCAATGAGCGGCACGGTCCGGCGCCCGGTGGGCGAGGAACTCCGCGAGCCCGGTCTCGCCTTGCAGGGCGATGAAGGCACCGCGGACGACCAGCAGGATCTCGTCCGCGTGGTCAAGGCAGGCCCAGGCCGAGCTGCCGCTGGGATCGGCCAGCTTGACCTCGGCTTGCCTCAGGCAGGGCGTGCCCGCAGGTTCGCCGATCTGGCACCTGCCCTCGGCGCCGCTGAGGGTAGCCACCCTGGCCGCTGCCTCGCGAAGTAGCGAGAACCGGGACGAGGCCGCCTGGTCGGCCAGCGGAGGCTGGGAGACCGACCTTTCCCGCTGGCCGATCAGCACCGTGTTCCCGTCGGGGTCGGTCAGCCGCAGCTCGCCGCCGAGGGCGTGGACGGGAAAGCCCAGGTGATCGACCGCGACGCCTGCCGTCTCGAGCCCGCGGACCGTCGCATCGACGTCGTCGTAGAAGAAGTAGAAGTGCAGCGGCAGCGCCGGGACGTCAAGCGGCGGATTCGTGTAGGCCAGCAGCACCTGGTAGGTGCCCTGGTGCAGCGAGCACCAGGCCGACGTCGCGGCCCGCCCTGACGAGTGCTCACCGAACCCGAGCAGCTCATAGAAGGCGCGCGACTCGTCGATGTCCCTGACGTAAGTCGCCGCCACCATGGTCTGCAGGCCGGTTGCCACGCCGTCAAGATACGCCAATAGGACCCGGCCCGACATGCGGAACGGGTCCTCATCGGGGCGGGGAGTTGCTGGCAAGGCCCGGCCGGTCCGTGACCGGCCGGGCCTGACTACGGGGCGCAGCGGCGACGCTAGCGGCTGCCAGCGATCGTGAGGATGCCGCGCAGCGGCAGGTTCGCCAGGGCCGACGAGTCACCCACGTAAACCCAGAACTTGCCCGACGGCAGCACCCAGCGGTTGGCCGCGTCGCTCCAGTAGGACAAATCGTGGCTGGTCAGCGGGAACCGGACGATGGCGGACTGGCCAGGCGCCAGCGTCACCCGCCGGAACCCCTTCAGCTGCCTGGGCGGCTCGCTCGCCTTGGGCGGGTCACCGAGGTACAGCTGCGCCACGTCCGAGCCGGCGACCTGGCCGACGTTCGCGACCCGAGCGGTGACCTCGGTCCGGCTGACCGTCAGGTCGCTGAAGGCGAACCTGGTGTAGGACAGGCCGTAGCCGAACGGGAACAGCGGGGTGAGGTGCTTGGCGTCGTACCAGCGGTAGCCGACGTCGATGCCCTCGGAGTAGAGCACCTTGCCGTTCTCGCCGGGGAACTGCGCCTTGGTCGAGGCCGGCACCTGGGCGAGGCCGACAGGGAAGGTCACCGGCAGGTGCCCGGATGGGTCGGTGGCGCCGAAGAGCACGCTCGCGAGGGCGGTGCCGTTGCTCTCGCCCGGGTACCAGGCGTCGACCACCGACGCCACCTGGCCAAGCCACGGCATCGCGACCGGGGCGCCGGCGTCGATGACGACGACCGTGCGCGGGTTGGCGGCGGCGACCCTGGCGATCAGCTCGTCCTGGGCCGAGGGCAGGCTCAGGCTGAGCCGGTCGGCGGCCTCGGTCTCTGTATCGTCGCAGACGACGACCACGGCGGTGCCTGCTGACCTGGCGGCCGCGGCCGCCTGGCTGAGGTCAGGCGCGAGCGACGAAGGCGTTCCCCAGGTCAGGGCCGACGACTCGGCTGTGATGCCGATCGCGTACTGCTGGCCGGCGACCAGGTGGACCGCGACCGAGTAGGTGTGCACGGGAGGGGTGCCTGGCACGTCGAGCAGTTGCTTGCCGTTCAGCGACAGGTAGGTCGGGGTGTAGCAGCCGCAGTCGTTCCCCAGCGCCAGCACGTAGGTTCCGGTCTGCGGCGCGGTGAGCGTGCCCGAATAGCTACCGCCGAAGCCGGTCGGCGCGTAGGCCGGGGTCAGGTCGGCGGAAGGAATCGCTGGCAGGCTCGTGTCGGCGGGCAGCCCCTGGGTGTAGGAGACGGTCGTGCCGGGCCCGGCTGCCGCCTGCAGGCCCGCCAGCGGGGTCACGCTGAACGGGGCCGTGACGTAGGCGCAGCCGCCGCCGGCGTCGGTCGGCGCGGCCGAGGCGGCCGGGCCGATCACCGCGATGCTGCCGCCGTTCCTCGGCGACAGCGGCAGCACCGGTCCTGAGTTTTTCAGCAGCACCGTGCCGGCCTCGGCGACCTTGGTCGAGACGGCCTGGTGGGCGGGCGTGGTGACGACTGCCTTCGGGTTGCCGGTCGGTGGGTGGTTGAACAGCCTGAACCTGAACATCTCGAACAGGATCCGGCTCACCATGCCGTTCAGCACCGAGACGCTGATCGCGCCGTCCTGCACGTCCTTTTTCAGCGGCTGCCCGAAGTACCTGCTGAGCGGCTGCTCCATGTCGGTGCCGTCCAGGGCCGCCGACGTCGCGTGGATGGCGCCGTAATCAGAGGTCACGAAGCCTGGAAAACCCCAGCGCTGGTCCAGCGTGGTCTTCTCCAGGTACGGGTTCTGGCACGCGTAGTGGCCGTTGATCGTCGAGTAGGCGCACATCACCGAGGCCACCTTCGCCTTGGTCACGGCTTGCTCGAACGCGGGCAGGTAGATCTCGTGCAGCGCCCTGGTGCTGATGATCGCGTCGTCGGCGGGCGTGTTCCTGTTCGTCTCCTGGTTGTACACGGCGAAGTGCTTGACCTGGGACAGCTCGCCCGTGCCCTGGACGCCTTCGATCTCGCTGACCGCGAGCGCCGCGTTCAGGTAGGGATCCTCGGTGAAGGTCTCGAACGACCGGCCCCAGCGCGGGTCACGGTCGATGTTCACGGTCGGGCCGAGGTTCACCGCGGCGCCCTTGCCCCACTCCTCCGAGCCGATCACCTGGCCGTACTGGCGGGCCAGGCTCGGGTCGAAGGTGGCCGCGAGCGCCACGCCCGCAGGCAACTGGGTGACGCCGGTCAGGCCGTCGCCGACGCCGTTCGGCCCGTCCTCCAGGCCCATCGCGGGGATGCACAGCTTCGGCTGGGCCGCCATGTAGAAGACGTAAGGCTTACTGGTGCCTTGGCCCTCGACCATCGTGATCTTGTCCGCGAGCGTCATCGCGTTGCGCACCATGGCGACCCGCTTGCCGATCGGGAGCGACTGCTTGAGCCACGGGCAGGACACCAGGGCTTTCGCGGGCCTGGGCCTCGCTGGCTTCGCTGGCCTGCCGCTCGCTACCGCCGTGGGCGCACCGGCCGCCGACAAGGCGAGCGGCAGGCCAGCGGCCAGCGCGGCGGCGGCGATCACCGCGCTGATGACGACTCGGCCGCGACGCGAGCCGGCCAGCCGGCTGGCCGGCTGGGTCGGTGTCATCTGAAATCCTCCGTCCGCTCGGGCAATGCTCGGACTGACCCCCGGCTGAGCGAGGCCCGAGCAAGTGCCGCTCCCCCAGTGAGCCATTACAAACATGCGAAGGAGCCAGTAAACCTTCCTACGGGCCCAGGCAGTCGTGCCGTTCGACCCGAGCAGAACGTAAAGGGTCGCCGTGCGGGCGGGGAAAGGCCGCACGAAGTGCGGGCCGCCCCTGAACCTTTTGCGGATCTCAGGTAGTCCTCTGATCGGCAACAATGTCGGGCGGAGGTGTCGTGGACGCTGGCTCCAGCGAGTTCGCGGATTTCGTGACAGCGCGGGGAACCGCGCTGCAGCGGACGGCCTGGCTGCTGACCGGCGACTGGGGCTTAGCCCAGGATCTCGTGCAGGCGTCCCTGGCCAGGGTCTGGCCCCGGTGGGAGCGGATCCTCAGGCGCGACGACCCTGAGATCTACGTGCGGCGGGTCATGATGAACACCTGGCTGACCTGGCGCCGCCGTCGCTGGGTGGCTGAGCATCCGTCGCGCGACGTGCTCGACTCGCCTGCTCCTGGCGACCTGGCGGCCGAGGTCGCGGCCAGACTGGCTACTCACCAGCTGCTCGCCGGGCTGACCGACCGGCAGCGGAGCGTCGTCGTGCTGCGGGTCTTCGATGACCTGTCCGAGGCCCAGGTGGCGCAGGTGCTTGACTGCGCGGTCGGGACGGTCAAGAGCACGCTGTCGCAGGCGCTGGCCAGGCTGCGGGAGGATCCTCGGCTGATTGACCTTATGGAACGAGAGAACCGATGACCGAGGAAGAAGTGGAGAGGCAATTGAGCAGGCTCTTTGATGCCGCTGTCGGCGACCCGCCGCAGCCCGTCACGCTTGGCGGAATCCGTCACCTTATCGTCGTGCGCCGGACCGTGGTGGCCATCAGCGCTACCATCGCGATCGTGCTGGCCGGCTGCGTCGGCCTGGTGGTGTCAGCGAACGCGGCCGGACCTGCACCGGCATCCGGCCATCGTCAAACGGCCGGACCTCCGGCCCACTACTTCCAGCAAGCCTACGGCCACAGCTTGACAGAGGTGATCCGGTCTACTCCGACCGGCGCCGTCACCGGGACCGTGCGCTGCCCGTGGGCCGGCTCCGAGCTCGTCACGGTCGTCGCCGCGCCAGGGAACTTCTTCATGTCGTGCGTCAAGTACGTACCCGGCAGCCAGACGGAGGTCATCGGCACCCGGCTCTACAGCTTCGGGCTGACCAGGTCCGGTCGGCCGAAGGGCTACGTGCCGGTCAAAGGCGGGAACCTTCCAGGGCTCTTCCCAGCCGGACTGGCCGTCTCAGAAGACGGCTCGGTGCTCGCCGCCAACGTCTGGACGAACCCGCAAGGAGCCAAGCCGGAGGTCATAGTGATCACGACCAGCACCGGGGCCCACGCGGTCTGGCGGTATAGCGGGTTTCCTGACGGCTGGATCTTCTCGGCCGGCGACCTTTCGCTGAGCGGCGACGGCCAGGAACTCGCGATCGCCGGCGTGCGCCATTGCCCCGAGGGTGACCACGCGTGCCATTCACCTGGCCCGGCGATGTACGAGGTGAGCCACGCGACTAAGGGCGGTGACCTCGGTACCGGGCGGCTGGTCTACAAGCAGGCCCAGATCACGTCGTCCCCCGATGGCCAAATCATCAACAGCTACCTCAGCCCGGACGGCCGGACCGCCATAGCCACCGTGGTGTCCGGCGACGGGCGCCCCGGCAGCGGCTACGTCTCGGTGGTGCTCCTCTCGGCGAGCACCGGCAAGCCGATCCGTACGCTATACAAGCTGCCGACTGGCAAAAGCTTCTTCTACTGGTTCGTCACCATGGATCCGACCGGCAAGTACATTCTGTTCAACGCTGGCCCGAACGGCAACAACACGCGCAACGGCTGGATCGACAATGGCAAGCTCGTACCGCTCAAGCCGGCGATCGGAACCAAAGTCGCCTACGAGGCCTGGTGATCCGGACGGTCGCCGATCGGCTTGCCGAGGAAGACCAGCAGGGCGACCAGGAACGCTGAGCAGACGATCGCCGAGTCGGCGATGTTGAAGGTCCAGGGGAAGTGCGGCAGGTTGATCCAGTCCACGACCCGGCCGCGGAAGGGGCCTGGCGACCGGAAGATCCGGTCGGCCAGGTTCCCGGCCGCGCCGCCCAGCAGCAGGCCGAGGGCGATCGACCAGGCGACGCTGCGCAGCCGCCTGGCCGTCCTGATGATGAAGAAGATCACCCCGCAGGCGATCAGCGCGATCAGGACCGTGTAGGAGGTGCCGAGGCCGAAGGCCGCGCCCGCGTTGAACGTCAGCCTGAGCGTGATCAGGCCGCCGAGCAGCCGGACCGACTTGCCGAGCGGCAGGTGCTCGAGCACGAGCAGCTTAGAGATCGCGTCGGCCGCCAGCACGAACGCGGCCACGCCGATCATGACCGCGAGCGCGCGAGCGCGGCGCGCTCGGGCGCGATCAGCAGTAGCCGTCGGTGGCGTCACAGTCGGGGCAGGCCGCATCGTCGTCATGGTCCGGTGAAAGCGTGGGCAGCATCACCGTACCCGGACGGGCTTGCTGCCGCTGCGGCTACCCGCGGTCAGCGGCCGCGCGCCGCTAGCCTGGGTGATGCCACGGATGGGTCGAAGGTGCGCGTAGCGCCAGTGCGCGCGGATGAGGAGGCGTCGTGCCTGAGTTCTTGGACGTGGTGGCGCCGATCACGGCGGTGACGGTCTTCCGCGATGGCGCGCGGGTGGCGCGGACGGGGACGCTGTCGGTCGAAGCTGGCGGCTGCCGGGCGGTGATCGGCGACTTGCCCGCCACCGCCGACGCCGCCTCGGTCAGGGTAGCGCTCAGGGGGCACGAGGTCGCCCTCCTGGACGTGGAGGTGCAGCGCCGGTACAGCGCTGATCCGCTCCGGGCGGACGCCGCGGCGCTGCGAGCGCAGGTCGAGGCTGCCCGTGACGCCGTGCAGGCGCTCGATGACGAGGACGCGGCCGAGCAGGCAGCACTCGGGTTCACCGGTCACCTGTCGGAAGCGGCCGCCCAGGCGCTGGCGCGGGCGGTGAGCTACGGCCGGGTCGGGCACGACGACCTTGACCAGATGGCGGCGCACCTGTCGGCCAGCACCGCCCAGGCGCTTGCCAGGCGCCGTGACATCGCCGCCCGCAGGCGAGCCGCGCACAGGGAGCTTGAGGCCGCGCAGCAGCGACTCGCCGACGCCGATCGCCGGACCGGGCCGGTCGAGTCGATCGAGGTGGCGGCGCTCATCGAGGCGACGGCGGCGGGTGCGGCGATCGTCGAGCTCACGTATCACGTCAGCGGCGTATCGTGGCGGCCGCTCTACGATCTCGGGCTGGCCGGCGAGCAGGTCACCATCTCCTACCTGGCCGAGATCACCCAGCGGACGGGTGAGGACTGGCCCGAGGTCGAATTGGCGGTGTCGACCAGCCGGCAGGGCCGCCACCAGACCTTGCCGGAGCTGCGGCCCTGGTACATCGACCGGGCCAGGCCGCCTCGCCCGCCGATGGCTCCCATGGCTCCCATGGCGGCCAGGTCGGCCAGGCTGGCCGAGTCCGATGGCACCGTCGCGCAGGAACTCGCGTTCGCCAGCGCGGGTGCGCCCGCTGGGTTCCCGCAGTCCGCGCCCGCTGGGCCCCGGCAGCCCGCGCCGATGCAGGCGGCGCAGGTCGATGAGTCGGGCGCTGGCCTCGTCTACCGGATCACCAGGCCGCTCGCCGTGCCATCGGACGGGAGCCCGCACAAGACCGCCATCGCCAGCATCGAGCTGGCGGCCAAGCTCGATCACCTCGCGGTGCCTGCCCTCGCAGCCGAGGCCTACCTGCGGGCGACCGTGACGAACGAGTCTGCGCTGCTCTTCCTGCCGGGACGGGCCCGCGTGTTTCACGACGGCCAGTTCGTCGGCGAGACTGCGATGGAGACGGTCGCCGCTGGCGCCGAGTTCGAGTTGCAGCTCGGCGTGGATGACCAGGTCAAGGTCGAGCGCGAGTTGCGACGCCGCACCACGAGCAAGGCCGTGCTTGGCGGCAGCCGCACGGTCGACATCGGCTATGAGATCACCATCGAGAATCACAGGGGCGGCCAGGCCAGGGTCAGCGTCCACGACCACATCCCGGTCTCGGCTGATGGCGACATCAAGGTGCGGCTGCGCGAGACGAGCCCTGACCCCAGCGAGCGCACCGATCTCGGCGAGCTGATCTGGGACTTGGTCCTGGACAGCGGGAAGAGCAGCACGATCAAGTACCGCTTCACCGTCGAGCACCCGGCCAGCGTGACGGTCGCCGGCCTGTGAGGCGCCGAGCGGCCGCCGTCAGTCGCCGGCAGGCAGGTAGACGTGCCCGAGCGAGATCGCGCCCCAGACCACGATCGACGTCAGCACCAGGATCCTGAGGGCGAAAGCGCTGTCGCCGAGCAGCGCGATCAGGCCGGCTGCCAGCGCCACGACTCCTAAAGCGGACGCCGTCCGGCGCAGCAGGGTCGGAAACCACTCCTTGGGACGGCGGTGCGCGTCACCGTGCACGCCGATCGCGCGGCCGCCGATGCCGAGCAGCAAGATGACCGCGGCCGTCGCCCAGGTGCTGGAGAGCAGCCAGCTGCCGTCGCTCAGGTACGACATGTAGACGATGATGATCAGGCCAAGGGCTACCGCCGAAACCGCGTCCCGCCACGTGATGGCCATGCCCAGCACCTCCTTAACCCACGGCGAAGTGCTGGTTCTACTATGCCAGGTGCTGCGGTCGGCCCGGGATCTCGGTCCGCTAAGCCTGCTCGGCTGGCGGAACGGGCGCGGTCGCCTCGGCTGCGTGCGGGCTGCTGCCGAGCAGCGCGCAGAACCGTCGGCCGAACAGGTAGGCGTCTCCTGGCCAGCGCGCGGACAGGTATCGGCCGTCCTCGACGACGAAGGCGGCGGTGTCGTCGGTCGCGGTGCCGCGGGCGGTGAGGCTGACCGGACCGCGCTTGAACTGGGTCGCCGGATCGCTCAGCGCCGCCTTGACCTCGTCTTCGACGTACGCGGGATAAGTACGGTAGTACCGGCCGAGTCGCCAGGCCGTGGACAGGTAGGCGGTGCGCTCCATGTACTTAGGCAGGCAAGTCGTCTGCCGGTCGCGCAGGACGCTCCGCCCGGTGCTGTCGTCGGTGCGGGCGAGCACCAGCACGCCGTGGCAGATCGCGGCGACGGGCTTGCCGGTCGCCCAGAAGCGCGCGACCCGGTCGCGGAGCACCTCCGAGCCGAGGTACTGGCGCATGCCAGGGGCGTGGCCGCCAGGCAGCATCAGGCCGTCGAGCTCGGCCGGGTCAATGTCGGCCCACGCGATCGTCGAGCTGAACTCCGGTGCCCTGGTCAGGTCGGCGTACCAGGCCTTGGGCTCGGGCTCGGCGCCTAGCTGGCCGAAGATGACCCCGGTCAGCAGCCTTGGATCCGCGGCTGGCACCGTGCCGGCCCGCTCGGTCGCGAAGAGAACCTCATGCCCGGCGTCGCAAAGCAGCCGCCAGGGCACCGCGACCTCGGTCACGTCAAAGTCGCTGTCAGGCAGCGGAATCAGTATGCGCACCAGACCATCATCGCAAAGTCCGCGCGTGCGGCTAGCCAATGAGCCAGGAGGACTGGACTAGCCAGCGACCGCCGCCTCGCTCGCGACGGCTCGGCGCGAGCTCAGCTCAGCAGGTCGAACGACTTGACGTGGGCTTCCTGCACTCGCAAGATCGCCTCAGAGCCGCGGAACAGCACGAGCCAGCCGTCCTCGCGCTCGACTTCGTCGACGTTCTCATACGTCTCGGTCACGACGTCGTCACCGTCGCCGTACTCCATTCGGTACGTAGCCATGGAGGAACTGTACTCCCCCGGTTCGCCGCTCCTCGACCAGAGTCGGTCGGCCAGCCGGGCCACTTCGAGCCCCCGCCACGGGCCACCGACGGGGCTAGCGACGGCCCGCGAGGCCCTGCGATGGGCCACCTACGGGGCTCGGCATGCTCATCTTCGGCGGTGATCTTCGTGGCTTTGCCGTCGCCGGGCCGGGCAAGCTTGGGGTATGGCAGACACTGACGGGTCGGCGCGATCCAAGCCCCCAGCGGCCCTGATCAAGGCAACCAACCCGATGGCCAGGGCGCTAGCTGGACGGCGGTGGTTCCCGCTGTGGGCCCAGGTTCACCACCGCGGCCGCAAGAGCGGCAATGAGTACGCGATCCCAGTCGCCGTCCTGGTGAAGGACGACGTCTTCATCATCGGGCTGCCCTGGGGACCGAAGACGAACTGGGTGCAGAACGTGCAGGCGGCGGGCGGTTGCACGATCCGCTGGAAGGGCGAGGACTACCGGGTCACCAACCCGCAACTTGTCGACAAGTCGGCAGCGCTCGAGATAGCGAAGGGCTTCACCCGCACCGTGGTCACGCGCGGCAACTTCCCCGCCTTCCTCCGCCTGACCCGCGCCGCTTAGCCGCTCTATGTGGCAGGGCCATTCAGCCGAGAGAAGCGGCCGGCTCGTGACCGCATATGTGCGCGGCGGCGGCAGCGGGATCGCCTGTGTGGTTCGGTGACACGTAGCTGGAGAGTCTTCTGCGGCAGCGTGGAGGATCTTCGCGCTCCGGCAAATCCTCGTCGGTTGGCGTGGTCGATCTACCGCTAAGCGAAGAATTACCATGTCAAAGCAGACGACTTACCGCGCAAAGCGCGGTAAGTCTCCGTTGGCAGAAAATGCTCCGCGCAGGCGGCGACAATGACCGGTCGGGAGAAGATGCTCCGCGCAGACTGCGAAAATGTTCCGTGCTGGCTGGGAAGATGCTCCAGCCAGAGAAGATGCTCCGTGCTAGTGTCCCGAGTCATTAAGTCGTTGTTAGCTAGCCTCTATTCAAGAAATCTCAGCAGAACCGCGCGGATATTTGCTGAAAAATCTCAGTTCAGGGCAGTGAGGGCTAGGTCTTTCTGTTTTCACCTCATTGGGAGCAGGTCGCGAAGCCGTGCTGCTTGTCGCAGGTCGGCGCGGAAGCTGCTGAGCGTTGAGATGGTGTACATGCCGTCGATCTGCTTGCTTTCCCAAAGCGTGTAAATCCGTCGCAGGTCGTTGAGCCGGTTCTTCCACCCGATGCCGTCGACGACGACCATGATGAACTGGCGGGCTTGGCGGACGTCCGCCATTTCTTCGATTTCCCTGACGGCGTCAGTCAGCTTGGAACCTGTTGAGTCGAATCCTTTGGCGGCGACTGCGATCTCGGCGTTGGTGCCTGCGGGGATTACGAGGTCGCAGGGCGCCGTGCGGTGGTCGCGGCCGGTGAAGCGCGTGCGGGTTTGGTAGGGCAGGCCAAGGTCGCGGGCGATGGCCTCGATCTCGTCCTCAACTTTACGGCCGGATGCTCCAGCGGCCGTGGCGGTTTGGCGGGTGCCGGCGCGGGCGACGAGGATGTCTCCGAAGTCGTAGGTCACGACTCGTTGCGCGCCGATTAGCCGTACGAGGTCGAATTCGCTGTCCAGCATCCCGATGAGCTCGCCGGGTCTTTCGCGGGCGAGCTTGATCCAGCCGGATGTGCCGAGCGTGTGCTTGAGGAAGTTCTTGAGTTTTTCCTGGGATAGGCCAACTGCCAGTCCGAGGACATTGACTGACTCAGGGTGCTCCGCCGCCCAGAGCGTGAGCGCGTCAGCGGTCACGTCGGGAAGTGCGATGAGGTTGGCAGCGGCGGTCTTGATTTCGATGGTCTCGGGCGTCGCGCTGGTCGGGTCTGAATGCGTTGTGAGCGGCCCGAGGGAATCGAGGTATTCGCTGAAGGTGGGAATTGGGGGCAATTCGGGTTACCGTCCGATGAAGATGTATTCCTGTGCTGCGCGGCGCTGCGCGGCTTCGTGCGTGCCGAAGGTGTAGGTGTGGTTGATGAGCCGCACTTCTACGGTGTCCTTGACCTCGCGCAGCAGGTCTTCGATGGTCGCGGCGTCCGGTACGGCGTTCGAGGAGTAGGACAGCACGATCGTGGAGTCTTTGAACTGCTTGAAGGTCCGGCGGAGGGCGTCGGTGACGGTGTGCTTGTAAGAGAACGGGGTGTATCGCTTGGCCAGTTTCTTTGTGCGGGTGTTCTCCATGATCGTCTGGCCGCGCCAGTAGACCGATAGGCCTTCGAGGAAGTGGTAGCGCTTGATGTAGCAGTTGTCGTCGCTGGGCGGGGCGTACGGCGGGTCCAGGTAGACGACGTCATAGTGGTCGGCCGGGAGGGCGAAGACGTCGCTGGTCGTGGCCTGGCAGGGCTGGCCGCTGTCGAAGACGACGCGGTTGTACTCGGCGGCCCGTTCGCGGAAGTGGTCCCTGAGGGAGAGTTTCAGGTCCCGGCGGCCGTCGTCGTAGCGACGGATGTCGGTGAACGTGAAGACGCCCCGAGGCTGGCGACGCGCCGCTGCGAGGACGAGAGCGGATATGGCCAGGTCTTGCTTGCGGCCAGTCATCGTGTCGATGTGCGACCAGGCGGAGTCGAGGAACTGCCTGTCCGCACTCGTGAAGTACAAGCCGTTGAATGTTTGCTGGATGAAATCCCTCTCGTCGGCTGCGGGGCCGCAGATCTCGTCGATGTCCGCGGTGGTGAGGATCTGATCATGGTTGACCACGGTCGCTCGGGCTATGACGGTGGGAAACGTCAGGAAGTCGTTGGATGTGACCTGGTAGCCCAAGGCCTTGAGCAGGTAGGACACGACCCCGCTACCGGAGAAGGCGTCGAGCGCGGTCGTTCCGCCGAGCTGGGTGAACACGTCGGTGAGATGTGGGAGAAGGCGGTACTTGGAACCCATGTAGCGCAGGCGCGGGAACTCGCTCACGCTGCTTGCCAGGAGAAGCGATCCGATCGCTGTCTGCGTGGTCGTGGTGCTCACCACAGCATCCTGTCGCATCCCGCCGACAGAACTGGTGTAACCGCACCGCGCGGCGGCATATCGTTTCGGATCCGACCGCAGCTTGCCGGCGAGTTCGTTACGGCAGGGCCTGGCCGACGGCGAACCACCAGGCGGCGAGGAGTGCGGCCGTACCGAGGAGGCCGAGCGCCAGGCGCCACGGCCTGAACGGCATCCGGTCGTGTACGACCCGGCCGGCCCAGGCCGCGATCCTGGCCCGGCTCAGCTTGCCGAGCATCCCGAAGACAGCGCCAGGGCCGGCGAAGACGGCCACCCCGAGTCCGGCCGACCAGAAGGCGCCGACCGCCAGCTGGCCAGCAGAGACGAGCCCGAACGCGAGCTGGCCGAGGGCGACGCCGCCTCGCGCTAGCTGGCCGATCGCGATGATCCCGGTCGCCAGCTCGCCGACCGCGATCACGCCGGTCGCCTCAAGGCCGACGGCGAACAGGCCGGTCGCCTGCGGTCCGATGGCGAGCACGCCGGGTACGTCGCCGCCGGCCACAACGAGTCGCATGCCCGCACCAACGGAGCGGCGAGCCGACTGGTTCAGCCGAGCGCGGCGATCAGGTCCATCGCCTGCCCAAGGGTCGCGAGCCGGTCGGAGACCGTCGCGCCCGCCGGGTACAACCGCACCGTGGTCACGCCCGCGTCCCGCCACACGCTGAGCCGGTCGCGCACCATCGCCTCGGTGCCGATGAGCGTGGTGGCGAGCACCATGTCGTCGGTCACCAGCCCGGTCGCCCCGTCTCTGTCGCCGGCCTGCCAGCGCTGCTGGATCTCCCCGGTGACGTCCGACCAGCCCTGCCGGGCGTAGGCGGCGTTGTAGAAGTTCTGCTCGGCCGTGCCCATGCCGCCGATGCTGAACGCCAGTTCCTTCTTCCGCCCGGCGACATGGGCCGCCACGGCGTCGTCGTCATCCAGGATCGCCACCTCGGCGCCCTGGCAGATGTCCAGGTCGGCTCGCGTCCGGCCGGACGCGGCGAGCCCGGCGTCGAGGTGGCTGAAGTAGGCGCCGGCCCCCTCGGGCACGAAGCTGGTGCCGAGCCAGCCATCGGCGATCTCGCCGGTCAGCTCCAGCATCTTCGGGGACAGCGCGGCCAGGTAGATCGGGATCGCCGGATTAGGGGGCAGCGAGAGCCGCATCGGCCGGGCCAGGCCAGGCAGCGGGATCTGCATCGTCCGGCCGGAGAAGCTGATCTTCTCGCCCGCGAAGGCCTGCCTGATCACCGCCACGGTCTCGCGCATCCGCGCGACCGGGCGGTCGAACGAGACGCCATGCAGGCCCTCGATCACCTGCGGCCCTGATGCGCCGAGCCCGAGCAGGAACCGCCCGTGGGACAGCTCGGCGAGGGTCAGCGCGGTCTGGGCGATCGCCACCGGGCTGCGGGTGCCGAGCTGGATGATCCCCGAGCCCAGGCCGATCCGCTCGGTGCGTGCGGCTAGGTAGCCGAGCACCGAAGGCGCGTCGCTCCCCCAGGCTTCGGCGACCCAGCAGACGTCGAGCCCCAGCCGCTCCGCCTCGAGCACGAAGTCGAGCACGTCCCCGGCGTTACGGGAGACCTCGATGGTGGTGGCCGTCCGCATCAGTGGCCCGTCGGCTCGGCGCGGTGCTTGATCGCGGCGAGGGTCGCTGTCATCGCGCGCTCGAACTCCCGCAGTCGCACGAAGACGATCTTGTCTTCCTTCTCCGGCATCGCGTCGATCGCCAGCGACAGGCCCGACCGGGCCGGGCCCATCCGCATCCACTGGGTGAGCTCCGTGCCGCCGTCGGCCGGACGAAGGCTGAACCGCCAGGTGGCGGATGGGTTGCCCGGATCGGTGACCGCCCAGGCGAACGCGACGGGCGGCTCGCACTCGGTGACATAGGACGTAGTCGACCACTCGCCCATCGCCTCATGCCGGCTCACCCCGACGAACCGGTGGCCGACCGCGGGCCCGGCCGCGCCCTCGCACCAGGTCACCGACTGGACCTCAGAGCTCATCGCTGGCATCGACTCGACATCGGTGACGATCGCCCACACGGCCTCCGGCCGGGCATCGATCCAGGTCTGAACCTGCACCGTCGGCCCGTCCGCGTACCTGGCCCCAGTCCACTCCAAAGTGCACCTCACCGTCAGCCGTGCGCTTTGGCCTTCACTGTAAGCCCCACCGCCATGCCAGGTCGCGGGCTGCACGTCCCGTGTCCCGTTCCAGCCGTATCGCACCAGCTAGTGTGGTGCTGTCCGGCGATCGCGTGAGCCCGGACGTGCAGCTGACCTGGAGCGCAGACATGGCAGGCAACAGGATGATCCGCGCCGTCACGGTGGCGGTCGCCGCGCTCGGCGGAGCGCTGGCCGCGCCCTCCCTGGCCGTCGCTCAGGTTCCCGCGGGCGTAGGCCCGACGGCGATCGCGGGTTATGCGTGGTCGGGTGCCACGAACGGCTACTACACCTACGACAGCACGGGGCGGACCGCCAGCATCGAAGGTGACGGGACGGGCTCCTACTTCGCGATCTTCCCTGGCCTGCAGGACATCAAGGGCGAGCACGTGGATGTCTCGACCTACGGACCTGGCGGGGCCTGCCTGCAGGAGGGCACCCAAGCCCTCGCTACCGCCTTGTTCATCAGCGTGGACTGCTATTCGTCCGGCGGCGCCCTGGCGGATTCGGCGTTCGACGTCGTCGTCACCAAGCCGACGAGGGCGCCAGGCGGGGTGTTCGACTACGACCTCGTACCGCCGGCCCGGTCGGGCAAGCTCACGGGCAGCGGCCAGTACAACTCCGCCAGGAAGGCCAACAGCGTTGAGCATCTGGGGACCGGCCGGTACCAGGTCACGATGCCGGGCCCGGCCGCGACCGGCGCGACCGGCACGGCGGCGGTCACCGACGTCGACCACGGCCCGCCCGGCGGATGCGAACCGGCCGGCTGGCACGGGACCAAGTCGGGCCAGGTCATCGACGTCGACTGCTTCGCCCTGTCCGGCGCGCGCCAGAACCGGACGTTCGGCGTCAGTTACGTCGCGAAAGGCAACCTGCTCGGCATCGGCGGCATCACCAGCGCATACGCCTACGCTGACCGGCCAGCCGCGACCGTGTACCAGCCGAGCACCCAGTACGACTCGGTCCGCGGCGCCAGCGTGGTGATCATCCGGCAGAGCCGCGGCACTTACCTGGTCATCCCCGCGGGGTCAGCGGGACCATCATCGACCAACGGCGGCGACGTCGAGGTCAACGCGGTCGGCACCACCGACGACCGCTGCTACGTCGGCTCCTGGGCGCAGGCGGTCCCGCCTGAGATCAGCATCGACTGCGTGAACAGCCACGGCGCCAAGGCAGACTCCAGCTTCACGGTCGAGTGGACCGTCGCCTGACCGACCGCGCAGCGCGCGTTGTTCAGCAACTCGTTACCTGGGGCCGACAGTATTCGCTAGGAAGGGCGTGCGGCGGGTGTCGCCTCGGGAAGGGAGTGCTCGGTGGACCAGGAGAACGGGCTGTCGGCGGAGGAGGCTGCGACCCTTGACCGGTACTGGCGGGCCGCCAACTACCTGACGGCCGGCCAGATCTACCTGCTCGATAATCCGCTGCTCACCGAGCCGCTGCGGCCCGAGCACATCAAGCCGAGGCTGCTCGGGCACTGGGGAACCTCGCCCGGCCTCAACTTCATCTGGGCGCACCTGAACCGGGTCATCGCACGGACCGGTGCGTCCATGATGTCCGTGATCGGACCCGGTCACGGCGGCCCGGCCGTGCTGGCGTGCACCTGGCTCGACGGCACGTACTCGCAGGTGTACCCGAGCGTGTCCCTGGACGCGCGCGGGATGAAGACGCTGTTCCGGCAGTTCTCCTTCCCTGGCGGGGTGCCGAGCCACGTCGCGCCGGAAACGCCGGGCGCGATCCACGAGGGCGGCGAGCTCGGCTACTCGCTCGCGCACGCGTTCGGGGCCGTGTTCGATAACCCTGAGCTGATCGTGGCCTGCGTGGTCGGCGACGGGGAGTCCGAGACCGGGCCGCTGGCGACGGCCTGGCACGGGCACCGGTTCATCAATCCGGTCACCGACGGCGCGGTCCTGCCGGTCCTGCACCTGAACGGGTACAAGATCGCCAACCCCACGGTGCTGGCCAGGATCGGCGACGACGAGCTCGACGCGCTGCTGCGCGGGTACGGCTACGAGCCGGTCCACGTCACCGGGCACGATCCGGCCAAGATGCACCCGGCCATGGCGGCGGCGCTCGATGACGCCGTCAGCCAGATCCACGACATCTGGCGGCAGGCCAGGACCGACGGCGCAGCACAGACGGGCGCGGCTTGGCCGATGATCGTCTTGCGCAGCCCGAAGGGCTGGACCGGGCCCAAGGTGGTCGACGGCCTGCCGGTCGAGGGCACCTGGCGGGCGCACCAGGTGCCGCTGCCCGAGGTCCGGACCAATCCTGAGCACCTGGCCCAGCTGGAGGACTGGCTGCGCTCCTACCGGGCCGAGGAGCTGTTCGACGACGCGGGCGGGCCGCGGGCCGAACTGCTCGGCCTGGTGCCGTCCGGCGATGCCCGGCTCGGATCGAGCCCGTACGCCAACGGCGGGCTGCTGCTGCGTGACCTGGAGTTGCCCGACTTCCGCGACTACGCGGTACCGGTCCCGACACCGGGCGGCCACACCTCAGAGGCGACGCGGGTGCTCGGCGGGTTCCTGCGCGACGTGATGGCGCGCAACGCCGAGCACCGCAACTTCCGGGTGTTCGGCCCCGACGAGACCGAGTCGAACCGGCTGAACGCCCTGCTCGACGTCACCGGCAAGACCTGGGAAGAGGCCACGCTGCCGGTTGACGTGAACCTGGCGACCGATGGCCGGGTCATGGAGATCCTGTCCGAGCACACCTGCGAAGGCTGGCTCGAGGGCTACCTGCTGACCGGGCGGCACGGCTGGTTCTCCTGCTACGAGGCCTTCATCCACATCGTCGACTCGATGTTCAACCAGCACGCGAAGTGGCTGAAGGTGTCGCGCCAGCTCGCCTGGCGGCGGCCGGTCGCGTCGCTGAACTACCTGCTCACCTCCCATGTATGGCGGCAGGACCACAACGGGTTCAGCCATCAGGATCCTGGTTTCATCGACCACGTGGTGAACAAGAAGGCCGAAGTGATCAGGGTGTACCTGGCGCCGGACGCCAACACCCTGCTGTCGGTCGCCGACCACTGCCTGCGCAGCCGGGATTACGTCAACGTGATCGTGGCCGGCAAGCAGCCAGCCCCTGACTGGCTGGACATGGACACCGCGGTGCTGCACTGCACCAGGGGCGTGGGGATCTGGGAGTGGGCCAGCACCGATAGCGACAGCTCGGCTCCCGACGTCGTGCTCGGCTGCGCCGGTGACGTGCCGACCCTCGAGGTGCTCGCGGCCGCCAGCATCCTGCGCGAGCACCTGCCGAACCTGCGGGTCCGGGTCGTCAACGTCGTGGACCTGATGCGGCTGCAGTCTTCGACCGAGCATCCGCACGGCCTGACCGACCACGAGTTCGACGCGTTGTTCACCACCAACATCCCGGTCATCTTCGCCTACCACGGCTACCCGTCGCTGATCCACCGGCTGACCTACAAGCGGGCCGGGCATGACAACTTCCACGTCCACGGCTACAAGGAAGAAGGCACCACCACGACCCCGTTCGACATGGTGGTCCTCAATGACCTGGACCGATTCCACCTCGTCATGGACGTGATCGACCGGGTGCCAGGACTTGACGAGCGGGCCGCCCGGTTGCGCCAGCACATGATCGACATGCTCATCAGGCACCATGCCTGGATCCGCGAGCACGGCGAGGACATGCCCGAGGTCGCGAACTGGACCTGGCCGGGCGCGGTTAAGGCCGCGGCGGCGGTCATCGCTGGTGACGCGGCGGCGGCCACTCCGGCGACTGCTCCGGGCCCGGTCGACGCGGAGACCGAAGGGATCGCCGATTGACCGAACGCAGCGTCACCGAAGCCGACCTGACGCAAGACAGCATCCTCGTCGTCAACGCGGGATCTAGCAGCCTCAAGCTCAGCGTGCTCGACGCCCAGGACCAGGTCACGGGCGCGTTTGAGCTCGACCGGTGGGACGGCAGCCCCGACCACGACGAGCTCGCCTCGTTCGTCGCCGGGCAAGGACAGGTCGCGGCGGCCGGGCACCGCGTGGTGCACGGCGGTTCGACCTTCACCGGTCCGGTCCTGGTCGATGATGGCGTGCTGGCCGGGATCAGGGCGCTCACCGATCTCGCTCCCTTGCATCAGCCAAGGGCGCTGGCGGGCATCGAGGCCGTGCGGCGGCGGCTGCCGGGCGTGCCGGCGGTGGCCTGCTTCGACACCGCGTTCCACGCCAGGCTCCCGGTGGCCGCGGCCAGCTATGCGCTGCCCGCGGACTGGACGGCGCGGTTCGGATTGCGCCGGTACGGGTTTCATGGGCTTTCCCATGCCTACGCTTCCCGCCGCGCGAGTTATTTGCTGCAAAAAGGGGGTTATGGGCGACCCGGAGGGCTACGGATCGTGACCTGCCATCTGGGGGCCGGAGCGTCCCTGGCGGCGGTCGTCGGCGGCCGGAGCGTGGACACGACCATGGGGTTCACGCCGCTTGAAGGGCTGGTCATGGCGACCAGGAGCGGCAGCGTGGATCCTGGCCTGGTCATCTGGCTGGCGCGGCATGGCGGCCTGAGCCTGGCCGAGCTGTCCGACGGGCTTGAGGACCGGTCCGGCCTCGCCGGGCTCGCGCAGCTACCGGACGGGTCCGGCGACCTGCGGGACGTCCACGCGGCCGCGCAGGCCGGTGAGCAGTCGGCGAGCACTGCCATCGACGTCTACCTGCACCGGCTGCGCCGGGAGATCGCGGCCATGGCCGCCGCCATGGACGGGCTCGACGTGCTCGTCTTCACCGCCGGCGTCGGCGAGCACGACCCGCTCATCCGGGCCGGCGCCGCCGCCGGGCTCGCTTTCCTCGGCGTCGCCGTCGACCCTGCGCGCAACGAGGATGCGACCGGTGACGTCGACATCTCGGCCGCTGGGGCGGCGGTGCGCACGCTGCGGATCACGGCCCGCGAGGACATCGAGATCGCCCGCCAGGCTCGCTCGGTGCTCGCCGGCGACGCTGGCCTTCCGCCTTACGCGGGCGTTGACTGAGGAGGAGCCACGGTCGAGGATAGCGGCGTGAGACGGTCCGGTCGTCGGTGGCCGCTAGCGGTCGCGGCCGTCGGCGTCGTGCTGACGGCGGCGGCGTGCGCCCCGCCCGGCCCTGCTTCTCCGCCCGCCTCCCGTCGCCCGGCATCGTCCAGCGCCGCCACGTCAAGCGGCCCGACCACCACGACGATTGGCCCCGCCACACCGAGCCCGACTGCTCCGGCTCACCGAGGTAGCGGCCTGGCGGCGGACTGGCCGACCTACGATCGCACGGCCGGGCGCAGCGGGGTCTCGGTCAGCTCCCCGGTACCTGGTCAAGTGCGCAGGTCGTGGGTGACCAAGGTCGACGGGGCGGTGTACGCGCAGCCGCTCGTCGTCGGCTCGGAGGTGATCATCGCCACGGAGAACGACACGGTCTACGCGCTCGACGCCACCACCGGAGCGGTCCGCTGGTCGCGTCACCTGGCCAGTCCGGTGCCCAGCGGCCTGCCGTGCGGCAATGTCCAGCCATCGGGGATCACGGGAACCCCGGTCGCTGACGTCGCAGCCGGACGCGTCTGGCTCGTCACGTTCACGAGCAAGCCGACGTTCCGGCACCGGCTGTGGGAGCTTGACCTGAGCGACGGCCAGGTGGTGACGAGCCGCCCGATCGACGTCAGCGGCAGCGACCCGCGGGCGCAGCAGCAGCGGGGCGCGCTCACGCTGCTCGGCTCGCGGGTCTACGTGCCGTTCGGCGGCCTGTACGGCGACTGCTCGGATTACAAGGGGCGGGTCGTCGGGGCACCGGTCACCGGGTCGGGGCCGCTAGTCAGCTTCACGACGTTGAACCAGCGGCAGGCGGGCATCTGGGCCCCGCCGGGCGAGTCGGTCCTGGCCGGCAGCCTCTACGTGACCACCGGCAATGGCACGCCGTTTGACCAGGTCGACGACTCCGATAGCGTGCTGCGGCTGAGCCAGGTCCTGACGGTCGAGAGCCGGTTCACGCCCAGCGACTTCAAGTACCTCTCATCGAACGACCAGGACCTTGGATCCACCGCACCGGCGCTACTGCCAGGTGATCTGATCTTCCAGGTCGGCAAGCAGGGAATCGGCTACGTCCTCGACGGCGCCAAGCTGGGCGGGACCGGCGGACAGCTTTCCTCGGAGCGCGTCTGCGAGGGCGGCTTCGGCGGGGACGCGGTGGACGGCAATACCGTCGTGTTCTCTTGCTATTCGAGCCTGCGCGCGCTGCGGATCACGCCGGGCAAGCGCGGGGCGGCACCGGTCATGCAGAAGCTCTGGTCGGTCACCGGAGTCAGCGCGGGCCCGCCGATCATCGCGGGCGGGGTGGTCTGGGACGTCAGTCGCGGCGGCTCGCTGTCGGGCTACCGGCTCAGTAGCGGGCGGCGCGTCTTGTCGGCAAAGACCGCGCCCGTGGTGACCGACTTCCCCAGCCTCGCGGCCTCGGGATCACGGCTGGTCGTCCCCGAGGGCCGCGAGGTCGTGAGCTACACCGGGATCTGACCGAGGGGCGGCGGCTGAGGGTCGGGCGCGCGGAATGCTGCGGGGTGGAGGGCTTGTTTCCACGGGTGGCCGGGTGACCGGAACTCGGGGCCCGGCCTTCATCACGCGATCGCGGGAGGGACCATCATGCGTCGCAACAAGTCTGGCGTGGCCGCCGCGCCAGAAATTACCAAGTCGGACGAGCAGTGGCGGCAGGAGCTATCACCAGAGCAGTACCGGGTGCTACGGCACGCCCACACCGAGCGGCCGTT
This sequence comes from Streptosporangiaceae bacterium, assembly GCA_035511035.1. Taxonomy (GTDB): domain Bacteria; phylum Actinomycetota; class Actinomycetes; order Streptosporangiales; family Streptosporangiaceae; genus Chersky-822. The sequence continues at coordinate 23,741 of DATKFV010000059.1, forward strand.
CACCGGCGAGTACGTGCACATGAAGGACGACGGGACGTATTGCTGCGCGGGCTGCGGGGCCGAACTGTTCCGCTCGGGCACCAAGTTCGAGTCTGGCACCGGCTGGCCGAGCTTTTATGAGCCGGTCGTGGCCGAGGCCGTCGAACTGCGGTCTGACTTCACCATGCTGATGCGCCGCACCGAGGTGCTCTGCCGTCGCTGTGGCGGGCACCTGGGCCACGTCTTCAACGATGGGCCCCGGCCTACCGGCCAGCGGTTCTGCATCAACTCGTGCGCGCTCGACTTCGCGCCGACCTCGGCTGGCACGTCGGCCTCGCCCGAGGTGCAGTAACCGGTTCAGCCGGCGCGGTCGAACTCGGTCGCCTGCTCACGGGGCGCGCGCATGCGCCAGGCGTCCGTGACCAGCTCGTCCAGGCGTTCCCTGGCTACCTCGGCCAGCCGCAGCATGACCAGCGGCCAGCCGTCGTAGCCGGGAGCGGTGAAGAACAGGTCGGGCTCCCCGAGCAAGAGCGCCTGTTTCTCGGCCTCGTCACCGACATACAGCACCGCGATATCGGCGCGGATCTCCCGCCGGTGACCGGGCCGGTACTCGGGGTAGGACCACACGAACCCACGGCCGCCGACCCGGAAGTCAAAGCCATCGCAGTCGATCTCCTCGACGCCCGGCAGCTCCAGCGCGATCCGCCGCACGTCATGCTCGTCAGCCATCCAGGCCACCTCCCAGCCGCTGTCTAGGCTAGGCGGAGCCACTGACAACGGCTGGGGATTCGATGCGAGGAGTGCCCGGAGTGCGGTGGGTGCGGAGTAGCAGTGCGGCGGGCGGGACTCGGCTAGCGGTCGATGCCGCTCCTCGGGTTCGCGCCGGCTTCGCGCCGTTCGGCTTCCCGAGCGGGGCACTCGAGCTAGCCGAGGCGCTCGCCGCTGGCGCGGTGTTTCTGCCGCTCATCCTGGTCACCACCGGGCCTGGCGGTGGGCTGGTGGTGCTGGAAGGGCACTCGCGGCTGACGGCGTACATGCTCGTCCCCGACTTGCTGCCGCCGGAACTGGAGGTCCTGGTCGGATCGTCGCCGACAATGACCCGCTGGGACTCGGGGACTGCTGGCGACCGCGATGCTGGCCTTCCTAGGTAAGGGCTTCGGTGAGTGCCATGACGCGGGGGTCGCCTGGATAGCGGCGGGCTAGGCCGGTGTTGAGCTGGGTGAGCATGGCGATCAGGCGCGGCGAACCAGTGCGAGTGGCGATGTCGGCGCAGGTGAGGGCGGTCGCGATCGACTGCTCAAGGTCGCCGGCTTTGGCATGGACGTTGGCTAGGTGAGCCAGGTAGAGGCCGCCCCAGGCTGATGATCGTTGGCTTTCCGGTAGTGCGGCGTGGCCGGACTTGAGCGCGGTGACGGCTGGAGCGCAGTAGCGCGGGTTCGTCATCGCGGCGGCGGCGAGAACGACGCCGCGGTCGCAGGTGAACAAGGTCGGCGACATCCAGTAAGCCCATGGGCGCCGGTCCTGGGGATGGTCTTCGAACAACTCGACCAGGTGATCGGCGCGGCCAAGCGTCCTCTCCATGGCCGGATAGTCACCCATGAGCGCGTACGCCCGCGCTTCGAGTTGCGCGCCGCCCGCACGCTGACCGGACGCTGTTCCTGGGTGGCGCTGGGCGGCCTGCCCGGCCGCTGTGGCCGTCCGCACCGAGTCAGATTGCAGCGCCGCGTATCCTCGCTCGACCAGTATGGTGCCCATCATGGTGCGGTCGTCGATCTCGGTCGCCCATTCGAGTGTCTGGAGCTGAAGAACGTGGGCGCCGGCGAGGTCGCCGGAGTCCCGGCACAGCCACGCCGCGAACTGAGACCACTGCTGGGCGACATCCAGCAAGGCCGTGCGAGTTGGCCCGCTCGTGGTAGTCACGAGTCTCTCGATGTCGGTGAGTTGGCTGCGGGCGGCGGCAAGCACTGCCAGTGAACCCAGCGAGTCATCGGCGGCGCGATAAGCGGCCAGCAGATTGGCCAGGGCATCGACTCCGACGTCATCAATTCGGTGGTGAGTCGTGACTCTGGCTGCTGATTCGCCGAGGAGGCCGAGTAGGCTGCCTGGCATAATTGCGAGTGGCGCAATTGCGCCCGCGTTGGTGAGTGCTTCGCGTCTGGTTAAAGCCACGAGTTCGCCTCCTGCTCCTAAAAGATCGTCGAGTCGCGCGACTATCGTCGCCGACGGCAGGTGCTGTCCAGTTCGGTATCTGGAAAGCTGCGCCTTATCACACGGTACCTGTCTGGCCAGCGCCTGAACAGTGATATCGCGCTGATCCATCAGGTCAGTAAGCTTCGCGCCGAACAGTGCTTTACGCAATTCCGCGGCGTTGCGCCTTGTTGACATCCAGTGCTCGGTGATGTTATCTGCTCTGGCCACGAATGCACTTTAACCCGCGGTCCGCGATCATGGGGTGTATAGCAATTGCAGAGGAGCGTGTGTCGCGGAAATTTGGCGGAATGGACCGGGGAACACGGCAGCTCGACTGCCGGGTTTGATGCTCTTTGGCGAGGCAGCAGGCTCCTCGTCTTATTTGCGGAAAGGTATTGGTTCTTACGGCAATGGTCACAGGGAGAGAGGTTCAGGTAGCCGTGATCGGCCCGGAAGCGGACATCGGCGAGGCGCCGTCGGCCTGGCCGGGTGCGGCGGCATCCTGGCTGGCCAGCAAGTGCGACTTCATGCCAGGAGTCGTGCACGAGGCGCGCGTGTTCGTCGGCACTGCGGACCAGGTCGCGGCCGTGCGCGAGTTCGTCCGGACGCTACTCGGCGGCCATCCGGCGCTGGACGACGCCGTGCTCGTGGCCTCTGAACTGGCCGCGAACGCCATCGCCCATACCGCGAGCGGGCACGCTGGCGGCGCCTTCGGAGTGCACCTGGCCAGGTTGAGCGCCGAGCACGTCGCCGTCCTCGTCACCGATCAGGGCGGCCCGACCGAGCCGAGCGTGCGGGCCGCCGACCTGGAGAGCGAGTCGGGCCGCGGTCTCGACGTGGTGACGGCGCTCTCGTCCACGTTCAGCGTCCCCGGCGAAGGAGAACAGCGGAGCGTGCTCGCGGTGATCCCGCCGATCGACCAGATAGCGGCCGAGGAGGCGCCATGATGGCGGAAGCCGGAGTGGCCGGCGGGGTGGCCGCCGGGGTGGCCGCCGGGGCGGTGGCCGACCGGTACTGGCTCGTGAGGCTGGATGGCGCGAAGCTCAGGGAGTTGCGGACCGGACGGGGCCTGTCGAAGGTTTCGCTCGCGCATCGCGCCGGAATCAGCCCGGCGACGGTCGCGAACCTGGAACGCCAGGTCTCGCCGCGCTGCCACGTGCGGACGGCCGCCAAGCTCGCCGCCGCCCTCGACCTGCCACCGACAGCCCTGGCCGTGCCCAGCGACCAACCCTGACCTCGCCGGAGAATTGCGTTGGCGCTAGATCGGCTGGCGGATCTCGCGGAGGATCTCGTCGGCGCCTTGGGCGAGTAGCCTCGCGGCCAGGCTCAGGCCGACCTCATCGGGGTCGGTGCCGGTGGCGGTGCCGGCGATCAGGCGGCAGCCGTCGGGCGAGGTTACCTGGGCGTTGAGCCTGAGTTCTCCGCCGGCAAGCTCGGCGTAGGCGCCGACAGGCACCGAGCAGCCGCCGTGCAACTGGGCCAGCAACGCTCGCTCGGCTCGGACCGCGGCGTCGGAGTCGGGGTCGCCGTAGGAGTTAAGCATGGCCAGCAGTTCCCGATCGCTCGCCCTGACCTGGACGCCGAGGGCTCCCTGGCCGGGTGCGGGCGGGAAGATCTGCGGGTCGAGGAACTCGGTGATGGCATCGCTCGCCCCGAGTCGCTCTAGGCCGGAGGCGGCGAGCACGACCGCGTCCAGGCCGGACTTGAGCTTGGCGAGGCGGGTGGGGACGTTGCCTCGCAGCGGTATCACGGTGACGTCTGGGCGGAGGGCCTTGAGCTGGGCGATGCGGCGGGGTGAGCCGGTGCCGACCTTGGCGCCTGGCCGCAGGGCGGCGAGGGTGGAGCCGCACAGGGCGTCCCTGGGATCGTGCCGCGGCGGGGTCGTCGCCAGCGCCAGGCCTTCCGCGCAGGCCGTAGGCAGGTCCTTCAGCGAGTGCAGCGCGAGGTCGATCCGCCCGGCGAGCAGTTCTTCCTGGAGCTGGTTCGTGAAGACGCCGCCGCCGTCCTCGCCGCCAAGTTCCCGCAGCGGGCTGCGGCGGTCGCGGTCGCCTTGGGTCGTGATGACCTTGAGCTTGAACCGCATGACCGGGCACGAGCCGAGATGGTCAAGTAGCTCCCTGACCATGAGCTGCGCGAGCTTGCTGCCGCGTGCACCGACGATGACGGTCTCCACAAACAAGACGATACTCGCCTGACGCCGTCTGATCAGGCGCCCACGCGATCCGCGACCACCCTCGCCGCGCGGCGGAGGCCACTAAACAAAATGACGAAATGCTTAAGAACGCAATGGAACGGAGTGGAACGGCCCGGAACAATCAGAAATAGTGTGGAACGGGAGATGACCTACATAGTTCACTTTATTGATTTGCTGTGCCTGAGCTGCGTAGCGTCGGACCTACGCGCGGTGAGCGGGTCGCTGGTGGCTTGGGCGAGCACGAGCCGGTGGGCTGGGTGACGGCGGTATGACGAGCACGGGCACGGTACGAACCTTGTGGCGACGGGGGGCAATGCTGGCCGGAGTATCTCTTACAGTCGCGGCCACCGCTATAGGAAGCACCGCCATGGGAAGCACCGTGGCCGGGCCGTCGCACCTTGCCGGCCCTGCAGGCATCGCCGGCCCTGCAGGTTCCGCCCGCCCCGACATCATCCCCACAGCCAGCGAGCTCGACGGGGTCTTCTGCACCTCGTCGGACAACTGCTGGGCCGTCGGCGATCACGAGATCAGCAGCTTCGCTCAAGTTAACCTGGTCCAGCACTGGACCGGCAAGAAGTGGTACACCGTCACCGTGCCGAGCCCAGGCGGCACCAAGGACGGGGACTTCAGCGAGCTGTACGCTGTCCGCTGCACGTCGGCCTCGAACTGCTGGAGCGTCGGCTACTACGACAAGGGCGAGGTCGACCTGACGCAGGCGCTGCACTGGAACGGGCTGAAATGGGCCCCGTCCGGCACGCCGAACCCCGGTGGCACGAACTCTAGCGGCGACTTCAGCGAACTGTACGACGTCGCCTGTACCTCAGCGAGCAGTTGCTGGGCCGGCGGCGAGTACGGCAACTTCCTCTCCGATGAGACCGACAACCTCGCCGTGCACTGGAACGGCAAGAAATGGTCGAAGGTCAAGACGCCTGATCCGGGCGGCACCAGCATGGGCGACCAGAACTATCTCAACGCGATCCGGTGCGCGTCGGCTAAGGACTGCTGGGCGGCCGGTGCTTACGGCGACCAGCTCATCGTCGTCGGTGAGGTGCTGGCCTGGAACGGCAAGAAATGGTCGGTGGCCGACGCTCCCGATCCCAACCCGTTGCTGCCAGGCAGCTACGACGCCCTCAGCGGCCTGTCCTGCACGTCAGCGACTAACTGCTGGGCGGTCGGAACCTATGGTGGTGATGGCGCATCGGGCTACTACCTGAACGAGGCCCTGCACTGGAACGGCCACACGTGGTCACTGGTCACAATGCCCGACCCGGACGGCATGAGCACGGGCGCACTGAACGAGCTCGACAGCGTGAGCTGCTCGGCGGCATCGAACTGCTGGGCGGTCGGCCAATTCGGGGCGGTCAGCCCGACCAGCTACGCCTCGAACGAGGCCCTGCACTGGAAGGGCACCAAGTGGGTCGTGGTCAATACCCCCGACCCCGGCGGCACGGTGGACGACACGTCGTCCAGCACGCTCTACGGTGTCCGGTGCGCGTCGGCCAAGGACTGCTGGGCGGTCGGCCTAGCCGAGGAGTCCGACCATCCCAAGCGCGACGAGATCCTGCACTGGAACAGCACTAAGTGGCTGGTCAGCCCGTGAGCACGGAGGTGAGTCGATGAGAAGGGGACTGAGATCGCGGAGCTGGGGTCGGTGGCGCGCGACGCTGGTCGGCGTGGTCGGCGTGGTCGGCGTGGTCAGCGTGGCGACCATGGGGGCCATGGGGGCCACGTCGGCGGACGCCGGCGACGTGAGCCGCACGGTGAGCGGCACCACCGGCGCGGGCATCAGCGGCTGCGCGATCTTGCGGCTGTCAGCCTCGTGCGATCTTCGCGGCCTGGCCGCGGTCGGCCCTGTCCCCCAGGCAACGTCGCCGGCCGGAGAACTCGAAGGCGTGTACTGCACGTCCAGCGCGAACTGCTGGGCGGTCGGGTTCCGCGACACCAGCAACGATGCCAAGGTGAACGAGGCGCTGCACTGGACCGGCGGGCGCTGGTTTGAGGTCGCGGTGCCGAGTGCGGGCGGGACCAAGAGGGGCGACATCAGCGAGCTGTACGCCGTGCGGTGCACGTCAGCGGCTAACTGCTGGGCCGTGGGCTTTTACGACACGAGCACGTCCGAATTTCCCGAGGCGCTGCACTGGAACGGCAAGAAGTGGGGCATGGTCGCCACGCCCGGTCCAAGCGGGATAGGTAACGACCAGGTCAGCTACCTGACAGACGTTGGCTGCACGTCGGCAGCCAGTTGCTGGGCCGTCGGCTCGCACGCGAGGTCGCTGACCTACGTTGACTCGGGCAATCTGATGCTGCGCTGGAACGGCAAGAAGTGGTCGCAGGTCACCGTTCCCAACCCGGCGGGAACGGGCAAGCACCAGGTCAACGGCCTCGACGCGATCCGGTGCGGCTCCCCCGCCGACTGTTGGGCGGGCGGGTACGCCGGCTCCTACAGCAACAACGCCTTCAGCATCACCAACGAGATGCTGCGCTGGAACGGCAAGAAGTGGTCGAATACGACCGTTCCGCACCCAGGTGGCACCGGTCCCGGCAGCTACACCGGCGTCTCCGGCCTGTCGTGCACCGGGCCCGACAATTGCTGGGCAGTCGGGATCCAGGGCCGCCTCGGCAGCAGCTCGACCTACCTCAACGAAGCGCTGCACTGGAACGGCGAGAAGTGGTCGCACGTCGCGACGCCCGAGCCTGACGGCAAGACCATGGGCGCCAATAACGAGCTGATCGGCGTCAATTGCGCGAGCCCGCAGTTCTGCTGGGCGGTCGGCTACAACGCAGGCATCAGCCACGGGCTCCTGAACGAAGTCCTGCGCTGGACCGGCGCCAAGTGGACGGTGGCGTTCGCTCCCGATCCGGCCGGCATCCAGAGCACGGAGGCGAACGACTTGTTCGGCGTGCGATGCGTCTCCGCGGCGGACTGCTGGGCCGTCGGCTACGCCCAGCCGACTAGTGCCCCCGAGGCCGGCGAGATCCTGCACTGGAACGGCCACCAGTGGCTGGTGTCCTGACGGCCGCTCGCGAAGGAGCGGGACCAGCCGGCCAGGACCATATGGGTCAGGATCGCAGCTTGGCTGCTAACGCTCGAATCGAAAGATCTCGGAGATTCTTCTGCGCGACAAAGAAGATCATGAGACTATCGCCGGTCTATGGCCCATGAGAATCTCAAGATCTTGTAATTCCGCCGAGGTACCTCCAAGATCTTTTCGTAGGAGAAAACTAGAAGTTCGCGAACGGTATGAAACCCGGCATGGCGAATGGTCGATGACCTGCGTACGGGCAGCCACTGCGGTAAGGGTGAGGCCAGCCGGGGCTTCCAATACTAAGCAGTTGCCCTGGCCCAACTTGGTACGGGCTACCGACGAATTCTGGACGACATATATGTCATCCCGCGAAGTTTGACCATAGGAACCCCGTACTATGATCATTTAGAGTTGATCATAGTACGGGTTTCCTTTCGCCCAGAGGTCTGCGGTCGCCAACGGAACCGCCTTACGACCTAACCACGCCCAGTAAACCTTCGACGTCGCGGCAAAACTTGTCAAAGGAAGGAGCGGTCCTTCGGGCCAGATCTAGTTCGAAGCGGGATGTCAGCTCAGCCTGATCCACTGTTGGCGAGGGTTCCATAGTCTCGAGTGATCACCGCCGCCGACTGAAGGTAAAGACGGTTTGGCTCTATTTTAGGTAGCAACGGTCGCAAGCGCTTGCCTAGATAGTCGTGAGCCACGCCTTCACGAACTTCGAATCGAAGCGTCTCAGGCTGAGTTGCAAGCTCGCAAGTCTCGTCGTAAACATCGAAAGTACCGTCACGAGTATTGTGCTTGACTTTAAAGCCGTAAGTGCCGCGTGTCCAATCCTCACCCTGAGGCAATGACACTTCGACCTGGATTTCGAAGCTATCGGCCGAAGGTGGCACCTTGCGGATAACGGCTTCTATGCCGCCACGTTCGGTGATGGCCTGGTTCGGAGTTGTCTCGACTGCTCTGGATAGGAAGGCTAGGGCGTCTAGGAAGTTGCCTTTGCCGCTACCGTTGGGGCCGATGAGGATTGTGAGGGGGCCTAGGTTGACGTCGCAGGAGCCGATGCTCTTGTAATTACGCAGGCGGACGCGGCTGATGAACGGCTGTCGTCGTTCCATCAGAACCTCCGCCGGTCGGCTGATCTCAGTCGTCATTCAGCCTATCGTCGGCGAGCACGAGCCAGGTGCAGCTAGTCGCCGAGTTCGGTGCGGCGGCGGGAGACGAAGTCCGCTAGTTCGGCGCGGATCGCGTCGTCCATGGGGGGCTGCTCGTAGTCTTCGAGTGCCTTGGTGTAGATGTCGGTCGCACGGGCGGTCGCGTCCTTGCCGCCTAGCTTGAGCCAGCGCTCGTAGTTCGCCGTCGAGGACAGCAACGGCCGGTAGAAGCACGTCCTGAACCGCTCCATCGTGTGCTCGGCCCCCAGGAAGTGCCCGCCGTGCCCGACCTCGACGTGGGCGCCGAACGCCAGCGAGTCGGGGTCGATCTCCAGCGGGGTGAACTCGACCTGGAGCATGCGGAGCAGTTCGATGTCCACGATGAACTTCTCGTAGCAGCTGACCAGGCCACCCTCCAGCCAGCCGGCCGCGTGCATCACGAAGTTGGTCCCGGCCAGGAATGTGGGCAGCAACGTCATCAGCGACTCGTAGGCAGCCTGGGCATCGCAGGTCTGGCTGGCGTTCAGGCCGCCGCCGGTGCGGAACGGCAGGCCGAAGTGCCTGGCTAGCTGGCCGGTGCAGAGGAGGCCAATTGCCGACTCTGGCGTTCCGAAACTCGGCGAGCCTGATTGCATGTCGATGTTGGAGAGGAACGAGCCGAAGATCACCGGGCAGCCGGGCCTGATCAGTTGGGACAGCGCGATCCCTGACAGGGCCTCGGCGAGCTGCTGGACCAGGGCGGCCGGGATCGTGACCGGCGACATCGCGCCCATCAGCAGGAACGGCGTCAGCACGACCGGCTGATTGGCCGCGCTGTACTCGAACTGAGCGTCCAGCATCCGGTCGTCCCAGCGCAGCGGCGAGTTGCAGTTGATCAGCGAGATCGTGGCCGGGGTCCGCTCGATGGACTCGCGGCCGCCGAACAGGATCTCGGTCATCTTGATCGTGTCGGCCGCGTTCGGGCCGCTGACCACGTTGCCCATGTAGAACTTGTCGGTCACGGTCTGCAAGGCGTAGATCATGTCCAGGTGCCGCGAGTCCAGCGGCGCGTCGTTGGGCTCGCAGATCACTCCCCCGGCCGAGTCCAGCTGCGGGTACGCCTGCGCCAGCTTGCAAAGTCGGTGGAAGTCGTCGAGCGTCGCGTCCCTGCGCACGCCGCCCGCGCGCACGAACGGGCAGCCATAGACCCCGCTGAACACCATCTGGTCCCCGCCGATGTGCACGTTGTTGGCGGGGTTCCGCGCCTGCACGTCGAACTCGCGCGGGGCCTTGGCGACCTGCTCGAGCACGAACTCAGGATCCAGGTGCACCACATCGCCGGTGACCCGCTGACCGGCCTGCTTGAACAGCTCGACCGCCTCGGGCTTGGCGAACTGGATGCCGACCTCGGAGACGATACGGCGCCAGCCCTGGTCAAGCACGGCGACGGCGTCAGCGGAAAGGATCTCATAACGGGGCATCTGGTTCTGGAACATGGCCACCTCGGCTGACGGTCGCTTGACCTGACCAATACCTGACTTTAGGATCATATAGTAAAACCTTGTTCCACGATATGGGACAACTCTTAAGGTCAAGATCTGGTTATGCCAAAGGGGCGGGACGGGCTAGTCCCGGTTCGTCTCGCGGTAGAAGGGGCCCCAGTGACCAGCCCGAACGGAACGCAGGCGGTAGACCGGGCAGCGCAGCTGCTGCGCGCGGTGGTCCAGTGCCCGGACGCGCTCACGTTCACCGAGCTGACTGCCGCCACGGGCCTGTCGAAGAGCACGACGTCCAGGCTGCTGACCGCGCTGAACCGCAACGGCCTGGTGCGCAGGGACGCCCAGGGCGCCTACCGGGCTGGCGAGATCTTCGTCGCCTACGCCTCTCGCGGCACCGCCGAGACCGACCTGATCAGCGTCGCCCAGCCGTTCCTCGACCAGCTCGGCGAGGAGACCGGCGAGACGATCAACCTGGGCGTCGCCCGCCCGGGCGGAATGGTGGAGCAGATCGCCCAGGTCGACAGCCGCTACCTGATCGGCGGCACGAACTGGGTCGGCCTGTCCGTGCCGGGGAACTGCTCCGCGCTCGGCAAGGTGCTCCTCGCCTACGGCGCCATGCGGCTGCCGCCGGGCAAGCTGGAGCAGCGGACCCGGCGCACGATCACCGACCCGGCCGTGCTCGATGCGGACCTTGAGCAGGTGCGCCGCCGCGGCTACGCGGTGACGAACGAGGAACTCGAGCCCGGCCTGGTCGCGATCGCCGCCCCGGTCGCCTCGGCCGGGGATGCCGGGCATGGTGCCGCGGTCGTGGCCGCGCTGTCGGTGTCGGCGCCGTCATCCCGGCTGACCAGCGATCAGATACCCGTCGCCGCCGCCAGCTGCGTGGCGGCCGCCGATGCCATGTCCGTGACACTCGGCTACCGGCTAAAGGAAGGTCTCGGCGCGCGGCCCGCAACAGATGACCCTAGCCACCTGTCGAGGAAAGAAGGTCTCGGCGCTCGGCCCGAGGAAGCAGACCTCAGCCCCCAGCGAATGAAAGAGGGTGCGGCGTGACCCGCGACGAACTACTCAAGCAGCTCTACGACGCGACCTTGGTGGGCAACCGGCCTGAGGTGCTGAAGCTGACCAACGAGGGCCTGGCGATGGACCTCGGTCCCGAGGCGTTGCTGTACGAGGCGCTGATCCCCTCTCTTGAGGAGGTCGGCGCGAGGTTCGAGCGGGGCGACTTCTTCGTGCCCGAGATGCTGATCGCGGGCAAGGCGATGGCGGCGGCGCTGGAGATCCTGCGGCCGCTGCTGGCCGAGACCGGTGCGCAGACGATCGGGAAGATCGTCATGGGCACGGTCAAGGGCGACGTGCACGACATCGGCAAGAACCTGGTCAACATCATGTTCGAGGGCGCCGGCTTCGAGGTCATCGACCTCGGCGTCCAAGTCGCGCCGGAGAAGTTCGTCGCCGCGATCCGCGAGCACCAGCCGGACATCGTCGGCTTCTCCGCCTTCCTGACCACGACGATGCCGATGTTCAAGGCCAACATCAACATGCTCGAGAAGCAGGGCATCCGCGACCAGGTGATCGTGATGGTCGGCGGGGCGCCGGTCACGCAGGAGTACGCCGACGTGTGCGGCGCCGACGGGTACGCGGCCGACGCCTCGGCGGCGGTGGTGCGGGCGAAGGAACTGCTCGAGCAGCGCCGCGCACTGGCACGAATCTGAAAGAGGGATTCCCGATGGAGACCGTGCTTCGCTCCGCTAGCAAGGAAGTCGTCATCGGCGGCGAAGGTCCTTTTTGCATAATCGGGGAAAGGATCAACCCCACCGGCCGGAAGATCTTCCAGGACCAGCTGCGCAGGGGTGACCTGTCGCGAATCGAGATCGACGTTGACCAGCAGGTCGCGGGCGGGGCGATGGTGCTCGACATCAACATGGGCGCGCCGCTGGCCGACGAGACCGAGCTGATGGTCCGCGCGGTCAAGCTGGTCCAGGGCCGGACCGACCTGCCGCTGTGCCTGGACTCATCGATCGTCGAGGTGCTGGATGCCGGGCTCGGCGCGCATGCGGGAAAGGCGCTGGTCAACTCGGTGACCGCTGAGGACGAGCGCCTTGACGCGATCCTGCCGCTGGTCAAGCGCTACGGGGCGGCCGTGATCGCGCTGCCGAACGACGAGACCGAGATCCCCGATGACCCGCGGCGGCGGCTCGAGCTCGTCCGCAAGATCGTGGACGTGGCGACCGGCCGGTACGGCATCCCGATCGAGGACATCGTGATCGACCCGCTGGCCATGCCGGTCGGCGCGGACACCTCGCTGGTGAGCAAGACGCTGGAGACGATCGCGCTGGTTCACGCCGAGTTCGGCGTGAACATGACGCTTGGCGCCTCCAATGTCTCGTTCGGCATGCCGGACCGGATCGCGATCGGCTGCGCGTTCCTGCCGATCGCGATCTCGGCCGGGCTCACGAGCGCGATCATGGACGCCCGCTCGCCTGAGCTGGTCAGGGCCTGCAAGGCGGCCGACCTGCTGCTGAACCGAGACGAGTGGGGCGCGACCTGGATCGCTGGGCACCGGGCGGCCCAGGCCCAGGCTCAGCAAGCACAGGCTGAGCAAGCACAGGCGCAGCGGGCGAGCCCGTGACTGCTCTGGCGGACGCGCCCGACGGCGCCGTCCCGGTGAGCGGAGCGCCGGCGCGAGTCAACCTGGAGTTCTCGCCGGGCCCCAAGGTCGTGCGGGTGCCGCCAGGCGTGACGTTGTTCGACGCGGCGAGCTGGAACGGGATCGCGATCGACTCGACCTGCGGCGGGCACGGCACTTGCAAGAAGTGCAAGGTCAGGATCACCAGCGGGGCGGCGCCGGTGTCCCCGCTCGACGCCCGCGCGATCAGCCCGGATGAGCTGCGGGACGGCTGGCGGCTGGCGTGCCGGGTGGTGACCGCGACCGACCTGGCCGTCGACGTGCCGCCGCTGACCACTAGGCCCAAGGCGGCCACGGTCGGGGTCGGCCGCCAGGTCATCCTTCGCCCGGCGGTGCAGAAACGGTACCTGGAGCTGGGCGAGCCGTCGCTGGCCGACCAGGCCAGCGATGCCGAGCGGGTCGTCGCCGCCCTGGACGACCTTGAGGTACGGATACCGCTGCCGGTGCTGCGCACCATCGGCCGGACGCTGCGGGCGGCCGACTACAAGGTGACCGCCGTGGTCGTCGATGACCTGCTGATCGCCGTCGAGCCCGGCGACACGACCGGGGTGCTGTACGGGATCGCCTTCGACCTGGGCACGACGACCGTGGTCGCGACGCTGCTTGACCTCGGTACCGGGACGCCGGCGGCGGTCGCTTCCATGCTCAGCAAGCAGCAGTCGTTCGGCGCCGACGTGATCACCAGGATCAGCTCGGTGATGCTCGATCCCGCGAACCTGGACCGGCTCACCGGCCTCGCCTGGCAGAGCATGAACGAGCTCGCTCAGGAGGTGTGCGATCAGGCCGGCGTCGACCCTGCCAGCGTCTACGAGATCGCGATGGCAGGCAACGCGACGATGACGCACCTCGCCCTCGGCATCGACCCTGAGCCGCTCGGGGTGGCGCCGTTCATCCTCGCGGCGCGGCTGCTGCCCGAGATCAGCGCGGCCGACCTTGGCATCGAGGTGCATCCGCAGGCGCGGGCCATGGTGTTCCCCGCGTTCGGCGCCTACGTGGGCGGCGACATCACGGCCGGGCTGCTCGCGGCCGGGATGAACAGGGACGCGCGGATAAGGCTCTTCATCGACATCGGGACCAACTGCGAGATCGTGCTCGGGAACCGGGACTGGCTGATCGCGACCGCCGCCCCGGCCGGCCCCGCCTTCGAGGGAGCCGCGATCAAGTGCGGCATGCGGGCCGCCGACGGCGCGATCGAGACCGTGTCGGTGACGCCGGACGGGCTCGCGCTCGGCGTGATCGGCGACGTCGCCCCGGTCGGCCTGTGCGGCTCCGGGCTGGTCGACGCGGTCGCCGCGCTGGTCAGCGTCGGGCTGCTCGACCACAGCGGCCGGTTCGTGCCGCAAGAGCAGGCGGCCGAGATCGCGCCTGCCCTGGCCGGCCGGCTGACGATGCGCGGGGCCGAGCGGGTGTTCGTGCTCGAGTGGCTCGGTTCATCCGGCGATGTGGAGCACTCGATCTACCTGTCCCAGCGGGACGTGCGGGAGCTTCAGTTCGCCAAGGCGGCGATCGCGACCGGCTGGAACACCCTGCTCGATGAGGCGGGCCTGGCCCAGCGGGACGTGCAGCAGGTGCTGCTGGCGGGCTCGTTCGGCAGCTACCTGTCACCTTCAGCCGCGATCAGGCTCGGCCTGGTGCCCGCGCTGCCGGTCCCCCGGATCGTGAGCGCGGGTAACGTCGCTGGTGAGGGGGCGAAGATGGCACTGCTGAGCCTGCGCGAGCGGGCCGGGGCGCTCGCCCTGCTCGACGAAGTCCGCTACGTCGAGCTATCGGATCGGGCCGACTTCAATGACGCTTTCGTCGAGCAGCTTGCCTTTCCGCCGCGATAGGGATCTAGGGCGGTAACCCCGATCGGAGGAGCAACGATGAGCAGAGCCGGACTGCGGGAGCTCGCGCCCCTCCTGGCCACGTCGCGCTACGAGGTGCTCCCGACCGCGAGCACCGAGCAGACGGTGCTCGAGTTCGTGCCGACCGAGGTCACCGTCACCGTCACCGCCTCACCGGTCAAGGGCCTTGAGCCGACGCTGGCGCTCGCGTGCTCGCTTGCCGGGCACGGCTACAAGGCGGTCCCGCACCTGTCGGCTCGGCTCGTCACCGACCGGGCTCACCTGACCGATGTCGTGGCCAGGCTCACCGAGGCCGGAATCAGCGACGTCTTCATCCCGGCCGGCGACGCCGAGACCCCGGCCGGGGCCTACGACAGCGCGCTCGCGCTGCTCGAGGAGCTGAATGAGCTGGGACGGCCGTTCGCCGATATGGGCGTCACCGGCTACCCGGAGAGCCACCCGATCATCGACGATGACGTCACCGTGCAGGCGATGTGGGACAAGCGCCGGCACGCGACCTACCTGGTCAGCAACCTGTGCTTTGACCCGGCCGTGTTGCGCGGCTGGATCAGGCGGATCAGGGCCAGGGGCGTGACGCTGCCGCTGTACGTCGGCCTGGCCGGGCCGATCGACCGGGCCAGGCTGCTGAAGATGGCGACCAAGATCGGGGTCGCGGAGTCGTCGCGGTTCCTCGCGGGGCACACTGGCTGGTTCGCCCGGATGGGCACGCCGGGCGCGTACGACCCCGACCGGCTGCTGACCCGGATCGCCCCGCAGGTCGTCGCGCCGGGGGCGGCGGTCGCCGGCTTCCACATCTTCACGTTCAACCAGGTCAAGATGACCGAGCAGTGGCGGCAAGCACACCTGGGCAGGCTCGCCGGAACGTACCACTAGTAAGACGGGGGCGCGTCCGCTGGGGCAGTGCCCCAACTGGTTGGCTGCGTGGTGAGGGTCCAGTCGAGAGTTGCACCGGCGGCGAGCTTGCCGAACCACTGGTAGAGCCTGGTGTCGGGGACGCTGTTGATCGTCAGGGACTGCACGTAGAAGCGGTGCGGGCCAGCTTGGGGCGCGTTGATCGTGATGCTCTTCCCGCCGGGCGGGCTGATGACGGCGTGCGGGAAGCCAGGGCTGGTCAATACCAGGGCCGGCGTGCCGGGGTTCTCCGGGTAGAGGCCGAGCATCTCCCAGATGAACTGGGAGCTCTCCGCTCCGAGGTCGTCGTTGTTGGCTAGGCCGTCGGGGCCGGGCCGGTAGAGGTCGTCCCTGATCGTGCTGACGGCCAGCTGAGTGCCGGCCGGGTCGCCGGCGTAGTCGAGCGCGAACTGCTCGCCGAGGTCGAACTCGTTGTCGAGGTAGGCGTAGTCGCCGCGGGCGTCCGGCCTTGACAGGTAGCTGACCAGCTCGGGCACGACCACGGCGTCGCCGCCGAGCAGCGCGAACAGGCCCGCGTAGTCGTCGGGCACGTCCCACAGGTACTCCTCGGCGTCGCCTTCGACGTAGTTGGCGCTCGTGGTCGGCGTGACGCCCGCGAGGAAGGCGCCGTCGGTGCGGCGCGCGGTCAGCAGGTCGTTGTCGCTGTCGAACAAGTTCGCCCAGTCGCCGGCCTGCCGGGTGAAGCTGGCGGCGGCGTGCGGACGGCCAAGCGCTGCGGCGAACCGAGACAGGGCGAAGTCGGCGTTGTCGTACTCGAGCAGGGCCGCGACGACGCCGTGCAGGTGGCAGCATCCGTAACCGGTGTTCTGGGGCAGGAAGCCGTACTTCTCGATGGCGGCCTCGCCGGGCCGGACGGAGTTGCCGGTGCCGATCTGGGCGAGCATGTCGGTGAGCGCCTTGGCGGTGTCGAAGTGCCTGGCTCCGAACGCGTAGTAGTCGGCGATGATCGCGTCGGCGGGGTCGCCGACCATGACGTAGTTGTCCAGGTTCAGGTAGCCCCACTGGGGCAGGATGCCGTTCTGGCCGTAGTAGTTGACCAGCGACTGGGCCATGTCGCTGGCGGCTGACGGGTCGAGCATCGCCTGGAGCTGGGCCAGCGAGTGGTAGATGTCCCAGCCGGAGAACATGCCGTACTGGTTCGCCTGGCCGCGGGCCAGCGTGTGCACCTTCTGGTCCGAGCCCACGTACTGCCCGTTCACGTCGCTGATGATGTCGGGCTGGAGCAGGTCCTTGTACAGCAGGCTGTAGAACTCCTGGGTCTGGGCGTAGCTGCCGCCCCAGACTTTGATCTCCCCGAGCAGGCGGTTCCAATCCTGCTGTGCCCTCGCCTTGTAGTAGCCGAAGTCCCAGCCCGACAGCTCGCGGGCGCGGTTGGCGCGCGCGTTAGCGACGCTGACGTAGGAGATGGCGACGTGCGCCTGAACGACTCGGTCGGCCCTGGTGTCGAAGGTCAGGAACACCGAGCCTGGGTAGCGTTTGCCTGGTTCGGTGCTGATGCGGGCGGCGGTGAACGGCCGGCTGAAGATGATGTCGAAGTGCACGGTGTACAGCTGCGGGCCGTAGCTGCTTCCCTCGTCGCAGAAGCCCCCGGTGGTCACCGAGCCGGCCACCTCGCGGTCTCCGACGATCGTCGCGGTGGGGGCGAAGTCGGCGCGTTCGCTGCCGTAGAGCTTGAACAGGAAGTCGGCCTCATTCGTCCTGGGAAAGGTGAACCTGGCCATGGCCGCGTGCGTGGTCGCGGTGAACTGCGAGGTGATGCTCTGGCGACCGTTGCTGCGGGCCGAGTAGTAGCCAGCCTGCGCTATCTCTCCGACATTGGTGAACGGCGTCGTCGCTGTGGTCAGGTCACCGCGCGGCATCGGCCCGGTCATCGGCAGGATCGGGATGTCGCCGGCCGCGCGGCAGCCCGGCCCCGAGACATGGGTCAGGCTGTAACCCCACAGCTTGTGGTCCTTGAAGGTGTATCCCCCGCCGGTGTTCCGGTGCGGCACCGTATCCGGGCTCCACTGCACCATGCCGAACGGCACGTCAGCGCCAGGGAAGGTGTTGCCCCCGCTGCTCGTCCAGGTTCTGGTGTCGACCAGCGCGGCCAGGTTATCGACCGGCTGGGATACGACGGCCTGATTCCTGGCGCCGGCTGGCCACTGCGCTCGCGGGATCGGCGGCGGACAAGAGACGAGGTCACCGGCCTGGTTCGTGCCGCACACGGGGCCGGGTAGGTGAGCCCGCCCGGCGGCCTGCCCCGACGCGCTGGCGACGCCGGATACGGCAGCCTTGGCCGGAGGACCGGCCGATGCGGGACTAGCGGCCCACCCGAGCAGCGACGCGGCTACTGCCGCGCACGTTAGTGACCGCCAGCGGCGATTCGCTGGTTGGAACGCCATCCGTATGCCCCCCCGCAAGCGGATATCGACCGAAACCTTGGAACGGATCGAGGTCAGTTCCAAGATAACAGGGCGAACGCGGCGAGTATGGCGCGTACTACCGGCCGTCATTCGCGGCGCGGCAGGAATTGCTCGCACCGGGCAGATGGGTCAGGGTGACGGTCTCGAGCTGGCCCGAGCCGAAGTTGCCGACGAGCAGAAGCCTGCCGTTGGGAGCGACCGCTAGCTGGCGCGGGTCAAGACCGGTCTGCAGGTAGCCGACCAGGGCCGGATGCCCGGTCAGGGCGGCGTGCACGTTGACGACGGCCAGGCTGGGTGGGCCGTAATTGGACTTGAACCGGTGCGAGTCGGCGACGATGAGCTGAGATCCGCAGTTCACGGTCACCAGGCCGATCGGCTGCACGCCGACCCTGACCCAGGTGATCAGGGCGTGGCGCGGGTCGGTCAGCAGTCGGCTGGCGGAGAAGGCCAGCACGGCGTTGCTCTGCCTGGCCGAGACCCACACGGTCTTGCCGTTCCTTGGCACGAACACCCGGACCGGGCGGCAGCCGGCGTCTACCGTGCTGACGACCGAGTGGGCCGGATCGGTCTGCGCCTTGGCCATGCTCACCACCGAGAGCGTGCCGTGCTTGGAGGTAGGTGAGGACGCCTCGCTGGTCACGTAGAGCCAGCGATAATCGGGCGAGGTAGCGATGCCGACGTTCGACTGGCCCGCGGGAATCGCGCCGACGTAGTCGGCTAGGCCGAAACCGGCGCTCAGCGCCAGGCCGAGGTTGAAGACCGCGACCTCCTGGTCGCCCGCGATCGTGACGAACGCGAACCGGCCATCGGCCGAGAACGCGACCTCGAACGCACCCTGGGCAGGCGCGGGCGCGTCAAGCGTGCCAAGCACGGCGTCCGGCTTGCCGGCGATCGCCCTGGCCACGTCGATCACGACCGCGCCCGCTCTCAGGTCAGCGACCAGCAGGTACTTCCCGTCCGGGGTAAGTGCCACGCCCCTGGCTCCTTGGCCTGGCGGCAGCTTGATCACGTGGGCCACGCGTTCGCCCGAGCCGGTGTTCCTTACCACCACGACTAGGCCGCCTCCGGCCGCCAGGTCCCAGCGCCCGTTGGGGGTGACCGCGACCCCGAACGGCGGGCCGGGCATCTGGAGCATCTTGGTGGCTATCCGCCCGAGCGTCGGCGCTCGGGCGACGATGGCGTTGCACTGCGGCGCGGTCCTGCGAGCGCCAACGGTCGTCCTGGCCGCGGCGCCTGAGGCTGACGCGGTCAGGGCTGTTGCGGTCAGCGCCGATGCGCGGTCGGCGGGCAGGCCAGAAAGCGTCGCCAGGCCGAGCCCGATGACCGTTGCCGTGACGGCCGAAACCGCCACCACCATTCGCCTGCGCACTCTTGTCCCTCCCGGCGTCCGCGTGGTCGCCGCTGCGACTGCAAACCGGATCGGCGACGCATGCATTAGACGCCGACAGCCGTCACGAAGTTGACGCCGTCGCCGCGCCGGGTCGCCCGCAACGACAACGTAGTCCCGCAGTTGTCGTTGGAACAGCAGCTCCGGGACTACGTTGCGGTTGGAACTGCTCCCCCGGCCGCGGGGTCGGACTGGCGGGTCCAGAGGGCTGGGTTGAGGAGGGTGGGGGGCTTCTTGCCGTCTAGGGCGGCGAAGAGGTTGTCGACGGCCAGGTTCGCCATGGCCAGGCGGGTCTGCACGGTGGCGGAGGCCAGGTGCGGGACGATCACGGCGTTCTCGCAGGCGAGGAGGTCGGGGTGGACCTCGGGCTCGCGCTCGAATACGTCGATGCCGGCGGCGAAGATCTCACCGTCGCGGAGGGCGGCGGCGAGGGCCTGCTCGTCCACGACCGGGCCGCGAGAGGTATTGACCAGCACGGCCGTGGACTTCATCTGGGCCAGGCGCGCGGAGTTGATCAGGTGCCGGGTCTGCGGGCTGAGGTTCGTGTGCAAGGAGACGAAGTCCGACTCGGCGAGCAGGTCGTCGAGCTCGCGGAACTCGGCGCCGAGGGCCTGCTCGATCTCGGCGGGCGGGCGGAACGCGTCGTAGTAGACGATCCGCATGTCGAAGCCCGCCGCCCGGCGGGCCATGGCCTGGCCGATGCGGCCGAAGCCGACGATGCCGATGGTCCGGTGGTGGATGTCCTGGCCCAGCATCATCAGCGGCGCCCAGATCCACGGGGTGCGGGCCCGCAGGAACCTATCGCCTTCGGCGATCCGCCTGGCCGCGGCCATGAGCAGGGCGAACGCCATGTCAGCGGTGGTGTCGGTGAGCACCTCGGGGGTATTCGTGGCGAGCACGCCGTGCCTGGTGCAGGCGTCGACGTCGATGTTGTCGAAGCCGACCGCGTAGTTCGCGACGATCTTCAGGTCCGGGCCGGCCGCGTGGAGGAACTCGTCGTCGACCCGGTCGGTCAGCAGCGTGATCGCGCCGGCCTTGCCGGCGACCTCGCTGAGCAGCGCCTCGCGCGGCATCGCGCCTTCCCCGTCATAGAGGGTCAGGTCGCAGTGCGCCTTCAGGCGCTCAAGTCCCTCGGCGGGCAGGCGGCGGGTGACCAGGACGGGCGGGCGGTGATCGGTCACGTCAGCCTTCCAGGCTAGGTAGGGCGGCGGCGACGGCGTCCAGCGCGGCCTGGATCGCCTCTACCGAGTTGGCGTAGGAGAAGCGCAGGTAGCCCTCACCATAGCGACCGAACGCGGCGCCGGACAGGGCGGCGACGCCGGCCGTGATGAGCAGGTGCTCCTCGATCTGCTTGGACGGCACGCCGAACGACTTGACCGAGGGGAACGCGTAGAACGCGCCGCCGGGCATGACGCAGCTGACGCCGTCGATGGCGTTGAGCCCGGCCACGATGACCTCGCGCCGCGTGCGGAACTCGGCGACCATCTGCTCGACCGGCTCCCACGGGCCGGTCAGCGCGGCGAGCGCCGCCATCTGGCTGAACGCGCTGGTGCAGGAGACGGAGTTGATCACGAGCCGGCAGATCGGCTCGACCAGCGCGGGCGGGAAGACGCCGAAGCCGAGCCGCCAGCCGGTCATCGCGAACGACTTGCTCCAGCCGTCGAGCAGCACGGTCCGCTCGGCCATGCCTTCGACGTCGAGCACGGAGGTGTGCGTGCCCTCATACCTGATCGCCCAGTAGACCTCGTCGGACAGCACGAGCAGGTCGTTGGCGATCGCGATCTCGGCGATGGCCTCGCAGTCTTGCGGGCTCAGCGCCGAGCCGCAGGGGTTGTGCGGCGAGTTCAGCACGAGCAGCCGGGTCCTGGGCGTGACCAGGGATGCCAGCTCAGCCGGGTCGGGCCGGAACTCGTTCTCCTCGCGCAGCGGCAGCGGCACCGGGGTGGCGCCGGCGAATCGGGTGATCGACTCGTACATCGGGAAGCCGGGATCGGGGTAGATCACCTCGTCGCCCTCCTGGCAGGTGGCCAGGATCAGGTTCCACATGATCAGCTTCGCGCCCGGCGTGACGACGACCCGGTCCGGGGTCGTCTCCAGCCGTCCGGTCCTCGACAGGAACTCGGCGACGCCCTCCCGAAGCTGTGGCAGGCCGGGTGCGGGCACGTAATGGGTGTAGCCCGCCTTCAGCGCCTCGATCGCGGCGTCGGTGATGTGCGCGGGCGTCTCGAAGTCGGGCTCGCCGATCTCCAGGTGGATAATCTTGTGGCCCTGGGCCTCGAGCGCCCTGGCCCTGGCGAGCAGCTCGAAGGCTGATTCGGTACCCAGCCTGGACATCCGGTCGGCGAGCTTGCTGGTCGCGGCGGATTGGGTGACGGTCATGGTGTCGCTCCCTGCGGATCGATGCGGGCGGTGGGCGGGTTCCCGACGAGATGACGAGTGAAAGGTCGCGCTACCAGGCCGCGGGCGCGACCAACGGGATCGTGTCGTTGACGGGTGGCGGCGCGGGCGTGCCGACCGGGCCGGTAGAGACATTCCCGATGATCGAGAACAGGGCGATGCCTGAGATGGCGAGAAGGCACAGGCTCGGAGGCCGGGTATGGGTCGCCAGGTAGGGGATGCCTGGCAGATGCCCGTCGGGCGGACGAGCGTCCGCGCCTATCACGACGATCCCCAACTCGCGCAGCGGCCGGAACCTCTCCGGCGGCCGAGTGCCCGTCATTGCGCCACCGCCCGAAATAAACCGTATCGCAACGGTAACACGGCCGGCGATCTGTCCCTGCGCGGCACGTTCGTCACGAACGGGCGCGGATGGCGGCGACCAGGGCCGGGATGATCTGGCTCAGGTCGCCGATGACCGCGTAGTCGGCGCGGGACATGATCGGCGCGTCGGGGTCGGTGTTGATCGCGACCAGGTGCTTGGCGGCCTGGCAGCCGGCCATGTGCTGGATGGCGCCGCTGATCCCGCAGGCCAGGTACAGCTCGGGCGCGATCTTCGTGCCGGTCTGGCCGACTTGCTGGCGGTGCGGCCGCCAGCCCTGGCTGGTTACCACCCGCGAGACGCCGACTACCCCGCCGAGCAGGTCGGCGAGCTCCTCCAGCGGGGCGAAGCCCTCGGGGCCTCCGACGCCGCGCCCGCCGCCGACGACCACCCGCGCGGTCGCCAGCGACACCGCCCCGCCGCCGACGGCCGACTCGGTCGCCTCGGCCAGCAGGTCGGAGTCGGCCAGTTCGGGCTCGAACTGGTGCACCTTCGGGGCACCGCCGGCCGCCACCGTCGGCGCGGAGCCTGGGGCGTCGGTGGCGACGGTCAGCAGGGCCGGGCTGGTGTCAAGGACCGCGTCCTCAAGCAGGCTGCCGGCCCAGCGGTACCTGACCAGCGCGCAGCCGCCGGCGTCGGACCAGGTGGCCTCGACGCAGTTGGCGACGAGGTCGAGGCCGATGATCGCGCCTAGGTGGGCCATGACCTCGCTGCCGTGGTCGGTGGCGGCGGCGATGATGGCGGCGGGGGCGGCTACCGGGAGCAGCCCCGCGATCGAGCGGCCGAAAGCGGCCGGGGCGTAGCCGGACAGGCGGGGCGAGGTGATCGCGTGCACGTCGGTCACGCCGGCCGAGCCGAGCGCGGCCAGCTGATCTGGGGTCGGCTCGCCGGCGAGAGCGGCGGCGAGGCTCTCGCCGCCGGACTCAGCGAGGCGGCCGGCCAGCGCGAGCGCCCGCAGCGAGGCGTCGGCGAGCCCGGCCCCGGCCGTCGCGTCCGGCTCGACTAGGCACAGCACGGTCATGACAGCACTCCAAGCTCGTCGAGCAGTTCGAGCAGGGCGGGCACCGCTTCGGTGCCCGCGCCGAGTACCCGGGCATTTTGCTGCTGAAGGTCTGGCAACCGCAGCCCGAGCGTGCGCACGCCATCGGCGTGCCAGGGTGGCGAGACCCGCTCGATGGCGGCGCGCTTGGCGCGGAGCCGGCCAGGCAGCGACGGGTACCTGGGCAGGTTGATGCCTTCCTTGACGCTGACCACCGCGGGCAGCGGGAGGTCGAAGCTCTCCCGCTGCCCGCGGTACTCGCGGCTGGCCCGGATGCGCTGGCCGTCTCCCGCGTCGGTGCCCTGCACCTCCAGGTGCTTGATGCCGGTCACGCAGGGCAGGCCGAGCTTGTGCGCGACCCGCACCGGCACCTGGTAGTCGCCGGTATCGGCGGCCTCGTTGCCGAACAGGAGCAGGTCGTAGCCGCCGCTGACCTCGGTCAAGCGGGCGACGTTCCAGGCGATCGCGTCGGCCGTCGCCATCGGTCCCCACTCCTGATCGCCGGCCTCGAGCAGCACCCCGGCGCCGGCGCCCAGCGCCATGCAGTCCCTGACCTGGTCGGCCGCCTCGGGCGGGCCGAGAGTCAGCACGGTCACGGTACCGCCGAGCCGCTCGGTGAGCTGGACCGCCTCCTCGACCGCGCACTCCTCGTGGGGACTGATCGTGAACCCGGACATCCTGGTGTCCACTTGCTGGCCGTCGGCGGTCAGGCTGATCTTGCCGCCGACGGTCGGGACGCGCTTGACGCAGACGAGGATCTCCACCGGCTACCGCCTGACCCGCTCGTTCTTGGGGTCGAACAGGGGCGTCGCCCCGGCGACGGCGACCGTGACCGGGTAGGTCTCGCCCAGGTACTCCACGGTCAGCTTGGTGCCCGTCGCCGCGTAGGCCGGTGGCAGGTAGGCCATCAGCAGGTGCTGGCCAAGCGAGGGCGCCGAGCCTGCGCTCGTGACGTAGGAGGTGCGGCCCTTGGCGTCGATGAGCTGCGCGCCGCCGGTCGTCAGGATCGGCTCGCCGCCGAGCATGTACCGCAATTGCCCGCTCGCCGACCTGTGGTCGTCGACCGTCAGCGTGCACAGCACGGCGGCTGGTTCCGTCCCGCGCTGCTCGAGGTAGGCGGCCTTGCCGACGAAGTCCTGCGGCTTCACCGACGGCCTGGTCATGCCCGCCTCGACCAGGTTGTAGTCGGAGTCAAGCTCGGCCCCGTAGGCCCGGTAGCCCTTCTCGATCCGGCCGGTCGTGCCGTAGACGCCGATGCCGACCGGGACCAGGCCGTGCGGCTGGCCGGCGTCCCAGAGCGTGTCCCACAGCCGGGCGCCTTGCTCGATCGGAGCGTGCAGCTCCCAGCCGAGCTCGCCCACGTAGGAGATGCGGGAGGCGAGCACGGCCACGCCGCCGACCTCGATCAGGCGGCAGGTGCCGAACTTGAAGCCCGCGTGGCTGACGTCGTCGGCGGTGACTGAGCCGAGCACGGTCCTGGCTTGCGGGCCCCACAGGCCGATCGTGGTCCAGGCCGAGGTCAGGTCGGTGATCGTGAACCCGCTCGCGGGACCGTGGCTGGCGATCCAGGCCAGGTCGGCCATGCCGGTGGCGCCGCCGGTCACGACCCGGAACCGCTGGTGGCCCAACCGCATGATCGTCAGGTCGGCCCTGAAGCCGCCGGCCTCGTCGAGCAGCGAGGTGTAGACGACCTGGCCGACCGGCACGTCCAGCTGGGCGACGGCGACCGACTGGACCGCGTCAAGCGCTTGCGGCCCGGTGACGTCGAACATCGCGAACGCGGTCAGGTCGACCAGGCCGCAGTGCTCGCGCAGGGCCAGGTGCTCGGCGTTGATGATCGGGGACCACCAGCGCGACTCCCACTCCCCCTCGCGTTCCATCAGCTGGCCGGCGTAGCGCTCGAGCAGCGGCTCGTTGGATTCGTACCAGTTCGGGCGCTCCCAGCCGGCGGTCTCGATGAAGACGGCGCCGAGATCGCGCTCGCGCGAGTAGACCGGGCTGAGCCGCAGCGGACGGCCCGACTCCCACTGCTCGGCCGGGTGCACGATGCCGTACATCTTGTTGAAGCCCTCGCGGGCCCTGGCGGTCACGTGGGCGGTGGTGCGCTGATGCGGGTAGAACCTGGCCACGTCGGCCTCGTGGATGTCGATTCCCGGCACCTTGCCGGTCATCCACTCCGCGACCGCCCGGCCGATGCCGGGGCCCTCCTTGATCCAGCTGGCCGCGACCGACCAGAGCCCGGGCACGTCAGGCAGCTCGCCGAGCACAGGGTGGCCGTCGGGGGTCATCGAGATGAGGCCGTTGATCGCGTGCCTGATCCCGGCGCGCTCGTCGCCGAGCAGCTCGGGCATCAGCTCAAGGGCCGCCGCGAGCTGGGGGTCGAAGTCGTCCTGGGTGAATGGCAGCTCGGTCGGCGAGAGCACGGACTGCTCGATCGAGGGGATCTCGTCGGGGCTGACGATGATCGGCCGGTGGGCGTAGGAGCCGACCTCCATGTCGCCGCCGTGCTGGCGCTCGTACATGTTCGTGTCCACGTCGCGCACGATCGGGTACTCGATCTCCCCGACGGTGTCGGCGAACAGCTCGATCGGGCCGACGCTGATCATCTGGTGCACGATCGGGGTCAGCGGGATGTGCGAGCCGGCCATCGCGGCGATGCGGGGGCTCCAGACGCCGCAGCAGATCGCGCACACGTCGGTGGCGATGTCGCCCTTGGCGGTGCGGACGGCCCTGACCCGGCCGTCGTCGGTCTTGTCGATGCCGAGGATCTCGGCGCCCGCGAGCACGCGGAGGGCGCCCATCTCGACCGCCCGCTCTCGCATCAGCGTGCCGGCCCGCAGCGAGTCGACCACGCCGACGGTCGGGAAGTGGGCGCCACCGAGGATCACCGACTCGTCCAGGTAGGGCACAAGCTTGCCGACCTCGGCCGGGCTGAGCAGCTCAGCGGGAATCCCCCAGGCCTTGGCTCCGGTGCAGCGCCGTCGCAGCTCGGTCATGCGCTCGGGCGTGCGCGCCACCTCGATCCCGCCGCTCTGGGTGAAGACCCCCAGCTCCTTGTACTGGTCGGCGCTGTCCCTGGTCAGCTCCATCATCATCTTGCTGTACTCGATCGGGAAGATGAAGTTCGACGCGTGGCCGGTCGACCCGCCCGGGTTGGGCATCGGCCCCTTGTCGACCAGCACGATGTCGGTCCAGCCAAGCTTCGCCAGGTGATAGGCGAGGCTGTTCCCGACGATCCCGGCGCCGATCACGACGACGCTGGCCCTTTCCTGCGCACCGTTCACGAGCCATCACCTGTACCGTTCGCACGCGTTATTTTGTGCCCCCTCCGCAACGGTGTAGCATCCAGTGCAACTTTCCGTCAAGAGTAGGCTTGACGCGATTACCGTTCGCGTCGCATATTTGTTGCGTGGATGAGAACGAGGTTGTCGATACCGCAACCAATCAATCAGTCGAACGGGTGCTGGCGCTGCTGACCAGCTTCGACGAAGCGCACACTGAACTGGGTGTCACGGAGATGGCGGGGCTGCTCGGCGTGCACAAGTCGACTGCCTCAAGGCTGGCCGCCACCTTGGAGCGGGCTGGACTGCTGTCGAGACACGGCCGCCGCTACCGGCTCGGCACCGAGGTCATCAGGCTCGGCACGCTCGCCTTGGCCAGCTTCGACCTGATCGCGTCCACGCAGGCCGCGATGGACAAGCTCTCCAGGCACACGGGCGAGACGGTCAACCTCGCGGTCCCGGTCGGCGCCAACATCCTCAACGTCGCCGAGGTGCCGAGCACGTTCATCCTGAGCTGCACGGGCGGCTGGACCGGCCGCCGGACCAAGCCGCACGCGGTCGCCAACGGGAAGGTGCTGCTCGCGCACGGTGCGATCCCGGTGCCGCGCCAGCTTGAGCGCTACACCGAGCACACGATCACGACCCGCGAGGCGCTGGACGCCGAGCTTGAGGCGGTCCGCGCTAACGGCTACGCGACCGCCGTCGCCGAGCTTGAGGAAGGCCTCGTCGCGGTTGCCGCGCCTGTCTTCGACGCGGGCGGTACTTGCGTGGCCGCGCTGTCGGTCTCAGGACCGGCCTACCGGCTGCAGCCTGACGGCCTGCCCGAGCTCGGCCGGCTGTGCGCCACGACCTAGCGGATGCGCTGACGGCCCGCAGGCGCCGCGTCGCTAGGCTCCGGCTCATACTCAGATGACACCCGCGCGGCATAACCGGCTGCTGGGAGCGGGCTCGCGGTGTAGGAGGCATCAGTGGTCATTGTGACGGTGCTGGTCGTCGTGCTAGCCGCGCTCTGCTTGTCAGGCCTGGCGATGTGGATCAGGCTGGCGGCGGCCAACAAGCGCGTGATCGGCGCGCCCGCGGGCGAGCCGGACGAGCACTTCTGGGGCGGCGTGATGTGCAGGCACGTCATCACCAGTGGCCTGGTCCGGCTCGACTTCTTCGACTGGGGCGTGCGGCTGCGCGGGACGCCGGTCAGCAGCTGGATCGTGCCGACCTGGGAGGCCAAGTACGACGAGCTCGCGGTGGCGGGACTGGTCGCGCTTCCGCATAGCCGGATCGCGGTCTGGCTCAGGCTTCGCGACGCCTCCGGCGCGATCGCGTTCCTATCCGACAGCACCTCCCAGATCCTGCCCGTCTTCGAGCGGCACGGCGTCCAGGTCGACCGGGTCGTCACCCAGATCCGCCGGGTCGAGGAGATCTACCCGGAGAGCTAGCCTGGCGGTGCGGGCCATCCGGTTCGCAGGCTATTGATTACTATTGTCGCCAGGCTGCCTTTGCCCTTTCGCCGGGTGGAGTCGAGAAACTGAAAGGCCGGCATGAAATCGCTGCATATCCCGGGACGCGGCGGAGTCTTTGTCAGTTACCGCCGGGCCGACACGAGCTACCCGGCTGGCTGGCTGTTCGACCGGCTCGCCAGTCATTTTGGTTCGGACAAGATATTCAAGGACGTCGACTCTATTCATCCCGGCGATGACTTCGCGGCGGCGATCGGCACTGCCCTGGAGTCGTGCACGATCCTGATCGCGGTCATCGGCCGCCACTGGCTCACCGTGTCGAGCCCGGCCGGGCGGCGGATCGATGACCCCAGCGACTTCGTGCGGCTTGAGATCGAGGCGGCTTTAGCCAGGCAGATCCGGGTCATCCCGGTCCTCGTCGATGGCGCGACGATGCCTGAGGCGCGGCAACTTCCGGCGAGCCTGAGCCAGCTAGCCCAGCGCCAGGCCATCACGCTCAGCCCCGAGCGGTTCACCGCCGACACCGATCGCCTGCTCAAGTCCCTCGACGCGATCCTGGCCCTGCCTCCGGCCGCGCCGGCCGGGCCTGCGGGCCGACCGGGACGGACGGGGCGGACGGGGCGGCCTGGCCGTCAGGGACCGGTGGCCAGGCTGGGTCGTTCCATCCGGCGGCGCCCCCTCATCAGCGGGCTGGCCGTGGGCGTCGCGTTGCTGGTCGTGGTCGGCATTCTCGCGTTGACGCTGATGTCAGGGCCGCGGCGAGCCAAGCCGCCCCGGCAACCTTCTCAGTTGCCGGTCCTCGCCTGGACGGTCCCGACTAAGACGTCAGTCGATGGAAGCGCCGCAATCGCCGGGGGCTATGTCTATATCGGCGATGACAGCGGCGTGATGCGCGCGATCAACGCGGGCACCGGCCAGGTCATCTGGACAACGCGAACCGGCAAGCAGATCGACACCACGCCGTCGGTCAGCGGCGGCGCTCTTTATGTCGGCAACGACGCCAGCTGGTTCTACGCGATCGACACGGCCAATGGCCGGGTAAGGTGGCGCCACAAGGTCAGCGGCGGCATAGACTCCAGCCCGGTCGTCGTCGGTGGCCGGGTTTATTTCGGCGATGGCAGTAACGACGTGTATGCCTTGAGCGCCAGCACCGGGCGCAGCCTGTGGCGCGTCGCCACGAACGGCACGGTGCAGTCAGGTCCGGTCGCCTTCGGCGCGGACATCTACCTCGGCAGCGAGGACCACTACCTCTACGCGCTCAGCGCCCGCACGGGCGCCTTGAAGTGGAAGACCCGCACCCGGGGCGGTATCGACTCGAGCCCTGCGATCGCTGGCGGCGTGCTCTACGTCGGCAGCGACGATCACGACCTGTACGCGCTGCGCCTGTCGACCGGGCAGATCAACTGGCGAGCGGCCACCGGCGGCCCGGTGATGTCTTCGCCGTTCGTCCGCCACGGCATCGTCTACGTCGGGAGCGACGATCACGATGTGTACGCGATCGATGCCGCCACGGGCAAGGTCCGCTGGCGGTTCAGGACCGGCCGCGCGGTCGACTCGAGCCCGATCGTCTACCGCGGCGTGCTGTACGTCGGTAGCGAGGACGGCAAGGTCTACGCCGCGGACGCGATGACTGGTCAGATCCTGTGGGAATACCAGACCGGCGGCGACGTCCAGTCGACCCCGGTGGCGGCCGGCGGCTACGTCTACGTCGGCAGCGACAACAACGAGGTCATCGCGCTGGAGGCGGCCCACCTGACTAAGTGAGCACGGCCTGAGCGCAGCCCGCGAGCCGCTGACCCTGAGCCCGTGGTGCTCCCCTCTTTCTTTTCCAGGCCGCAAAATTGCGTGAGTACGCGATGATCGGCATGGGAAACCGGACCCCCTGGCCCGAGCGCACCGCCAAGGCGCCCTCAGCAATCGATTGCGCAACAAATCCCCGCGCTCAAGTCCATGATCTTGTCATTATTCCGGGCTATAGACCGGTCAAAATAACAAGATCATGGAGATGAGGTAGGCGAAGAACCTCCCCGATCGTTTCTGGCTCACTGAGCCGGCCGCACGGCCCGGCCTTCGGGTGCCCGAGTACCATCCCGGCTACTACGGCGCGTTCGTCCGCGACCCCGACGGCAACAACGTAGAAGCGGTCTCCCACACCCCCGCCTAGCGTCGCGCTCAAGCCCTCCCCCCACCGGAGCGCCCCGCGACGGGTCATCAAAGCGCCCCGGCCAGGGAGCACGCGTGGGGCCACCGCCGTCGGGGCACAGCCGCAGGCCCGCGTCGTGCCGTCGTGGGGGTGGCCCGAGTCCGTGGCCGTCCTAGCGCGAGGCCTCAAAGCCCACGTCGTGCCGTCGTGGGGCCACCGCCGTCCTGGCGCAGGCCGCAGGTCCCACGTCGTGCCGTCGTGGGGGTCAGGGCCCCCACGTCGTGCCGGCGTGGGGGTTGGTTGGCGCTGACCCGCCCTGCTCGGCGTCGTGCTATTGGACGGGCGGGTTCTGGTGGGCGCTTGACCGGGTTTGGCGCGGCTGACTATCGTTGCCGAAGTTGTTTGAAATATTGTCGCCAATTTCGGCGAGCGGTGGTGATCAGCCGGCCGTGACGTGATGGGCGACACAAGTGATCTGAGGCAGGTACGCCGTGCTGACCACGACCACGCCTTCGTCATGGGCTCGCGAGATCGTGACTGGTGCCTACGACCTGCATGTGCACGTCGCGCCCGACGTGATGCAGCGCCGGGTCACCGACCTGCAGCTGGCTCGCCGCTGCCAGGAGGTCGGGCTGGGCGGCTTCGTGCTGAAGTCGCACTACGTGTCGACCGCCGAGCGGGCCGCCGTGGTCAACGAGGCGCTCGATGACGGCGTCTGCGCGATCGGGGCGCTGACGCTCAACGCGGCCGTGGGCGGCATGAACCCGTTCGCGGTCGAGATCGCGGCGCGGGAGGGCGCGCGGGTGTTGTGGATGCCGACCGTGGACGCCGAGAACCACCGGGCCACGCACGGCAACCTGCCGCCGGGAGCGACGCCGCCGATGTGGCTGGCCTTGCAGGCCGAGCTCGACGCGCAGGGAATCACGACCGACCCGGTGCTGGTGCTCGATGCCAAGGGCCGCCCGCTTTCGGCGACCCGGGAGGTGCTCGCCCTGGCCGCCAGGCACCAGCTGGTCGTGGCGAGCGGCCACCTGAGCGCCTACGAGACGAGGGCCATCGCCGACGCGGCGTTCGAGGCCGGAGTCTGGCACGTCGTCGCCACCCACCCGGAGTTCCCTCAGCAGGACATGTCGCTCGATGACCAGCAGGCCCTGGTCGAGCAGGGCGCGTTCCTCGAGCGCTGCTTCACCACGCCGTTCACCGGCAAGTATGAATGGGGTCGCATGGTCGAGAACATCAAGGCCACCGGGGCCGAGGCTACGATCGTGACGACCGACCTCGGCCAGCCGCACAACCCACCGGTCGAGGACGGGCTCGCGCTGATGGCTGACGCGCTGCACGCGGCCGGATTCGCCGACCAGGAGATCACGACGATGATCGTGTCCAACAGCCGGCTGCTGGCCGGCGTCCCGCCCTTCCCGGAGGATTCGTGACCAACCCTGCACCCCAGCGGCTGCTCGTCGTCAGCGCCCACGCGGCGGACTTCGTCTGGCGGGCGGGCGGCTACATCGCCGTCGTCACGGCGGCCGGCGGCTCGGCCCACGTGGTCTGCCTCTCCTTCGGCGAGCGAGGCGAGTCCCCTGGCGCCTGGAAGCAGCCGGGGATGACGCTGCACCGCGTCAAGGAGATCAGGAAGGCGGAGGCAGAGGGGGCCGGAGACGCGCTCGGCGCCACCATGCGATTCCTCGACAAGGGTGACTACCCCCTCGTCGGCGGCGAGCAGCTCCTGCTGGAGCTGGCCGAGGTGATGCGCGAGCTCCAGCCTGACGTGATCTTGACCCACGCGGCCGCCGACCCTTACAACTACGACCACCCGCTGGCCGCCGACCTCACGATCCAGTCCCGCGCGATCGCCCAGGCGCTCGGGCGCGAGTCGGTCCATCCCCCGCTCGGCGCGCCGCCGGTCTTCAGGTTCGAGCCGCACCAGCCGGAGATGTGCGGCTTCAAGCCGGACGTGCTCGTCGACATCACGCCGGTGTTCGACCGCAAGATCGCGGCCATGGCGCACATGCGCTCACAGGAGCACCTCGCGCACTACTACCACGACCTGGCCGAGCGGCGGGGCGTGCAGGCGGTCAGGAACGGCGGGCCCAAGTCGATCGCCTATGCCGAGGCCTACCAGCGCGTCTTCCCGCAGGTCGCGGGGGTGCTGGCGTGAGAGCGGTGGTAGTCGTCGGCCCGCCGAAGGCCGACGCGACGACGGTGGCCGAGCTGGGCAGGCTCGGCGTCGCGACCGTGCACGAGGCGGCCGGGCGCACCGGGCTGCTCGGCGCCGACCTGCGCCCGCTGTGGCCCGGCGCCGCCATCGCAGGGACGGCGGTCACCGTGCTGTGCCCGCCGGGCGACAACCTGATGGTGCACGCCGCGATCGAGCAGGCCGGTCCCGGTGACGTCATCGTGATCACCACCACGTCCCCCTCGACCGACGGGTTCGTCGGCGAGCTGATCACCACCGCGCTTGCGGCCCGCAAGGTCGCCGGACTCGTCACCACGACCGGGGTCAGAGACGTCGCCGCGATCACCAGCACCAGGTTCCCTGTCTGGTCGCGGGCGGTCAGCGCGCAGGGCACGGTCAAGGCGACGGCGGGCGCGGTCAACGTGCCGATCTCGATCGCCGGCACGATCGTGATGCCCGGCGACGCAGTCATCGCCGATGACGACGGCGTCGTGGTCGTGCCCAGGCTGGGGGTAGCCGAGGTGGCCGAGCAAGGACGGCGGCGCGAGGAGCGGGAAGAGCACGCGAGGGCCGCGTTCGCGGCCGGCGAGCTGAGCCTGGATCGTAACGGCCTGCGGCCCGAGCTCGACCGGCTCGGCGTCCGCTACGTCAGGGCCGACCCGGTGACCGGGCTGGCCGCTGATCCCGAGGGGAGCTAGCGGGTGGCCGACGAGGGCGCTGTGCTCGACGCGCTGCGGGACGCGATCTTGCAGGGCGAGTTCGTCGCTGGCCAGCGGCTGGTGGAGGTCGACCTGTGCGAGCGGTTCGCATGCCGCCGGTTCGCGGTCAGGGCCGCGATCCCTGTCCTGCTGAGCGAGGGCCTGGTCGACGTGCAGCGCCACCGGGGCGCGCGGGTGCGGACGATCCCGATCGACGAGGCGATCGAGATTACCGAGGTCCGCCGGATGCTGGAAGGGCTCACCGCCGCCCGCGCCGCCGAGCGGGCCACCCCGGCCGACATCGCGGCCCTGCAGGACATCATCGGCCAGATGCGGCACGCGGTCAGCTCGGGCGAACTGGTCAGCTACAGCGACGCCAACGCCCGGCTGCACGCCCTGATCCGCCGGATCGCGGCCCACGAGACCGCGACCGGCATCATCGAGCGGCTGCGGGCGCAGCTGGTCCGGCATCAGTTCAGGTTGTCGCTGGTACCTGGCCGGCCGTCGGTCTCGCTCGCCCAGCATGAGCGCATCGTCGCCGCGATCGAGGGCAACGACCCGGCCGAGGCCGAGAGCGCCATGCGGGACCACATCACCAGCGTGATCGAGTCGCTCCGCAGCCTGCCGGCCGAGGGCTCGCACCGGACCGGCGCCGCCGCTCCGCTCCAGCGCACCAGGAGGTAAGCGCAGATGCCCAGCGAACGAAGCCGCGACATCGCCCATCTGTCAGCGGTGCAACTCCGTACCGCCAAGCCCGCCGAGACGGTCGACTTCTTCGTCCGGCTGCTCGGCCTGTCCCAGGTGGCCAGCGACGGAACGTCGACCTACTTGCGGACCTGGGACGACTACGAGCGCTTCACGATCTGCGTGGTCGAGGCTCCGGCCTCGGGCATCGGCACCACCTGGCTGCGCGCGGCCGGCCCGGACGCGCTCGACCGGCGGGTCACGCACATCCAGGCCAGCGGCTACGGCATCGGCTGGGTCGACGGGCCTGAAGGCATCGGGCCGACGTACTTGTTCCGCGACCCCGACGGTCACGAGCTGGGCTTGTACTGGCAGACCGAGTGGTACGCGGCCCCTGAAGGCCAGCGCCCGGCCCTGAAGAACCAGGCCGGCCCCTATCCGGGCCGGGGCGCGAACGTGCGCAGGATCGACCACGTGAACTACCTCGCGGCCGACGTGAAGGCGATCGCCAGCTTCATGCCCGCGATGCTCGGCGCCCGGCTCACCGAGCAGATCGTGCTCGACGACGGGTCACCTTCCGCGGTCTGGTACCAGGTCGGCGACAAGGGCTACGACCTCGTCTACACCGGCGACTGGACCGGCAGTTCCGGCCGGCTGCACCACGTGGCGATGGCGGTCGACCAGCGCGAGAACATCCTGCAGGCCGCCGACGTCATGCTCGAGGCCGGCATCCACATCGAGACCGGCCCGCACAAGCACGCGATCCAGCAGACCTTCTTCTTGTACGTGTGGGAGCCGGGCGGCAACCGGATCGAGCTGTGCAACGCCGGCGCCCGGCTGGTCTACGCGCCGGACTGGAAGCCAGTGTCATGGACGGCGGCCGAGCGCGCCAAGGGCCAGGCCTGGGGCCTTTCGACCATCGACAGCTTCCACACCCACGGCACTCCCCCGGTCGCCAGTCCAGCGGACGCAGGCGCGAGCCGGTGAGCGGCGGCCCAGCCAGGTGGACGATCGCGGTGCTCGGGCTCGGCGAGGCCGGCGGCGACATCGCGCGCGGGCTGGCCGGAACCGGCGCGCGGGTGAAGGGCTACGACCCGGTGGTGCCCGCGCCGCCGGGGGTCGAGCCGGCCGACGGCGACGCGGACGCCTGCCGGGGCGCTGATCTCGTGCTCAGCCTGACCACGGCGGCGGAGGCCGGCGAGGCACTGGCCGCAGCGCTCGCTGGCGTCGCCGGGCCGACCGTCTATGCCGACGCCAATACCGCTGCGGCCGGCCAGAAGCAGCGCCTCGGCCAGGTCGCCGCCGACGCCGGCGTGCCGTTCGCCGACATCGCCATCATGGCGCCGGTCCCCGGGCATGGCTACCGGGTGCCGATGCTGATCAGCGGTACGGGGGCCGGGCGGGCGGCCGCGATCCTCACCGACTGCGGCGCGAGCACCGAGATCCTGCCGGGCCCGCCGGGCGCCGCCGCCACGAGGAAGCTGCTCCGCAGCGTCTTCTACAAGGGCACGGCCGCCGCGGTCGTCGAGGCGCTAGTCGCCGCCAGGGCGGCCGGCTGCGAGGACTGGATGCGCGAGCACATCGCCGCCGAGTTGGCCGCCGCGAGCGCCGACACCGCGACCCGGATGGAGGAGGGCAGCTACCGCCACGCGCTGCGCCGCTCCCACGAGATGGGCGCCGCCGCCGAACTGCTCGGTGAGCTCGGCGTGCCCGCGCGGGTCACGATAGCCAGCCAGCAGTGGCTCGAAGAGCTAGTCGTAACGGCGGGCGAGGACAGGGCCGCCGCGGCCAGTGCCTCGACGTCCGCCGGCAGCGGGCCGCGCCGCCCTGGCTGACCGGTCGGTGCGGCGCTATCTCCGCCGATGATTTGTGCCCGTTGTTTGCGTACAGCGCGCCCGAAATCGAGACAAACGTAAATTCTATGTTACACGACCATATTGAGGCCATTTCCGGTTGTAAAATCTGGAGCGAATGTTAGCGATTCGGCTGGAAGGCAGGGCACATGAGCCGGCGGGCAAAGATCGTCTGCACACTCGGGCCAGCTTCTGATAGTCCTGAGCAGGTGGCCAGGCTCGTGGCGGCGGGAATGGACGTAGCCAGGCTCAACATGAGCCACGGCACGCACGCCCAGCATCTCGCGGCGTACCAGGCCGTGCGCTCCGCCTGCGACAAGACCGGTCACAGCGTCGGCGTGCTGGTAGACCTTCAGGGCCCCAAGATCCGCCTCGGCACTTTTCCTTCAGGTCCTGTTATTTTGCGACCAGGAGATGAATTCACGATTACCGGCGAGGATATTCCAGGAAACGCCGCCGAGGCGGCGACGACGTATCCTGAGCTGGCCGCAGACGTCAAGGCGGGCGATCAGATACTGGTCGACGACGGTCGCATCCTGCTCGAAGTCACCGGCGTCGATGGCGTGCGGGTTCGTACCCGCGTCCGCGTCGGCGGGCAGGTCTCTGATCACAAGGGCCTGAATATCCCGGGCGCGAGGCTCAGCGTGCCGGCGCTGAGCGACAAGGACGAGCAAGACCTGCGGTGGGCACTCGAGCTGCGCGCCGACATGATCGCGTTGTCGTTCGTGCGCGGGCCTGATGACGCCGCCCCGGTGCGCAAGATCATGGATGAGATGGGGGCCAGGCTGCCGCTCATCGCGAAGATCGAGAAACCGCAGGCGGTCGACGCACTGCCCGAGATACTTGAGGCCTTCGACGGGCTGATGGTCGCCCGCGGTGACCTCGGAGTCGAGCTTCCGCTTGAGCAGGTGCCGATGGTGCAGAAGCGGGCCGTCAGCCTGGCCAAGGACAAGGCCAAGCCCGTCATCGTCGCAACGCAAATGCTCGAATCGATGATCTCCGCCCCCAGGCCGACCAGGGCCGAGGCATCGGACGTGGCCAACGCCGTGCTCGATGGGGCGGACGCGCTGATGCTCTCCGCCGAGACCAGCGTCGGCGCCTACCCCACGGAAACTGTCGCGACTATGGCGAAGATCATCCTCGCCGCGGAACGCGAATGCCTTCAGGCCGCGCCCTCGCTCACCAGGGTGCCGACGACCACCGGCGGCGCGATTGCGCGGGCCGCCGCCGAGGTCGGCGCCATCACCGGCGCCAGCGCCCTGGCCGCGTTCACCATGTCCGGCGAAACCGCCAGGCGGCTGGCCAGATACCGGTCACCGATCCCGCTGCTCGCCTTCACGCCGCTCCCCGAAACCAGGAGCCAGCTCGCCCTGACCTGGGGAGTTGAAACCTTCATCGTTCCGCCCGTCGTCCACACCGACGACATGGTCAAGCAGGTGGAAACAGCGCTGCTCGACATAGGACGCAGCTGGCCCGGCGACAAGATAGTCATCGTCGCCGGCAGCCCGCCAGGAACACCAGGCAAGACCAACGCGCTCCGAGTGCACCGCATCGGCGACGCGATCGGGTCACGCTAAGCCCAGCGGCTGGACCCGTAGGCGCGCCGGTACATGTCCAGGACGAGGCGCGGCATTGTCGCGGACGACGTTGAGCGGCCCTCGTTATACGGTGCCAGGTTCGGCGGGGTCGGCGTGCACCGCCAGCCCGAACCCGGATCGGCCGCGATGTCGGGATTCGACCGCCCGGTCGCCACCAGGCCAGCGACCGTCATCTCGGTCGGCGTGAGCGCGCCCCACCCCGACACCGGGCGCTCAGGGCGCCTGGGTCACCGGCGCTGCACCCCAAGTGCCAGCAGCCGCGCGTTGGCCCGCTGGATGTCCCAGGCAGCACCAAGCGCCTCGAACGCGGCCACCGCCGCCGCCAGCGCTCAAGCGGCTGCTGTCGGCGCAACCCTGACCTGAGTTCAGGGTCCCGGGCAGCGGGGTGAACTGGCCAGGCGGCCTGGGCGTAGGTGAGGGTGAGTGGGTGCCTGCGTGGCCGAAGTGCTGGCTGGCCATGGCGATCGGTCCTTGCGGCGCCCAGATTCCGGGTCAGGACGTGAGGTGGAGTGGACATGGATGAGCGACCTGCTGGCTGCGAGGTCAGACCGTCCAGTCCCGCAAAGTCCGGCGGGGGGCCAGCGCCGGTCGGTAGGGTCCTTCTGGCGTCCCCGCATGGCTGGTGCGCGGGCGTCGACCGCGCGGTTAAGGCCGTGGAGACGGCGCTCGAGCGATACGGCCCACCAGTGTACGTGCGCAGGCAGATCGTGCACAACACCGATGTGGTGGCCTCGCTGCGGGACCGGGGCGCGGTCTTCGTCGACGAGGTCAGCGAGGTGCCCGAAGGTGCCATCACCGTCTTCTCGGCCCACGGAGTCGCCCCTGCCGTCCGCGCCGAAGCCGCCCGCCGCGACCTGCGGACCATCGACGCCACCTGCCCGCTGGTGACCAAGGTGCACCACGAGGCCAGGCGGCTGGCCGCCGCGGACTACGACATCGTGCTGATCGGCCAGCGCGGACACGACGAGGTCATCGGCACAACCGGCCAAGCGCCCGCGCACACCCACCTAGTCACCGGCCCCGGCGACGTGCCGCACCTTC
>DATKFV010000060.1:0-36896 GCA_035511035.1 Streptosporangiaceae bacterium
GGGGGGCCGCGACGCCTGCGATCCGGCCCATGCCTTAAATTAAACGAACGTTCATATGTTTCGTCAAGACCTCAGCCGCAACCTGCCCTAACTGGCAATGGGCGACCGCCGGCCTGGTCTGGCGCCAGCAAAGCCCTCACAGCACCAGCAAATTGACATGGGCTGATGCAGGCGCCGCTACTGCGGCCGGTTGCCGGTGGTCGTGGGCGGGGCGGCTTACCGGGGGGCACCGACGAGGCTGCGGGCGATCTCGGTCAGGTCCGCCCGGCTGGCGCCGGGCGACCGCCGACCGGGAACGGATGCCAGTTCATCGTCGATCAGCAGGGCGACGCGGTTAGCGGCCTGCCGTTGCCCTTGCCCGTTTATCCTCGCGTCCAGGACGTTGCGGGCGGCTACCTTGCCGATGTCCGACACACCAGAGGACAAGGTGACGTCGGCGTGCCGGTCGAGATTGAGAACGACGGCCCCGTCGCTGGCATAGGTGAGGCCCGGCTCAAGGTAGTCCGAAGCTAGCTCCCACTCACTTCGCTCGAGCGTGCTCTCCCACAGATCCCTGAGCCTTCGCCATCCGTCCGCGGGGACGTCGCCGAGGGCGTCGGCGCCGAGTTCGAGCGGGCCGCCACGGATCACGAGGGCAAGGAAGACCAGGTTGAGGCTCAGCACCCCGGCCGCCGACGGGGCTTCGTCCTTCACCACGGAGTAGACGGCGCGGAGCAGAACCGGGATGACCACGTTCAGGTCTGGCTCAGCCTGGCTCAGGGCGACAAAGAACTCGATGACCTGGTCCGCGCCGACTAGGGAGTGATAGCCGAGGTATCTACGGAAATCGGCGACGAGCCGCGCCGCCCACTCGTCCCGGTTCCATCGATCACCGCCGTCGACGGCAGGCAGTGCGGTGATGAGCGCTCTGAGTATTGACCGCGCTACCAGGAACTCGCCGAAGGTTGGGTGCAGGAACTGATAGCCGTAGTCCTCGGACCCGGCCGGACTGCCTAGCGGACGGCTGTAGACGAAGAAGAACTGGTTGGTGGCGGCGTCGGCGGTGACGGACGCGTTCCATCTGGTCAGGTCCTGACCCAGAGCCTTGCCCGAGATCGTCTTTGAGCCCGACTTGAACAGCGCGACGGCGACCAGCGACAGTTCGCCCACGCACTCCTCGGCCCGTCGCTTCATGTGTTCCGGCGTCAGCGCCTGTCCTTTGGCTAGCTCACGCATGGTGAACTCATGGAAGATGCGCTCGTACAGGCCAGCTTTTGAAAAGGCACCGTCGGCCTGGAGGGCGTTGGCCTGGGCGTCGTAGAGTGCCAGCATCGCGAGCAGCAACGGCTGGCGGGCGAGATCGGCATAAGGGGCTATGGTTTTGGGCGAGCATTTGTTGAGTCGGTTGTTCTTAAAGTACTTGTCGTTCTGGTCATTCCAAGCCTTCAGCCAGTCACTGACCTGACGGGAGTCGAAGTCTTCCAGCCTGATGAACTGACCGGCCTCGGGCAGGTAGAGGCCGTCCATGACGAGCGTCCGCGCCGTCACCACGGCGATCGTGGGGTGATTGAGATTTGCCTCTGTTTCCTGGAATCTCTGGACTTGCTCAAGGTATCCAGCCAGGTATTCGCTGCCGGGCAGTTGCAATAGCTCGTCCAGGCCGTCGAAGATCACGACAATCGTGAGGTCCCTGGCCCGGTCAGAAAGCTCCCTCCAATTATATGAGCCATTTGACTGGCTGCGCACGGAGCGGTCGACCTGGTCATATACGTTGATCTGGGTGCCCGGACCATGTCCGGGCGGGGTGTCATGCAGCGATATCGTCACGACGACATAGCGATCGGTGCGCAAGAGATCGGCGACGGTCTTGCTGAAGAGCGACTTCCCGCTGCCGGGCAGACCGAGCACTACCAGGGGGCCGAATACCGCGGCCGGCGTTGAGAAGTACTCGAGCAGGTAGGCGCCGATCCCATCCATGACCGGTCGCCGGTCGCGGCCCTCCGGCAACTTCTCGCGCCACCAGGCGTCGTCGGCCAGCGATTTCGCGTCATCGGAACGGCTCGCCGCATAAACGCGGAAACGAGGGCTGATATACCCCGACCGCACTGTCGGGAATGACGGGTCAGACGCTACCATCGTCCGGCCCCGCGGGAATATCGGCTTGTCTAGCTGACTTTCTTGCAAGTTACGGTGCAGGACGAGAATGTCATTATCATCGGCGGGTGCGGCCGGAGTAGCGGGCTTTCCGTAAATGTAGTCCTGCATGCGCGACATGGCCGCCATTCCTGGTGATCGATCTCGCTCGATCGGTATGAGATCGGCCCGCGCCTCATTTATCTCCTTACATTCGCGCTGCGTCCGGTACTGCCCTTCCCAGATGCTGATCGAGATCCAGGTCAAGAACAGCGGGACGTCGTTGGCCAGCTTGAGACAGTTCACGAAGTACGCCGAGCTGACCCTGTCGGGCAGGCTATCGGCAAGCGACCGGCGAAGTTCGGCGCGTTGTTGCTCCGTAAATCGAGAGTCCGATTTGTCGAGGAAATCCGCTGCTGTCTTCGCGAATCTGACCGCCAGCTCGTGGACCTCGGGCTGGACAGCGCTGATAGGCCGGGCCGGACCAGGGGGTTCGATGCCGACCTGGTCCGCCCAGTCGACGAGGTGCACATATCGGTTGCGCTGGCCGTGGTCGTCGGGGACCAGCAGTCGGACCAGGTCCACGTTGTCCTTCTGCTTGCGCCAGCGCTGCCGCCTGGCTCGCGGGGTCGGCAGGACGTCGGCGAGCACTTTGGACAGTTCCTCCATGAACGACGCCACCACGATCACCGCGTGCGCGGCCGCGAGGGCTTTGAGGCACGTGATGCCGGACGACCGTAGTGCCTTTTCCCTCGCCGCGGCCCGTTGTCGCGACAGCAGGCTGATGATCTCGTCTTTCACCGCGAGGAACACCGGGGCCACCAGCGGCGCGGCGGCCGTCGCGCCTATGAGCGCGAGGCTGATGCCACTGTCGAGCGCCTCGAGACGGCTGTCGACGCCGAGCAGGCTGATGGCCTCCGTGTAAGTAATCGCGAGGTGCTTGCTCACGGTGATGTCCCGGTCGGCTCGCCGAGGGTCGGAGCGGTCACGAACCCGATCCTGACAATGGTGCCCGACTGGATCTCGGCGGCCGGATCCGCCGAATCTCCGTCCACGCGATCCTCGTTCGCCTTCCGGGCGAGCAGCGTCATCGTCTGACGCTCGATCTTGGCGAAGCCGCCTGGGTCGAGCAGGTCCAGGGGGCGGTCGGCGGAGTGGGGGTCGGTCGGGACCGGAAGGGTCACGGTCAGCTGTACGTGGGCGACATTGCCGTTCTCAACTATCGCTTTGGCGTACCAGACGTGCCAGTCTCGCCACTCGGGCAGATCAGGCGACAGATCATGCAGAGCCTCACGGAGCGATTCGAGTATCGCGAGCGTGGCGCCAGGGCGATCGGGCGCCCGCATGTGGACGCGCAGGAGCGGATGCGGCGGGGCGCTGCCGAGGGTCGGCCGTGATAGCCAGCGGTCGAAGCAGGGGGCCGGGGCCGGCAGCGCGGGATCACGTTCGGGTCGTTCTGGCTGATGGACGCGAGCCCCGTCAGGGCGATGACAGAGCAGCAAGAGCACAGACTTCCCATGCAGCACCCCTGAGGTCAGGCCAAGCAGCGTGAGGTCAGGATCAAGCCGGGTCAGCAGCAGGCCCTCGACTCCCATGTACCAGTCCTCGCAAAGCGCCATGACCCGCCAGTTAGCGGCATCTGCGGTTTCGTGCCGATCGAGTTGGCTCCGGGCGACGACGTCGAGGTCGCTGGCGAGGACGAGACCGGAGTGCGTGGCCTGGTTCACGGCGGCGATGTCGGCTGATGCTGTTCGGTGCGGGTTCAACACGCGCAAGACCCCGCCCGAGTGCGTTTCAAGCGCGACCACGGCCGCTGTTGTCATGTGCTGAAGATCAGCGAGGAACTGAACCGAACGCTCAAGGTCATATCGAAACGTGCTGATCCTTATCCGGGCCCATTGCAAACTGACGTAGTCAGCGATCGGGGGAGGGATCGGCAGCTGAGTCTCCCGGACGACCAGGCCGCGCAGGGCGGCCAGGCATAGCACCAAGGTGACAGGGTGCTCGCGCACGGAGATCTGGCGGCCAGGCTCGATGCCCAGGAATACGTT
Source organism: Streptosporangiaceae bacterium (assembly GCA_035511035.1). Lineage (GTDB taxonomy): Bacteria > Actinomycetota > Actinomycetes > Streptosporangiales > Streptosporangiaceae > Chersky-822. The sequence goes on from DATKFV010000060.1 coordinate 4,164, forward strand.
GATCGTGTCGGCCGTGTCCTCGAACAAGGTGAGCTGACCCGAGTCCATCTCAATCGTGACGATGTCCTTTTCGGCGCTGTCCCAGTCCGCCTTGGGCTTGTCGCGGAATACGGCGAAGTTCAGCAGCTGGGCCCAGGTACCTGACCTTTGCAGGGCCAGCACGTTCGCCGGCTGCTCGAGCGGAGACACGCCGAGATGGTTCCCGCCGGAGCGGAGATGCCGCAGTTCAGAAAGCCGGTGGCTGGGTGCGTGCGTGGCCGGCGGGTCGCTGGCCGGGCGGGCACCGTGCAGCAGCGAGCCGAACGTCTGCGGTGCTTGGTGCTGCCAGACGACATAGCCATAGGCCGGGCGCCCGACCAGCAGCGCCTCCGCGGTCGCGCGCCGCCACCAGCTGCTGTGAACAACGCTGCTATAGGAGTAGTCCGGCTGGTCGGTATAGAACACGATAATGGGCTTGGGCCGGATATGGGCATGGCGCCACAGGCCGCGCCGGAGTCCCCAGCGCTGCACGAAGGATATCAACGCCAGCACGCCGCCCTGGGCGAGGACGCAGCCAGCCGCCCACGCTATGACCCAGATGTAGGACCGCGACAACGCGATGGCCACAGACATGACGACGGGTGGCACGATCGAGATGACGATCAGCGGGTTACCGCTCGGGACCAGCAGGCCGCGCAGGGTCGACCGGTCAGGACGCTCGATCCGGCCGACCTGTATCGCGGTGAAGAGCGTCAGTACCAGCGCCAGGACCTCGGCGCTGATCCGCGTCACGCTGAAGCCCAGGTGCCGCGCCAGAGGCAGGAAGATGAGCTCCACCGCCATCAGCAGCAGGTTGATCCCGCCGGACAGGCGCGCGGTCGAGAAATAGGCCGAGTCGGTGACGGCTATATGGACTTCCAGCCCGGCTGAGGTCGGCGGTACGCGCTGAGAGGCGTCCTCGATCATTCGTGCTCGAGCGGCTACCAGCGCCGGGTTGATGGTGTCGGTCGAGGTGCGGCGTCGCATGGGCTCCCGTAGCCAGCCGCCTCCTTGCCAGGCCCGGGCGAGAGCCTCCCTGCGATCGCCGCTCAGGCCGCTCTCGGCGACTTCGCGTAGCTGGAGGCCCAGTAGGTTGAGCCGCTGGCGGAACGCCCTGGTCTTAATGACCGCTACCTGAGGCTCCAGCGGCGGTTCGTCCGGGTGAGCGCCGATGTGATGGTCACGCAGACAGGCCCAGGCGTCATCGGCCTTGGAGCCGGCCAGGTCGGCCAGCCCTTGCACGAGCGGCGGCGGCCAGGCGGGATCGGCGTCGAGCACATGTGAGGCCACCGCGGCCAGATGCGATATGGAGGCCGCCTGCTCGCATCTGATGTCAAGTTCAGCCCGCATCGCCAGCGGCCTGGTCGGATCCGGCGAGATGCCGTCCGGCAGGTTGACCCTGATCTGGCGGTCGGCGTCGGCCGATGGCAAGAGGACGTCGAGATGCAAGCTGGCACTCGGGAAGATCCAGTACGGCAGGTAGAACCGGCGTCGGCGCTGGGTGCGCGCCCATGGCCAGTCGGGGGCCTCGCCCCCGAATGCCTCCTTCCACCGGGCTTCGGTCGAGTGCAGGGCCCGGCCAGGCAGCCTGACCTTCAGGACCGTCGGCGACTCTTCCCTGGCGACCGGGACGACTACGACAGCGGACTCGGTGAAAGCGCTGAGCAGGCGGATCGCTCGCTCGGCGAGCCGACGGGTAGCTGACTCGCCGGCGCTGCCAGCGGCGTCGTCCGGCAGTAGCGCCGAGAACGGTGCCAGCAGGCTCATGACCTCCGCCCGCGCGCCATTGACCCGGCCGGCCGACTGCTGCGCGGACTTCCTCGCGTGCGCCTCGTGCCTGAGCACTGGCTCGGGGACGGTCTCGCCGCGCAGCAGTCGGTAGACAGCCGCAGCCAGGACAAGGCGGTGGTCCCTGCTGACATTGACGCGCTGGCTCCCGCTCCCGAGGTCGGGGAGTCTCGCGGCCGCGACGGTGATGATGATCTCGGTTAGCGCCGCCGCGATGCGATGTCTGACATCGGTTCGCGGCAGCGTCATCAAAGGTGAGCCGCTCGCGTCGGTGACCATGAGAGTCGAGAACGGCTCAGGATCGGGCAGTCGCTGCCGCAGTGGCGGCAGCACGACGATCGGCAGCCAGATCTGACCGGTCCGGCCATGAAAGGCCTCGTGGGTAATGCGATCCAGGTCAACATCGATATCGATCGTCGTCTCAATCGCGTCCGACCGCGCGATGTCAACGATCTCCGAAGTCGCCCTGATCCACTCGTTATTCGCGATCAGGAAGAGCAGCTCGCGGCCCTGGCGCGAATGACCATCGTAGTGGGCGTCCTGCCAGTGGAATTCGCCCGCGGTGATCTGGCGGATCATGTAGTCCAGCCGGTCCGAGACCTTCAGCAGATCACTATCGGCCTGTGCGGAAGTCGCCGAGTCCGCTTCGGCGGCCGATTCCCGCCGCGAGGCAGCTTCGCGTAGGACCAACCCCAACCCCCCAAGCCCAGCGTTTTAGCGTCACGACTAGCAACGATGGCTTTGCATGATGTTATGCATATATCACGGCAATGGCCAGGTGCAGACCCAGGGATTGGGGGATGGTCATTCTGTTTCTTCGGCCAGTCGTTCAAGGGCCGGCAGTGCCTGGATCAGGTGGGCGTGCTCGCCGGGGGACAGGCGCTTGGCGCTGCGGGACACGGTCTCGGCCCGCTGGGCGAGAATCCGCTCGTGCACTCGCTGTCCGGCCTCGGTCGCGATGAGCGAGGCGCTGCGCAGGTCATCGGGATCAGGAGTCCGCACGATCAGCCCGGTGTCGTCGAGATGGCCGACCACGCGGGACAGCATCGTCGGGTTGATGTGCTCGAGCCTCTGCAGTTCGCCGATGGCGATGGGTCCTCGTCCGGCGATCAGGTTCAGCACGGAGGCCTGCGTGGGGGTGAGTCCCTCATCGGTGGCGGAGGTGTTGAACCGCCGCGCCAGCTTGTTAATCGCCCGGCGCAGCCGTACCGCTTCGTCCGCTTCCACGGCGCCTCCTGAGGTGCTCGTTTCCTGCCCGCCTTGACTAGTTGCTTATCGGCAAGCAGTGTCATAATCGTCCCATGGCCATCGCCCGAGTCACGCAGGAGCAGGGCGAGGCAGCACCGGCCGATGCTGGCGAGCCTGGGCCGCGCCGGCGGCTAATCTTCGCGGTCGTGGCCATGGCGCTTTTCATGGCGTCGGTTGACCAGACGATTGTCGCAACGGCGCTGGGTAACTTGCAGCACGATCTGCACGCGGCGGTCAACTGGAGCGCCTGGACGATCACGATCTACGCGCTCGGCCAGATCGTCGCGATGCCGACAGCAGGCACGATCAGCGACATGTACGGGCGCAAGAAGGTGTTCCTCGGCGCGATCGTCCTGTTCACCGCGGCTTCGTTGTGCTGCGGCCTGGTCAGCAACATCTACCTGCTCGTCGCCTTGCGGGCGGCGCAGGGCCTCGGCGGGGGCGCGTTCATGCCGTCGGCGACCGGCATCGTGGCCGATCAGTTCGGCCGCGATCGTGATCGGGCGGTGGGGCTTTTCACCAGCGTCTTCCCGATCGGCGGCATCGTCGGGCCCGTGCTCGGCGGCCTGTTCGTGACCTACTGGTCCTGGCGCGGCATCTTCCTTGTCAACGTGCCGGTCGGGGTCACCTTGTTCTGCCTGGCGATCGCGTTCGTGCCGAACAGCGCCAAGAAGAGCGTCAACAGGCTCGATCTCGCTGGCATCGGCATGCTGGCCGCAGGACTGCTCGGCGTGATGCTCGCGATCAGCTACCTCGGGAGCGCTACCGCGACGCCGTGGAGCTTCTTGTTCGTCGCGCCCCTCGCCTTCGGGTTGATCGCCTTGGTTCTCTTCGTGCGGCACTCGGCTCGGGATCCGGCCCCGTTCGTGCCGTTGCGGCTGCTCGCGGGCCGCGAATTCGCGATCATGAACGCGATCAACTTCATCATGGGCGCCGCGATCCTTGGCTTTGGCGCGCTGGTGCCGCTCTACGCCGAGGACCGGTACCGGCTGCCCACGCTCGCCGCCGGCACCGTGCTAACCGCGCGGGCGGTGGGCATGATCTCGATCGCGGCCCTGGCCGCGTTCGCCTTGCGCCGCACCGGCTACCGGCTGCCCATGGCGGTCGGCTTGAGCATCGCCGCGACCGGCATGATCCTGATGTCGATAGCTCCGCTTGGCCTCAGCCCTTACGGCTGGCTGGCGCTCACCGCTGGCCTGGTCGGCGTCGGCTTGGGCATGGCCCTCCCGGCCAGCAACAATGCGACGCTCCAGCGCGCGCCGGAGAACATGGCGGCCGTCGCGGGGCTGCGCGGGATGTTCCGCCAGTCGGGCGGCATCACCGGCATAGCGCTGATCACGGCGGTCGTGGCTAGGAGCGCGGACCCGGGCCTAGCGCTGGCGCACTCCTTCCTGATCCTGGCCATCGTGGTCGTCTGCCTGCTGCCGCTCGTGTTCGGCGTGCCTGACCACCGTGGTCAGTGGTGACCAGCTAAGCCGTCCAGCAGCTGATCTCCATGCCGTCCTCGACCGGGAACGTGACGCTCGCGTACCCGTTCGCGGGGTCGCGCACGTAGTCCAGGTAGGCCTGGAGGCTGGCCAGGTTCACGTCGTCGGCGACGACGAGCGTGCCCGGCGCCAGCTTGGGCTCGAGCAGCCTCAGCACCTGCAGGCACAGGTCCTTCCAGCCGTCGAGCAGCACGAAGTCGACGGGCGCGGGCACGTCAGCGAGGCTCTCGCGGGCATCGCCAGGCAGGATAGTGACGTGCTCGGTTAGGCCCGCCTCGTCCAGGTTGGCCTGAGCGGCCGCGATCTTGGCCGTGCTCAGCTCGGTGGTCAGCATCCGCCCGTGCCCGACGTCGGCGACCCCGGCGGCTAGGTGCAGCGTGGAGATGCCGAACGAGGTGCCGAACTCGACGACGGTCCGCGGCCGGATCGCCCGCACCAGCCCGTAGAGCAAGATCCCCGCCTGGGCCGAGATCGGCATGTAGATCGTGTCTAGGGCGTCGGCTCGCTCCCGCGCCGACGCGCTCGCGGCCGGTCGCCTCGGCAGCCGCTCCGCCGCTTCGTCGTCCAGCGCCGCCGCCGCGAACAGCCGCTCCAGCACGCCCTTGACCTTAGGGTCCTCGAGACTATTAGTCATATCCGCATATTAGACGCAACGTTGCGTCTAGTCAATTGAGGCGGAGGGGCCAACCCGTAACCCCGAACCCGTGCGATGGGCCACCGACGGGGCCAGGCCCGTACTTCGAACCCCTGCGATGGGCCACCGACGGGGCCAGGCCCGTACCTCGAACCCCTGCGATGGGCCACCGACGGGGCTATAGGCCCTGCAATGGGACATTGACGGGGCTGGTCGTGGCTCAGGAGGCCCATCGATGGCCCATCGCAGGGGCTGGGGACTGGCCAAGTCCGCTGGGGACTAGCGGGGCAGAGGGCTTGCGGGCCGGGGTTGACGAATCGTCGTTACTGGGTCGCTTGCAGCGCTGGCGCCTTGGCGAACCTCAGGTTCTTCTCGTCGATGGGGCCGCGGAACATCATCGCGTCCTTGAAGTAGTGCTGGCGCAGCCGCCATGGTGCCCGGTTGCCTTGCAGCGGCAGCAGGTGCCGGGATCGCTCGAAGTAACCCGAGGTCATGTCGATCAACGGCGAGGTGTCCATTCCGTTGGCTGGCAGCGCCGGGGTCACGATCGCGTAGCCGTGCTCGCGCATGAAGTTCAGCATCCGCGTCACGTAGGAGAAGACCAGGTCGACCTTAAGCGTCCACGAGTTGTTCGTGTAGCCGATCGCGAACGCCAGGTTCGGCACGCCGTCGAGCATCATGCCCTTGTAGGCGACGCGGGTGTTGACGTTCATCGGCTGGCCGTCGATGGTCGTCTCGATCGCGCCGAGCGGCAGCAGGTTCAGGCCGGTCGCGGTGATGATGACGTCGGCCTTGAGCTCTGAGCCTCCGCGCAGCCTGATGCCGTCGGGGGTGAACTCATCGATGTGATCGGTCACCACGTTGGCCCGGCCCGACTTGATCGCCGCGAAGAAGTCACCGTCGGGCACCAGGCACATGCGCTGGTCCCAGGGCTGGTACGCCGGGGTGAAGTGGGTCGCGATGTCGAAGCCATCAGGAAGTAGCTTGGCGGCGCCGCTCTGCAGCATCCGCCTGGCCCGGTCTGGGTGGTTGCGGCAGAAGTTGTAGATGAACGTCGCCATCCGCGCGTTCTTCCAGCGCACCGCCCGGTAGGCGGCGCGCTCTGGCAGCAGCTTGCGTAGCAGGTCGCCGATCGGGTCGGCGTTCGGCATCGACATGATGTACGAAGGCGAGCGCTGGAGCATCGTGACGTCGGCGGCGGTCTCCGCGATCGCCGGCAGCAACGTGGCGGCGGTCGCGCCGCTGCCGATCAGCACGACCCGCTGGCCGGCCAGGTCGAGGTCCTCGGGCCAGGACTGCGGGTGCACCACCGTTCCTGCGAAGCGGTCCAGGCTCGGCCAGTCGGGCGTGTAGCCCTGGTCATAGCGGTAGTAGCCAGCGCACAGGTACAAGAACCCGCAGGTCCGCTCGCTCCGCTCGCCGGTCACCGTGTCCTGCACGGTGACGGTCCAGCGGGCCTCGTCGCTTGACCAGTCGGCTCGCACGACCCGGGAGTGATAGCTGATCTTGCGGTCCACCCCGTATTCGGCCGCGGTCTCGCGCAGGTAGCGCAGGATGTCGGCGCCGTCAGCGATCGTGTTGTCCTGCTTCCACGGCCGGAAAGGGAAGCTCAGCGTGAACATGTCCGAGTCGGACCGCACGCCGGGGAACCTGAACAGGTCCCAGGTACCGCCGCTCGCGCCGCGCGCCTCGACGATCGCGTAGGACAGGCGAGGGGCATCGGCCTGCAGGTGGCAGGCGGCGCCGATGCCGGACAAGCCGGCGCCCACGATGAGCACGTCAACGTGGGCCGACTCGGAGAGGGCAGAAGTCATGCTCAACGCTCCCTGTCGCTGTTCCCGTCGCTGGCGGGGCTTTTGTCCGTCCAGTCGAGCATCGCATCCGGCCGTCCGCTAGCGCAAACGCCGGGGCGGCGCCGCCCGCGGCCGATCAATCCGATATCGGATAAACCGATATCGGTGGGCGTGGGGGGAGGTTCGGCCCTTTTGAGGCCCAACCATTAGCCGGGACCGGGCGTCTTAGCTGTGCGCGGTGGAGTGACAGCTGCGCAGCGCCGACAGGCAGTGGAGCAAGCAAAGGGGTTCGACTATGAAGATGCCAGCTGGCTGGGTGGCGGCTTTGGCCGCCGTTCCCATGATCCTGGCGCTGGGGGCGGGCAGCGCCCTGGCGCGGCCCGCGAGCGGGAATCCGCCGCCGCCGAAAGGATTCGAGGCGGATTCGGCGAGCTTCGTGACCGCGCGGGCCGGGTTCGTGCTTGGCGCTCGTGGTTGCAGCCGGATGCCGTGCCGGGCACTGCTGGAAAGGACCGCGAACGGCGGCAAGACCTGGACCTCTGTGCCCGTGCCTAAGGTCTCGCTGGTGCAGCCTTTCACCGGGTCGCCGCGGTCAGCGGTGAGCGAGGTCAGGTTCGCCAGCGCCAGCGACGGCTGGCTGTTCGCGCCGGGCTTGTGGGCCACGACCGACGGCGGCGCGAAGTGGCAGAGCGAGTCGCTGCCGGGTGAGGTGATAGCGCTCGCCGCGTCCGATGGCGTGGTGTTCGCCGCGAGTGAGCCGGTCAACGGCGGCTTCAACCAGGCGAAGCTGTACGAGAGCAAGGTCGGCACCACCAAGTGGACGCTGGTGCGCGGGGTGTCGCCCGGTAACGCGGTCACGGTGTACGGCCACTCGGTCTGGGCTGGCATCGCGCCGGCCCTGTGGACGTCCACCGACGCCGGCAAGCAGTGGACCAAGCTGAAGTTCGCATGCCCGCGGGCGGACATCTCCGCCAGCGCCGTGGCGGCGGCGTCGGCTGCCGACGTCGCGATCGCGTGCTCTGACCAAGGGTTCCCGCAGCCAGGATTCAGCACCAAGGAGGTGTTCACCTCGGCGAACGGGGGGCGGACCTTCCACCTGGTCGGCGAGCCGCCCGAGCCAGGTCAGGTCGGCACGCTGGCCATGCCACCTGGGCACCCACAAGTGATCACCATGACGGCAGCCAGCGGTGCCAGCTACTTCTACCGGTCCGTGAACGGCGGCAAGACGTGGCAGAAGACGACCTACTTCGACGGCGGCCTGAGCTTCCGCGACTTCGCGTACGTCTCCGCGACGACCGGCTACGTAATCCACTTCAACGGCGGGCCTGTCCTCGCCTACGGCCAGGGGCTATTGAAGACCGCTAACGCCGGGGTGAGCTGGAAGACGATCGTCATTCCCTGATCCGCGTCCGCCGCGGATGAGCCGCTGCCCGGTGCGCTGGCCCGGCGCCGGGCAACGGCGGAAGGATGTGCTCCGTTAGGTCCGCTGGCGCGTCTACTACCTGACAGCTGCTCCGAACTCGAACGGGCGGACCCGGCCTATGGCAAGGGCCTAGTCTTGGCCTGCGGGTTGGGGGTTCCGATGAATTAACTATTCAATCGATAGGAATAGTTACCGAAATCCTAAGGGAAGCCAGGACCCGGACGGGGATGGTATCAGTTGTGAAATATCTTCAACACGGAATTATAACGAAACTAGCCGGAGCGATAACGTGCGACCTAGCCGTGACCTAGGCGAACCTGAGAGTCGCTCTGTGACAGATGCCCTGACCAGCAGGGTTTTGCACACCGAGCTCTCATGGAATTCCCAGGTTTCTAGGAGACCTCTAATGCTTTTGGCAGCAAACTTAGAGCCAATCGCCCCACAAGCATCCGGGTCTATGCGTCATGCTCGGACATCTGAACTGAACGGAGGACTCGAATGAAGATAATCGGCGCGGGCTTGCCTCGCACCGCGACGCTCACCCAGAAGATCGCTCTAGAGATGCTCGGATACGCCCCCTGTTATCACATGGTGGACATACTGAGTGACCTGAGCCTCGTCCCGGTGTGGAAGGACGCCTTCGAGGGCGGCACCGACTGGGACAAGGTCTTCGACGGCCGCCAGGCCACCGTCGACTGGCCAGGTGCGTTCCACTGGCGCGAACTGATCGACGTGTACCCGGAGGCTAAGGTCCTGCTGAGCGTGCGTCCGGCTGACGCCTGGGCACGCAGCATGAGCGGCACCATCTGGGATGTCGTGTACGGCGACAACCTGGTGCACGATCTCTCCTCGGCTCGCACCCGGGTGGATACCGGGTGGCGGGACTACATGGAACTCATTACGGCTATGTGGGAGAAGAGCGGGCTGCTCCCCTCGAGCGCTGCTGGTCCGGACCTGGCCGAGCTCGCCAGGGCCTTCGAGCGCTACAACGAAGAAGTCGTGGCGACAGTTCCAGCCGAGCGGCTGCTTGTTTGGTCACCCGCTGACGGCTGGGAGCCGCTCTGCGAGTTCCTTGAGGCGCCGGTGCCGGCCGCGCCACTGCCGCGGGTGAACGACTCCAAGATGTTCAACGACCGGATCATCGAAGCGGCCATGGCCACGGTCGGTCAGTGGCTCACCGAGCAGCGGGAAGTGACCGTCGCGAAATGAGCTTCCGCGTTCTGCGGCAAACCGAGGAGGCCCCGCCTCCGTCAGCGGCGCAACCAGCGCCCCCGGCGGAGGCGGCGGCCGGTAGGCGCCAAGCCTGGCTGCTCGCCGTTTGCTGCGTCTCGCAGTTCATGGTGATCCTCGACCTGACCATCGTCAACGTCGCCTTGCCATCGATTCAGGACAGCCTGAACTTCTCCGCGATCAACCTGCAATGGGTGGTCGACGCCTACGCGATCGTCTTCGCCGGGTTCCTGATGCTGGCCGGCCGGGCCAGTGACCGCTTCGGCCGGCGCCAGACCCTCATCGCCGCGCTCCTGCTGTTCGCGCTGGCCTCACTCGCCGGCGGTGCGGCGGTCGACCAGCAGATGCTGATCATCGCCAGGGCGGTCCAGGGCCTGTCCGCGGCGCTCATGGCCGCCTCATCGCTGGCCGCGATCACCTCGGGATTCGCGGCCGGACCGGCCAGGCACCGGGCCATCGGCCTGTGGAGCGCGATGAACGGCGCCGGCGGTGCGGCCGGCGCGCTCTTCGGCGGAGTCATCACCCAGGAGCTCGGGTGGCGCTGGGTCCTGCTCATCAACCCGCCGATCGGCATCGCGGCCGCGATCGCGGCCTATCTGGTCGTGACCCACAGCCAGGCGCTCGAGCGCACTAAGTTCGACATCGGCGGCGCCCTCACGCTGACCCTCGGCCAGGTCATCCTGGCCTACGGCTTCGTGAACGGCAGTAACTACGGCTGGCTCGCCTTCAAAACGGACGGCCCGATCGTGCTCGGGCTGGCGGTGCTCGCCCTGTTCGTCCTGATCGAGGTCAGGTGGGCGTCCGCGCCCCTGGTGCCGCTGAAGACGATCAGCAAGTCGCTGCGCACGGCCAACGGGATCGTGCTCGCGTTCAGCGCCGCGCTGTTCCCCATGTGGTACGTGAGCTCGCTCTACCTGCAGCAGGTGCTCGGCCTGTCGCCGCTGGAAGCAGGCCTCGCCTTCTTCCCGATGGCGCTCACGATCATGCTCGTGGCCCGGCGGGCCGGGAAGCTGGTCGGCCGGTTCGGGGTGCGCACGGTGCTGACCAGCGGCCTGCTGATGATGGCGAGCGGCATCTTGCTGCTGACCAGGATTCAGCCGAGCGGCAGTGCCATCGGGTTCGTGATCTTCCCAGGCATACTTGTCGCGGCTGGCATCGCGCTGTCGATCGTGCCGTCCACGATCGCCGCGACCCAGGGCGTCACGCCAGCTCAGGCTGGCCTGGCGTCCGGCATGGTGAACACCTCGCGCCAGATCGGCGGCGCGATCGGGATCGCGCTGCTCATCTCGATCGCCACCTCCTACACCAGCCACCTGATCGGCCACAACCAGCTGGCGCCGAACTCGCTCACCGACGGCTTCAGGCTCGCCTACTTCATCCAGGCCGGCCTGGTGCTGCTGGCCGCGGCGATCGCCTTCTTCAAGCTGCCCAAGCATGTCCCGGCGCAGGCCCAGGCCCAGGCCGTCCAGCCCGCGCAGGCCCAGCCCGCCCAGCCTGCGCAGGCCGAGCCGGTTCCGGCTCCAGCGCAGGCTCCGACTCCCCCCACTCCGCACAGCCCGGCCGGGATCGGGATCAAGGCGCGCGTCCTGCGGCTGCCGATCGTCGTGCTGGCCGTGATCGTCGCGTTCTTCGCGGTCGACTTCGCCTTCGCCGGAGCCCCGGGCGCGCCGCTCGGCGCGTACAGCCTCAAGAACTCGTACACCTTCGTGTCGGCGCCAGGACTGCACCCCCCGAAGATCGTGGCGGACGAGGACACGATCGCCGGGCAGCTTGAGCCCGGCTACATCCTGATGGCCAACTTCTACGACCTGAGCAGCGGCAAGATGCAGGGTCAGAGCGGCCCGCTGATCCTGAACAACAAGCTGCAGCCGGTGTGGTTCAAGCCGGTGCCCACCAACGTGGTCGCTGGTGACCTGGCCGAGCAGACCTACCAGGGCCAGCCCGTGCTGACCTGGTGGGAAGGCGTGATCACCAACACCGGCGCCACCGACAGCGGCGAGTACTTCATGGTCAACGACCACTACCAGACCATCGCCACGCTCAAGGGCGCCGATGGCTGGATCCTGTCGTTGCACTCCATGGTGATCACCGGGGACGACGCCTGGGTGACCGCCGACAAGGACGTCCCCATGAACCTGGGCAAGTACGGCGGCGTCGCTGACGGCGCGCTCACCGACTCGGCGGTCCAGGAGTACGACCTGAAGACCGGCAAGCTGGTCAAGAGCTGGGACGCGCTCGACCACATACCGCTGAGCGACAGCCACGCCAACCCGCCAGGCAACGGCTTCCCCTGGGACGCCTACCACGTCAACTCGATCACCTTGAACGGCAACGGCACGATGATGGTGTCAATGCGGAACACCTGGGCGGTCTACGACGTCGACATGGCGACCGGCAAGATCATCTGGACGCTCGGCGGACGGCACTCCAGCTTCAAGGTCAGCTCGAACGCGGTGTTCCAGTGGCAGCATGACGTCACCTTGCTGCCTGGCTCGAAGGTCAGCCTGTTCGACGACCACTGCTGCCAGATCAGCGGCGCGGGCACCTATCTTGCCCCGGACGGGGCATCGCGGGCGCTGGTGCTGAAGCTCGACCTGGCCAGCCATACCGCGACCGTCGTGCAGCAATACGAGCACTTCAGCGCGGACGCTGACTATATGGGGAGCACCGAGATCCTGCCTGACGGTAATGTGTTCGTGGGCTGGGGCTCTGAGCCTTACTTCACCGAGTACAGCAAGTCGGGCCAGATCCTGCTCGAAGGCCTCCTGCCAGGCGTCGACCTCACCTACCGGGCCATCCAGGTCCAGCACTGGGACGGCGTCCCGCTGACCAAGCCAGCTGGCGCCGCGCGGACCAGTGGTGGCGCCACGAAGGTGTACGCCAGCTGGAACGGTGACACCGAGGTCACGAGCTGGCGGGTGCTCGCCGGATCGAGCGCGGGTCAGCTCACGACGGTGGCGACGGTGGCCAAGGCAGGGTTTGACACGGTGATCAAGGTGAAGTCCGGCTTCCGGGTGTTCAAGGTACAAGCCTTGAATAGCAAAGGCCAGGTCATCGGTACCTCGAAGCAGTTCGGCTGACGCCCTGAGGACCAAAGGCGGCCCGTGCGGTAGACACCGTGACGGCCGACCAGAGCAATCACTGAGGAGAGCAAGCAAATGGCTCGTGAGGTAACCCGGCGGCAGCTGCTCGGGCAGGCAGGGACAGCAGCCGCCGGGATCGCGGGGCTGAGCGTCGTGGGCTGCTCGAGCCACCCGGCGGCGGCGACATCGCGGCCGCTGGGCGGCACGGTGGTCCCTGATGCGAAGGTGGTCGATGGCTACCGCAGCTTCGTCACCAGGCCCGACATCAATCCCCCGGTGATCACCCTGGCCAGGAAGATCACGGGCTCGCAGGCCCAGTACTTCTTCATGAACGCCCCCGTCTCCGGCCCAGGTCGCGGCGGCGCCATGATCCTTGACCCGAACGGCGACCTGGTGTGGATGAGCCCCGACGTACCCGGTGCTCACAAGCTGGACTTCAACCTTCAGACCTATCAGGGCAAGCCCGTTCTCACGACGTGGGAGGGCGTGGAGACGCTGGACTGGGGCCAGGGGGTGGCGGTCGTCGCCGATACCTCGTTCCGGACCATGCACACGCTGCACGCGCACGGTACTGGCCTGAAATTCGACCACCATGAGTTCAACCTGACCCCGTGGGGCACGGCCCTGCTCACCGTGTACCAGACGCTTGACCACATCGACCTGACGGCAGTTGGTGGTCCGCAGGACGGCGTGCTGGAGACCGGCATCTGCCAGGAGGTCGACATCGCCACCGGCAAGCTCGTGTGGGAGTGGCGGAGCTGGGACCACGTCCCGCTGGACGAGACCCACCAGCCGTTCGCCTACAAGGACAAGAAGTTCGGGATCGCGAGCAACCCGTTCGACTACTTCCACATCAACTCCCTCGCCCCGACCGCCGACGGCGAGCACCTGCTGATCTCCTCGCGGAACTGCTGGTGCGTCTACAAGGTGAAGCGCCTGACCGGCGAGATCGTATGGCGGCTTGGCGGCAAGAAGTCGGACTTCACGCTCGGCCCGGGCGTCCGTTTCTACTTCCAGCACCACGTCAGGCCGCACGGCCCCGACGACAGCACGCTGACCGTGTTCGATAACGGCGCGTCGCCGCAGGAGGAGCCGCAGTCCCGCGCGCTCGTGCTCGACGTGGACGAGAGCAAGATGCACGTCACGCTGCGCCATGCCTACACCCACCCGGACCAGAAGCTGCTCGCCTCGGCGATGGGGAGCACTCAGCTGCTGCCGAACGGCAACGTGGTCGTCGGCTGGGGCACCAACTCGTACTTCTCCGAGTTCAGCCAGGACGGCAAGCTGCTCGTGGCCGGGGCCATGACCCAAGGCAACCCCTCGTACCGGGTCTTCTCCTATCCATGGACGGGTCACCCCACCGGAAGTCCCGACGTCGTGGCGCGGCACGCTTCCCACGGAGCCACCGTCTACGTGAGCTGGAACGGCGCGACCGAGGTCAAGTCGTGGGCGATCCTCGCCGGAAAATCGCGCTCGGCCCTGGCCCCGGTCGGATCCGGGCGCCGGGCCGGCTTCGAGACCGCGATCGCGGTGCGCAACTCAGGCCCGTACTTCGCCGTACGGGCGCTCGACTCCAAGGGCAACGTGCTCGCCACGTCCGCCACGGTCAAGATCAGCTAGCCCCGCGCGCCAGTACCCCCTGGCCGCCCGGGTTCTTCGAGGAGGACGTTAGTCATGACGGAAGCCTGGTCGCGGCGCCAGCTGCTGAAGCGGGCCGGGACCGCTGCCGTTGGCGTCGCCGGCTTCAGCGCGGCCGGCCTGAGCCTGGCCGGGTGCGGCACCAGGGCACCGGCTCGGGCGCTCGCCGACTCGACGGTGCTCAAGGGCGTTCGGTATTTCCAGTCTCGGCCTGACCTTCAGCCGCCAGTGGTGGCGATAACGACGAATAAGGCCCCGAGCGATCCGGGCTACATCTTCCTGGCAACGGCCGCACTTGGACCAGGCCAGGGCGGCACCATGATCCTTCGGACCGATGGTGAGCTGGTCTGGTTCAAGCCCGACGTCGACGTCAGCAAGTTTGACTTCAACGTTCAGACCTACCTCGGTAAGCCGGTGCTCACCTGGTGGCAGGGGCATGTACTCGGCGCCGGCTACGGTGATGGCGTCGGGGTGATCGCCGACTCGAAGTACCAGACCATTCACGAGGTTCACGCCGCCAACGGCCTCAAGGCCGACCTGCACGAGTTCGAGCTCACCCCGCAGGGCACGGCGCTGATCACCGCCTACCGCCAGCGCACCGTCGACCTCACTTCCGTAGGTGGCCCGGCCAGCGGGCAGCTGGTCTCGGGCGTCGCCCAGGAGATTGATATCGCGACCGGGAAGCTGCTGTTCGAGTGGGACAGCTGGGACCACGTGCCGCTGGAGGACACCTACCAGCCGTTCAAGTACCAGGGCAAGGTGTTCGGCACGAAATACCGCCCGTTCGACTATTTCCACATCAACTCGCTCACGCTCGACTCCGACGGCGACATCCTGATCTCCTCGCGCAACACCTGGTGCGTGTATAAGGTCTCCCGCACGACTGGCAAGATCATCTGGCGCATGAACGGCAAGAAGTCCGACTTCACCTTCGGCCCTGGAGCCAGGTTCTACTGGCAGCACCACGTCAGGGAGCCGCTCGACAACGTGATCACTGTCTTCGACAACGGCGCCAACCCTGATGAGGAGAAGCGCTCCCGCGCCATCGTCCTCGACGTCGACCTGACCAAGAAGCACGTGACCCTTCGTAATCAGTACGTTCATCCCGGCGCGGTCGTGCTATCGGATGTGATGGGCAGCGCGCAGCTCCTGCCGGACGGGCGGATGTTCGTCGGCTGGGGAGCGAGCCAGTACTTCTCCGAGTTCGCCCCTGACGGCAAGCTGCTGCTCGACGGGCATATCACCAGGCATGACCCGTCGTACCGCGCCTTCCTCGCCGACTGGACCGGCTACCCCTTGGAGAGGCCGGCGATCTCGGCCCAGTCGAGGCCTAACGGCACCGCGGTCTTCGCGAGCTGGAATGGCGCCACGGACGTGGCCTGGTGGACGATACTCGCTGGCTCAAGCGCCTTCAGCTCGCTGTCCCCAGCCGGCACGATGCGCAAGACTGACTTCGAGACCGGGGCGGTGGTGTCGAGCACGGGCCCGTTCTTCGCGGTGCAAGCTCACGACTCCGCCGGCCGCCCGCTCGCGCAGTCGGCCACCGTTCACGTCACCGCGGGCACGACGAAGTTCAACCCGGTCAACGGCGGCTGCGGCGAGGGCAACAACTGCGGCTACTAACTGTGCTAGCCCCGCTCGCCTCCGGCCGGCCTTTGGCTCGCGGACTAACTGAACAACTGGCGGATGTCGTCGGCGGACAGGCGGCTGCCGAACAGGTTGCCTTCGTCGAGGACGCTGGTGAAGAGGTCGGCCTTGCGAGCCGCTAGGGCCATCACCTTCTCCTCGATCGTGTCCTTGGCGATCAGGCGGTAGACCATGACGTTGCGGGTCTGCCCGATCCGGTGCGTCCGGTCGATCGCCTGGGCCTCCACGGCCGGGTTCCACCACGGGTCGAGCAGGAAGCAGTAGTCGGCCTCGGTCAGGTTCAGGCCGAACCCGCCTGCCTTCAGGCTGATCAGGAAGACCGGGGCGGTGCCCTCCTTGAACGACGCCAGCACCCCGGCCCGGTCCCTGGTGCCCCCATCGAGGTAGCAGTAAGGGATCCCCTCGAGCGCCAGGCGCAGCTTCACCTTGGCCAGGAAGCCGGTGAACTGGCTGAACACCAGCGCCCTGTGCCCGCTGCCGGCCACGTCCCTCAGCTGGTCGAGCAAGGTGTCGATCTTGGCGCTCGGCACCTCGTGGTAGTCGTCGTCGATGAGCCCGCCGTGCAGGGCCAGCTGGCGCAGCAAGGTCAGCGAGCGCAGGATCGTGAACCGGTTACCCTCAGGGTCGTCGTCGATCAGGCGGAGCACCTTCTGCCGTTCGCGCTGCAGCTGGGTCTGGTACAGCTTGCGGTGCTTGGGATGCAGGTCGACCTCGAGCACCTGCTCCTGCTTGGCCGGAAGATCGGCGGCGACCTGCTCCTTCGTCCGGCGCAGCACCAGCGGCCTGATCCGCCGCCGCAGCTGGGCCAGCAGTTCGAGATGGTCGTCGCCCTTATACTCGATCGGCTTGGCGTAGTAGTCACGGAACCGCTGCGGATGCGGGAACAGCCCTGGCGCCGTGATCGACAAGAGCGACCACAGCTCCATGAGGTTGTTCTCCATCGGCGTGCCGGTGATGGCGAGCTTGAAGGGCGCCGGGAGCCGCCGGGCACATTGGTAGATCTTCGACTGGTGATTCTTGGCGTTCTGCGCCTCGTCGAGAATCAGCCCGGACCACGGCAATTTTGCATAGCCCTCGAAGTCAATCCTGAGCAATGCGTACGACACGACGATCGCGTCGGCATCAGCGACGACCTCGTCAAAGGACTGGCCCCGGCGCGCCGCCGTCTCGGTGACGCAGATCACCCGCAGGTCAGGCGCGAACCGGCCGCACTCGGCCGCCCAGTTCGGCACGACGCTGGTCGGGGCGACGATGAGGAATGGCGGGCGGTCAGGCTCGGCCTTCCTGGCCGCGTTGAGCAAGGCCAGGCATTGCAGCGTCTTGCCGAGGCCCATGTCGTCGGCAAGTATGCCGCCGAGGCGGTGCTCATAAAGGAAAGACAGCCAGGCGTAGCCGTCGAGCTGATAGGGGCGAAGCTGGGCGCGCAGCGCCGGCGGCGGCAGCTCGGCCTGCTGAACGTGCGCCGAGAGCAGCCCGGCGACCTGCCGTTCCCAGGCGGCCGCCTGGCGGCTGACTACCCCGACCTCAGCCAGCTCCTCCCATAGCCCGGCCTGGTACCGGCTGATCCGCAGCGGATCCAGCGGCGAGGTCTCGCCGAGCGCCCGCGCCTCCTCGATGAGCCTGGCCAGCTGGCGCAGCTCGGGCTTGTCGAGCGAGAAGAACGCGCCGTCGTCGAGCAGGAGGTACGACTGCCCGCGGGCCAGGGCCGTGAACACGTCGACGAACGGGACCGGCCGTCCTTCCACGATGATCGTGATGCCGAGGTCGAACCAGTCATTGCTGTCGGGCTGCTCGTCGACCGACACGCCGATCCGCAGGGTGTCGCCGACCTCGCGGTAGTCGGCCGGCTCACCGGTGAGGTCGACCCTGACCCCTTCACGGTCGGCCAGCAGCGGCAGCAGCTCGGTCGTGAACCGCATGGTGTCGAGGCCAGTGAGCTGGGATCGGCCTGGCGCGTCCGGCAGCAGGCCGAAGCGGTCGAGCGCGGCGCCGAGGTCGGCGAGGATGGCCTGCTCGGCTTCGAGATCGCGGAAGGGCGCCTGACCGCTGGCCGCGGCCAGCGAGACGCTCTGCTCGGTGTCGCCCACCCGGTACACCCACTCGCCGCCGGCCTCGACGTCATGACCGAGGCCGTAGTGCGCGCGGACGGTCAGCACCGGGCCAGACACCTGCGGCGGCACGAAGGAGCCATCCGACGAGGTCACGGCCGCCAGCTGGCGCAGCCGCAGGTAATAGCCGTCCCTGAAGCGGGCCAGGGCATCGGCTGGGATCTCCAGGTGGCCCTGCTCCATGGCCATCCGCTGCAGCGGCGCCGGCACCGGCCGGCTGAGCTTGGCCAGGCCGTACCGTCCGGCGGCAGGCTCCTCGCTGAAGAGCACGCCGTGGCCGGTCGTCCCGATGAAGCCGAGCAGCCCGGCGCGCTGGTTCGTCTCGCTGATCGCGAGCACCGGGGTGATGCGGAGCGGGCCGGACGGGTCAGGGGCAGTGACGTCGAGGGAGAACTCCGCGTGCCGATACGGCTGGGGCTGGCCGTGCTTGCCTGGCTGGACCAGCCGCACGCCCACCGAGGCGGCCTCGTCGAGGATCGCCCACAGCTGGCGGGACTCGAACCTGGTCAGGTCGATGGACCGGTCGCCGCCGTAGCCGAAGTGGACCATCGGGTTCTGGCTCGACCGGTACATCCCAAGGAACTCGCTCAGGATCTGCACCTGCTCGGGCGAGTGCTCGCCGGTATAGCGCAGCTGCTCAAGCCGGGCCCAGCTGAGCTGGCCCGCGATCCAGCCGCCATTCTTGCCCGGCTGGACCAGCCGGGCCCAGGCCCGAACGGGCGGTTCGGAATATCCGGGCAGGTTGAACCGGGCCGTGGCGGTCGAGCGGATGATGGTCAGCTCGATCGCCAGCGGCGACTGGCCGCGGAACATGCCAGGTATGGGCGATGCCGGCGGCTTGAGCAACGAGCCGAGCGAGTGCTCCCAGGCGGCGGCCTGGCCATCGTCGACCCTTGGCAATGTGGGATCCCGCATGCGGCGAAGCTACCCTCGGCCACTGACACCCAGCGGCTCGACATGCCGCCCCGCGCCGCCGGGGTGCAATATGGCAGGTATGAGAACACCCATCACGCCCCATCCGCCCCAGATGGCATCTCCTGGGGGGAAGACCCCGCCAGCGCCGGTCGCTCGCCTGGTCGTCGGCGACCTCATCAGCACGACGTCGTCCACGGTCGTGATCGCTGACGCGGCCACCGCGGTCGAGCCAGAGGTGCAGGACGTTCCGCCGGACCGAGTGCTCTGCGTTGTCGTCTGCGGCGCCGGGCCCGCCGGCGACGTCGGGAGGCTGGTCACGCTCGGGCAGGCCAGGGGCTGGGTCGTTCAGCTGGTCGCCACCCCCTCGGCGTTGCCCTTCCTCGACACCGTCGAGCTCAGGGCCCAGACCGGCATGCCGGTGCGCAGCAACTACCTGGCTCCCGGCCAGCACCGCTCCCAGCGGGCCGAGGCCGTCGTGGTCGCCCCCGCGACCTACAACACGATCAGCAAGTGCGCGCTCGGCATCAGCGACACGTATGCACTCGGCGTGCTCGCCGAGGCGATCGGCCTGCCGATCCCGGTCGTGATGCTGCCGTTCGTGAACTCGGCGCTGGCCAATCGCCGCCCGTTCGAGCGCGCGGTCGTCCAGCTCAGGCACGAGGGGGTACGGGTGCTGGTTGGCGAAGGCGGGGTCGAGCCGCACCCGGCGGGCGCGGGCGGCGAGTACATCAAGTCCTTCCCCTGGCACCTCGCGCTCGATGCCCTCGACCAGGTCGCGCAGGAGGGCTAGCCGCCGTGCGAGTAGCGATCTTCACCGGATCGTCGGCCGGCCCGCCCGAGCATGTCGCGGCGGCCGCGGCCTTTGCCGGGCAACTGGCACGGGACGGCGTCGGCATCGTCTACGGTGGCGGCCGGACCGGCCTGATGGGGGTCGTCGCCGACAGCGCGCTCGCGGCCGGCGGTGACGTCATCGGCGTGATCCCCGACCACATGGTCAGCCGGGAGCTCGCGCACCACGGCGTGACCAGGCTCGAGGTCGTCGCGAACATGCACGAGCGCAAGGCCAGGATGGCCGAGCTGGCCGACGCGTTCCTGGCCCTGCCCGGCGGCGCCGGCACGCTGGAAGAGCTGTTCGAGGTGTGGACGTGGGGCCAGCTCGGCCTGCACGCCAAGCCGGTCGCACTCGGCAACGTCGGCGACTTCTACCGCCCGCTGATCGAGCAGCTCACGCTCATGACCAGCGCGGGTTACATCGCCGACAGCTACCTGCGCTCGCTGGGCGTGGTCGACGGCGCCGCCGAGTTCCTCGACTTCGTGGCCAGCTACGAGCCCCCGCCGGTCAAGTGGCGCCTGCCGTCGCCCACCGACGACTGATTCACCGGGTCGGGCTGATGGCAGTGCCGTGCGGGGGGTGTGGCTGTCGGCGCGGGGAGCGTTTTCAGCGGCGCCGGGGAGCGTTCTCGTACTGGGGACCGGTTTTGTCATATAGCGGGGGTCATCGTCCCCGAAAAGAGAACGCTCCATCGGGACGCTGAGAACGCTCCCCGGACAGCCTCGGTGATGCCAAGTTCGACGTCCACTAGCTCGACGGTACTTACATTAGGCATGGTCGAGCTAGCGGCGGACGTGAGGGTCAGCCGTTCGTGGCCGCTGTCGACGTCCTCAGCTCGCTGAACGCGTCGGCTAGCTGAGCGGGGGTCCAGTGGGCGTTCAGGCCACTGGGGTTGGGCAGGATCCAGAGCTTGGTCGCGGCGATCGTCTGGCCGGCCGGGCCGACGGTCGCCTGCCGGTCGCCGAAGGCGGTGCGGTACGCCGTCACCCCGAGCACTGCCAGCCACCTCGGCCTGAGCACCTCGAGCTTGGCGGACAGCATCCGGCCGCCCTCGATGAGCTCGGCGGTCGTCAGCTCGTCGGCGCGGGCGGTGGCGCGGGCGGCGATGTTCGTGATGCCGAGCCCGAGGCCGAGTAGCTCCTCCTGGTCGGCCGGGTCAAGCTGGCGGTCGGTGAACCCTGACCGGTGCAGCGCCGGCCAGAACCGGTTGCCGGGGCGAGCGAAATGATGGCCGGTGGCGGCCGAGTAAAGGCCAGGATTAATTCCGCAAAAAAGGACCCGCAGGCCGACTGCCGTCACGTCGGGGATCGTGCGCCCGGCGGCGGCTGTCAGCTCGGCGACCGTCGGCCTTGGCCGCCTGGACTGACTCGGCACGGCTAGCCGACGCCGAGGCTTCCCTTGGCCCCGGCCTCGAACACTCGGTACGGCAGCAGCCGCTTGGCCAGGAGGCCGACGCGCTCGTCGGGCTTGCCGACCGAGACCCGGCGCGGCGGCCGGCGGGCCCGCAGGACTCGCTCAACCGCGGCCGCCACGGTCCCCGGCCCGGCGCCGTTGGCCTCGTCGCGCTCCATCAGGCTGACCGCCTTGGCCTGGGCTCGCGCATAGGCCGTATCGGTCTCGCCTGCCGCCGCCATCCGCCTGCTGGCGGTGAAGTCGGTGCGGATGTTTCCCGGCTGGACCAGGGTGACGTGCACCCCGAACGGCGCGACCTCGTAGGCGAGGGCCTCGGCGAAGCCTTCGAGCGCGAACTTGCTCGCGCTGTAGAACGCCTGGAACGGGATGCCGATCACCCCGGCGATCGAGCTGATCAGCACGATCCGGCCGCCGCCCTGGCCGCGCATCACCGGCAGCACGGCCTGGGCGACCCGCACGCAGCCCCAGAAGTTGGTCTCGAACTGGGCCTTGGCCTCGTCGATCGTGGTGAGCTCGGCCGCCCCGGCGACACCCCAGCCAGCCGCCCCGACCAGCGCGTCGATCCGCCCGCAGCGTTCGGTGAGCCCGTCGATGCCGCCTCGCACGGACTCGGAGTCATCGACGTCCATGACCAGGCCAGGCCAGCCCGAGCCGTCGCTACCGCGCCTGCTGGCCCCGGTCACGGTCCAGCCGTCGGCCGCGAGCCGGTCGGCGCAGGCCAGGCCGATCCCGGCCGAGGCCCCGGTGACCAGGGCGACCTTGCCCGCTCCTGCCATCGCCGGCCGTCGCGCTACCTGGTGGCCCGCGCGGCAGCCGCGAGCGCCGCCCCTGACAGCCAGCCGTCGTGGTGATAGACGACCTTGCCGCTCGCCGAGGTGATCTCGATCCAGGGGATGTCCTGCACCGCGTACCCGTCGGCGACCCGGCCGCTGGTATCAGCCACCACCGGGTAACCGAGCCCGCCCCCTCCGGCGTGGGCGAGCAGCGCCGGCAGGGCGTCCAGGTTGGTCTCGGTCTGCGACTCGTCGACGGCCACGACCGTCGGCCAGCCCTGGCGCAGCGCCTCGCGCTGATAGCCGGCGAGGATCCTGAGCTCGGCCGGCAGGTCGGAGACTTCGCTGATCCAGCTGGCCAGGAAGACGAGAAGGTGCGGATGGCCTCGGCCAAGCTCGACGCCGCTGGCCTGCTCGGTGCCGCCGATAACTGGCAGCCGCACCGGCTGGGCCGGCCCGATCGACTTGGCCACGGTCAGCGGCACGACGTCGTGCGGGGCAGGATGACCGGGCAGCAGCTCAGACAGGCCGTCGGCGAGCAGGTCGGCCTGCTGGCCGACCCCGGCGTAGGCCATCTGGGTCAGGTACAGCGTGCGCTCCCGGCCGCTCGCGTCGACGAGGTAGATCGCGGGCTCGTGGTCGATGTTGCCGTGCGAGGCCGCCACGTAGACGTGGTACGCGTGCCAGACCGCCGTCAGCTGGCGGTCGGTGCCGGTCAGGAAGTCCCAGGAGTGCATCATCTGGTGCGCGACCGAGTACGCCCTGACATCGGCGACCGCGGTCGCGTCGGGATTGGCATCGATGCCGAGCAGTTGGATGTGCGCGGCCGCGGCCGGGCCGAGCATCCGGACCGCCTGCGTCATGCTCACCGTCGTGAGCGGGCAGACCGTCGTGCACCTCGCGTCCACGAACGCGATGACCAGCACCTTGCCCCGGAACTGGCGCAGCGAGACTCGGCGGCCGAACTGGTCGGTCAGCGTGAAGTCAGGAGCGGGGACTCCCGGCAGCTTAGTGCCGGGGTCGACGTCAGGGTTCTCGGCCGCCTGCCTGAACTGCGCCGTCTCGGCGCTGCTGCGCTGGGCTGACCGCTGCTGCGCCGCGATCGCGAAGATGGCGAACACGAGCGCGGCGACGACCACGAGCGGAATGCCGACCAGCAGGACGGACCGGCCAGGGCCACCGCGTCGCCCAGCGCCAGGTGTGGCGGACATCGGCCCATACTACGACAGCGTGTCGTGCCGGTCTCGCGCGCAGCAGGGGGCACTTCGCTGCTGCCCTGACGACACCAGAGTCCCCCCGCTGTTCGCGCCCGCTCCAGGCTCCGTGATCTGCGAGCAGCCGATGATCACGAGGGATCGGCCGGAGTCCCGCTCCAGGCTCCGTGATCATGGAAAGTCCTTGATCACGGATGATCGAGTGGATGCCTACGCGCCGATCTTCCCTGATCGCGATCGCAGCTTGATCACGGAAGCCTGTCCGGGCCGCGGATCCTCCGTGATCAGGGGTGGGCGATGATCACGGAGGATCCGCGGGCTGATGCTAGCGGACTTACGGGCTTAGTAGCCGTAGCCGCCGCTGCCGCCGGACTTCTTGGACTTAGACGGGGACGGGGCGGCGCCGGAGGCGGTGACCTCGTGCCATAGGCCGCCGGATGCGTTGAGGCCGTTGCCCTTGTTCTCGCCCGGTGCCGTGTCGCCCTTGTACGTGTACAGAGGGTGACCGTCGTAGGACGCCTGGACCGAACCGTCGGACCGGGTGATCGTGGCGAGCGTCCCGGTCACGCCCGAGCCCGCGCTCGCCGGTCCCTTCACTGGCGGCCAGAAGGTCGCGCAAGTGCCATTGCACTTCGACGTGGTGCTCGTGTCCGGGGCAAACCAGTACAACGTAAAGCCCTTGGCGTTCGTGAGCACGGAAACGCCGCCGATCGTCTTCGTCTCCAGCGTGTTGCCTGACGCGGCCGCTGGATGCGTGCCGCCTGAGGTAGCGGGGGTGCTCGAACTGCTTGAACTCCCACATCCAGTCGCAATCAGCGCGGCTGCGGCCAGCCCGACTGGTACCAGCCATCTCTTACCCATCGCAGTTCTCCGTTCCTTGACCCGTTTCCTCCAACACGTTGATCACGTAGCGTGAGGCAACTTAGTTCAGTGGGGGCCTCGATGGGCCGCGCCGCGCTGAACCGGCTGGCGACCAGATCCGTACCTCCAGGCAACACCAGCGCATCGGCAGCGGAGGAGCCCGATCGGCATGGCCAGCGGCATGAGCGGCGTCGTTGATTCGGCTCGCCAGGTACCTGGCGGAGCCGTACGGGCCGCTACGCACAGTAGCGAAATACCTGAACGCCTGGCCTGGGCCGGTGCCGCTTTGCGGGCGGGGCGGACGGCGTACCTCCCCACGATCGTGATCGCGGGCGTCGCCGGCTGGCTGAGCTGGCGGGGCTGGATCGCGCTGGCGCAGACGGGCATCGGCAGCTCGGTGAACGCCGGCCGGTACGAGCTCGCCGGGCCCGTGGTGCTCAGCTTCGTGTTCGTGGTCTGCGTCATCGAGCGGATCGCCCCGGCTCAGCGGCGTCCGGTGCTGGCCCGTGGTCACCTACTCGACGTCTGCTACCTGCTGTGCTACGCGCTGTTCGTGGTCCCGCTGATCGTCTTGCTTGGCACCGGCTTCGCCGGGCTGCTGGCCAGGGCCCAGCCCTGGCTGGTGCTGCCAAGGATTCCGCAGGTGCCGAGCTGGTGCTTCCTGGCGCTCGCCGTGCTCGGCATCGATGCGGTGGACTGGCTCACTCACCGGCCATCGTGCTGCTGGTGACCAGGCACATCCTCGTCGTCATCGGCTCGGCGCTGCTCATGGCGGGCACGATCGTCGGCTTCATCCTCGCCCGTACCGTCGGCATCTTCGGCTTCCACCTGACGTTCAGCTCGGGCTGGCCAACCTGGTGCTGGTCGTCGAGGCGGCCGCCATCGTCATGCTCTGCCTTACCGGCGCAGTGCTGGCCAGGCGCAGGTCATAGCTTGGCGGGCAGCCCGAAGAGCGTGAACAGCTCAGGCATCAGCACGAACACGTGCAGCGCGCTGAGCTGGCCGTCCTGCGTCTGGATTACCTGGATGCCCCAGGGCGCGTGCCCGCCCGCGTGATCGGACCGGTACTGCGCGAACGCCGCGCAGCCGTTGGCCCTGACCGGCAGCAGCCGGGAGCCCCGGCACTCGGCGCCGGGGCCGAGCATGAACTGCCCGATGTTCTCTCGCCCGCGCAGCCACATCGCGAACGGCGGCATCGACTGGATCGCGTCGGCGCGCAGCAGCGTGGTCAGCCGGGAGATGTCATAGGCCTCGAACGCGGTCACGTACTCCTCGAGCAGCGCCTGGTCCGCGTCGTTGCCGTCGGAGGCAAGGTGGCCGAGCCCAGGCGACTCAGCCGTCGGCATGGCGATCCTGGCTCGCTGCAGCGCGCTGTTCGCCGAGGCGACCGTCGTGCCGAGCAGTTCCGCGCTCTCGGCCGCCGAGAACTGCAGCACGTCCCGCAGGATGAGGACCGCGCGCTGGCGCGGCGTGAGCCGCTGGAGCGCCGCGACGAAGGCCAGCCGGACGCTCTCGGCCGAGATGACCCGCTGCGCGGGGTCGGCTTCCAGCCAGGCGTCGGGGGCTGGCAGCACCCACTTCCGCTCCGACTCCGGCGACGGCACGTGCAGGCCGTCGAGCGTCGACGGCGGCTCCAGGTCCATCGGCACCGACCGTCGGCCGCGGCTGCGCAGCATGTCGATGCAGACATTCGTGGCGATCCGGTACAGCCAGGTGCGGAGCGACGAACGGCCCTCGAAGCGCCCGTGCTCGCGCCAGGCCCGCATCATCGTGTCCTGCACCGCGTCCTCGGCATCGAACGGCGAGCCGAGCATCCGGTAGCAGTAGCCGGTCAGCTCCCGCGTCAGCCGCTCATACTCGGGCCGGTCAAGCCCGCCGAACACGGTGTCGGCGAACACGGTGCTGACCGTGACTTGGTCGAGGGTCGTCTGTCCATCTATGGCCATGTTCCGAGCCTACGCGTGCGCGCCGACACCGGGCCCCGGCCTTCGGCCAGCCGGTCAGGGCTTCGTCCCCCACGCCTGCCACATATTAGGCTGGCAGGTGAGCGCACCCGGTTGCCGCAGGTGGTCACGCAGGCTCGCTGACAGCCCGTCGAGTTCGGCGGCGGCGAGCCGCCCGCCCGCGGTGATCTGGTCTTTGACCAAGCCAGTCATGGTCAGCAGGAAGGTCTGGTAGTACTCGCCGACGGTGGTGACCCTGGCGGTCGCCCTGACACCGACATTGACAAGCCCCGCATCGCGCAGCAGGCGCGCGGCCGAGCGCTCGTGCACCAGGTCGAAGACATCAGAAGGCAGGTCGAGGCTGGTCGCATCGGTCAGCACGAACTCGGTGCCGATGTCAAGCTCAGCATCCACTTGGCGGGCAGCCCGCAGGATCCGCTCGTCGCGATCGACGCCCACGACCCGGCCGCTCCTTCCGACCCGGTGCCTGAGCAGGGCGAGTATCCCGAGGGCACCGCAGCCGATGTCGGCCACGCTGCTGCCGGGAGCGACGCTGACCAGGTCGAGCAGTTCGGCCGCCTCGGGCGCGTACACCTGGGCTTGCTGCACCAGGTGCTCGACCTCAGCGCTGCTGTTGCCGAGCAAATAGCGGTCAGCTGGCACCAGCTCGCCTCCTTCGCCACCTGTGCTGCTGGACCGTGGCCGGCCGGCCTGTCAAAGGCCAGGAAACCAGGCGGCGCCGCTAGCGTGCGACGGTGACCTCGTGCCACAGGCCGCCGTTGAGGTTCACGTCGTTGCCGCTGGCCTTGCCTGGGTTGCTGTCGCCGATGTAGGTATAGAGCGGGTGACCGTCGTAGGCGGCTTGCTTGGAGCCATCGGCGCGGGTGATCGTCGTGATCGTCCCCGGCACGCCAGGCCCGGTCTTGACTGGCGCCTTGACGGGCGGCCAGTAGGAGGCGCACGAGCCGTTGCACGCCGACTTGGTCGGCGAGTCGGGCGCGAACCAGTACAAGGTGAAGCCCTTGGCGTTGGTCAGCACCTTGACGCCCTTGATGACCGTCGTCTTCAGCACGTTGCCGCCGCCCGCCTGGCTTGATGAATTGCCGGCCCCGGCGACCGAGAACGCGACGACGAGCAGCGCGACCAGGCAGGCGGCCCCGATCCCCGCCCCGAGGCCGCGCTCACCGCCTGGCGTCCGGTCGGCCAGCCGCCCGAGCCCGAGCCGGTCGGCTTCCCCAGGCCGCGCGGGCATGAGGGCGAGCCCAGCGAGCACGGCGAAGGCCGCGACCTCGATGATCGCCGCCACGATCCCGGCCGTGGTGCGGACCTCCTTGAAGCCAAACAATCCCACCCAGATCGACAGCAGGTAGCCGCCGAGCGTGGACAGCGCGAAGCCAGCGCCGAGCGCGGCCACGAGCCGGTGCCCGGTTGCCGCGACGGCGGCTGCGAGCACGAACGCCGCGATGATCTGGAGCAGGAACAGCCACCCGATCGTCGGGATCGTCTTATAGCCGGTCAGGTACAGGTCAAGGTGGATCGCCGCCGTGGCAGCGAGCAACGCCGCCCCGGCGAGCCGGAGGACGAGCCGCTCCGTGCGAGCCCTGTCAGTGGTGTCTGCGGTGTCCATGCCTGTGATACGTGTGAGGGTGGGTAGCCGGTTCAGCGAAGCCGGTGCAGGCCTAGTGTGCCACGGTCGTTGCCGTCGGTGCGGGAGGCGGGCCAGCATGAGAACCGTGGAAGTAACTCCTGTGCTCATCGCCGGTGGCGGCCCGGCTGGCCTGGCGGCCGCGGCCGAGCTCGGCCACCGGGGCGTCGGATGCGTGGTCGTCGAGCCGAGGGTCCGGGTCTCGCACCGCCGGCCGCGGGCCAAGACGACCAGCATCAGGACGATGGAGCACCTGCGCCGCTGGGGCGTGGCCGAGGCGCTGCGCGCCGCCGCGCCGCTGAAGGTCAGCTGGTCCCAGCGGGTCACTTTCTGCGAATCGCTGGCCGGGCCAAGGATCACCGACTTCGACCACGCCTTCGGCCTGGTGACGCGGCGCGACGACCGGTTCGCCGAGCCGGGCCAGCAGGTGCCCCAGCCGGTCGTCGAGGAGGTGCTCCGCGCCCACCTGCGCGGAGGGCCGCACGTTGACCTGCGCCTGCGCCACGCGCTGACCGCGCTGGCCCAGGACGACGACGGCGTCACCGCCACGATCAGCACCGGCGGAGGCCAGTACCAGGTCAAGGCGCGCTACCTGCTCGGCTGCGACGGCGCCGGCGGCATCACCAGGGACCTGATCGGCGCCAGCTACGTCGGCCGCAGCGACCCGCGGCCCAACTTCAACGTCGTGTTCCGCGCCCCGGCGCTTGACCCCCCGCTCGGCCCGGCCGTCCAGTACTGGGTGCTCGGCGAGCGCGTGTCCGGGCTCGTCGGCCGGCTCGACCTGGACGGCACCTGGTGGGCGATCATGCCTGGCATCGACCAGGACCACGGTCTCGCCCACGCCGGGGAGCTGATCACGGAGCTGGCCGGGGCGCCGGTCAACGACCTGGACGTGCTCGCCACCGACCCGTGGACCGCGCGGATGCTGGTCGCCGACCGCTTCGCCGACCGGCGGGTGTTCCTCGTCGGGGAGAGCGCGCACCTGAACCCGCCCTGGGGCGGGCACGGCTTCAACACCTGCGTGGGCGACGCCGTCAACCTCGGCTGGAAGATCGCCGCGGTCGAGCAAGGCTGGGCGCCACCAGGACTGCTGGCCAGCTACGAGCCCGAGCGCCGGGGCGTGGTCGAGCGGACCGTGGCCAGCGCGGCCGCCAACATGGCCGCCCTGGCCACCGACCTGCCCCGCGATGCCGCGTCGATCCAGCGGGCCAAGCTCACCGAGTTCCACAGCCTCGGTCTCGTGCTCGGCTACAGCTACGCGGGCTCGCCGATCATCCAAGGGCCGGCCAGCCCGGCCCCGGCCACGGACATCACCCGCTACACGCCCGCCAGCGATCCCGGCGCCCGCCTGCCTCACCACTGGCTCGCCGACGGGTCATCCCTCTACGACCACCTGGGTCCCGGCTTCACCCTGTTCGGCCAGCGCAACCCGGGCACCCGAAACCTGGAAGAGCGAGCCCGCGCCATCGGCGTGCCGCTCAAGCTCAGCCAAGCGCCACCAGGCTATCCGTGGCGCGACGAGTACCTGCTGGTGCGTCCTGACCAGCACATCGCCTGGCGGGCCAGCGATGCCGCCGAAATCGACCTCGACCGCGCGATCGGCGCGCGAGCGCCCACCCCGGTGAGCGCTCGCCAGGTCACCTAGCCGAGACTGGCAGGATCGGGAAGACGAGGGAGAAAAGCATGCGAGTCGCCACCGTCAACCAGCGCCTCTGCCTGATCAGCGGTGCTGGCGCGATCGACGTGCAGGACGCCAGCGCGGGCCGGTTCAGCGCCGATCCGGCGGCGATCTACGACCGCTGGGATGAATTCACCGGCTGGGCGGCCTCAGCGCCACCCGGCGACCCGCAGCCGTACCGCCGCGAGTCGCTCGGCTCGCCCTCGCCGTCGCCCCGCCAGGTCTTCGCCATCGGCCTGAACTACAGCGAGCACGCGGCCGAGTCGGGGTTCGCCAAGCCCGACAAGTTCCCCCCGGTGTTCACCAAGTTCCCCTCCGCCATCACCGGCCCCTTCGGCCAGATCACGCTGCCCCCTGGCGGCCACACCGACTGGGAGATCGAGCTCGTCGTGATCATCGGCCGCCGGGCGGCCATGATCGATGCCAGCCAGGCCTGGGACCACGTCGCTGGCCTCTCGGCCGGCCAGGACGTGTCCGAGCGCATCACCCAGGCGGCCGCGTCCCCGCCGCAATGGAGCCTGGGCAAGTCCTTCCCCGGCTTCGCGCCGGTGGGCCCTGCCCTGGTGACCCTTGACGAGCTCGGCGACCCGACCGATCTTGAGCTTGGCTGCTCGATCAACGGCGAGGAGGTGCAGAAGGGCCGTACCAGCGAGATGGTCTTCGCGGTGCCCGAGCTGATGCGGCAACTGTCCGCGGTGACCCCGCTGCTGCCCGGCGACCTCATCTTCACCGGCACCCCGTCCGGCGTCGGCATGGGCCGCAAGCCGCCGCGCTGGCTGCAGCCGGGCGACGTCCTCACCTCTTATATCGAAGGCATCGGGGACATGCGGCACGAGTTCGTGCCGGGCAAGGAAAGCTGAGCAAAAGGGAGTAAGCCGATGGGCCTGCACGGACTGCTGTCGGTGACGATCGGGGTGCCGAACGTCACCGAGACCGCCGCCTACTACACCGAGTTCGGGCTGACTCCCGAGGATGACAACTGGTTCAGCACGACCGACGCCGGCCGCCAGCTTCACCTCGTGCCCGCTCCGGTGCGCTGCCTGCGCGAACTGCGGCTCGGCGCCGATGACGCCGATGACCTGGCGCGGTCGGCGGCCGCGCTCGCGGGCCTTGGGATACCGCACGAGCGGGCCGGCCCGACCCTGGCCGCGTCCGAGCCTGCCACCGGGGTCAAGGTGGTGCTCGAGGTCGCCCCGCCGCTGCGCCAGCCGCAGCTACCCCCCAGCGTCTACAACGGCCCAGGCCGGTTCGAGCGAATCGGCGACCGCGCGGCCGGCTTCATGCGCGCCGACCGGGTCCGCCCGCGCAAGCTCGGCCACGCCGTCCTTGGCAGCACCAGCCACGAGGCGACGATCGAGTTCTTCACCTCCGGGCTCGGCTTCAAGGTCAGCGACCGGATCAAGAACGTCGGCGCCTTCCTGCGCTGCTCCACCGACCATCACAACGTGCTCGTGCTCGCCGCCCCTGTGAGCTTCCTGCACCACACGTCCTGGCAAGTGGACGACATCGACGACGTCGGCCGCGGCGCCAGCGCCATGCTCGAGGGGCGCCCGGAACGGCACGTCTGGGGCCTCGGCCGGCACTACGCCGGATCGAATTTCTTCTGGTACCTCAAGGACCCGGCGGGCAACTTCTCCGAGTACTACTCCGACATGGATTGCATCGTGGACGACCAGCTATGGACGCCCGAGGATCTCGAAGGCGCGCGCGGGCTATTCGCCTGGGGCCCGCCACCGCCGCCATCGTTCCTGAAGCCCGACGATCTCGCCGAGATGATGACCGGCGCTCACGCAGCGCGATGAGAGCGTTATTCGCGCATAAGTGATTCTCTGTTCAGTCGGGGGCAGATCCTTCATGATGCCCTTGGCCTGCGCCAACTTCCCCATTCGCGATCCGCTCGACATCGGCGACATTGAAATCTAACCGTGACAGGAAGCCCATCGGTGCCGTAGGTTAAGCGGCGCAGCCGATTTTTCTATGCCTCGAGGAGGGCTGTATGGGTCTGATCAATCGCCCAGTACGTGCCGGCGCCGTTGCCGTCATGGGACTGGCGATCGCTGGTTACTCCAGCGTCTTCGCAGCGAGCAGCGCGGTGGCGGCGCCTTCGGTCGCCCGGCCGCACCTGGTCGCGCTCAAGGGCAGCGTGAGCCCAACGACCGACAAGATCACTGGCGCATATAGCAGCAAGCGCATGTCGGTCGAGGTCGCGCTGGCGCCGCGAGACGCGTCCGGGCTAGCGCGCTCGATCAAGGCGATGTACACCAAGCACAGCGGTTCCTACCACAAGTGGCTGCGGACCGGGCAGTACGACGCCAGGTACGCGCCAACGTTGGCCACCAGGAATGCGGTCAGGGGTTACCTCAAGAGCGAGGGACTTCGGGTCGTGAACTCGTCGTCGCCGTTCCTGGTCCGCGCCGTCGGCTCGAGCCACCAGGTGTCCGCCGCCTTCCACACCACCCTGAGCGACTACCGTGACCCGCACGGGATCCGGTACTTCGCCAACTCGACCGCCGTATCGGTCCCGGCCGCGATCGCGTCGAAGATGTACGGCGTGATCGGCCTGACCAACACGGCCCGCGCCCAGTCGAACATCGTGCGCGCGCCGCACTCGGCCAGGACGGGCGTGCAGCCAGCGGCCGGTAACCCCCCGGCCTGCGAGACCCCTTACCCGACCGAGCAGCAGATCGCCAATGCGCTCCTCGGCATCAGCGGCTTCCCGTTCGGCTACGGCGACGGTCCTGGCTGCAACGGCCTGACCCCGGCGCAGACCAACTCCATCTACAACGCGCCGCACGTCGGCGCGCGCGGCAAGGGCGCGGGCGTCAACATCGCGGTCTTCGAGCTGTCCGCCTACCAGGCATCGGACATCGACACCTGGGCCCACACCTTCTACGGCCCGAGCTACACCCCGCCGCTGGTCAACGTGAACGTCGACGGTGGCCCGCTGAACCCGGTGTGCCCGGCGGGCGACGAGTGCCCGCCGAGCTTCAACGGTTACGCAGGCGACATCGAGGTCGACGCCGACATCGAGATGCAGCTCACGATCTCGCCCGACGTCTCTCACCTCATCGTCTACAACGCGCCGAACGACTTCACCGGGCAGACCGAGCTCGATGAGTACACGGCGATCGCCAACGCCAACCAGGCCGCGTCGGTGAGCTCAAGCTGGGCGGTCTGCGAGAACGACGCCACGACTGCCATCGTGCAGGCCGAGAACACCGTCTTCGAGCAGATGGCGATGCAGGGCCAGAGCATGTTCGGTGCCGAGGGTGACACCGGCGCGTTCTCCTGCATCCGGTCCGACGGGACGACGATCGTCAACGTCCTCGACCCGCCGAGCCAGCCCTGGGTGACCAGCGTGG
>DATKFV010000061.1:0-26556 GCA_035511035.1 Streptosporangiaceae bacterium
TCGAGGAGTTCCCGCTATTACGGGAGATCAGCCGCTCCAGCCGGGCGACCTGCTCCCGCAGATCCCCGATCAGCCGGTCCCGCTCGGCCAGCGCGCACAGCAGCTCATCACGTGACAGTTGCTCATACCCGGCCACCGCCCAAGATCACCACATCGGCGATCATCACGCACGCACCGACACGCACCGGCCCGCCGGACCGAAGCGGATCTCAGCCCCCCAGAGCCGCCAGCCCGCCAGCATCGGGCCGCCACGCCATCCCATCCGGCTGGCGGACCGCCAGGCCAGCCGCCTGCAAGCGCCGCAGCGCCCGCTCGGCGTCGGCAACCCCCAGCCCGGTCCGCCTGGCAACCCCGGTCGCGGTGATGTAACTGATCCCGCCGCCCGACGGGTAACCCATCTCGTGCGCCCAGACCCCCTGATCGCACGACAGCACCATCGCGGCCATAGCAACCAGGCAACCGCGATCAGCCAGCACACCCGGCCCCGCAGCCGGTCCATCCAGGCCAGACATGCCCGCAGAATAACCCGGCCAGCCACATCACCCCGCCCCGGCCCGCACATCCACCACTACCAGCAAGCAGCGACCCGAGTCAGAAAGACGCCAGCCGCAAGACCTGAATGCTTACGACACGACTGCCGGTCAAGGATGAGCTACTGAGCGCACAGACATTGCGGCGGCGTCATTCTGATGGGTACGCCGGTTGACCCTCGGCTGGTCGCCTGCCAGCGCAGCCAGGCTGACGCGTTCCGCCGGGGCGCCGCGCTCATGGCCAGGCCGCCGCAGGTCGTCTCCATCCCGTACGAGGACGCCAGCCTTCCCGGCTATCTCTTCCTGGCCGGCGATGATGACACGCTGCGGCCCGCGGTCATACTCAACGGCGGCTACGACGGGACCGCCGAAGAGCTCTACTTCGCCAACGGTGCCGCCGCGCTGGCCAGGGGCTATCACGTCCTCGTCTTCGACGGGCCAGGTCAGGGCGCCGCCCTGCTTGAGCAGGGCATGGTGCTGCGGCCGGACTGGGAGAACGTCGTCACGCCCGTCTTCGACTATCTGGCCGCTCAGCCCGGCGTGGACAGCCGCAGGATCGCCCTCATCGGCTGGAGCCTCGGCGGCTACCTCGCCCCCAGGGCCGCGAGCGGCGAGCACAGGCTCGCGGCGTGCGTCGCTGACTGCGGCTCGGTCGGCGCACGGACGCTGTACCACGCGCGATCATTCGGCTGGCTTGATCACATCTTGCGTTGATCCAGACGAGTTAGGCGGGAACTCCGTTACGCCATTCCTGCGATCTCTATACTGCCAACTCAGACTGCATGCCCAAGTAGCAGTGGGTATGCCCCTGATGTCGGAGTTGCCGGTTCGGGACGGGACACGGCTGGCCCGGCGGTGATGTGAGAGGGGTCGCGCCGGGTGGGCTGGCTGAAGGTAGCGCACCCAGCGTGGCTCGGTGTCGTCGTGGTCTTGCTTGGTGGCGTTCTTACGGCCCTCACGCCGGCGGTCGCCGCCAGCGCGGCCGGGTCGCCAGGGTCGGCCGGCGCCGGAGCGGCGGGCGGTGCGGGCGGCGTGGCTCCGGCCTGGACCTACGGCGCAGGCGCGGCGACCGGGCTTAGCCAGCTGCCTTACCTCGATCCGACTGAGACGGCGGGCGGCCAGTCGAGCTTTGACCGCGACACGAACGACAAGTACGACGGCAACAAGGACTTCGGCAACTTCCTGGCCACGGGCGCGCGCGGCAACGTCATGCTCGATCAGACCGGGCCCGGCTGCGTGTACCGGATCTGGCTGACCAGCCTGCAAAGCTACTTCAGCAGCGAATGGATCAAGGTCTACTTCGACGGCGCGGCCAAGCCCGCCATCGACGTGACCATCGGCCAGATGTTCTCAGGAACGCAGGCGCCATTCCTCGCGCCGCTGGTCGCGGGCCCGGCCGCCTCAAGCGGGGGCTACGTCAGCTACGTGCCGCTCTGCTACCACCAGTCCATCGAGATCACTACCAACATGGACAGGTACTACAACATCGGCTACGTCACCTATCCGCCGAACGCCAACATCCAGACCTGGACCCCGAGCACCAGCACGGCGGCGATGCAGGCCGAATGGGAGAACGTCACCAGCGACCCGATTCCCACGGCCGGCAATAGCACCGACACCGACACCGGCACCCTGACGGTGCCTGGCAACGCCACCCAGCAGGTGGACCGCATCACCGGCACCGACACCATTCAGTCGATCAAGATCAGCATTCCGGGCGTGACCGCCTCGGCCGGAACCGCGGCCGCCGCCGTCCTGGATGACCTGTGGATTCGGATCACCTGGGATGGCCAGAGCACGCCGAGCGTGTTCGCGCCGCTCGGCGAGTTCTTCGCGATGGGCGAGTTCGGGTCCTATCCGGTGCACGGCCTGGTGGCAGGCATCGACGCGACCAACACGATGTACATGTACCTGCCGATGCCCTTCCAGCATCAGGCCGTGATCCAGCTAGTCAACACCGCTTCGACGAGCGTGAGCGGGATCAACTACGCGATCTCGTACCAGCCGTTCACTGGCGACTTCAATGACGTGGGCTACTTCAGGACTAGCTACACGGTGACCAGTCCAGCGCGGGTCGGCCGGGACATCCCGATCCTGAACGCCACCGGGGCCGGCAAGTTCATCGGGGTCACCGCCTCCTACAGCGGGGATCCGGCCCGGCTGTACCTCGAAGGCGACGAGCGTATCTACGTCGACGGCAGCGGCTCGCCCGCCTTCTACGGCACTGGCACCGAGGACTTCTTCAACGGCGCGTTCTACTTCATCAACGGCCCCTACAGCCAGCCGATGAGCGGTAACACCGCCCACATCGCCACGAGCACCGTGGACGAGACCGCCGCCTACCGGTTCTTCCTGCAGGACGCCATACCGTTCCGGCGCAGGATCGTGGTGTCGATCCAGCACGGGCCCTCCGACAACACGACGAACACCAGCGCGGCGATGCTCGCCTACTACTACCAGCGCCCTGCGGTGCAGTCCGTGCTCACCGACACCCTCGACGTCGGGAACGCGGCCAGCGAGCGGGCGCACGACTACGTCATCCACAATCAGGACTGGCACGGCACGCATACGTACACCTACGAGGGCACCGCCGACACCACCAGAATCACCGACACCGGGCGCGGTGATCGTGGCTACAGCCAGTTCGTGCTGGCCATAGCGGCCGACAATCAGGGCGTCGACCTGCGCCGCCGGTACGACCAGGGCATCGCCAGCCAGAAGGCCGAGGTCTACGTCGACGGCCACCTGGTCGGAACCTGGTACGTCGCCGGGGCGAACGCCTATCACCGGTGGGCCGACGCCGACTTCATCATCCCGCCTTCTTACACGCGCAACCGGCGCTCCGTCACGATCAAGGTCAAGTACGTGTCCGGCCGCCCCTACCTGACCGAGTACAGGTACTGGGCCTACTCGCTGGTGCCCTGAAGTTGGTTCCTGAGCTTGGTGTCCTGACGTCCGCGATCAGGCCGTGGCTTGGACCGAGATCACTGGCTCGTGGCGGACAGGGAAGTTCACCGAGTTCGCGATGAAGCACTTCGCGTGCGCCTCCGCATGCAGGCGGATGGCCGTCTTCACCATGCCGGCGGACGCGACGATGACGGAAGGACGCAGCACGACCTCGGTGAACCGGCCGCTGCCGTCGGCGTCCTCGGCCATCGTGCCGGTCGCATCGTCGGTGTAGCCGAGCACGATGACCCCAGCCTCCGCGCAGAGGTGGAGGTACCAGAGCAGGTGGCATTGCGACAGCGCGGCGGTGAGCCCGAGCTCGGGGTTCCATTTCGCCGGATCGCCGAGAAAAGCCGGGTCGGAGCTGCCGGCGATCGCCGGCCGTCCGTCCGCCGCGACCTCATGGTCACGGCCGTAGGCGCGGTAGCCGCTGGTGCCGCGGCCGCGGTCGCCGGTCCAGGTGACTGACACCTGGTAGCTGTGCCTTGCAGGCATGAGGCGACCCTTGCGGGCCGATCAGCCGCGCACGAGGTCGCGGGCGGCCTTGGCGATGTCGTCAGCCGAGATCCCGGCCGCCGCGATGAGCTCTTCCGGGGTGCCCGAGCCTGGCAGGTCGCGCACGGCCAGGTGCTTGATGCCGACCGCGTGCCCAGCGTCGCTCAGCGCCTCGAGCACCGCCCCGCCGATTCCCCCGGCCGGGTAGTGGTCCTCGGCGACGACCAGCCGGCCGCTGGTCGCGGTGGCCGCCGCGATCAGGGTGGGCGTGTCGATCGGCTTGACCGAGTAAAGGTCGATGACCCGCGCGCTGATGCCGTCGGCGCTGAGCTGGTCGGCGGCCGCCAGGCAGTTGTGCAGCGTCACCCCGGCGCCGATGAGCGTCACGGCATCGTCGTCGGACCAGCGCAGCACCTTGGCGCCGCCGATCGGGAAGGTCTCCTGCGGCGGGTAGAGCACCGGGTACGCGCCCCTCGTCGTGCGCAGGTAGAGGATGCCGTCGCTCTGGGCCATCTCCTGCACCAGGTAGGCCGCGCTGGTCGCGTCGCTGGGGTACAGCACCACCGAGCCGTGCACGGCCCGCATCATGGCCAGGTCCTCAAGGCCCATCTGGGACGGTCCGTCGGCGCCGATCTCCACTCCGGCGTGCGAGCCGCACAGCCTGATGTTGGCCGCTGAGATGGCCGACATCCGGATGAAGTCGTAGGCGCGGCTGAAGAAGGCGGCGAACGT
The DNA here is from genome assembly GCA_035511035.1 of Streptosporangiaceae bacterium. Taxonomy (GTDB): domain Bacteria; phylum Actinomycetota; class Actinomycetes; order Streptosporangiales; family Streptosporangiaceae; genus Chersky-822. The sequence continues at coordinate 4,704 of DATKFV010000061.1, forward strand.
GGCGGCGAACGGCACGTAGCCCCGCACCTGAAGGCCGACGGCGGCAGCGACGAGCTGCTGCTCGGCGATGAACATCTCGAAGTAGCGCTCGGGATAGACCTTCGCGAACTCCTCGGTGTGGGTGGAGTTGCCGACTTCTCCGTCGAGCACCACCACGTCGGGCCGCGCCCCGACCGCGGCCAGGGCCTGGCCGAAGGCCAGCCTGGTCGCGACCTTGGCGCCGAGCTCGTACTCGGGCAGGCTTACCGGCGCGCTCGGCCGCTCGCGGGGCGAGCCAGGAACTGGCCGCGGACTGGTCACGGTACGGTGGCGCTCGCCGCCAAGCTCGATGATGGCCCGCTCCGCCATCTCCGATGGCAGCGGCCTGCCGTGCCAGCCTTCAGCGTCCTCGACCTCGGAGAAGCCGCGGCCCTTCTTGGTACGGGCGAGGACCACCGTGGGCCGGTCAGACTCCTGCGCCTGGGCGAAGGCCTTGTCGATGGCGCTGAGGTCGTGCCCGTCGATCATGATCGCATGGCAGCCGAAGCCCTCGACCCGGCGCGCGTAAGTGTCCACGTCCCAGCCAAGCTCGGTCGGGCCGCGCTGGCCAAGGCGGTTGATGTCGACGATGGCCGTGATGTTGCTGAGGTGGTAGTGGGAGGCCTTGTCGAGCGCCTCCCAGATCGAGCCCTCGGCCAGCTCGCTGTCGCCGCAAAGAACCCAGATGCGGTAGGGAAGCTCGTCCAGGTACTTGCCGGCGAGAGCGACCCCGACGCCATCGGGCAGGCCCTGGCCGAGGGATCCGGTCGCCACGTCCACCCATGGCAAGACTGGGGTCGGGTGGCCCTCGAGCACGGAACCGAATCGGCGGTATTCGGTCATGAGCTGGTCGTCGGTGATGACTCCGGCGGCCTTGAACATCGAGTAGAGCAAAGGAGAGGCGTGGCCCTTGGAGAAGATCAGGTGATCGTTGGCCGGGTCGTCGGGGCGCTGCCAGTCGTAGCGCAGGTGCCTCGTCAGCAGCACGGCCATCAGGTCGGCGGCTGACATGCTCGACGTCGGATGGCCAGAGCCAGCCGAAGTACTGCACCTGATCGAGTCGACGCGCAGTTGCTGGGCCAGTTCAGCGATGTCGTCCATGGTCTGGGTGGTCATGGCGCTCTCCTCCTGCGTGCCTGTCCAGGAAGCCTCTGCCCCCGTCGCCCGCGGCTGAACCGCGCCGGACGCTCCGGGTTCGGATCGCCGGTAGCTGGCGACCAGACAGTCACTGCTTATAAGTGTACATAGCCTAATATAGCGGCGCCCGATAAATACGCAAAAGTACCTGATATTGCTAGTTTTTGGTCTCAATACGGTAAACTAATAAAGATATCCGCAATGAAGGATGAGTATCAAGAACTTCACTAAATCGGATACATCCCGGACGGTATATTTGATGCTTGAATGATCTTATCTTGAGCTGAGTGGCGCGAGTGACTGCGATTGCACGTCACCGTTACCTGGAAATCGTTTTCTCGACACGCCCGGAGGGTAGCTCTTTGGTGTTTTGTCGGACAGCGGGCGCCGCACCGGCTACCGTACCGAATTACCAGGCGCAACTCCGCCGCGTTGGGACGGCTTGACCTCCTTTCTCCGCGGGGTATGCGTGCACTGCGCGTGATCGGACATGGATGTCTCGGCTGAAACACAAGGCGATCAGCAAATTGGCAGCCGCAGCGATCCCGGTCGGGATGGCCGCGGTTTTCGCATTCCAGGCCACGGCCAGCGCCGCGCCAATGGCAGGCACGAGGATCACAGCTGCGGCCCTGCACTCTTCGGCGCAGGCGAGCAGCACGAAGCACAAGCACAAGAAGAACTGGCGCCCGAAGCTCATGCGGGTGCGGGCCTACTACTGGGCGCTGAGCCAGAAGGGTCATCCCTACATCTACGGTGGCACCGGGCCGGGCTATGACTGCTCAGGGCTGGTCATGATGGCCTACCGGCACGTCGGCATCGACCTGCCGAGGACGACCTACGAGATGCTCGGCAGCCCGTTGCTGGTCAAGACCAATCATCCTCAGATCGGTGACCTGGCCTTCTACGGCACCGGGCATGTCGAGTTGTTCCGCAGGTGGGGCTATACCTACGGCGCGCACGACTCCGGCTCGGTCGTGAGCCTCATCCGGTACGGCTGGGGCTGGAAGCCGACGGCCTACTACCGGGTCAGGGTGCCAGTGCGCCACCGAAAGCACCACAAGCACAAGAAGAAGTAAGGCACGCCCGCGTCAGCCGACGGTCAGCGAGGACGTCGACGGCGTGTCGTAGGTCACCGGGCTGGGCGATGGTGCCGCCACGGCCGGCGCAGGCGTGGTCAGCATCCGGGCCGCGAGCAGGACCAGCGCGACTACGAACGCGCAGAACACCCAGAAGGCTGGGGTAAGGGCTGAGCTAATCGTGAGCCCGAGCCGCGCGGCCTCGGCGGGCGAGACGTCGAACGCGGTGAAGAAGTTCGGCGGCAGCTTCTGCCCGGCCTGGACCACGGCCGAGATCGCCTGGCCGACTAGCGGGATCATTGCCCCGGCGAGCAGCGCGGCCCCCAGGTGCACCGGCCGCCAGCTCGCGGCGACGATCACGACCGCGACCAGCAGCAGCATCGTCAGCACGTAGCCGACGATGACCAGCGCCGGGTTGGAGAACGAGTTGCCCGCCGTGATCGTCTGGAGCACCTGGCTCGGCGCGCGGAGCGTGTAGCTGTCCCAGGACGGCGCGAACGCCGCCGCGGCGCCAAGCGCGGCCAGGCCAGCCAGGCCAAGGGCCAGCATCGATTCCCGGCTGCCCGGCTTGCCAGGCGCACCTGCCTTCCAGGCCAGCACGCCCGCGATCGAGCCGGCCGCGCACAACGCCCAGCCGACGAAGCTCATCCAGAGCCCGGCGCCACCGGGAGACTCGCCCGTGATCGCCATGGCGGCATCGGCGCAGAACAAGCCGAAGGTGACGATGCTCACCCCCAGCCCGATCAGCGCTCCGGCTCGGGCCAAGGGCGCCTGGCGCAGCAGCAGCACGGCGCTCGCCAGCCAGGCCGCGAGGTAGATCGCATGCAGGACGAGCTGGTAGGACAGGCTGGCCAGGCTCGCGCCGCTCTGGTAGGCCGGGAACAGCCCGGCGACTCCCACCGCCACCCCGGCCGCGAGCAGCGCCGGGGCGATGAGGCGCCGGCTGGTCGTGGCCGGCGCGCTCGGCAGCGCGGTGCTCGAGGCGGCATCGCTCGCGGCCGCAGGCTCGCCTGCCTGCTTGATCGCGTCCGGCGCCTCGAACGTGGCGAATCGCGTCCACGCGTTGTACCAGCCGTCGGGGGTCTCTGGCCACCACTCGACCGGGTGCGACTGGGGCGATGCGGCTACCCAGATCCCGTAATACCCAGGGCCCCGCCCGATCACGTATACCGACCCCCGGTGGGAGATGATCACGCCGTCTTGCACGGTTCCGGCCTCCTGCTCAACTGCGGCCACCTTGCGATGTCTCCAGCTTCTCTTAGCTAGCTTCGGGCCGAGCCTAGGAAGTCGACCTGAGCGTCGGCTGAACATATCCTGAAGCGTTCCTCACGCAATGAGGCTGGCTTGCCGGTGCCAGCCGCGTGCTGTCATCGGTGCGGGCCTCGCGCGTGCCAGGATGACGTCATGGTAAGTCCGCGTGCGGGGCAGCCGGCGACCGCGAGTGACCTAGTCGACGTGGCCAGGCTGGTGACCGCGTACTACGAGGTGCACCCTGACCCCTGCGTGACGGCGCAGCGGGTGGCGTTCGGCACGTCGGGGCATCGCGGGTCCGCCCTGACCGCGACCTTCAACGAGGACCACATCCTCGCCACGACCCAGGCTATCTGCGAGTACCGCGCGGGCCATGGCATCGACGGCCCGCTTTACCTTGGCGTCGACACCCATGCGCTCTCCGCGCCAGCGGAGGCCAGCGCGCTCGAGGTACTCGCCGCCAACGGCGTGCAGGTGCTGATCGACGCGCGTGACGGCTACACGCCGACGCCGGCCGTGTCCCGCGCCATCCTTGCCCACAACGCGGCCGGAGCCGGGCCGCGCGCCGACGGCATCGTCGTGACGCCGTCCCACAATCCGCCCGCTGACGGCGGCTTCAAGTACAACCCGCCTGATGGCGGGCCGGCCGACACCGAGATCACCGGCCAGATCCAGGACCGGGCCAACGCCCTGCTGGCCGATGGCCTCGCCGGCGTGCGGCGGATCGGATACGAGCGGGCCATCGCCGCCGACACGACCGGGCGGTTCGACTTCCTCGCGGCCTACGTGTCGGCGCTTGACCAGGTCGTTGACCTTGACCTGGTCAAGGCGGCCGGGGTGCGGATCGGCGCGGACCCGCTCGGCGGCGCCAGCGTCGCCTACTGGGGCGAGATCGCCAGCCACTACGGGCTCGACCTGACCGTGGTCAACACCGAGGTCGACCCGACGTTCCGGTTCATGACGCTCGACTACGACGGCAAGATCAGGATGGACTGCTCGTCGCCTTATGCCATGGCGAGCCTGATCGTGCGCCAGCACGAGTTCGCGATCGCGACCGGGAATGACACCGACGCTGACCGGCACGGCATCGTGACCGGTGACGCCGGGCTGCTCAACCCCAACCACTACCTGGCCGCCGCCATCGAGTACCTGTACACCCATCGCGATGGCTGGCCGGCGGCCGCCGCGATCGGGAAGACGCTGGTCAGCTCCTCCATGATCGACCGGGTGGCGGCGGGCCTGCACCGGCGCCTGGTCGAGGTGCCCGTCGGGTTCAAGTGGTTCGTGCCCGGCTTGCTGGACGGGACCATCGCCTTCGGCGGCGAGGAGAGCGCGGGAGCGTCCTTCCTGCGCAGGGACGGGCAGGTATGGACCACCGACAAGGACGGCATCATCCTCGCCCTGCTCGCATCGGAGATCACGGCGGCCTGCGGGAAGTCGCCGTCGCAGTTGTACGACGACCTCACGGCCAGGTTCGGGACGCCGGTCTACGCCCGGATCGACACTCCGGCGACCCCGCAGCAGAAGGCGGCACTGGCCAGGTTGTCACCTGAGCAGGTCAGCGTTCATCAGCTCGCTGGTGAGGAGATCACGGCGATGCTCACCACCGCGCCAGGGAACGGCGCCGCGATCGGCGGGCTCAAGGTGGTCACCGAGTCAGGCTGGTTCGCGGCCAGGCCGTCCGGCACTGAGGACGTCTACAAGCTCTACGCTGAATCGTTCCTCGGCCCCGATCACCTGGCCGCGATCCAGGAGCAGGCCACGGCCATCCTGGCCAAGACCCTGGCCTGAGGCGGGGGGCAAAGGTCAGGCTTGGTCGTCGCCTGACTCGTCCTGGTCGTCTGGCTCGTCCTGATCGTCGGAGTCGAGCACGTGCACGGCGGCTTCCTCCGCCGAGGCGGCCCCGGCGTCGATGCCGACGTCGCGGGCCACGAGGTCAGGCTCGCCGTCCGCATGAGCGCCCTCGTCCTCCGCGACCAGCCGTCCCGATCGCGGGTCAGGCCCGAACCGCGACCTGGAGCCGCGGTCGAACGCCCGGTCGTCGCCCTCGTCGTCGGCGGCATAGGGGTCGACGTCGGGCTCCTCCTCGGCGAGCAGCTGGTCAAGTGACTCGCCGGCCTCTTCCTCGGCCGCAGTCGTGCCGAAGCGCTCGCCCGCCGACCAGCGGTCGGCCGTGATCACGCCCTCGTCGAGCGGGTCATCGCCAGGGTTGCCCTCAAGGGTGTCGTAAGCGTCGAGCACGCCCTCGTCGTCCAGGCCTGACTCTGGCCCGAGCTCGGTGTCCTCAGGCTCGCCGATCGCGTCGTTGGTCATGGCCTGCCTCCCCGCGTGTCTGGTGCCGTTCGTGGGCTGATGTTCGACCGGGCCGTCAGCCCGTGCCGCTGATCGCCTCGACCTCGGCCGGGGTCAGCTCGATCGCGGCCGCCTCCACGTTGGCCGCCGCGTGTCCCGCCGAGCCCGTGCCAGGGATCGGCAGTATCTGGGGCGACCTGGCCAGCAGCCAGGCCAGCACGACCTGGTGCTCGGTCGCGCCGTGGGCCTTGGCGGCTTGCGCTACCGGACCGTCAGGCTCGGTGTTCTGCAGCGGCGCCCAGGGCAGGAAGACGATCTGCTCCTGCTCGCACAGGTCGACGATCGACTCCGAGCTCCGGTCGCCCGAGTTGTAGCGGTTCTGCACCGAGACGATCGGGACGATCCGCTGGGCTTCCCGTAGCTGGTGCTCGGTGACGTTCGAGAGCCCGATGTGCCGGATCTTCCCCTCGGCCCGCAGTTCGCTGATCGCCCCGATCGACTCCGCGAGCGGAACCTTGGGGTCAGGGCGGTGGAACTGGTAGAGCGGGATCTGATCGAGCTTGAGCCTGCGCAGGCTCCCCTCGCAGACCGCGCGGAGGTGCTCGGGCCTGCCGTCCGCGTTCCAGCGGCCGGGCCCTGGCCTGACCAGGCCGCCCTTGGTCGCGATCACGAGGTCCTCTGGGTAGGGGTGCAGCGCCCTGGCGATCAGCGTCTCGCTGACGTCCGGGCCGTAGGAGTCGGCGGTGTCGATGAAGTTCACGCCGAGCTCGACGACCCGCCGCAAGGTAGCGAGCGCCTGCTCGGCGTCCGGCGGGTCGCCCCAGATCCCCGGCCCGGTGATCCGCATGGCGCCGAAGCCCATCCGGTTCACGGTCAGGTCGCCCCCTACGTCGATCGTGCCAGCCGCGGCAGCGGTGACTCGCTCGCTCATCTGCCCTTCCTCCTCGGGTGGTCGCGTACCTAGGCTCAAGGCTACGGCCAGCGCTCCGCCGGTACCTCGGCAGCCTGGGCGCGCGGACTGGCGCGCTAGTCTGACCGGCGATGAACATAGCGGAGTTCCTCGCCACCGCTAGCGGGCTGCTCGCACTGCCCTCGACCGCGGACCGGCCCGCCGAGCTTGAGCGGGCCCTCGACTACATGATCGACTTCGTGGGTGCCGGGTTCACGGTGGAGCGGTTCAGCTCGGCCGGCAAGCCGAGCGCCCTGATCTACCGTGCTCCCGAAGGGAAAGACCGTGCTCCCGAAGGGAAAGACGGGGCCAGGCCAAGGTTCAGGGTGATCTTCAACGCCCACCTCGATGTCGTGCCCGCCGATGACCGGCTGTTCGAGCCGCGGATCGATGGTGACAGGCTCTACGCGCGCGGCGCGCACGACATGAAGGTATCGGCGCTGGTGATGGCGCAGGTCTTCCGCGAGCTGGCCCAGGCGTTGCCGTACCCGATGGCCCTGCAGCTAGTGACCGACGAGGAGGTCGGCGGCCGCGACGGCACGCTGTACCAGCTCGACCAGGGCGTGCTCGCTGACTTCGTCGTCATCGGCGAGCAAAGCGGGCTCGACCTCGTCACCGACTCCAAGGGAGTGACCGCGGTGACGTTGCGGGCCGTCGGCCGCAGCGGTCACGGCGCCTACCCCTGGCAGGGCGACAACGCGCTCGTCAAGCTGATCACCACCATCATGGCGATCCTCGGGCGCTACCCGGTCGTGACGTCCGAGGCGTGGCAGACGACCGTGAACCTCGCCCGCATCGAGACGCCGAACCAGGCCAGCAACCAGATCCCCGACCGGGCGCAGGCCTGGCTGGACATCAGGTATCCCCCCGATGACGCCAACTTCGCTGGCCGGAGCGCCGGGGAGATAGCGAGCTTCCTGCGAGGCTGCTGCGAGCCTGGCGTCACCCCGATCGTGGAGCGGACCGATCCGCCGCATCACGCCGACCAGGGCCGTCCCGAGGTGCTGGCGCTGCGCGCGGCCGCCCGTGATCAGGGCTATCGCGGTGACTTCCTGCGCAAGCACGGCGCGGCCGACGGCCGGTTCTACTATCAGCGAGGGATCGACGCGGTCATCTTCGGCGTAGCGGGCGCGGGGCTGCACGGCGACGACGAGTACGCCGACATCACCAGCATCACCCCTTACTACCGTGCGCTCACCGAGTTCCTCCGCTCGATCTCCTAGCGCGGTGACTTGGCGCTGCTGGCGATCGGCGGCGAGACTGGCGGGATGGTCCCACTGAATCACGCGCCCGACTCCGACTCCGATCCGTTCCTGTGGCTCGAAGACGTCACCGGGCCAGCCGCTCTCGACTGGGTCAGGGAACGCAACGCGCGGACGCTGGCCGCCTTGTCGGCCAGCCGCCGGTTCGCTGAGCTTCAGGCCGGCATCCGCGAGGTGCTCGATGCCGACGACCGGATTCCCTTCGTGGTCCGCCGGGGCGAGTACCTGTACAACTTCTGGCAGGACGCCGAGCACCCGCGCGGGATGTGGCGCCGCACGACCCTGGAGGAGTACCGCAAGCCGGCGCCGCACTGGGACGTGCTGCTCGACGTCGACGAGTTGGCCAGGCACGAGGACGAGAACTGGGTCTGGCAAGGCGCGGCGACCTTGCGGCCTGGCGGCTACCGGCTGGCCCTGGTGCGGCTGTCCCGCGGCGGCGCTGACGCCGGGGTAGTCCGCGAGTTCGACACCGAGCAGCGGCGTTTCGTCGACGGCGGCTTCTTCCTGCCTGAGGCCAAGTCCGAGGTGGGCTGGATCGACGCCGACCTGATCTACGTGGGCACCGACTTCGGGCCAGGCTCGCTGACCGAGTCCGGCTACCCCAGGATCGTCAGGCAATGGCGCCGGGGCACGCCGCTGGCCGACGCGGCCACGGTCTTCGAAGGGGAGGCCGGAGACGTCGGGGTGCACGCCTACCACGACCCGACGCCAGGATTCGAGCGTGACTTCGTCGTGCGCAGCGTCGAGTTCTACCGCCATGAGTGGTACCTGCGCGCCGCCGGCGGTGACCTGGTCAGGCTCGACGTCCCTGCGGACGCCGGCGTCGACGTGCAGCGCGAGTGGCTGCTGATCAGGACGCGCTCGCCCTGGGAGGTCGCCGGGGCGAGCTACCCGGCGGGTGCCCTGCTCGCCGCCAGGTTCGATGAGTACGTGACGGGAGCCCGTGACCTGACCGTCTTGTTCGAGCCAGACGCGCACACCTCGCTGAGCTATCACGCCTGGACTAAGAGCCACCTGATCCTTGGCCTGCTTCGCGACGTGCGCAGCGAGCTCGAGATCCTGACGCCCGCCGCCGGCCAGTGGCGGCGCGATCCGCTGCCTGGCCTGCCCGAGCTCACGCAGACCGAAGTCGCGATGACTGACCCTGACGACAGCGACGAGTACATGCTGCTGTCCAGCGGGTTCACCCAGCCGGGCACGCTGCTCTACGGGCAAGCCGACGAGGCGGTCGGCTCCGGTGCCGCGCCGGAGACGCTCAAGAGCGCACCGGCCTTCTTCGACCCCTCCGGCCTGTCGGTGCGCCAGCACTTCGCCACCTCAGCCGACGGCACCGCGGTGCCCTACTTCGTCGTCGGCCGCGAGGACGAGGGGCCTGGACCGACCCTGCTGACCGGTTACGGCGGCTTCGAGATCTCGCTGACCCCGGTCTACAGCGGCGTCATCGGCCGGGGCTGGCTGGCCCGCGGCGGTACCTACGTCGTGGCCAACCTGCGGGGCGGCGGCGAGTACGGGCCGCAGTGGCACATGTCGGCCACCAAGGAGCACCGGCACCTGGTGTACGAGGACTTCGCCGCCGTGGCCAGCGACCTCGTGCGCCGGGGCATCACGACCCCAGAGCGGCTCGGCATCGAGGGCGGCAGCAATGGCGGGCTGCTGATGGGCGTGATGCTGACCAGGTACCCCGAGCTGTTCGGCGCGATCGTCGCTCAGGTGCCGCTGCTCGACCTGCACAGGTATCACGAGCTACTGGCCGGGGCCTCATGGATCGCCGAGTACGGCGATCCGCGGGATCCGTCGCAGTGGGCCTACCTGCGGCCGTTCTCGCCGTACCAGAACGTCAGCGCCGATCAGGAGTACCCGCCGGCGCTGTTCATCACTTCGACCAGGGATGACCGGGTACACCCAGGTCATGCGCGCAAGATGGTGGCGCGGCTGGCCGAGTCAGGTCACGAGGTCAGCTACTACGAGAACATCGAGGGCGGCCACGGGGCGGCCGCCGACAACGAGCAGCGGGCACTGAAGTGGGCACTGGTGTTCGAGTTCCTGTGGGAGAAACTGGGGGTGCGCTAGTGAGGGCAGTGCGGTTCGCCGAGTACGGCGACGTCGATGTGCTGAACGTGGTGGAGGTCCCCCAGCCTGACCCGGGGGCCGGCCAGGTGCTCGTGCAGGTAAAAGCGGCAGGAATCAATCCAGGTGAGGCGAAGATCAGGGCGGGCCTGTTGGATGCCCGCTGGCCCGCCACCTTCCCTTCCGGGCAGGGCAGCGACCTCGCTGGCGTGGTCACCAGGACCGGTCCAGGGGTCGCGGGCGTCAACGTCGGGGACGAGGTGATCGGCTACACCGACGACCGGGCCAGCCAGGCCGAGTACGCGCTGGTCGACGTGCGCAACCTGACTCCGAAGCCGCCGAGCGTGCCGTGGGAGGTAGCCGGGTCGCTGTACGTGGCGGGCGCGACCGCGTACGCGACCGTGCGGGCGGTCACGCTGGCGGAAGGTGACACGGTGGTGGTCGCTGGCGCGACTGGCGGCGTCGGCTCGCTCGCGGTCCAGCTCGCCCGGCTAGCCGAGGCCACGGTGATCGGGCTGGCCAGCCAGGCGAATTCCGGGTGGCTCAAGGACCATGGCGTGATCCCGGTCGGCTACGGCGACGGCGCCGCCGACCGGATCAGGGCGCAGGCGAGCCACTTCGACGCCTTCATCGACACGTTCGGCGGCGACTACGTGCGCCTGGCGCTTGACCTCGGGGTGGCGCCGGCCAGGATCGACACGATCGTGAACTACGAGGCGGTGCAGGAGTTCGGCGTCAAGGCCGAGGGCAACGCGGCCGGCGCCAGCGCGGCCGTGCTCGCCGAGCTGGCCAGCCTCATCGCCGCCGGGCGGCTCGAGCTGCCGATCACCGAGACGTTTCCGCTCACCGAGGTCCGGGCGGCCTACCGCAGGCTTGAGCAGGGCCACGTGCTAGGCAAGATCGTGCTGGTGATGTAGCCGGCCAAGGTCCGACGATGGAGGCAGCGGGATGGGTTGCGAGATCGCCTGGTTCGGCCCGATCTGTGATGAGGACTACGAGTTCCTCGGCGTGCCTGACCCGGCGCTGCGGGCGAGCTGGGAGCACTGCCGGGGCATCGCGCTCGGCGCCGAGGAGGCCGGCTACGACAACCTCCTGCTGCCGTCCGACTACGCCCGCGGCATCGACTCGGTCGCGTTCGCCTCGGCCATCGCGCCCTGGCTGCGCCGGATGCAGCTGCTCGTCGCGGTCCGCCTCGGCGAGCTGTGGCCGCCGCAGCTGGCCCGCCAGCTCGCGACGATCGACCAGCTGCTCGGCGGTCGGCTGACGATCAACGTCATCTCCTCCGACCTGCCAGGACAGCAGCTCGAGTCCGCGCCTAGGTACCGGCGGACTCTTGAGATCATGCGGGTGCTGCGCGACCTGCTCGACGGCAAGGCCATCGACGTGCGGGGCGAGTTCGTGAACCTGACCCTCGACCCGCCCGCGGTCTGCCCGACCACAGGCGGCTGCCCGCCGTTCTATTTCGGCGGGCTGTCCGAGGCGGCCAGGGAGGTCGCGGCCCAGGCGGCCGACGTCTTCTTGATGTGGCCAGACACGATGGGCGAAGTCGAGGCGATACTGCGCGACATGCGAGCGCGGGCCGCCCGCCACGCCCGCGAGCTCAGGTTCGGCTACCGGGTCCACGTGATCGTGCGGGCCACCGAGGCGGAGGCACGGGCGGCGGCCAGGCGGCTGGTGTCCAGGCTCGATCCTGAGCTGGGCCGCCGGATCGAAGGCCAGTCCCTGCATCCCGGCTCGGCTGGCCAGCTCAGGCAGCGGGAGATGCGGGACGAGGCCGACGACGAGGGCTTCGTCGAGGATTGCCTGTGGACCGGGGTCGGTCGCGCCCGCTCGGGCGCGGGTGCCGCCATCGTCGGGGATCCTGACCAAGTGCTCGCCAAGCTCCAGGCCTACGCGGACCTCGGCCTGGAGGCGTTCATACTCTCGGGCTACCCGCACGCCGCCGAGGGGGACCTGTTCGCCAGGCACGTCCTGCCGCGCCTCTCGCACGCCCCGCTGCTCCCGCGCGTCTGACCATGACCGCCTATTCGTCATGATGGAGCGGTGGAGACAAGCGAACCCGGCGCTGACGCGGCCGCCGCCGATGCCAGCCCGTCGGCGGGGACGTGCCCATTCGAAGTCAGTCGGCCGGTCATGCGGCAGCGCTGGGAACGGCTGACGTTCCTGCACTGGCCATTCGACCCGGCCGACGTGAGCAAGCTGCTGCCCGAAGGGCTGGCCGTGGCGACCTTCGACGGCATGGCCTGGGTCGGCCTGGTGCCGTTCTTCATGCACGTCGCCACCGGTCACGGCCGGACCGCCCCGTGGGCATCACGGTTCTGCGAGACCAACGTCCGCACCTACGTGCGCGACCGTCAGGGCCGATCGGGCATCTGGTTCCTGTCCCTGGACGCGGCCAGGCTCGGCGCCGTGGTCACCGCGCGGACCACCTACCGGCTGCCGTACTTCTGGTCGGAGATGGGCATCGAGGAGCACGGCCAGCGGGTCTCCTACCGGTGCCGCCGCCGTTGGCCAGGCCCGCACGACGCGTCCAGCCAGGTCACGGTCAAGATCGGCGACCGGCTTCGGCCAGCCGAGATCAGCGAGCGTGACCACTTCCTGACCGCGCGCTGGATCCTGTTCAGCGTCTCGGGCTCAAGGTACCGGCTGGCCCGCGCCCGGCACGACCCCTGGCCGCTGCACCGGGCCGAGGCCGACATCGTCGATGACCAGCTCATCAGGGCGGCCGGCCTGCCTGCGCCGACTGGAAGCCCGGAGGTTTTGTTCTCATATGGGGTTGATGTTGCCATCGGGCCACCCGAACGTGTCGAATAGCGGCTAGGCAGGAGGCGACGTGAAGGCAGACCCAGGCAGCGCCGGGCTCGACGAGCGGCAGCTTGAGCGGATCACCGACCACTTCCAGGGCCGCTACATCGACGCCGGGCGCATCGCTGGCGCCCAGGTCGTCGTGGCCAGGCACGGGCAGGTGGGGTACTTCAGGTCGTTCGGGCTCGCCGACGCCGAGCGATCGGCCCCGGTGACGCCCGAGACGATCTGGCGGATCTACTCGATGACCAAGCCGATCACTGGCGTGGCGCTCATGTCGCTCTACGAGCGCGGCCTGTTCCAGCTCAGCGACCCGGTGACGCGGTTCATCCCGCAATGGCGCGACCTGAAGGTCCGCGAGCGCGCCCCCGACGGCCGCGAGCGGCTCGTCGAGCCAGAGCGCCCGATGACAGTGCGTGACCTGCTCACCCACATGTCCGGGCTCGGCTTCGCCGGCGGCCGCACGCTCGCCGAGCTGTTCTCCGACGACGCCAACGTCGGGGAGGCGCTCACTCCAGGGGCAAGGCGCGGGCGGGCGGCCACGCTGGAGACGATGATCGACCGGTACGCCAAGTACCCGCTTGAGTTCCATCCGGGGACGCACTGGTTCTACTCGGTGTCGACCGACATCTGCGGCCGGCTCGTCGAGATCATGTCGGGCCAGCGATTCGACGATTACCTGCGGGACACGATCTTCACCCCGCTCGGGATGACCGACACCGGCTTCGTGGTGCCGGCCGGGCAGGCCGGCCGGTTCGCCGCCTGCTACCGGCGCAACGCCGCCAAGCGCCTCGTGCTGGTCGACGATCCGCAGCGCAGCGGCTACCTGGACGAGCCGACGTTCTTCTCCGGTGGTGGCGGACTCGTTTCGACGACCGGCGACTACCTGCGGTTCTGCCAGATGCTCAGCAACGGCGGCCACCTGGACGGCGCCCGCGTACTCGGCCGCAAGACCATCGAGCTGATGACCGCCAACCACCTGCCCGGCGACGGCGAGCTGTCGTCGTTCGCGTTCCCTGGCGGCTACGGCGAGGTCGGGTTCGCCGGCATGGGCTTCGGCCTGACCATGGCGATCGCCAAGTCCCCGGCGCAGACCCAGGTCATCGGCTCGCCCGGCGAGTACATGTGGGGCGGCGCGGCGTCCACCATCTTCTGGGTCGACCCCGCCGAGGACCTGATCGTAATCTTCATGACCCAGCTGCTGCCTTCGGGCACCTTCAACTTCCGAGGTCAGCTCAAGACTCTCGTCTACCCGGCATTGCTCGATTAACCCCGACGGCCAGCCCGTCCGTCACTCCTCCCGCTTCCCGTGCCGCCGCCACCCTCCGCTCCGTGATCATGGAAATTCCAAGATCACGGAGGTTAGGCGCGTGATCGGCCAGGCGAATTACCGCGATCTCCTGTCGGACTTGATCACGGAACGACGTCGGTGTGCGTCTAACTCAGGCAAGGCTCCGCGATCAAGCTCGTGCACATGATCGCGGAAGGCTCGGCGTGGGCTGGGCTAGGCGCCGACCGGGGTGGCATCGGCGAGGTCACGCGAAGTACGGTGAGAAAGTGGCGTCAATGGAGGATGCGGCCGCGATCGCCTTGGCGTTGCCCGAGGTCACGCAGGGCGAGCGGCACGGGAACCTGACCTGGTTCGTCGCCGGGAAGGCGTTCGCCTGGGACCGCCCGTTCAGCAAGGCCGACCTCAAGCGCTTCGGCGACGAGACCCCGCCCCATGGCCCCATCCTTGCCGTCCGGGTCGAAGACCTCGTCGAGAAGGAAGCGGTGCTCGCCGCCGGCCACCATGGCTTCTTCACGATCCCGCACTTCGACGGCTACAGCGCCGTCCTGATCCAGCTAGACCAGGCCACCGCCGCCGACCTCAGCGAGGCGATCACCGATGGCTGGCTCGCCTGCGCCCCCGCCAGACTGGCCAGGGAGTACCTAGCCACCTAGGCCTCAGCCCGGTCCGGTTAGGGATACTTAATTCATGGAGCAGAGTTCTGGGCCGATCGGCCGCGTACTCGACGGGCTGGCGCAGGCGGGCTACCTGGCCGATACCGCGATAAGCACGATCGTCTATCTGGCCGCTGAGCTGGGCAAACCCGTCCTGATCGAAGGCCCGGCCGGCACCGGTAAGACCCAGCTGGCCAAGAGCGTCGCGCTCGCGGCCGGGAAGCGCCTGATCCGGCTGCAGTGCTATGAGGGACTCGATGAATCGAAGGCCATCTATGAGTGGGACTACCGGCGCCAGCTGCTCCAGCTTCAGCTGCACCAGGGGACGGAGACGAAGGATCTCACCGAGGTGGGGATCTTCAGCGAGGAGTTCCTGCTCTCCCGGCCGTTGCTGGCCGCGATCCGCTCGGATGACCCGGTCGTCTTGCTGATCGACGAGGTCGACCGGCTCGACATCGAAAGCGAGGCGCTGCTGCTCGAGGTCCTGTCCGAGTACCAGGTCTCGATCCCCGAGCTTGGCACGGTGACGGCGAGGCACATCCCGCAGGTCTTCCTCACCTCGAACAACAGCAGGGACCTGTCCGAGGCGCTCAAGCGGCGCTGCTTGTTCCTCCACCTCGGTTACCCGAGCGTGGAACGGGAAGCGGACATCGTCCGGCTGCACGTGCCTGAGCTGGCCGGGCACCTGGCCCGGGAGGTCGCCGAGCTGGTCGCGTTGCTGCGCAAGGCCGACCTGAAGAAGCCGCCATCGATCGCCGAGTCACTCGACTGGGCGCGGACCCTGCTGGCGCTCGGCGCCGCCGACCTTAGCGAGGACCTGATCAAGCAGACCTTGTCCGTGCTGCTGAAGTACGAGCGGGACATCGACACGGCGCGCACCGAGTTGCGGATCTAACCCCATGCAAGCCATGCTGGCCACCCTGGTCGACGAGCTGAGGACCGTCGGGATCGACGTCTCGGTCGGCGAGCACCTCGACGCCGCCAAGGCGGCCAGCCGCATCTCGCTCGCCGACAAGGAGATCTTGCGGGCAACCCTGCAATGCGCCCTGGTCAAGCGGGCCGACCAGCTCGACACCTTTAACCTGCTGTTCGATCTCTACACCGCCGGCTCGGCCCAGCCAGGCGCCGAGCTGATCGCCGCGATGAGCGATGAGGAACTGCGCGCGACCCTGCGGTCGGTGATCGGCACCGCCGACGCTCAGCTCAAGCGCCTGCTCGCGGACGAGTTCGTGCGCCGGTTCGGCGGCCTCGAACCCGGCAGCGCGGTCGCCGGCGTCTTCGCCATGATCGCCGTCAACGAGGCCGCTGGCCTGGACGGGATTCGGGCCGAGCTGGCCGCGGACCAGGCCGGGCCGGGCGGGCCGGCCGGAGCCGATGGGATGGGCGGCGAGGGTGGAGAAGGCGGCGGCGGTGGCGGCGGGCAGGGTGGCAGCGGGCAGCCGGGCGGCATCGCGGCCCGGCTACGGGAGGCGGACGCGGACCGGGCCGTCGAGGAGTTCAGGGCTGACTTGCGGACCGCGATCCGGCGCGCGCTCGTCGCGGATCGCGGGGCGCGGGCGGTGCGCACGACCATGCGGGTCGGGCTAGCGCAGGACATCGACATAGTCACCGCCTCGGCGACCGAGCTCGCGGCGATGGCGACCGCGATCGGGCCGATGGCGCAGCGGCTCACCCAGGTGCTGGCCCAGCTGGCCATGTACCGGAAGCGAAAGCTCAGCGTGCGCGGCACGCTGCACCTGGCCATGGGCACCGGCGGCGTGCCGTTCCGGCTCGCTACCGAGCCCGCCAGGCCGCCGAAGCCGGAGATCGTCGTCCTGTGTGACATGTCCGGCTCGGTGTCCGCGTTCTCGCGGTTCACCCTTGACCTGCTGATCGCGCTGGACAGCCGGCTAAACCGGCTCCGGGTGTTCTCCTTCGTCGACGGCCTCGCCGACATCACCAGCCTGGTCCGCGAGGCGCGAGCGGCGGGCCGCCAGCTGGCCCCCCGCGAGGCCGCGCACGGCGCAGTCAGGTTCAGCGGAAGCTCGGACTACGGCTACGTCCTGCGTGAGTTCGCCAGCCAGTACGCCCACCAGCTGACCAGGCGATCGGTGGTCCTCGTGATCGGGGACGCCCGCACGAACTACCTTGACCCCGCCCCAGCCGCCTTCGCCCAGATCAGCGAGCGGGCCGGGCAGGTGTACTGGCTGAACCCCGAGCCGCGCCGCTACTGGGACCACGGCGACTCGGTGATCAGCCAGTACGCGCCCTGGTGCGCATCGGTCAAAGAGTGCCGCACCCTGCGCCAGATCGCCGACTTCGTCCAGTCCCTCGCCACCGCCATCCGGACATGACATTTTTGTCACTTGACTCTATGTTTCCGATTATTAGCCTCATATATGGATTCCATATAACTGATAACAGCTTGTAGCCGTCTTCGGCGGCAGCGGGCGCACTCAGCTTCTCAGGCCGGGCTGGCGGTGATGCCTAGACGATCTTTCGTCTCTGTCGGCATCCGCTCGCGCAAGAAGAGGCTCACATGGACAATTCATCACCCCAGGCGGGCGGCCCGAGCCGTCCAGGTCGCTGCCCCATGCGAGGCCGGCCAGCCCCCGCCAGCTCCCCGGCACCGGCCCCGGAATTCGTCAGGCTCGCTAGCACTCCGCTGGACCGCCGCACCGTGCTGAAGATCGGCGGCGTGGGCGCGATGGCGGCCAGCTTACTTTCGGTCGGGGCCGCGGCCTGGACGCCGCAACGCGCCATGGCCGCGACCACGGGCAGGACCGCGACCACGGGCCGGACCGCCGCCAACGCCGCCAGCTCATCGACTACGGCCTACCCTGACACCCAGTTCGACATCGGCGCGTTCGTGCATCCCGCCCAGACCATCGCCGGCGTGCTCGTCGACTTCGGCGTGCTGTACACCTTCATGGCTCCCGCCTCGCTCACCCGCAATCCCACGAAACGCGACCAGCAAGTCCTCTCGGCCGCGCTGGCCACCATCGAAGAGGCCTACGCGTTCGCCCCGAGCGGGATCTTCACGTTCGTCTCCTACGGCTTGCCGTACTTCAGCCGGCTGCCGAGCAGCCTGGTCGCGAGCGCGATGCCAAGGCTGGTATCCGACACCACCAGGTACGCGCTCGAGGAAGCGGTGCCGAGCCCGACCGACGTGTCCCCGCTGAACCCCGGCATCACCAAGCGGCTCTACAACGTCCCGGTCCAGATCGAGTCCAACGACGTGCTGTTCACCTTGCGCAGCGACTCGCTGCTCAACATCACCGAGGTCGCGGCCTGGTTCAACGGCAGCAGCATCTTGAACAACAGCTTCGTTCCGTCGCCGAGCTTCAACGGCCTGTTCGACTTCAAGACCCCGCGGCTGAACTTCGTGCAGCCAGGCCTGCCCAGGCAGCTGGCCGCGGCCAACAACTTCTCGTTCACCGACCAGATCAACCCGGCGTCCTCGATGTGGATGGGCTTCGTCGACCAGCAAGTCGCCGGCAGCGCGCCCAACGGGGCGACGGTCACCTTCGCCGGGACGTCGCACGCCCAGCTGACGACCGCTCGGCCGGGCGACTACTTCGACAACGGCGCGATCCAGCACCTGTCCCACGTCATCGATGACCTGGAGCAGTTCTACAGCGTCAACGGGGCCGACTCCGACGAGCCCGAGACCTTCAGCGAGCGGATCCAGTACATGTTCCGCTCCAAGACACCGAGCGGCGCACCTGGCCTGCCGTTCCCGCAGGATCCGAACGATGCCTTCACCAACGGTGGCGGCCTCGGCGCGCCGACCGGGAACCTCGGCACCCAGCAGCAATCGGCGTTCTTGCCGAACCTGTTCTTCGGCCCCAACGACCAGGCCACGAACTTCGACCCTTCCGTCACCGACCACCACAAGTACCGGGTCGGGCATCTGGCCGGCCTCCAGCGGTCAAGCCGCGCTGCCGACGGCACGCCGCTGCACATCAGGAACGACGGCCCCGGCCTGTCCTCCTTCGACGTGCCCGACGGCTCGCTGCAACCGACGCTGGAGTTCACCGTCTTCGTACCGACGGCCGACTTCTTCCGGGTGATGCGGATCAACTCGGCCTCGCTCGACTATGTCAAGGTCGGGCAGGACGGCGGCACGGCGACCAGCGTGCCAGCAGGTGACGAGGCCGCCGACGGCGACGATGCCGGGCTTGAGCGCTTCCTGCAAGCGACCAGGCGGCAGAACTTCCTGGTGCCGCCCCGGCGGCACCGTGCCTTCCCGTTGCTCGAGGAGACCTGACCGGCTCGGTCCAGTAGCTGATCAGGTATCAAATCCTCTTCAGCCAAATTGTGAAGGGCGGAGCGGTGAAACCGCTCCGCCCGGCCGGTCGCAATTTTGCTGCTTAATGTAGTGAGTACCTCGGGTGCAGCCGGCGGCCGTCCGAACGGGGCCGGACCAGCGTGAACGTCTCGAACTCGGCGTAGTCAGGGGTAGGCGCGCCCGCCTCGCCGGTCGTGGGGTTCACCGGATCGGCCCCGGCCGCGTGAAAGTAGCGCACCGTGATGGCGGTGGGGCCGCCGGGCTCGTGGCCTGGGTCCACGTCGAACACGGCGATCCCGTAACCGGTCGAGGTGTCCCGCCTCGCTGACCAGGTCGCGTCCTGCCTGGCGTCGGCGCCCGCCCGGGCGTAGACCTCTGGAGTTGACGTGGCCGCCGGGCGGTTCGCCTTGGTGAACACCTTGGCCTGCGGCAGCCCGCGTCCATTGACCCAATGTGCCGGTCGCTCATGAACCGGCGATGACAGGAACTGATTTCTCATGCCAAATCGTAGTTAAGAAACCACCCGGAGCCCGGCCGATCCCGGCGGCTCATGGCGCCAGGCCGCCGGACGGCTCGCTGGCTGTCCGCTTGCGCGGGATAACTGGCTGAGTGAGCCAGAATTGTCGATATCGGCTGTCACGCTGTACGAATAGGGACGACACTGGGATTGGCATCAGGCAAAGGCGTGAGCAAGTTGGTGACATGTGACCGAGTCGGCTGAAGACCTTTCAGGACAGCAAGGCCAAGGCTCCGTACCTGGCGACCTGGATCTGCCTGGCTTCTTCAGGGCCTCTGACGCCGCTTCCCGCGCTGGCCAGCGGCGCCGGGTCAGGACGGTTGCCATCATCTTGGTACTGACCGTTCTCGCCGCCATCTCAGGCACCTTCACCTTCAAGGTGACCTCAAAGCACATTGACGTCGGTGGCGTCATATCTGGCCTGACTTTCCTGATAGCGCTCGGCTGCAGCATTTACCTGCTTTTGACCAAGCCCGAGCGAGACTGGTACGAGGGCCGGGCCGGAGCCGAGTCGGCCCGCACGCTGGCCTGGCTCTACATGGTCGGCGGCGACCCGTTCGGCGTTGCCAGCTGCGCGGATCCGGACGACGAACTGATCAACCGGCTCGAGATCATCGCCAAGCAGCTCAGGGAGCTTGCGCTATCTCCGGAAGAGACCGGGACGCAGATTACCGACGCGATGCGGGCGATCCGCGGCTCGTCGCTGGGCGAGCGAAAGGCGACCTACCTGCGCGGCCGCATCGATGACCAGCTGGGCTGGTACAAGAAGAAGGCGGCCTTCAATAAGCGGCAGGAAAAGTTCTGGCTAGGACTCACGCTCGTATTGCAGGGTTATGGCCTGGCCGTTGCCTTCGCCAGGGTCTTCAACGTGCTCAATTTTGACTTGCTCGGGGTGGTGGCCGCCGCCGTCGCGGCGACCGCCGCCTGGATTGAAGCGAAGGACCACGCGACGCTTGGCTCCGCGTACGGCATTACCGCCACGGACCTGTGGATGGCCAGGGAACGGGCGTTGATGCTCGCGAACAACAGCTCGGAGCCGGCGTGGTCGAACTTCGTCGAAACGGCCGAGCTGGCTATCTCACGCGAGCACACCCTGTGGCTGGCCAGGGGCGGCGTCCACTGGGACAGTCCGTTCCGGTCCAACGGCCAGATCTGGCGAACCCCTCCGGCGAGCCCGGCTGAGGATCACCGTTAGCCATTAGTCGGGGTCGCGGCGTACTTCAGCAGCCGCAGGCCTTCAAGGCGCAGTGCCTGCGGGTAGATCGCCTTGTAGATGTTGCAGTTGGGGGACTTGATGTCGTACCGGCCGGTGGCGCGGAACGTCGCGACCGCGCAGCCGCCCGAGCACCAGTAGCGCCAGGTGCAGTCGCGGCAGCCTTCCTTTTCCTCGACCGCCAGGTTCAGGGTCGTGGCCTGGTCCTTGCGCACCAGTTGCAGAGGGTCGTCGCGCAAGACACTGCCGAGCGTGCGCTCGATCTCCATGTGGCACTTGGCGACCTGGCCGTGCTGGTCGATGACGATGTAGTTCTGGCCGACGCCGCACGAGTGCTGCCGGGGCTGGAGCAACTGGCCGCGGTCAAGGATCGAGCCGAGCACGCTCCACTTCGGCAACTGCCCCTCGATGACCGCGAACGCGTCGAGCAGCGAGGAGATCATCGTCTGCTCTTCGTACTGCAAGTCGGTGAAGGTGGCGGCGCAGTCGTTGTCACGGAAGAAGTTCAAGCTGAAGGTCAGGTCCCGGTCGAGCGCGTACTTGACGACGTCGGCGACGCCGCTGGCGTTCCGGTTGGTGATCGTCACCGACAGGTGAGGCTGGTGGTCCTGCTCGATCAGCTGGGTGATCGTGCGCTCGACGAACGCGAAGGACGGCCTGCCGTTGACGAACGGCCGCTGCACGTCGTGCAATTCCCCGATCCCGTCCAGCGAGATCATGACCCTGATGTGCTCGGCCTTCAGCGACTCGACCAGCTTGGCCGGCAGCGAGACGCCGTTGCTGAGCAGCGTGGCGTACAGCCGCAGGCCATGCTCGGCGGCCAGGTTCCTGGCTCGCTCGTGCATGCGGAGCATGAGGCGATGGTTGAGGCTGGCCTCGCCGCCCGCGTACTTCAGCTTGACAGCGGGAAAGCCGTTCGCCACCGCCGACCCGATCACCGCGTCGATGCTCGCCTGGGCGACATCCTCGTCCATGCCGTCGGCGGACTTGTTCACGTAGCAGTAAGGGCAGCGCAGGTTGCAGGCGTTAGTGACATGCAGCCAGGCAGTCAG
>DATKFV010000062.1:0-74315 GCA_035511035.1 Streptosporangiaceae bacterium
CCGGCGATCTTGGACTTGTCGGTGCTGAACATCGAGTTGACGTCATCGCGAAATGGCGGGTAGACGCCGTAGATGACGCCCGCCACGACCAGTGCGACTGCGACTACGATCCTGGCCTTGCGGTAGACCTGCAGCGCGAACTGCTTCGGGTTAAAGCCCGGCCGGTGCAAGCTATGGCCGCTGGCGGCCTTGCCGGGCTCGTCACCGAGCGGCACCGTCTTCGGGCCCCGCTCGAACTTGAATCGATGCCACCACGGCGTCTTGACGTGGGTGGCCTCGACCAGGGATTCGCCGCAGCGGCTGCAGAACTTCCTGGTCGGCGCGTTGCCTTCGCCGCAGTTGCCGCAGATCGCGTCGCCGGCCTGAAGGCGCCGGGTCGGAGCGGTCTTGGTGACCGCTACCGCGCGGGCCCTGGCCGCTTGCGGCGCCTGCTCCTTGATCTCGGGTGCCGCCGCCTTGGCCGGGTGGGCGGCGCTCGGGGGTGACGCATTCGCCATGGCGTCTGCCGGCCGGGTACCGCGCACGACTGGCGCGACCAGCGCGGCGGCGGCAAGGCCGACATCGGTGACCGACCCGGGGCTCGGGCTCGCTGATGGTGTCGCGGCGGGCGGTACTGGTGGGGCTGATGGTGCTAGCGGGGCTGGCGGGGCTGGCGCGCGTGGGGGCGGAGCGGCTCCGAACGGAGGCGGCGAAGGCGGAGCGGCTCCGGAGGGAGGCGGCGGGGGTGCGGACCCGGCCGACGACGGCGGCAATGTAGGCGGAGGTAGCGAAGGTGCGGCCGACGACGTCGGTAGCGGAGGCGGCTGAAGCGGCGCGGGCTGCGGCGATGGCGGAGGAGGCGCGGCCGGCGAGGGCGATGGTGACGGAGGCGCCGCGGCATGTGAAGGCGGAGGCGGCGCCGACGACGGTGGGGGAGGCGGAGGCGCGGGCGACGACGTCGGTGGCGGAGGCGGCGGAGGCGCGGGTCGCGGCGGCGGTGGAGGCGGAGGCGGCGACGCGGCCCGTGAAGGCGTAGGCGGAGGCGGCGCGGCTCGCGACGGCGGCGGTGGCGGCGGTGGCGGTGGCGGCGGAGGTGGCGCCGCGGCCCGTGAAGGCGGAGGCGGCGCGGCTCGCGGAGGCGGAGGCGGCGCACCTCGCGACGGCGGAGGCGGCGGCGCGGCGCGGGAGGGCGACGGTGGTGGCGGCGCGGCTCGCGAGGGCGACGGCGGCGGCGCGGCGGCGGCCTTGCCTGGTGGGGCGGACCTGGCGGGCGCCGCCGGACCTCCGGATGGCGCCTCGCCGTCAGGCCCAGGCGGGCGCGGGCCGGCGATGAAGGCATTAGCGCCGTCCATCACCTTCTGGAAGAAGCCGACCTTAGCGGGCACAGCAGTGGCCGTGCCGGCGTCATCAGCCGGCGGCGGGACCGCCTCCGCCTTGGCGGCCTGCTGCTTCTCCCCGGTCCACTCAAGGAAGCTTCCGCAGGTTCCGCAAAACGCGTCCTCGTCGGCGTTACGGAAGCCGCACTTACGACAGACGATCATGTTCGGACACCTCCATCCGGTGCGCGACATGCGCGGGCTTGACGGCTGCCACCAGTTCGTTGATGGCGTTCAGATCGAGTTGAGCGTCGGCTCCTGCGGCTAGCCAGATGACCACCAGCGCCTCGGGCGAGCCAGGCAGCGGCGCGTTCGGCGCTCGCGACCAGGCGACGCCGCCGCTCTCGACGAGTTCGACCTCGCCGCCCGTGACGAGCTCGAGCAGCGCGCGCAGCCCGGCTAAGGTTCCCGCCTGCCGGTACAGCGACACCGATCGCCTGACCGCCGCCCGGCGCCGGTAGGCCGGCCAGTTCTCGTCGAGTACCGCCCCGAACCAGTCGGCCAGCCACAGCACGAAGTCCTCAGGGGCCAGCATCGGGTCGAGGTAGGCGGACAGGCAGTCAAGCGTCGAGATCACGGGAGCGAGCACGTCGTCTAGTCCCGCGGTCCAGGCCATCGTCGCCTGGTCCTCCTGGTAGATGGCCGGCATCAAGGTGCCGATCGGATAGGGCGTGGCCAGGCCAGGGATCGCGGCGCGCATCAGGTCGACTCCACCCTGATCTGGTGCTCGTAGGAGAACGCCAGGCTGTTGGCCTCGAGCTCGATCCTGGCCGCCTCGGCGCCCCTGACGCCGCTGACAGGGTCCGCGCTGAATAGCCTGACGTCCTCGACCAGTTCGATTCCGCGCACCCGCTGCAGGCGGCCGAAGATCTCGCCGGCCTGCACTGGCCGGCCGAACGGCCAGCCATCGCCGTCTGGCCCGCCTCCGGCCAGCGGGCTGATAAATCCGTAAAGCTCGCGCAGCGCGTCGTCGCGGACCCGATCAGCGCTGGCCCTCGGCCTGGCGACGAGGCGGGCGACCACGGTGACTCCCCGGTACAGGGGCGGCTCGACCATCACGCGGGTGCCGATGACCCGCACCTCGTCGAGTCGCTCGGCGATCCGCCGCAGGGTCTGGGTCGGCGGTACCAGGTTCTCGAAGTCAATCCTGCCTTCATCCGTGGCCGCGGCCGGAACGAGCAGCACCCGGACTCCGCCGGCCGCGGTCCCATCCTGGCCAGCGGGCACGCAGCGCACCCGCGCAATGTCGGGAGCGGCTTCACGGGCGAGCGCCTCGTAGTCCTGGGCGGTGACCGCCCGGCTACGGGTGCGCACCAGGAGCGGTCCGCGCCGCTTGGCCTCGTCTAACGTCTCCCCGTCAACGCCACCCTGGGCCGGATGCCGGTTCTCCACCCTGCTCACGAACGGAACGGATGACTTGAGCGTCTGGACCGCTCCCGAGCCGACGTTGCCTCGGGCCCCGCCGCCGGTCGCGTACCGGCGGATGCGTACCCGCGCCCCCTTGTCGGGAACCTGCCCGTACTGGCGCAGGCCACCGTCAGGCTCGCGGACCGCCGGCCCGAAGAGCACGAGGCCGGACACGGCGTCGAGCACGAAGTGGCGATCGTCAGGGCCGCTCTCGGCGAAATGCTCCACCGCCGTCCACTCCTGCCAGCCTGATCGCGCCGAGGTCTCCACGACCGGCACGTCGTAGCCGGCCAGCACTGGCCGGCGCCGGACGGTGAACTGCTGGCCGGGCACGCCTTCGGCCTCTCCGAGATCCTCGGTGGGCACGACCTCGGCATTGACCGCGTCGGCGGTACCGCCGATCGTGCAGGCGGTCAGGTTCTCCACGACCGGTGAGTCGGTATACGGCGGCTGTCCTTCCGCTGGCTCGATGACCCGCGCCCTGAGCCAGCCGGCCCGGTCACCGCCGAGTACGCTCGCCTCGTGCCCCGGCGGCACGTGCAACACGATCCGCCCGGCGGTGTTCAGCCCGCCCGTCTCGTCCCGGTCGACCTCGCATTCGGTCCACGCCTCACCGGTCCAGGCCTCCCACACCAAAGGCGGGTACTTGGGGTTGACGCCGACGCCCTTGACGCTGCCGCGGAAGTCGAGCCGGACGGCGCACTGCGGTACCGGACCGCTGAGCCCGACCAGCATCGTGTCGCCGACCGCCGGCCGCCGCCTGAATGCGGTGAATGGCTTGCCCGCGGCGAGATCGCCGGTCCGGTCGGTCGTTGCCTCGCCTGGTGCTGGCGCCGAAGGCTCGGGGCCTGACCCGGCATCCTCGCCTTCGGCGTCGCTGGCCTGGCCGGCTTCAGGCGTCGATCCGGCTGACCTGACGCAGGCCAGCGAGCACGGAACTATGCTCAGCGGGTCGATCGTGGCGAAGATCACGGGCTCGGCCGCACGGGTGTGCAAGGTGCCGACCTGCGTGCCGGCGTTAACGGTGAGCGCGGTCCGGCCAGGGCTGGACAGCCAGAACGTGACCGCCGCGCGGGCCGGGGTAGGCGGGAGCATGCGCAGGCCGATCAAGTTCAGGAAGGTCAGGTACAGCCGGTCGGGAACCCGGTTGAGGCGGTAGAGCAACTGGTCGGTCATGTAGGCGAAGGTCTCGATGAGGGTGACCCCTGGGTCGGAGACGTTGTGGTCGGTCCACTCCGGGCACCGCCGCATCACCAGGCGCTTGGCCTCGTCGACCAGATCCTGGAATCGGCGGTCATCGAGATCGGGCACTGGCAGCGGCATCTAGATCTCGCCTTCGGAGTGCTCAGGGATCGTGTAGAAGGGAAACACCAGGTTGCGCGGGCTGTTCGCGCCGCGGACGGTGTACTTGATGTCGATGTACAGCAGTCCGTCGACTCCGCCGTCGGGGTAGACGAGCACCTCCCTGACGTGCGCGCGGGGCTCGGCGTACTCAAGCGACCGCTCGACCTCGCGGGTGATGGCGGCGATGTTGTCCTGGCCGGTACCGCCGAACACGTTGTCGCGCAGGGTGCTGCCCCAGAGCGGGCGCATCGGCCGCTCGCCCGGATAGGTCGACAGGATGAGCCGCATCGCCTGCTCGATCTTGTCCTCTCCGCGCACCATCGAGACCGAGCCTGACGGCTCGAACCCGAGCGGAAAGGCCCAGCCCGTTCCGATGAAGTCGGTCATGGCATCGCTCCCCTTCGCCTTATCCGAGCGAGATCGTGCCGCCGCTGACCGACAGGTCGCCTTGGCACTGGATGGTCATCGAGGTAGCCGACTTGACGGTCAGCTCGTCGCCGCCGTCGATGGTCACCGTCCCGCCTTGGCCAGCCTGGATGTTGACGGTGCCGCCGTCGCCGCACCTGATCGTGAGCTGGCCGGGCGGACTCTGCGGGGTGCAGGCGAGCGTGAGCGTGCCCTGCACCAGGTCAAGCGCGAGCCCGAGCGTGCCGTCGCTGTTGCCAAGCGCGATCTGCGACGCCGTCGGCTCGCCGTCATCGCCTGGCGGCATCTGGTCGTAGAACGACAGCAAGTTGCCTGAGGCCGAGACGAAGCCGCGACGCACCACGGTGCCGTCCTCCGACACCGCCGGGCCGCCGAGGCTGTACGTCGAGGCGTTGTTGACGAGCCCGCCAAGCACGTAAGCGCGGCGGGGGTCGCCGAACTCGAATCCGACGAGCACCTCGTCGCCGACCTCGGGCAAGAACATCGCGCCGCTGCGCGGCCCGGCACCGAACTGCAGCACCGGCGCCCAGTCCGACACGTAGTCAGGTGACAGCCACGGCAGCGTCAGCTTGACCCGGCCGCTCGGGTCGCTGATGTCGGTGACGACGGCGCACGCGACGCCTGGGATTCGCTGCAGCGGCGCCTGGGTGGCACCGAGCGAGGCGAGACCGAGCAGCGAGCGGTCGTGCCTGCCGCTGGCGGCGAACTCGGTGTGGTAGCCGCCTTCGGCGATATCGAAGACATGAGCGGCGCGGGTGACCACCCAGGAGTCGGGGAAGCCGGTGGGGATGCCGCCGACCCGCACGATGCCGCCCGCCTGGATGGCCGGATTGCCGCGGGCATCGGCCTCGGCCTCGGCGAAGGTGCTGGTCAGGTGCTCGGTCAGGCCCCCGGCCATCAGGTCGGCCGCGCTGGCGGCGGCGGCTCCGGCGGCGGCCGGGCGGTCGTAGAGCACGAACGCGGTGTTGCTCGGCGGCGGGCCCAGGTTCTCGACCGCCGGGCTCGGCGGCGGGCCAGGGTCAGCGCCGTCGGCCGGATCGGCGAATACCCCGGCGATCTCCGCCGCGGTCTGCTCGCCGGCCGGGGACGCGGAGCCGGTCGCCGCCGCGGTCGTGCCCGACACGACCTTGGCCTCAAGCGGATCCCATACTCGCACCTCGACGTCGGGGGTGAGGTTGCCGGCCGTGACCCTCGGCGAGAACGAGCGCAGCGTGTCGTGCAGGGTCAGCAGCACTGGTTCTGGCGTGCTCACTGACCCCACTGACGAGGCCTTGCGGAAGCAGAACGTGCCGGAGGACATGACGAACTCGTAGCCGATCTCGCTCGCCCGCTGCTTAAGGAACTCCCAGTCGCTCTGGTCGTACTGCGGCAGGTGATCGTGGATGACCTCGGACGGCGTAATCTCGCCGATCTCAAGGCCGGCGTCGGAGGCGATCGACCGCGCCGCGTCCGCGTCCGTGGTGTTGATGAAGGCCCTCGTCCGCCTCGCCCGCTGGAGCCGGTGGCTGAGGTCGTAGCCGCGGGCGGTGGTGACGCCGGTGAAGTCCTCGTACGTTCCTTCCAGCGCCGTGATCTCGCCGCGAATCAGGCTGACCGGGTTCTCCGGGTCATCGGCGTAGACCGTGATCTCTATCTGGGCGCCAAGCACGATGCCCGCGTCCGCCAGGCTGGTCCCGGCCACGCCGACGAATGCAAGCTCGAGCATCCCTGGCAGGTGCAGGTGGCTCTCCACGACCACTCGCTTGAGCTGGCCGAACGCCGGGCCCGCCAGCGGGGTGCCCGGCGCCGGGCCGATCAGCACCCGAGGCAGCGTCACCAGGCCAGGCGCGCTCGGCTCGGTCACGGCTGGCCGCCGGGGACGACCAGGGCCTCGCCTGGCTCGGGCAGGTACATGACCGTGCCTGGCGCCACCCTGAGCGGATCGTCGATCGCGTTCGCGCGGGCGATGCGCCGCCACGCCCCTGGGCGGCCGTAGCTGGCGGTTGCCAGCGTGGCCAGGCACTCGCTGGCGTCAAGGGTGTGGGAGCTGCGGCCAGCCGGGCCGCCTGACGTCGGATTGGTCGACGACAGCTCGGTGACCACGCTGGTGTAGAGCTCAAGATGCGCCTCGGCCCTGATGGGAATGCCGGTACTGCCGGAGAAGCGCACGAACGTGACCGTCACCGACCGCATGTTCACGAGGTAGGACAGGCCACCACCCCAGGTGAATTGCAGCACCGCCGGCTGCACGCTCTGCTGGGCGTCCTGGGCGCCGGCCGCGGGAGCGGGGCAGCTCCACAAGATCAGCGTCTCGGCGTCGATCTTGGTCGACTCGCCGACGAGGTACACCTTGTCGATCCGGATCTCAAGGAACCCGAGGTTCTTGATCTGCTCGTCACGGCCATTGCCGGTGGCGGTGGTCCGGTAGCTATGGCTAATCGTGATCCGCTCGGGATTGAACGTGAAGCCGATCTCGCTGGCCTCGCCTGGCTGCGGATCGGGGCTTACCTTCCGCAATGATGCGCCGGCCACTGGCGGGCCGATCGCACCGCCCGAGTCCTGGCCTGGGGTCCAGGTCGCCTGAACGCCCGCCGGGCTCAGCTCGGCGCTCATGCCGGATCGTCCAGGAAGCCGCTGTGCTCTAGCACGAGGGTCTCCGACGCGATCTCGCTGCTCTTGGCGTTCATCGAAGGACCGGTCCAGGACACCGGGAACGCGTTCTGCAGCTGCCATTGCGCGGCCGGTGCGATCGGATCCTGATAGACGTCGAACAGGCTGATGGTCACGGTCGTGCCCAACGTCGGCTCGCCCTCGGCGCTCTCCCACTGGGTGGCAAAGAGCGCCAGCCAGTTCTTGATCTGCCTGGAGTACTGGGTCTCCACCGCGCGCCTCAAGGTGACCTGGCCGTAAGCGACGTGCGAAGGCAGGAAGTGCGTGCTGGCGTAGTCACCACCTGACCTGATCGCCTCGTACTTGAACTCGACCCGAAGCCCCTCGCACGAGGTCCAGTTGCCGAGGCTCACGCCGGCTTCGAGGTCGGTGACCTCGACCTTGAAACGCATGGCGAGGCCAAGATGCGGGAACGGGTCCACGGCGCTGGCCAGCCCCCTGGCCGCCGACACTCCCGACTCCACCAGCGATCCAGGCGAGGCGAACGTGGCTAGCTGCGGCATCCCGATCTGGGCCGCGGAAAGGTATTCGCTCATGTTGTTTTTCCTCCCAGTGCGAGGGCTCAGTGCGAGGGCTCAGAACGGCGACAGCATGGAGATGTCGTCGTCGAGGAACCCGGTGTGGGCGAGCTTGAGCGTCTCCACGGCGGGCTTGGCCCCGGCCGCGTCGAACGACTCGATGGACCAGCCGATCGGGAAGAACTCGGAGAGCCGCCACTGCACGATCGGCGTGCCGACGAAGTTGACGAGCTGGATCGTGCCGCTCTGCGGAGTCGGGCTCCGCGACGTCTGGGCCAGCCAGTACTGCACGACCCTGGAGTACGGGCCCGCGGCCCGGCTCAGCGTGATCGGCTCGTACTTGGTGGCGCCGGGCAGGTAGGTCACGCTGTTCCCCTGCTCGCCGTCCCTGTGCTCAAGCTGCTGCCAGGTCACCGACAACCCGGCGGCCCGCGACCAGTCACCGAAGTGGTACATGACGTTGTCGATCAGCACCGCGTAGTGATGTGACATCCCCGTGGTCAGGGATTCAAGCGCGGACTGGACCTGGCCGGCGTAGCCGGAGACGGACTGTAGTTCACTCACGTGGCCACCTCTTCGTTCACCTGAAATCCGGTCACTTGAAGTCGCTGAGCAGCCCCGACCGCTCCCGGCCGACCAGTAGCTCGCGTCGCAAGGCCACGCAGACCCGCCGGTAGATCCCGTCGGCCAGGTCACTGACCGCGAGCGAATCGTCGAGATCGAGCAAGCGGCGGCCGGCCAGTTCAAGCAGGCGAGCCCTCGCTGGCCCGAGGTCGGCCGCGAAGCTGGCATTAGCCGGCGCCTCGTTGCCCGGGTCCGGCCCTCCTTGCGGGGCGGTCGGGCCGAACTGCCCGCGCTCGCCGTCGTGGGCCTGGACCTGTCCTGCCCCCGTGGCCTGCTGCGGCAGCAGCGCGAACGGGTCGTAAGCGGCCGCGGTGAGGCCGGTACCGCCGAGTTCCTCAGCCTGGCGCTGCAGCGGCGCGGGCGCGGCCACGCCGAAGGCAGGGACCGGGGCAGGCTCCGCCGCCGGACGCGGGGCGAGATGCCGCAGCGAGGGCGGACCCGCCGGGCGGCGCGGCGCCTCTGCGAACTGGCCGAGCAGGCGGCCCTCGGCCAGTTCGGCCGCTGCCTCCAGCGCGGCGCCCGCCGCTGACCCCTCGGGTGGCAGGCCAGGGCCGAGGGCTCGCTGCTGGGCCGCGTGAGTCAGTTCGTGCGCCAGCAGCGCCCTGGTCACCGGCCGCTCCACCGGGCCAGCGTCGTCAGGCAGCACGATCTCGCCCGCGCGGGTGAATGCCCGGGCTCCGATTACCCGCGCCCACTCGCCGGCCGCGGTACCGCGGCTGAGCACGACATCGGACACGTCGATGCCGTGCCTTCGCCTGATCATGTCGGCGAGGTCGGTCGGCACCAGGTCACCTCGCTCGCCCCCGCCCGGCTCTGTCCGCCTGGGCGCGGCGGATCGCCCCGGCGAAGGCCCGGTACCCACGTCCCCCTGACCGGGCCGGCCGGCATCGAACCGGGCCGGGCCCGCAGGCCCGGCGACCCCGGCGGCTCCGGCCGACTCGGCCGACCCCGGCTGGCTTGCCGCGGGATCACCCGAGGCTGGCCGGCTCGGGCCAACCAGAGGCCTGGCACCGGCCGATTCGGGCGGCCGGCGGTACCGATCCATCGCATCGGGCGGCTCCTGGCGAGCCGGCCCCTGATCGGCCGCCACGGCGGCCGCGTCATCGCCACGATCCCGGCCAGGAGCGGCCGGTTCCGCCGCCGGCCGGGTAGCGGCCGGCCCGGACGTGGCCGGGAGCGCGGCTGGCGGTCCGCCGCCCGTGGCCCGGCGCCTGGCCACCACGCGAGGCAGCAGGCCGGCGCCCTGGTACACCGGCCCGACGACGGCGACCGCAGCGGAGGCCGAGCCCGCCTCGGGCGCGGAACCGCGAGCCCAGTCCGGTGATCCGGCCGGGTCGACAGGCGCGGTGCCCTGGTCAAGGCCGGCCGAGGGGGCCGTGACCTCTTCAGGCGACCGCACCTGGCCGGGCGCACCGGGCAGCGGGCCAGCGTTGGCACCGATCGGGCCGACGGGCCAAGGCTCGCCGGGGCGGGAGCGCGAGCCGGCTGACGGCGGACGCGGCGGCAACGTCCCGGGCGGGATCGGCGGGCCGAGGCCCAGGCGAGCGGGAATGCCCGGCCAGCCGCCCTCATCGGCAGCGGCTGGCCCTACCTGCCCCGCCCATCGTTGGGACTTAGGTGTTGCTCCTGGAACACCAAAGTCCCAACGATGTTGGTCGGAGGTCGGGGCAGCCGTTCGCCCCTGCCCCAATCCCACGCTGCCCGGCTCCGCGTCGCCGGGCACGGGGTCCGCCTGCGCGGCATCCCCCAGCGCAGCGCCCCCGGACGCCATGCCCTCGTGGCCTGCACCGGGCCCTGGCCGCGCTGGCCGCGGCGGCCCGCCTGGGCCTGGGAGCGAGGGTTGTCCTTCGGTGGCCGCGGGCCCGGGCATCGGTCGGCCGATGCCGAGGCGGCGGCTCTGGGCCAGGCTGGCGCGGCGGAGCCGTCCGGGCAAGCCATCCTGACCGGCCGCGCTATAGCCCCCGTGGCCCGCGCCTTGACCAGGCGGCTCGGCCGCGCGCGGTGGCGGCAAGGCCGCCGAGCTTGACCAGGAGGTGACCGTCGTCCCGTCCGGTCGGACCGACTCGGTGAACCCCGGCACCGTGGCCGGCGCCACGTCGCCCGCGTCGGTGGGCGCCTGCCGGTACGCCTCCACCATGCGCAGCCAGGCCGACGATCGGTAGGGGGTATCGTCCGCCCTCGGATCTCCGACGAACGGCCCGGTCGCCGTGACCAGCGCCTGGCGTTCGCCCGCCGCGACACGAACGGCCACCCGGCGCCTCGCCTGGACCGCAGGCAGGTCGCGGTCGCCCTCGGGCCACGCCGTCGCTTCGGCGCCGATGCCGGCGTCGCCGGACGACAGCGGCACGGTGATGCCGGCGACCCGCCCGGCCGGCCGGACCCCTGGCAGCTCGGGCGACCCGGTCCCAGGCCGAGGCGCGACCGCCCCGCCGTCTTGGCTGGCCGCGAAGCCTCCCCTGATCGGCCTGGTGCCGCTCACTTCAGGCGAGCGCAGCAGCGAGCCAGCGACCAGCGTCGGCTCAGCCGAGATGGTCAGCGGAAGCGGGCTCAGCCGCCGCCACTGCCCCTGACCACCGTTGCCAGCCGAACCACCGGCACCAACCGAACCACCGCCGCCAGCCGAACCACCGCCGCCAGCCGAACCACCGGCGGCCTCGCCGGCCAGGCCGGACGGCTCGGCCGCCGCCGTACCCGGGCGCTGCCGCCCCGCGAGGTTCAGACGCCCCCACCGCATCAAGCTCTCCTCCGCTCTCGCCGGACTCGCTAGAGTCCCGCCCCGGTGCCAGCTACGAACCCGGTGCCAGCCGCGAACCCAGGCTCGCCCGCCAGCTGGGCGTTGATCCGCCCGACCGCATCGATCACCCGGTCACGGGAGCCGTGGTCGAGGTCGAGGATCTCCCGCAGCGACCAGTGCAGGTAGTAGGCGAGGTACACCGTCTCCTCCCAAAGCCGACTGGCCGTGCGGGTCACGATTCCCCCTGGGCATCACCGGCGATGTCCACCGCGAACTGGTGCCCGCACGCAGGGCAGGCGACGTCGGCCTCGGTGTGCCCTTCGGCGTTGATCCTCCGGTAGAGGTCCTGAAGGAAGGCCAGGTCGGAGGCGAACAGGTTCTCGATCATGAGCGTGTCGACGTTCTGCTGAGTGCCGAGCCTGGTGATGGTGCGGGACAGCAACAGCACGGTCAGGTAGGCCGGGTTCCGCTGCACCCGGGGATCGCTTTGCGTCACGATCTCGTCCCTCGCGGTCGCGAGGCGCATGATCCCGTCGCGGTGCAGCCGTCCCTGCTCGTCGACGTAACCACGGGGCAGCACGAACGGGTAGCTGGTCAGCAGCTCGCCGTGAGCGGGGCCGGCCTGCGTGGCCACCGCCGCTGGTCGTTGCGCGGAGGTCATCGGCACCGCCTCAGCCGGCTGCCTGCATGAGGATCTGATCGCAGAACAGCACGACGGTCTCGGTCACGACCTCGGTGGCGCCGGCCTTCAGGCCGCTGATCTCCAGCTTCGACGGCCAGGCGTTCTCCAGTACGTAGGTGATGATCGGCTGGCCCGACTTCGGCGACTGCGACGCGGCGAAAAGCTGGAGCGAGCAGGTCTTGCGCGCCGTCGGCTCGCCCTGCAGCACGGCCTGGTGCCAGGCCCACATGTAGGTCTCGGTGTCCATCCCGCGCTTGAGCGTGACCGACGGCGGCTTGGTCTTGCCGTACTGCTTGGTGTGGACGATGCCGTCGGGGCCGGTCGCGATGTACTCGACCGGCTCGACCTCGGTGCTGATCCCCGACAGCTCGCTGAACGTGGCGACCTGGATTCCGTCGACCTGGATGACGAAGCTGGACGCCGACATGACGGTCGGATTGCCGCTGGCTACTGCCGCCATGGCCGCACCTTCCTTCCTGTAATCTTCCGATCCGGTTAGCCGTCGCCGTAGACGATCTGGTCGCAGGCGATGGTTACTTCCTCGGTAACGAAGCCCTCGCCGGCCCTCGCCCCCGTGATGTTGATCTTGGCGCACCAGGCGGAGAGCAGCGTGTAGGTGAACAGCGGCTCGGCCTTGGTGAGGTTCACCAGGCCGCCGCCGTACATCTCGAGTGACACGTTCGTGCGGGCGGTCGGGATGCCCATGAGCGCCATGTTGTGCCAGTACCAAAGGGCCAGGTTGGTGTCGATGCCGCGCTTGAGCGTGACCGTCGGCGGCTTCGTCAGCCCCATCTGCTTGGTGTGGTTGACGCTGCCGAAGCTGTCGACCGACACGTACTGCTCGATGCTGATCTCGCTGGAGATGCCGCCAAGCTCGGCGAACGACAGGTTGCTGATCGACAGGCCGGGTGGCCCGCCGACGATCTGCAGGTTCGGAGCCGAGATCAGGAAGACCGGCGCCGACGCGATCGTCGGGAACGACGGCTTGCTGTGGCTCACTTCCCGCCCCCTCCGCGTGACCGATGCCTATTCCTCAAGCGCCGCGCCCTGCGAGTACTGCGAGATGCGGAAAACCACGAACTCGGCCGGCTTGACCGGCGCGATCCCGACGTCGACGGTCAGGATCCCGGCATCCCTGTTCTCCGGCGGGTTGTTCTCCTCGTCGCACTTGACGTAGAACGCTTCCTCAGGGGTACGGCCGAACAGCGCGCCGCTGCGCCAGACCCGGCGCAGGAACATCGTGATCGTGCGCCGCACGGCGCCCCAGAGGAATCGGTCGTTGGGCTCGAACACCACCCAGTTCGTGCCGGTCAGGATGGACTTCTCGACGAAGTTGAACAGCCGCCGCACGTTCAGGTAGCGCCATTCGGGGTCGCTCGACAGCGTGCGCGCGCCCCAGATCCTGATGCCCTGGCCGGGGAACGAGCGGATGCAGTTCACCGCGATGGGATTGAGCTGGTCGTGCTCTCCCCTGGTGACGTTCGTCTCCAGGTCGATCACTCCGCGCAGCACCTCGTTCGCCGGCGCCTTGTGCACCCCCCTGGTGTCGTCGTTGCGCGCCCACACCCCGGCGACGTAGCCGCTCGGCGGCACCATCAGCGGCGCGCCGCGCTGCGGGTCGACGATCTTCAGCCAGGGCCAGTAGAGCGCCGCGTACTTGGAGTCGTAGCCGGTGACGTCAAGGCGCCAGTCCTGGACCTGCTGGGCCGACAGGCCAGGAGGGGCGTCGAGGATCGCGACCCGGTCCGCCATGAGCTCGCAGTGCGCGATCATCGCCAGCTGAACGGCCTTGACCCCGTCCATGTCGAGCTGACCGCGCTGGAAGGCCGACATGAGGTCGGGCACGCACAGCATCGTGACGTTCTCGATCGCCTCAAGGCCAGCGAAGCCGGTGCGGGCGGCGGTGTCGCCGACGTACTGGGCCGGGCTGACCGGCACCTCGGCGCGGGCCAGCTCGGCCGGCGCCGTCCCGCCGGCCAGCGTCACCTGGTCCCCTTGCCTGGGCTCGAGTACCGCCGTGCCCTTGACCTCTTCGATCTCGATGAGCCTGGACCGCTCCCTGACCGCGGTCGCCACGTACTGCGCGCCGCGCTTGACCGTGACGTTGTCGAAGGTCTCGACGACCTCGCCGTTGCGCTTGACGAGCAGCTTGAAGGCACCTTCGCCGCCGTCGGTGGCCGGTGCTACCTCGACCGCGAGCTCGTTGCCCTCGGCGCCGGCCGACAGCGCCCTGACCCGCAGCGCGGGTCGTGGGCGGTCGCCACCGGTGGTCAGCTCGCCCCTGGCCGCCCGGCCGAGCTGACCGGCGGGGCCGGCCTCGCCGCCCGCGTGCTCCTCATCGGCCCCGTTCGCGCCGATCCGCACGACGTAGGCGGCGCCGCCGCCGTTGAGGAAGTACCCGTAGACGGCGTGCGGTAAATAGGCGCCATCGGCGAAGCCGCCGAACGCCTTCGTGTACTGGGTCCAGTTCGTGACGAGGGTCGGCTCGTTGGGCCGGCCTTTCTCGGTGAATCCGATGAACGCGCACAGCGCGGTGCCGACTCCTTCGATCGGCCGCGAGCCGGACGAGACCTCCTCGACATAGACGCCGGGCGACAAATACGTGGGCACGCTTCCTCCTGATGTGAACTGGCTCAGCTAGGTGACCCGTCCTGACCCGATCGGGCATCGGCACGTAATCCTGGCTCCATTTATCGGGCGCCTCTGTCCGGGTCCGCTGATAGAATTCGGACGCCAATTTGTCGGCCGGCATCGCTGTCATTGAGTGACTTAGAATCTACGGTGGCCCGCTAGGGGCGAAGGCGCGCTAATTGGCAGAATTAAGCGCAGGCCGGAGCGCTCCCTGACGCACCGCTTTCGCTCAGTTCACATTCAGGTTCCCGGCTCTTCACCGAGCCGCGCCTGGAGCTGGCGCCTTGAGCTGATGCCGAGCTTGGCGAACACGTTGCCGAGGTGATACTCCACGGTCTTGGCGCTCACGAAGACCTCGGCTGAGATCTCCTGGTTGGTCAGCCCCTCCGCCGCCAGGGACGCGATCTTGCGCTCCCTTGACGACAGGACGGCGTGCGCCCGGTCGCCGGGCTGGTTACCAGGCTGGCCCGGCATCTTGATGCCGCAGACCTCAAGGTCGCTGGCGCAGCGCTCGGCGAACGGCCAGGCTCCGAGTACCCGGTACAGCTCGTAGGCCCGCCG
Source organism: Streptosporangiaceae bacterium (assembly GCA_035511035.1). Lineage (GTDB taxonomy): Bacteria > Actinomycetota > Actinomycetes > Streptosporangiales > Streptosporangiaceae > Chersky-822. The sequence continues at coordinate 14,932 of DATKFV010000062.1, forward strand.
GAGCGGGCCGATCGCCGCCCGGCGGGTGCGCCCGGACATCAGGAACCGGCCGTAGTCGTGCTCGAGCCTGGCCCGGTGCAGCGGGACGTCGTCGGGCGCCGGCGGCCTGAGCCCGGCCGCGTCAAAGAGCTCCCTGGCCCTGGCCCGGTCAGGCCCGGCGGCCGCGAGCGCCGCCTCCAACCAGGCGATCGTGACCGACGGCCCACCCCGCACTCCGGCCAGGTCGATCAGCCGGTCGAGCGCCAGCCGCGCGGCGGCGACCTGGCGGGTGCCGATGAGCGCCTCGACCTGCAGCGGCCGCCACCAGGCCTCGTGCCAGCCGGCCCGGGCGTCCTGGCCGAGCAGTGGCCGGACGGCGGCCAGCATCCGCACCTGGTCGCCATCGGCCTGGGCGATGGTCGCGGCCGCGAGCGCGGGAAAGACCGCGTAGTCGTCAGGGCCGAGTTCGGCGAACCAGTGCCGGGCGGCCGACAGGTGCCTGGCCGCGGACTCCGAGCGCCCCGCGCCCGCATCCACGCAGGCCGCGACCGCGCGCACCGGGATCCTGACCCGGACGACCGCGTGACCGCGCAACGTCGCGATGGACTGGTCGACGGCCCGCTGCGCCGCCTGCCAGTCGCCGAGCAGGAAGTGCGCGTAGCCGAGGTAAGCGTGCGCCATCGGCACCACGGCCTCGACGGCCGCCCGGTCCCCGGCCCGCAGCATGCGCGTGAGGTCATCGCCGCCGTCGCCGAGCCGTCCGCCGCGCAGCCGCCAGGTGCCCCGCGTCCACAGCCCCACGCTCTGGCTCGATGCCCGCTCCTGGCGCTGGTCGTCGATCGAGGCGTCGGGATCGAGCACGGCCAGCTTGCTCAGGGCGGCCTCGGCGCCGTACATCCGGCCCCAGGCGTCCACGGCGTGCGACTGCGCCCAGGCCCTGTGCACGGGCGAGAGGCCATCGACCGCGAGCACGCCTTCGGCGAGCCGGTACTCCGCGTCCGGCTCGCCCAGGTCGGCCCGCACGAGCGCCATGGCCAGGTCGATGTCGGGACGCAGGGCCTGCGCCCGTCCTTCGCGCTCAGCCATGATCGCGGCCTCGTCGAGCAGCACGCGCGCGCGGGCGTACCGGCCCGATGCCTGCGCCAGCAGGCCGAGTACCAGGCTGCGGGCGGCGCCCTGAGGCTGCCGGGCCAGGCAGGACTCAAGTCGCGGGCCCCAGTCGATGGCCCGCAGCGTCAGTCCCCATGAAGCGGCGCGCAGCAGTTGCCGCTCCTGCTCGGCCGAGCTTGAGGTCACTGAGGCCGCCCACATCAGCAGCGTGCCCGCCTGCTCGCTGTCGCCCGCCAGAAAGTAACGTTCGGCCTCGCGCTCGAGCGTCAGGGCCAGCGTGGGCTCGGCGCTGTTGCTCGCGGCGACGCGATGACGCCACGCGCGCGTCCCGATGGCGAACCTGGCCGCTCGCTCGTGCAGCACCTGGCTGAGTCCTGGCGGCAGGCTGCGATAGACGATGTCGCGGTAGAAGGGGTACCTGATCGAGACCGGGGCCACGGGCTGGACAGGGAACCACTCGGCGAGCCCGGCGTCGAGCAGCGGCTCGAGCGCGCTGAAGGGATCATCGACCCCGGCCACGGATCCCACGATGGCCAGCGGCCACGGTTCGGCCGACACCGCCATTGCCGCGAGCAGGCGGCGGCTCGGCTCGGCCAGGGCCGCCAGCTGAGCCACGATGGCCATGACCTGGGCATCGAAGAACCCGAGCAGGTCAGCGGGAGGGGTGCGGGCCAGGGCCTGGCCGTGCCCGAGCAAGACCGACAGCAGGCCGGGATGGCCGCCGGTGTAGCGGTGCAGGCCGAGCACGGCCTGCTCGTCGGCGGCGATGCCGGCGCCAGCGAGCAGCGTCCCGGTCTCGGCGGCGCTGAGTTCCCGCAGGTAAAGCCGGCGGAGCGCCGGACCTGCGAGTAAGAGCCTGCGAAGCCACTCGACGTTCGGCCCGCTGCCAGGCTCCTGGCGCCAGGGATCGGGGGCGACCGCCACGACGAGCAGGGCCGACCCGCGCAGCGCCGACAGGGCGGCCGACAGGTCGAGCGCCGACTTGTCGTCGATGCGATGCGCGTTGTCGAGCGCCAGCACGAGCGGGCCGCTCGCCTCGAGCGTCGCGCCGAGCACCTTGAGCAAGCCTGGCCTTGACCGCGACGACGACGCCGAGCCCGGCCCCCGCCCGGCGGCGCGGACAAGCTGAGCGGTCACGTCGCCGAGCGCGCCGTCCGCCCGGAGCTGCGCCGCGTCCGCCAGCTCAGTCAGCGCCCGCGTCAGCAGCGCGGTCTTCCCTACTCCTGGCTTGCCCTCGATCACGACGACCTGCTGCCGTGCGCGCGCGGCAGTGGCGCGAGCCGAGATCGCCCGCAGCTCGATGACGCGGCCGACGAAATACTCGGCCTTGGCTGACCCAACAGTCACCTGCGAGACAGCTATCACACTAGACGGCCCCGGACCGGCATCGACGCGCCGTCAGATGAAGCCTTCCTTAATGGCGTACGCCACGGCGTGGGTCCGGTTACGCAACTGATACCGAACCAGCACGTCGTGCAGGCAGCTGGTGACCGTCCGTTTCGAGTAAGACAGCTTCCTCGCGATCTCCTCGGTGTCGAATCCTTCCGCCGCGAGCCGAAGGATGTCCTTCTCCCGGCCGGACAGCCCGTTGAGCGCCAGGCCCCTGGGCGCGAGCACGTGCTGCCGCAGCCTGGTGACCTGCTTCAGCAGCCTGGGCAGCACCTCAGGGGGCAGCGCGGCCTCGCCGTTGGCGGCGTTGATGACCGTCTGGGCGAGCCAGGACGCCGAGGCGCGCGAACGCCACACGATCGAGCCGGCGCCGGCCTCCACTACCGACATCAGGTCGTCGTCGCTGAGCGAGCTCACGACCAGCACCAGGTGGTCGCAGCCCTGGGCCCGCAGTCCCCGCATGAGTTGCAGCGCGTGCTCGTCGACCGACTCGATCGCCAGCACGGCCACGGCCGGCGGTTCGTCCCTGGCCAGCTCGGTGAGGTCGAACTCGGGCCGGCCGCGCAGTTCGGCCATGAGCCCGCTCCTGGTAATCGGATCATATGCATAGACATAAACGGATATGCGCTTGTCCACCATGAGCCAAATCCCTCGTAGTCAGGCGCGATCGAGTTCCGCGAGAACGCGGACCATTAATCGGGGCAACCATCGCGCAGCTGGCGTATCTTCGGCTACTGCGCTTTCAAGCGTCGTTGCTGGATCGGGTAAGCACCCTCGGGATCGGCCCTAGCGTTTCCCTAACCGGCCCCGCGAGTCACAATGAATGCGATGAGGTTCAGTACCTGACGGAGCACGCATGATCGCCGCAAATCCGCCGCGAGGCTCGGGACGTTGGCCGAGGCCTGGCATCGCGGCCGAAGGGGACGAGTCGTGGTCCCAGCGCGTCGCGGCCGCCACCGGCGCCGACGAACCGCTGGCCTCGGCGCTTGAGCAAGCGGCGCTCAGCGCGCCGGCTGGCCAGGGCCGGCCGGGCGCGGCCCGGTTACTTGAGTGGGCGTCCGACCTCAGCCCGGCCGAGGCCGAGCGCGAGCGGCGACTGCTCAAAGCAGCGATCCAAGGGGTGTGCGCGGGCGAACTCGGGTCAGCCGACCTGTGGGCCAGGGTCAGCGCGTGCCCGCCATCGGCGCTGCGCAGCAGCGTCCTCGCCGGACGAGCCGGGCTCGAAGGCCGCGCCGCCGAGGCCGAGTTCCACCTGAACCGCGCGATCGCGCAGGCCACGGAGCCTGGGGGCGACCTGCCCGCGATCACGCACGGCCTGCGCGCCCAGGCGTGCTTAGCGGCCGGACTCCCCCGCCCCGCGGTCGCGCAGGCGCTCGCCGGCCTGGCGCTGGCGGGGCCTGACCTGGGCCTTGAGCGGTGGCTGACCAGGCTGCTGGCCGCTGGCCGCTGCTACGCCCACGGTCCGCTCGCGGCCGTGCGGACGCTAGCCAGCCCGAGCGCGGGCTGGCCCGCCACGGGGCAGGCCACCGAGTTGGCCACCGACCCGGCGACCGCGCTCGCCTTAGGCTGCTACCGCGCGCTCGCTGGCGACCCGCGCGGGGCCATCGCTGACCTGTCCCCGCTGGCTAGCGACGTCGGCTCGGCAGCGCAAGCACAGCTGGCGGCGCGGGCGAGCTGGCTCGCGCTGGCTTGTCACCAGGTCGGCGAGTGGCGCCAGGCGGACTGGCACATCGGGTCAGCGATCGACGCCGCCGGGCAGTGTGCCCGTGGTGAGGCCGCGCCGTACGCGCTCGGGGCAGTGCTAGCCGGGTTCCGCGCGAACTGGACCCGCGCCGAGCAACTCCTGCGGGCCGCCCGCGACCTCAGTACCGCGGGCCCTGACAACGCGGTCCTCTCCGACCTCGCGCAGGTCGCGATCGCGCACGCCCATGGCGGCCTGCGGCCAGGGCAGCCCGCGCTGCAGCGGCTGGTGCTAGCCGGCGACGTCGCGGGTAAATTCCGGCTGCTCTGGCTGCCGCTGCAAGCCGAGGCGCTGGTGGCCTTCGGTCCCGAGCCGAGCGCCGTGGCGGCGCTGTCCGAACTGCGGTCGCTGGCCGACCAGGCGCCAGGCCTGCGGATCGCCTGCGGCCGGCTGGCCGGGCTGCTCGCCGAGCGCCGCCGCGACCCGGCCGCCGCGCAGCGCCATTACGAGACCGCGACGGCGCCGCTGCCAGGCGCTACGGCGCCCTTCGAGCTCGGCCTGGCCGAGCAGTGCTACGGCCGGCTGCTGTCCAGCCTCGGCGCGGCGGCCGGCGGCCGGGCCCTGCTCGAGCGAGCGCGCGACCGGCTCGCCAGGGCCGGGGCCATCCCCTACGCCAGGCGCTGCGCCGCCGACCTGGCCAGGTCCTGGCATCAGGGCGCCGCCGCGTGGTCGGCGGCCCTCAGCGAGCGGGAGCGGTCGGTCGCGCACCTCGTCGCCGCCGGGATGACCAATCAAGAGGTCGCGGCGCGCCTGTACATCAGCGCCAGGACCGTCGAGTACCACCTGGCCCAGATCTACCGCAAGCTCGGCATCAGGTCGCGTCGTCAGCTTAGTCATTTCGCCTGAGGCGGCCGGGACAGCGAACCGGGGTTCAGCCTCGCCCTCCAGATCGACTCTGGCCAGGACGTCGAGTCGGGAAAGCCAGGTCTTTTGCAGCAAAAAAACCAGCCGAAGTCCGCGCGGAAACCGTAGTGACTGCCGGTACGATCGACCAGGCCTTAGTTTCCGGCTCGGCGCGCAGCGCGGGGCCGCGACCGGGTTCGTCACAGTAACCGCGCAACCGATCGTGTCGGTCCTCTGTCATACACCTATGTCGGGGTCGCTTGCACAGATTGGGCTGAGCCATGTCGCGTGGATGCCGCCACTTGATTCCCCTGCCAGGCGTGGCCGGCGGGCGCCGGTCGCTACGAGCCGGGTTCGCGCTGCTGGCGTTGTCGGCGGTCGCCGTCAGTGCTAGCGGATGCAGCCTGGTGCTCCATCACCGGAGCCAGCCGGCCGGACCGTTCCTGGTCAGCACCCGCCTGCCGATCGTGGCGACGTCGGTCGTGACCGGGCCGGCTGGCACGGTCTCGGCGGTCATCGCCAGGAAGCTGTTCGGCTCGGCGCCAGTCGTGATCGTGACGAGCGCGGCCAGCCGTCCGGCGCTCGCGACCGCGGTCAAGGACGCCCGCCGGGTGCACGCGCCGATCCTGCTCGCCGCGCATGAGCGGGGGTCGGCCGGGGTCACGGTCGGCCGCCTGGTCACCCGCGAGATCAAGGCGCTGAAGCCGCGCGCCGTGCTCGACGTCGGGGTTGCCGGGAGCCTGCTGGCCCGCAAGCTCCCCGGCATCCCGGTCGTGACCTCGGTCGGGCAGTTGCCGAAGACGCGAGGGCCAGCCTCGCTCGGCCAGGTCGCGGTGCTCGTGCACCGGGGGGACAACGACGCCGCGGCGATCGCGGCGCGGGCGACGGCGCGGGTCGCGGGCGCGCGACTGATCTACGTGCACGGCTACGACCCGCGAGCCGACCCCGCCGCCATCACCGCGCTGGCGGCCGCCAAGCCGGCCAGGATCATCGCCATCGGCGCCAGGTTCGGCCCGGCCTCCAGGCTCGCGGCCAGGGTCGCGGTCGCGGCGACCGGAGTGCAGCTACCCGGCCGGGGCCAGGTGCTGTTCCCGATGCACAGGCTCGTCGCGCTCTACGGCAATCCGACCTCTCCCGCCCTCGGCGCCCTCGGCCAGCAGGACCTGGCCGCGAGCATCGCTCGGGTCAAGGCCCTCGCGGCGCTCTACCGGCCGCTGAGCCGGGTCCCGGTGATCCCGACCTTCGAGATCATCGCCACGGTGGCCCAGGGAACGAACGAGCCCGAGGGCGGTACCTACTCTTACGTGACTCCCGAGCCTGAGCTCATGTCCTGGGTCAAGGGGGCCTCGGCGGCCGGTCTTTACGTGGTGCTTGACTTGCAGGCCGGGCGGGCGAGCCTGCTGGCCCAGGCGCAGTACTACCAGAAGGTGCTTGAACTCCCGAACGTCGGCCTCGCGCTCGACCCTGAGTGGAAGCTCGGCCCCAGCCAGTTGCCGCTCCAGCAGATCGGCAGCGTCTCCGCAGGCGAGGTTAATAGCGTCATCGACTGGCTGGCCGGGCTGACGGGCCGACGGCACCTGCCCCAGAAGCTCCTAGTGCTGCACCAGTTCCGGCTGTCGATGATCACCGACGAGCAGGCGATCGACACCCATCACGACGACCTGGCGATCGTCATCCACATGGACGGCCAGGGCACTCCGGGCGAGAAGCAGCAGACCTGGGACGCGGTCCTTGGCGCGGCGCCGCACGGGGTGTTCTTCGGCTGGAAGAACTTCTTCGTCAAGGACCACCCCATGCTGACGCCGTCGGAGACGATGGCGCGGACTCCGCAGCCGTTCATGATCTCCTACCAGTGACCAGGGCCGGCTAGGGCGTGCTGTCTTCGGTGCCGGTCTTGTCGGATTCGGCCGGCTCGGCTGGCTCGGCTGGCTCGGTCAGCTCGGCTGGCTCTGGTGGCCGGCCGGCTCGGGCGGCGCGTTCGGTCGGCGCCGCCTGCCGGGCGATCGTGACGAGGCTGTCGTGGAGCGCCTGCCACACGCGGGTGAGGCTGGCGGACACCCCGATGCCACCGGGGATGGTGCCGGGCGGGCTGGCCTGATTGCCGAGCGCCGCGAGTGCGGCCTGGCCCGCCTTGATGATGGCCGGGTCGGTCGCCTCGACCGTCAGCCGGTCGGCGGTGACGTGGATGGCCATCTGGCGGCGACCTGCCTCCTCGGGGGGCTCGTCGGTGGTGCCGGTCACGTCCACGGTGCGGAGCGCGTTCCTCGCCTGGTCCAGGTCGATGCCGAGCGCCACGAGGGCACGGGCGGCCGCGGTATCAGGGTCGGCCAGGGCCGCGAGGATCAGGTGGTGAGAGCCGACCGGCTGGAGGCCGGCGAGCCGGGCGGCCTCGCTCAAGGTCGTGTCGGCGGCGGGAGTGGCGCTCAGCGTCGACTGCTCGGCCTGCTGACCCTCGTCGCCGTGCTCCGTCGCGCGCCGCCGCAGCCAGCGCCGTCCGGTGCTGTACGGGACGCTCGTCGCGGAGAGCAGGTCGAGCATGGCCGTCCTGATCGCCAGCAAGTCGCCGTGCTGGCGCAGGATCTGGGCGCCGACGCCATCGCCTTCCCTGATCACGCCGAGCAGGATGTGCTCGGTGCCGATGTAGTTGTGCTGCAGCGCCAGCGCCTCGCGGAGCGAGAGCTCCAGCGTCTTCTTCGCGCGCGGGGTGAACGGGATGTGCCCGGTGGGCTCCTTGACGCCCCGCTTGACGATCGCCTGGACCTCGTCCCTGGTGCCGTCCAGGGTCAGGCCGAAGCCGCTCAGGGCCCGGAACGCGAGGCCTTCCGACTCGGCGACCAGACCAAGGAGGATGTGCTCGGTGCCGATGTAGTTGTGGTTGAGGCGTCGCGCTTCTTCTTGCGCTAGGACGATGACGTGCCTGGCCTTGTTGGTGAATCGCTCGAACATGACACTCAGGGTCCAACTAAACTTGCACCCCGTCAATACCATGCTAATAATAGGGATGTTCGAAGGGGCCCGGTCACGTTTCGCGCGGCCGGGCGGCGGCTGCGGCCGGGCGGGCCGGACAGAGGGAGGCGAGGGCATGGACTGGGACGACCGGCTCGACGACTGGGAGCTTCAGCTTGAGCTGAGCGCTCAGCTCGAGGGCTCCGACTGGGTGACGCTGGAGAAGGCGGCGGCCGATACGGGCGTATCAAGGGCGGCCTTGCGGACCTGGTACCGGACCGGGCAGATCCCGTCCCGCCTGGTCGACGGGCCGCACGGGCCGCAGCGCCTGGTGCCGCTCGCGGTGGTGGCGACCCGCGCCGAGGCCTCGCCCAGGCTCCGCCGCACCGCCGAGCGACGGCTATCCGACGAGGCCCAGCTCGAGATCCTGCGCCACCGCGTCGACCAGCTCGAACTCAGGCTCGCCGCGCTCGAGCGACCGCAGTCCCCGCCGCCAGACCCACCCGAGCACCGCTAACCGAGCGCCCCGAACGCCAGCCCGACCCCGCCAGCCGCCCCAACGGCAGCCCACCCCCAGCCGCCCCAAGCGCCAACCCAGTCAGCCCAGCCGCCCCGAGCACCAGCCGCCCCCGGCCAGCCGCCCCCGGCGATGTTCCGCGATCATGTTCTCGTTCGGATTACGGAGATCTGAGTGGACAATCACCCGCCGAACTACCCTGATCAAGGACTTTCCATGATCAGGGAGCCACGCGCGGGTCGCTGTCGCCCGCCTGATTATCCGTGATCTGCGATCATGCCCGATCACGGAACAAGCCGGGGTCTGGCCGACGCCTGGCAGCCACTCAAAGGGGGCTCAGCGAGGAACAAGATGACCGCTGGCGACTCCCGGCCGGGCCCGGGCCGGGCCCGCCGCCCACGGATGCGCTGGCGGCGGGCCCGGTCCTGGCCGATGTAGCTACGAGGAGAAGGCGAAGATGGTGGAACTGGTGAACGTCTGGCCAGCGTCAAGCTCCGTTGACGGGAAGCTGGGCTGGTTCGGCGAGTTCGGGAAGTGCTGCGTCTCGAACGTGTAGGCCTGGGTCTGGCGGTAGATGTGACCGCTGATCCCGACGAGGGTGCCGTTGAGGAAGTTGCTGGTGTAGAACTGCAAGCCGGGCTGGTCGGTCCAGACGGACAGCTTGCGGCCGCTGGCTGGGTCGAACGCGGTAGCGGCCAGGCTGAGGCCATCGAGCGTCGGGCCAGTCTGGTTCAGCACCCAGTTGTGGTCGAAGCCCTGCGCGATCAGCAGTTGCTGGCAGCCGAGCGAGGCCTGGCCGCCCGTGCAGTCCTCGATGCCGGAGGCGATGGTCTTCGGGTGGGTGAAGTCGAACGGCGTGCCCGCGACCGGCGTCTGCACCCCGGTCGGGATCTGGGTCGAGTCCGTGGGCGTGAACCGGTTCGCGTTGATGTAGATGACCTGGTTCGCGGCACTGCCTGAGCCCTCGCCAGCGAGGTTGAAGTAGCTGTGGTTGGTCAGGTTCAGCACCGTGTTCAGGTTCGCCGACTCGTCGGTGGCCGAGTAGTGGATGCCAAGCTGGTTCTCGTCGTTCAGCGTGTAGGTGACGACCACCTTCAGCTCGGCGGGGTAGCCGGTGCAGCCGTCCGGGCAGCCGGGCGAGCCGGCCGCGCCCGCCTCGTCACCGTTGGGGCTGATCAGGGTCAGCCGGACGCCGACCGCGGTCGGCGTCACGATCGACTGGCTGGCCCAGATGTGGTTGCCGAAGCCGACGAGGCCGCCGTGCAGAGAGTTCCCGTTGTTGTTGATGGGCACCGTATAGGTGACCGGCCCGACGCCAGGCTGGTCGAGCGTGAACGTGCCCTTGGCGATGCGGTTGCCGTACCGGCCGATGAGCTCGCCGAAGTACGGGCCGCCGTTCGCGGTGACGGGCGGGCTGGCCTCGTTCACGTAGTCGGCCAGGGTGCGGAACCCGAGCACGACGTCGGCCTCATGGTCCGTCCGGCCAGGGACGTCGATGGCCTGGACGATGCCGCCGTAGGTAAGGATCTTCACGGACATGCCATTGGCGTTGCTGAGGGTGTAGCGGTACACGGAAGTTTCCTTGCCCGTGTATGGCTCGACCGCGGTCCCGAAGAACTGCTTGGTCAGCCTCAGCCCGCCGTGGCGGTGCTGGGTCGCGGCCGGCGCCGCGCCCTGGGCCATCGCCTGAGTCGCGGCGATCGACCCGCCGAGGCTGAGGGCTAGTACGGCCGCGGCCCCGATGATGGCCGGCCGCCGGATGCTCCTGGTAGTGCCAGTGCTTAAGGCATCCTGCTCGCCAAGATGCCGCAGTCTCCCGATCACGCGCACGACGTGCTCCCTTCATCGACAGGTTAGGGGACGTGATCTGCTCGCAACATCCGATTGTTAGCGCTAACAGTATGGGGAGTCAATACATATGGCTCATTTTGCCGCTAGGCCCGGCAGCGCTAGCCGACCCAGCGAGGGCCAGCCGCCAGTCCCATACCGTCGGCCGCCCAAAGAAGGATCCGCCGCCGGGTCAAGCCGCCCAAGGCGGCTGACGCTCGGCGGCGGGATCATGATCTTGTGATTCTCTCGGACTATGGACCGGTGGGAATAACACGATCTGGGGGTGGGCTTTGGAGTCGCTCGCTGGTCAGGATGGGACTACGGCGCGACGATGATGTAGCTGGGGTCGAGCGCCACTCGGATGCTCTTCTCGGCCGTGTTCTTGGTGGTGTTGATCGGAGTTACCCGGTAGCCAGGGCCGACTCCGCTGATGCCGCCGTTGATGACGTAGCCGGTCTTGCCTTTCGGCGAGAATGCCACCATCTCCGGGCCGAGGCCGACGCCGATCCTCGGGCCGGCCGTGTTGGTGGCGAGGTTGATCGTGGCGACGGTGTCGTCGAGGGTGTTCGCGACGTATCCCGTCTTGCCGCCGGGCGCGATCCAGACGCTCTCGGGGTTGTCGCCAGCCGGGATGGTCGGGCCTGCGGTGAGCGTGGCGGTACTGATCGGGATGACGTCCCCTGTCGCCGCGGTCACGTCGGGTACGTACAAGCTCTTGCCGTTCGGCGAGATCGTGATCGACTGGGGGTCCATGCCAGCGGGGATAGCCGAGCCGGCCTTGCCGGTGGCGATGGTGATCGGCACCACCTGACCGCCGCCGAGGCCAACCGCACTGAATGAGGCCACGTAGGCGGTCGCGCTGTTCGGGGAGAACGCGATGCCGGTGGGATCGGTGCCGATGTCGATCGGCTTGCCTGCCTTGTGGGTGGCCAGGTCGATCGCGCTCACCGTGGAGGCGTCGAAGTCATAGGTGAAGAGGATCTTGCCATTCGGGGTCAGCGCGATCACGTCGGCGCCGGAGTCGAACGGCCTGCCGGCCGTGTTCGTCGAGGTGTAGATCGGCACGATCTGGCCCGCCGAGGCGTACAGCGTCTTGCCCTCCGGGCCTAGCGCCATCTCCCCGACGCCGCCGTGGATGCGGATCACCTTGGCGACGGTGTTGGTCGCGGTCCTGATCACCGTGACGCCGTCGCTGGTCGAGACGTAGACGAACCGCCCGAACCTGCCGACGACCAGCTGGAATGGGTGCGGGCCCACGTTGATGGGCTTGCCCACCTTGTCGTTCGCGGTGTCAATCGGATAGACGTCGTTTCCGCCGCCGGCGATGACGTAGGCGGTCGGAGCATGCGCGCTCCCGGCCAGCCGCGGCCGGGTAGTCGTCGTAGCGGTCACGGCGCCGGTAGCCCCGGTGGTGCCGGTAGCCCCGGTAGCCCCGGTGGTGCCGGTGCCGGTGCCGGTGCCGGTGCCGACGGTGCCGGTGCCGACGGTGCCGACTGCGCCGGCCATGCCGGCACTGGCGGCGCGGCTGCCGGTGCCAGCGCTGGCGGTGCCGGTGAGCGTCAGCGCGGCCAGCGTGCACCCCAGCAGGGTGGCGAGCCCCGCGCGGGCGAGGTTGGCTTGCATCGTGTTGTCCTCTCGGCTCGGGACGTGCCGATCAGCACTTCCCCCCTTGGGTCCGGACGGCAAGGTGGCTCTGGTTGATACATGCTGAGTTCAGAGACCTTCAAGAGCCTTGCGAACCGCTTCCGCCGCCCATGGCCGATCCGGCGGGGCCTGCTAGCCGGTGATCACGGCGTCCAGCCGCGCTCGATGGCCGGGACGATCTGCCAGCCGCCCTGGAACACCAGGTTGTGCAGGTCGGCCGAGGCGATCGCGCGGAAAGTCGGCAGCATGGCCGCTGCCTGCGATGCATCGAAGACATTAAGCGGCCAGTCGCCGGTAGTGGCGCCTCGGAGGTGCGGATGACTCGCCGTCTGGCCGTAGTACGCGCGGATGGTGACCGGGTCGAGCCCGGCGGCTCGCTGCTGCGGCCACGAGAGCGTCCAGGCGGCCTGCGGCCCGTCCGGCCCAGACTGGAAACCGGTCGCGCCGACCTCGCCCGTGCCGGCCAGCAAGACGTCATTGATCTCGTCAAGCGATTGCCGGGCGAACTCATCAACGAGCTGGACCGCCAGGCTGAACAGGTGCTCCTTGTCCGACCTGGCCCCGGCGCCGCCATGGGTGCCGTCGCGCAGGTCGGCGAAGTGAAGCAGCAGCTGGGTGAGGTAGTCGGGCGGATCGTTGCTCATGTCGTCCCCTTGTCCGCTGGCGTCATGGTCGCCGCTCGCGTCATGGTCGCCGCTGACAGCCGAGCTCGACAACATCAAGAGCATCATCGCCGGCCTCAAGTTCCTGTAGCCGGCGCTTCGCCGCCCTTGCCGGCAAGATTCGTCGCCCCTTGCGGCAAGATTCGTCGCCCTTGCCGTCCAGATAGGCGCGGCAACGACCCTGACGCCATGACCGCAGGCGGTCACTGCCCTTTTAGCGGCAAATAAAGCACGCGGGCCGGGGGCGACGGGCGATGTAGGTCCTGGTTCGGCCGTCGCCCCCGGCCCGCGGGCCGTCCCAGCCACAAAACCTCGTGACGCGGGCAGTAGGGCGAAGAACGGCCTTAGCTTCCTGTCAGCACTTAGGCGACCCCATGATCTTGTTATCCTTCCGGTCTATGGGCCAGTCAAAATAACAAGATCTTGGGCTGGCGCCCGGAACTCGCCGAGATCCTCTGCCGCAAACGATTGCAAGCTTCTCCGCAGTTGACCACTCCGGCGCGCCACCCCCACGACGGCACGACGTGGGGATCAGGGCCCCCACGACGGCACGACGTGGGGGCTGGCTAGTCGAAGGACAGGCCCCACCAAGGCACGACGGTGGGGGCTGGCGAGTCGAAGGACAGGCCCCACCAAGGCACGACGTGGGCGTGTCTGACCCTCCCGCCAGAACCTCGACCTACCGATTCTCGGCCTGTCTCCGGCTGGTCGCGCCCACCCCAGCGATCGCGTGCCACCCACGATCGCGACGTCAGGCTTGCCCGGCCTAGCCGGGCGGCTGGGGCCGACGAGGACAGGAAAACCCCAAAAGTACCTGAACGTGGTCTTGACGGAACTTTGAACCAGAGTGAAGATGTATGCAAATTTGACTCCGTGGAATCGGTTCCATCAGGCGCCGGTTCAGCGAGGTGACTATGATGCGAGGCTCGCGCCGTGCCAACATCACCGACGTCGCCAAGGCGTCGGGGGTCGGGGTCGGTACGGTCTCGCGAGTCATCAACGGGGCCGCGAACGTCCGCGAGGCGACCAGGCTGCGGGTCCTGCAAGTCGTCGAGCAACTCGGCTATCAGCCCAGTCATCTCGCCGCCGCGCTGGCCAGGGGAACGACGAGGACCGTCGGCATCGTCGTACCGCGGCTCGTCGCCCCCTCGGTCACCCAGCGCCTGGCCGGCGCCCTGACCGTGCTGAACGCGGAGGGCTACGAGACGGTCGTCTGCAACGTGGACTCCCCCGCCCAGCGCGACCACTTCCTTAGCTCGCTGCCCGGCCGGCACAGGACCGATGGCGTGATCGTCGTCTCGCTGCCGCTGCGCGCTGATCACGTCGCGGCGTTCCGCCACGCGGCCGTGCCGCTGGTGACCGTGGACGTGAGCGTGCGCGGGGTACCCCACACGATCATCGACAACCTGGCCGGCGGGCGACTGGTCGCCGAGCACCTGCTGGCGCTCGGGCACACCAGGATCGGCTTCGTCGGCGACCGCGTCCAGCGCAAGGCCACGACCGCGCTCGGCTTCACCGCATCGGACCGGCGGCTGGTGGGCTTGCTGACCGGGCTGGCGGCGGCCGGGGTCGCGGCCGATCCGAGCCTGATCAGGACCGGGCCGCACGGTCCGGCCCACGCCGAGTCCTTCGCCACCGAGTTGCTCGCGCTGCCCGATCCGCCGACGGCGATCTTCGCGGCATCCGACTCCCAGGCCCTGGGGGTACTCGCGGCGGCGGATCGCCTCGGCGTGGCCGTTCCAGGCCAACTGTCGGTGATCGGCTTCGACGACATCCAGATAGCGGGCCTCGTCGGCCTGAGCACCGTGCGTCAGCCGCTTGAGGATAGCGGCGCCGAAGGGGCGCGGCGGCTGTGCGCGCTCATACGCGGGCAGCCGGTTAAGCCGCTGCGCCAGCTGCTCGCATTGCAGGTAGTACCGCGCAAGACAACCAACCGAGCTGGTCAAGGGCGGGCTGACTCCCCGGCCGAGTCAGCGACGGCACCTGGGCCCGCCTTCCGGGCCACTGGCCGGATCGCTTAGCCACTTTGGCTTAGCCGCATCCTTCACGCTGGAGGAAAGATGACGCCAGGCAAGAACCGTGCGACCGGGGGGAACCGGGGTATTGGAGTGGCGCTACGCACCGCGAGGAGCCGTTCCCTGGCCGGCCTGGCCGGCCTGGCGCTGGTCTCCTCGGCCCTGGCCGCCTGCGGCACGGGCAACGCGGCCACCGGCCCCGTGACCCTTAACTTCTACTTTTACCCCGACAACTCCGGCGCGACCCAGCAGGCGATCAAGAACTGCGACAACCAGAGCCACGGGAAGTACACGATCTCCTATCAGGAACTTCCGCAGGCTTCTGACGGTCAGCGCCAGCAGCTCGTCAGGCGGCTGGCGGCGCATGACAACACGATCGACATCATGGGCCTCGACGTCACCTGGGAGGCCGAGTTCGCCGAGGCCGGCTGGATCGTGCCGTGGACCGGCGCGAACAAGGCCGCGGCGGAGGACGGCACGCTACAGCCGGCCCTGGAGACCGCGATCTGGCACAACAAGCTGTACGCGGTGCCAGATAACAGCAACACCCAGCTGCTGTGGTATCGCTCTGACCTGGTGCCGAACCCGCCGAAGACCTGGGCGCAGATGCTCGCCGACGCCGCGCGGCTGGCCAAGGAGGGCAAGCCGCACTACATCGAGATCCAGGGCGCCCAGTACGAGGGCGCGACCGTGTGGTTCAACACGATGGTCGCCAGCGCCGGCGGCACCATCCTGAACCCGGACGCGACCAAGGTGACGCTGGGCGCGCCCGCTCTTAAGGCTCTGACGATCATGAAGGAACTCGCCTCCTCGCCCGCCGCCGACCCGTCCCTGTCCGTGCAGGAGGAGAACCAGAACCGGCTCGCGATGGAAGCGGGCACGGCCGCCTTCGAGCTGAACTACCCCTTCGTCTATCCATCGATGAAGGAAGACAACCCGGCACTGTTCAAGCACTTCAAGTGGGCGCTCTACCCCGAGGTCATCCCCGGCGAGCCCGCTAAGGTGACCATCGGCGGCACCGACCTGGTGGTGAGCGCGTACAGCCAGCACAAGGCGCTCGCCTTCGAAGCGGCATTGTGCCTGCGCGACCGCCAGAACCAGATCATCGGCGCCGATGTAGGCGGTGTCCCGCCGACGATCACCAGCCTTTACAGCGATCCGGCGCTGTTCGCTGACTACCCGTTCCACGCTGACATCCTGACCGAGCTCGAGCACGCGAGCGTCCGTCCCAAGACGCCCGAATACCAGGTCGTGTCCATCGACATATCGCACCTCATCTCGCCGCCGTCGGGCATCGATCCGGCCCAGACCGAGAAGGCGATGATCGACCAGATCAACAACGCGCTCCAGTCCAAGGGGCTGGTCCCGTGAGCCCCCCGGCTCACCGACAGCGCCGCCCGGCAGGCGGCAGGCCGAACCGGCTGGCAACGAGGAAGGGAGGACGCCAATGACCGCGAGCCCGGAAGTGGCGGCCGGAACGCAGGCCGCCACGGCGACATCGGTCAAGCCCAAGCACCAGCTATCGGAAGGCGCCAAGGCCGAGCGCAGGCTCGGCTGGATGCTATGCGCACCCGCCGTCATCGTGATGATCGCGGTCACCGCCTACCCGCTCGGATACGCGATCTACCTGTCACTAGAGCGCTACAACCTGGAACTGCCGAACGCGGTGAAGTTCGTCGGGCTCAGTAACTACGGCGCCGTCCTGACCTCGTCGTACTGGTGGCACGCCTTGTCGGTGACCTTGGTCATCACGGTCATCTCCGTGAGCATCGGGCTGGTGCTCGGCATGCTGCTGGCGATGCTCATGCACCGGACGATCTTCGGCCGGGGCACGGTGCGAACCGCCGCCCTGCTGCCGTACGGAATCGTCACCGTCGCGGCCGCTTACGGCTGGCAGTACGCCTGGACGCCGAGCCAGGGCTACCTGTCGTCGATCTTCGGCAACAGCGCCCCGCTGACGTCGGAGGTGCAGGCGATCGGCGTGATCATCGTCGCTGAGATCTGGAAGACGACCCCGTTCATCGCGCTGCTGCTGCTCGCGGGCCTGTCCCTGGTACCCGAGGACCTGCAGAAGGCGGCGAAGGTGGACGGCGCCACCGCCTGGCAGCGGTTCACCAAGATCACGCTGCCGCTGATGAAGCCGGCCATCCTGGTCGCGCTGCTGTTCAGGACGCTCGACTCGTTCCGGATCTTCGACAGCATCTACATCCTGACCGACGGCAACAACGGCACCGGGTCGGTCTCGATCCTCGGCTACGACAACCTGTTCAACGCGCTCAACCTGGGGATCGGGTCGGCCATCTCAATGCTGATCTTCATCTGCGTGGCGATCATCGCCGTCTTGTTCATCAAGGGCTTCGGGACCGCGGCCCCTGGTTCTAACATCGGAAAGAGGTGACCCGCTGATGGCTGCCATCACCACCACGAGCCGCCAGAAGGCCGGCTGGGGAACGGCGAACGTCGTCGTCATCGCGCTGGCCCTGATCCCGGTGCTCTGGCTCGTCTCGCTGTCGTTCAAGACGCCCGCGGCGGTGCTCGACCCGTCGTTCATCCCCAAGGACTGGACCGGGGCGAACTACGCGCAGATCCTGCAGACCTCGCAGTTCATCCGGCCGCTGATCAACTCGATCGGGATCGGCCTGATCTCGACGCTGATTGCCGTGGTGCTGGCCTCGATGGCGGCCTACGCGGTGGCGCGGCTGGACTTCCCCGGCAAGAGCGTGCTGATCGGAATGGCGCTGCTGATCGCGATGTTCCCGGCGATCTCGCTGGTCACGCCGATGTTCAACATCGAGCGCTCGCTCGGCCTGTTCAACACCTGGCCGGGGCTGATCATCCCCTACGTGGCCTTCGGCCTGCCGCTCGGCATCTACACGCTGTCCGCGTTCTTCCGCGAGATCCCCTGGGAGCTCGAGAAGGCCGCCAAGATGGACGGCGCCACCCCATTCCAGGCGTTCACGATGGTGATCGCGCCGCTGGCCGCGCCTGGCATGGTCACCACCGCGATCCTGGTCTTCCTCGCCTGCTGGAACGAGTTCCTGTTCGCGATCTCCTTCACCTCCACGATCGCGTCGAGGACGGCTCCAGCCTCGATCGCCTACTTCAGCGGAAGCTCGCAATTCACCGTTCCTACCGGCCCCATCGCCGCGGCCGCGGTCGTCATCACCATCCCGATCATCGTCTTCGTGCTCTTCTTCCAGCGCCGGATCGTCGCCGGGCTGACATCGGGCGCGGTCAAGGGCTAAAGGCTTAATGGCTAAGGAGAGACAAGACAATGGCTGAGATCGTTCTTGACCAGATCACCAAGCGCTACCCAGACGGCGCGCTCGCGGTCGACAAGTTCAGCATGGACATCGCCGACGGCGAGTTCGTGATCCTCGTCGGCCCGTCCGGCTGCGGCAAGTCCACGACGCTGAACATGATCGCGGGCCTCGAGGACATCACCGAGGGCGAACTGCGGATCGGCGGCCAGGTGGTCAACGACAAGGCGCCCAAGGACCGCGACATCGCGATGGTCTTCCAGAGTTACGCGCTCTACCCGCACATGACGGTGCGCGAGAACATGGGCTTCGCGCTCAAGCTGGCCAAGGTCCCGCAGGCCGAGATCGACGCGAAGGTCAACGAGGCGGCCCGGGTGCTCGACCTCACCGCCCACCTGGACCGCAAGCCAGCGAACCTGTCCGGCGGCCAGCGCCAGCGGGTGGCGATGGGCCGGGCGATCGTCCGCAACCCGTCCGCGTTCCTGATGGACGAGCCGCTGTCCAACCTGGACGCCAAGCTCAGGGTGCAGATGCGCACCGAGGTGTCCAGGATCCAGCGGCGGCTCGGCACCACGACCGTGTACGTGACCCACGACCAGACCGAGGCGATGACGCTGGGCGACCGGGTCGCGGTCATGCGCAGCGGCCTGCTCCAGCAGGTCGGAAGCCCGCAGGAGCTCTACGAGAACCCCGACAACCTGTTCGTGGCCGGCTTCATCGGGTCACCGGCTATGAACTTCCTGCCGGGGACGCTCGAGGAGGACGGCCTCAGCACGCCGCTCGGCAAGATGCCGGTGTCCCCGGCGTTGCGGCAGACCCTCGCCCAGGCCAATGCCGGCCGCAACGTCATCGTGGGCCTCCGACCTGAGAACTTCGAGGACGCGGCGCTGGTCGCGCCGAACGAGCGCCAGTTCGGCATCACCTTCCGCACGTCGATCGACGTGCTCGAGTCGATGGGCTCGGACGTCTTCGTGTACTTCGGGCAGGGCAAGAACGAGGCCCTGAACGTCGACGCGCTGGCCGAGCTGGCCGCGGATTCAGGCCGGTCGGACACCGGCGCGAGCGACGAGACGATCACGGCACGACTGGACGCCGCCACCGGGGTACGCGAGGGCCAGGAGGCCGAGCTGTGGGCCGACGCCAGGTCCATGCACATCTTTGACCCGGACACCGGCAAAAACCTGACCATTAATTCCGCAAAATAGCGCCGGCGGCATCGCTGTGCTGGCCTTCGGCCAGCACAGCCCCGGAAGCACAACGCCCGGCACCACAGGCCCCGGCAGCGCAGCCCGGCAGCACAGGGCCAGCGCCGCCTACCTGACCTCGCGGCGCAGGCGTTCGATGATGTCGTCGCTCCACTCGTGCGTTCGCATCAGGCGGTATTTCTCGCGCGCCAGCCGCTGGTAGGCCTCGGCATCGGTGCCGGCGCCGACCAGGTCAGCGGCGCGGAGCATGCGCACGACCGGGGTGAACTCCTCGGCGAACCAGCGCCGGGCGACCTGCTCGCGGTCGATGAAGGCACCCTCGGCCTGCATGCACCGAAATCCCCAGGCCTCGACGCCCTCGCCGAGTTCCGCGTACGACCAGGGGTTGGTGAAGCTGATCTTGGCGTGGGCCGAGGCCGGCAACGGCACCCGAGCCATGAAGATCCGCTCGTAGCTCTTCATCAGCAGGTCACCGCGATAGCGGATGCCGCTCGCTGGCACGTCGGTGCTCACCTGCGTGACGTAGGCGTCGATGACCGACAGGCCGGTCGCGATCGCGATCGATACCCGGTGATGGCCGTCCTTGACGAAGTGGAGGTCACCGAGCCGGTAGACCTCGATCGGCGGGATCGCCTCGCCGCGCCGCTGGGCCAAGGCCAGCCGCTCCCAGCGCTCCCTGACCCGGCCTGACGTCGGCCGGAACTTGCGGTCGAAATCCCGGCCGGAGTCCAGCGTGCCGATGATGGAGTCAAGCCTGATCGTCTGTAGCCCGAGCGACCGTTCGCCCCGCCTGCCGAGCACCGCGACGACCTCGTCGAACGGCAGGATCAGGTTGACGTCGTCCGGCTGCCTCCGCAGCGAGCGGACCAGCCTGGACAGCACCTGCCGCCGCCGGGCGCGCAGGAAGTCATTCTCCACATCAGCCCGCGGGAAGCCAGTCTCAGCAGGCATGATGAGCGCCCAGGCCTAGCGCATGGCCGTCTGGCGCACGTCAAGCCCGCGATCGCGCAGCGCCGCCTCGACCCGGTAGATCTCGCTCAGCGGGGCCAGGTCACCGCCCTGCGGCGGGCTGACCTCCAGCCGCAGGCAGGCCTCGGACAGCACGTCGACGTAGGCGCCCCGCAGCGCCCTGACTCGGTGCCCCTTCGCGGTGACGCCGGGCTGCGCCTCGGTCTGCTCAAGCTCGGCCCGCAGCCGGCGCAGCCGACCAGCGAGCCGATCGACCGGCTCAGGCGGCGCTGGCCGGGACCTCGCCCGGCTGAACCGCCGCCAGCCGCGAACGGCCGCCAGGATCGCGTAGAACGAGGCCGTAGGCAGCGCGATCGCGAAGATCAGCTCAACATACGGACTCATTTACCTAGTGTCCGCCGCAACACCGCGCAAAGGCAACCAGTCGCCCGGCTACGCCAGTTCGTAGCCGTACCGGCTGGTGGGGACGATGTCGATATTGGTGTGCGCGCCGAAGCGAGTGACGCTTTCCAGCATCAGGTGCAGGCGGCGCTGAAGTTCCGCGTCGTCGCCGCCGCTGCCGTAGAAGGCGTGGACGTCGGTCATCGCGGCCATCGGGAACAACTCCTCGACCACGGCATCGACCTGATCGCTGCCCAGGACCGTCCGCACGACCCGGTTCTGCACGTATCCGAAAGTCGCCTGCGTCTCCAGCGCCACTGAGGTGTGCTCCCCCTGCCACCGGTGCAGCCATTCATCCGGGTTCAGGTCGGCCGGGATGCGCAGGAATGCGATCTGGGCGAGGGCCGGGCTGCGCTCGCCGTCCGGCCCTGTCGGCGGGGCCAGCGGCACTCGCTCCTCCACCTCCCAGCCGGCGGCGCGCTCCGCGATCCCGGCCACCAGCCCGCCGACCTCGGCCGGGTCGGCCTCCGTCCAAGCGCTCAGGACCGCGCGCACCGGGGCATCGAAGGTCGTGATGCGCAGTTTCGCAGGCGCGACCTGGGCGTCGTCCACGTTGACCTGCAGCCGGGTCACGCCAGCGGCCCGCAGCGCCTCCCGCAGTCCTGGCCCGCGCAGGGCATCGTCAGGAGCCGAACCCCACAGGGCGTACATGAGCTTCACTGGCTCTCCTCAAGGCATCGCGGCGGCGCAAAACGCTTTTACCTACTTTCATTGTCTGAGAGACCTGTAAACCCTACGCTAACGTGCATATTTAAGGCGCGCGGTAGGTCGGGCAGGAGGCGGCATCCTGCCCGGCCTGGGCGTGGCCTGGGCGCGGCGTTCATGGCGTTCGTCATCATCTACTCGCTCGCCAGCGGAGCGCTTAACGGCATCCAGATCGGCTTCGGCTTCGGCTTCGCGGCTATCGGCCTGATCCTGTCGTTCGTCGCCAGGAAGGTAATCGGCTCGGACCTCTACACCGACCGGTCGGCCCGCAGCGGGGTATAGCTGGCCCGCTTCGCGGCCGGCGTCAGATTGTCGGTGCCCGCGCCTAGTCTTTGGTCATGGCTGACAACAGGTTGTCTGTGCGCGACCGTGAGGTGTTCCTGGCCGAGCCCCACATCGCGGCCTTGTCGGTGTCGGCCGGACCGGACCGGGGTCCGCTGACCCTGCCGATCTGGTACCAGTACGAACCAGGCGGGGAGGCGTGGATACTGACCTCCGTCGCGTCGCGGAAGGTCCGCCTGATCGAGGCGGCCGGGCGCTTCACGCTGATGGTCGAGCGGGTCGCGCCGACCGTCAGGTACGTGTCGGTGGAAGGGCCGGTTACCCGCACGATTCCGAGCACCGATGAGCTGCTGCTGGAGATCACCGAGCGCTACCTGCCCCCGGAGAAGGTCCAGGCCTACCTCGAGTTCGCCGAGGCCGAACTGGGCGAGCAAGTCGCGATCTACCTGCGTCCGCAGCGATGGCTGTCGGCCGATCTCGGACCGAGTTGAGCATCGCCGGACGATACCTTTGGCTTGGCGGCGGTGATGGGCGGCGAGGTGGTCAGCGATGGCGGATGCGCTGCGGCCCCAAGCCGACGCGGACGGCATGGTCTTCGGCTACCTGGGAGTCAGGATCAGCGGGGCCGATGTCCGGACGACCGAGCACGGTCCCCCGGGCAGGTGCCTGGGCGCGCTGAAAGGCGCCAGCGCCGGCGTCCTTGAGCCGCCCCGATCCCGGATCGGCGTATACCTGTCGTCGCTGCTGCTCGGCGGCGATCCGCCGAAGAACGCGAGACTGTACGTAGCCTTCGCCGACGGCACGCGCCACGAGCGCCTGCTGTTGCCATGGGTCCGCGCCGACGATTGGCCGCAGATAGCCGGCGAGATTGGCCGGTTCAACGCGGCCGCCTACCTCGCCCCGCCACCCTGACCCGGCTCTCGAGGCGCAAAGGGGCTTGTAACGGGAGTGGCCAATTTCGCAGTTTCGCCTAACTCCCGAGTCCTCCTGAGAGGCTCCGCCTCACCCCCGAGTCCTCCCGAGAGGCTCCGCCTCACCCCCGAGTCCCCTCCGAGAAAAGATCTTGTGGGCTTCGACAGCAACTCATGATCTTGTGATTATTACGGAATATGGACCGGTGGAAATAACAAGATCTTGCTCCTGAAATCGCACTCGGTCCTGTCCTGGACTCTTGACCCGGTTCTGGCCGTTCCCTGACCACACGAGCGACCGAACCTAAGCGTGATCCCGGAACTCGGCCGGGCTGCCGTGTCCGGCCGGGTTTCCGCCATCGCGCCCGCGTCATGATCCCGGAACCCGGTCGGGGTCGGCGCACCCTGACGGAGCTCCGCGATCACGCCGCGAGTCGTGATCACGGTAAGGAGGGGCGCCATCCCCCGGCCGAATCTCCGGGATCACGGACTTTCCATGATCACGGAGACTGGCGGGGGGTTGTTCCCGAGTGCGGGGTGGCTGGGGGCTTGCGTCGCTGAGTACGCGGCGGCTGGGCGGCTTGCGTCGGCGAGTGCGCGGTGGCCGGGGGGCTTCTGGCGCCGGGCACGCGGCCACCGGGGGCTCACGTCGGCGAGCGCGCGCCGGCTGGGGACTTCTGCCGCCGGGTACACGGCGGTCTAGCTCGAATAGGCCGTCAGGGCGTTATGCTGCCGCACTGATCGGAGGCGCCGACCGGCAGTGGCAGCAAGTCGGGGCGCTTCGCGGGTAGGCCGTCGCCGGTTGAGACGCCGCGCAGCCGTCGCTGGATCCACGGCGCGGCGTAGGCCCTGGCCCAGTGCAGGTCCTGGCCCCTGGCCCGCAGCCAGTTCGGGCGGCCGGCTGGGTCGGGCGGCAGCGGTGTCCGCCAGTCCTCGCTGACGGCAAGGCCGGCGATCTCGGCGACATGCAGGGCCACTCGCCGGTGCCCGTCAGGGGCGAGGTGCAGTCGGTCCGCGCACCACTCGCGCGGGTCGGCCAGCACCGCCATAGACCATAGGTCGACATGCAGGCAGTCGTGCCGGGCGGCGATGTCCTTGATCCGCGCGTTGTAGGCGAGGCACTTGTCCCTGATCAGGCGCATCAGCGGCAGGCCGACGGGGTCGAAGCCGCTGAAGAGCAGCACCTCGCTGCCGCCCGCCCGCAACTGCGCGACTGCCTGCTCGAAGCTGGCCGCCAGCGCGGCGGGATCGCCGCCGGGGCGGAGCAGGTCATTGCCTCCGGCCGCGAGGCTGATCAGGTCCGGCCGCAGCACGACCGCAGGCGGAACCTGCTCGTCGATGATCTGCCTGAGCAGCTTGCCGCGGATGGCCAGGTTGGCGTACGTCAGGCCTGGCGCCGAGGCGGCCAGCAGCCGGGCGAACCGGTCGGCCCAGCCTTGGCAGCTGCCGTCCGGGTAGTAGTCGCCGTAGCCTTCGGTGAAGCTGTCGCCAATCGCGACGAAGGATCCGACCGCACGCACCGTACCCTGCGCCTCCCACTGACCTGCGAGCTCACTCCGCTGAAGGCCGACACGCCAACATAACACCAGGCCCGAATACCGGCGCGATGCCCATGGTTCCTGGCTTTCTGCCACGACCTGGGGCAACCAGCACCGTTCCCCTGATCGCATCGGCGGCGAAGGCCTTCCCGCGAGACCGACAAACAGCTATGGTCGAGTACATATCCGGCCGTAGCGGTTGCACAGCGTAATCACGGGGATGTGAGCGGCCGGCACACACCTTCGCCTGAGCCGCGCGCCTGGTTAACGATCCGGAATCGGGGGGATCTGCAGCACAGGCGGCGGACTTGGCCGTCGGACGGGAGGGACGTCGTGATGAGGTACCTGGTCGCGCTTGCTTCTGCGGCCGCGCTGCTGGCCTTCGCGGTCCCGGCGGAGGCCCAGGCAGGAACGGGCGGTGAGCCGCCCCCGGCGGGAGTGGTCTCGCCCGCGCCGCCGACTAACCTGCCGCACCTGCCCGCGAGTACCAGCCAGGTCCAGCAGGTCCGCCAGCTCGTGCAGTGCGGCGGCACGATGTACGCGGTGGGCACCTTCGCCACGATCCGGCGCAACAGCTCCACCTACACCCGCGACAACATCTTCAGCTTCAGCGCCACCGCGCCGTACCAGGTGACGAGCTGGGCCCCCGATGTCGTCGGCACCTACGGCACGACGTCGAACGCGAGCAACACGCTGAACACGATCGCGTTCGCCAACGGCAACTGCGCGGACGCCTACATCGGCGGCGAGTTCTCCTCAGTCAACGGCACGGCCGTCAATGACATCGCCGAGATCAGCACTGCCACAGGCAACGTAGTGACCGCGTTCAAGTCGAGCGCGTCGGCCCCGGTGGAGACCATCCTCGCGGCCGGCAATCACCTGCTGGTCGGCGGCCGTTTCACCAGCATCAACGGCGACACCACCGACCCGTACCTGGTCAGCCTGAGCCCGGCGACCGGCCAGAGCGACGGCTTCCTGCACCTGAACATCTCCGGCAACTATCAGTTCACCGGGGTGTCGTCGAACGCCACGCACGTGTATAACCAGCAGCTCAGCCCCGACGACACCCTGGACCTGGTCGAGGGCGACTTCACCACAGTCGGCGGCCAGGCCCGCCAGCAGGCCTTCATGCTCAACGTCAGCGGCACGTCGGCCACGGTCACCGGCTGGAACGTCCCCGAGTTCACGACTAACTGCGCCACCGTCGAGCCGTTCTACGTGCAGGCCGGCGCCTGGAGCCCGGACGGCTCCACGGTCTACTTCGGCACCACCGGCTACCACCCGAACGGCCAGCCGATCGGCGCCACCCCGAGAACCGGGCCCTGCGACGCCGCGCTGGCCTTCCCGACCACGCAGGCCGCCGTAAGCGCGCTGTGGACCAACTACACCGGCTGCGACTCCCTGTACGCCGCCGCCGCGGACGCCAAGGCCGCCTACTTCGGCGGCCACGAACGGTGGTCAATGAACCCGCAGGATTGCGACGCGGAAGGCCCCGGTGCCATCCCCGCACCGGGAATGGAAGGAGTAGACCCGGCCACCGGCGCCCTGTACCTCAACTCAGCGGGCACCGCCGGCTACTACAGCCACGACCGCGGGCTCGGCGCCGACGACATGCTGATCACCAGTGCCGGACTGTGGATCGCCAGCGACAACTACGACGACACCCAGTACTGCGGCGGGGTTTCCACCTCCGGCATCTGCTTCCTGCCCTACAGCTGACCACCAGCCTGGCCATAGGTCCGGCGTGGCTCGCGCCTGGATGCCGGCCCGAGATGGCCCTAATGTTGCCGTGTGAGATCTACGTCACCTTCGGGCGCCCCGGCCGCCGGGCCTGACGCGGACCCTGCCGTGGCCGCCACCGTGCGGTTGCTGCACCGTCGCCAAGGCTGGGGCCGGATGGCCGTGACCAGCTTCATAGCCTTCATCCTGGGCGACGGTGCCTACTCGAGCGCGCAGTCGCAGGGGACGCCTCCCCCGTCCTGGTTCGCAGTCATCATCATCGTGCTTGGCGCCCTGACCGTAGTCGGCATAGGCGCGGCGGTGCTGGACACCGTGCTGCTTCGGCGCCGTCCGGCCACGGTCAGGGCGCAGGCCGCCCCGCTTGCCGCCCGCCACCCGAGCCGCTCGCACGCCCATCATTACCCGCCGAGGCACCGCGTCATCTGGGTCCTGCGCTGGCTCGGGATGCTGCTGATACTGGTGGTCGCGGTGGTCAGCGGGCCGGCCGTATTCGACGGGGTGGCGTACCTGGCCGGCGCCGGGAGGACGGTCACCTTCGACCCGGTCTCCTATCAGACCAACTGCGATCAGTACAGCTGCCAGACGAGCACCGACGGCATCTTGCAGACCGGCGGCACCGGCACCGACGCGACCTGGCCGCACGTCGTCCCGCTCGGCAAGCCATTTCAGGTCCGGGAGCCGGTCTGGAGGTGGGGGCTTGGCGGGGCGCTGATCGACAGCGACGGGATCGCCGTCGGCGCTATCGTCATCAGCCTGCTGATCGAGGGCGCCGGCGTCTTGGTGGTGATCTTCCTCGTCAGGCTGACCCGGAACTGGCTATCGCACCGGCGGCAGCGGACGGCGCAGGCCATGCGCTAGCTGCCCAGCGCGCTGACGATGCGCGCCCCGGTGTAGCGGACCAGCGGTGAAGCGGACCAGCGGTAAAGGCCAAGTCGCTGCCCCGGACTATGTTGGTGCGGACGAGGCGAGGAAAGGCAGGCAACCGATGGAGTATCGCCAGCTTGGGCGCAGCGGCCTGCGGGTGTCGGCGCTGACGCTTGGCACGATGACCTTCGGCGGGCGCGGCGGCTTCGCGGCGGTCGGCGCGACCGACGTCGAGGGCGCGCGCCGCCAGGTCGACCTCTGCCTGGACGCGGGCGTCAACCTGATCGACACCGCCGACGTGTACTCGGGCGGGCTGGCCGAGGAGATCACTGGCGAGGTCATCAAGGGCCGCCGCGACTCGCTGCTGATCTCGACGAAGGTCAGGATGCCGATGGGCCGCGGCCCGAACGACGCCGGGCTGTCCCGCCATCACATCCTCGCTGGCTGCGAGGCGAGCCTGCGCCGACTCGGCACCGACCATATCGACATCTACCATGTGCACGAATGGGACGGCCAGACCCGGCTCGAAGAGACCATGTCCGCGCTATCTGCCCTGGTCAGCGCCGGAAAGGTGCGGTACCTGGCCGCGTCGAACTACGCCGGCTGGCAGCTAATGAAGGCGCTCGCCGTCGCCGACAGCCACGGCTACGAGCGGTTCGCGGCCCAGCAGGTCTACTACTCACTTGAAGCCAGGGACGCCGAATACGAACTCGTCCCGTTGTCCATCGACCAGGGCCTCGGCATCCTCGTCTGGTCCCCGCTGGCCGGCGGTCTGCTCACCGGCAAGTACCGG
Organism: Streptosporangiaceae bacterium; assembly: GCA_035511035.1. GTDB lineage: Bacteria > Actinomycetota > Actinomycetes > Streptosporangiales > Streptosporangiaceae > Chersky-822. Next base: position 42,316 of record DATKFV010000062.1, read on the forward strand.
CGCGACACCGCCCCGACCGGGCAGACCCGGCAGCTCTCGGGCGACTGGAACGAACCACCCGTCCGCGACCAAGACAAGCTCTACGACACCATCGAGGTGCTCACGGACATTGCGGGCGCGCACGGCGCCACGCCGCCCCAGGTCGCCCTCGCCTGGCTGCTTGGCCGGCCAGCGGTCACTTCGCTGATAATCGGTGCCCGCACCGACGAGCAACTCGCCGACAACCTCGGCGCCGCCGCCCTGACCCTGACCGCCGACGAACGCGACGCGCTCGACAAGGTCAGCGCGCCGGCCCTGGTCTACCCGCACTGGCATCAGCTCGACACCGCCGCCGACCGCCTCGGCCCGCCAGACCTCGCCTTGCTCGGACCGCGCCTTCGCCCGCGCGACTGACGACCTTCCGCGACCATGGCGCCACGTTCCGTAGGCGACCAGCCTGACCGCCGACACCAGCCACAGCTTTTTGCTGCAAATAAACCAAGCGCGAGCTGGAGCCGGCGGAAAGCCGCGCGGCCGGCCGCCGGGCTCCCGAGGCCTGGGTCAGTGACTGCCCGGCTGCGCGCTGCCATGGCCTACGTCGATTATTTCAGCTCCGCCCCCGACAGCAGCCCCAGCCAGTCTCCGTGATCATGGAAAATCCGTGATCCCGGAGATTCGGCCGGCGGATGGCGCCCCTCCTTACCGTGATCACGACTCGCGGCGTGATCGCGGAGCTCCGTCAGGGTGCGCCGACCCCGACCAGATTCCGGGATCACGACGCGGGCGCGATGACGAAACCCGGCCGGGGCACGGGAGCCCGGCCGGATTCCGGGATCCTGCTCAGGTTGGGATCACGGATAGTCGCTTGGGTGGTCAGGAACCCGGCCGGACGCCGGGCCTGGGGACGCGGAGCCAGGCCGACGTGTCGGGCGGGAGCAGGCCGTCGGGCGTGAGCGGGCCGCTGGCCAGGATCAGGCCTGCCTGAGGCGGCAGTTCGGCCGGCTCGCCGGACAGGTTCACGACGCAGCGCACGCCGGCGCCCTGGCCGAGGTCATCGTCGTCGGCTGCATCGCCGCCGGTGCCTGGCCTGGCCGGGCGGTCGAACGCCAGCACTCCTGCCGCGGACGGCAGCCAGGTCATCGGGCCGTCCCCCAGCGCCGGCTCGGCCCGGCGGACTCGCAGGGCGGCGCGGTACAAGGCGAGCATCGACGTGGCCGATCCTGACTCGGCCGCCACGGTCAGCTCACGCCACTCCTTCGGCTGCGGCAGCCAGGGAGCCCCGGCGGCGTGACCGGGCGAGAAGCCGAATGGCGGCTCTTGGCCTGACCAGGGCAGCGGCACCCGGCTGCCATCCCGGCCCGGGTCGGCCCCGCCGGTGCGCGACCACATCGGATCTTGCCGCAAGTCGTCAGGGATGTCGCATACCTCGGGCAAGCCGAGTTCCTCGCCCTGGTACACGTACACCGAGCCGGGCAGGGCCATGGTCAGCAGCGCGGCCGCCCTGGCCCGGCGGGTGCCAAGCTCGGTGTCGACCGGCAGCGCGTGATAGTAGGCCCGCCGGGCCAGGTCGAACGAGGAGTCCGCGCGGCCGTAGCGGGTCACGACCCGGTCGACGTCATGGTTGGACAGCACCCAGGTGGCAGGCGCGCCTGCGCTCGCGTGCAGGTCGAGGGTGCGGTCGATCACCCCGCGCAGCGCGGCCGCGTCCCACGGGCAGCTGAGGTAGGGGAAGTTGAACACCGTATGCAGCTCGCCGGGGCTGACGTAGCGGGCGAGCCGGGCCGCGTCGGGTATCCAGATCTCGCCGATCAGCACCCGCTCGGGGTACTCATCGGCGACGCGGCGCCAGGACCGGTAGATCTCGTGCACGTCGTCGCGGTCAGTGAAGGGATGCGCCGGCCCCGGGGGCTGGTCAGGGGTTACCTCGGGCAGGGCCGGATCCTTGGTGAGCAGCGCCCCCGAGTCGATCCTGACGCCGTCCGCGCCCCGGTCGAACCAGAACCTGAGCACGTCTTCGAACTCTTGTCGCACGTCAGGATCGGACCAGTTGAAGTCAGGCTGCTCGGGCGCGAACAGGTGCAGGTACCACTCGCCCGGCTCGCCGTCGGGCGTAGTGACCTGGGTCCAGGCGGGCCCGCTGAAGAGGGACTGCCAGTCATTGGGCGGCAGCTCGCCGTGCGGGCCGCGGCCTGGACGGAACCAGAAGCGCTTCCTGGCGGGCGAGCCTGGCGGTGCCGCTAGCGCCGCGGTGAACCAGGGATGCTGATCGGAGCCATGGTTGGGCACCACGTCGACGATGATCCGCAGGCCGAGCGCGTGCGCGTCGCCGATGAGCGCGTCGGCGTCGGCCAGCGTGCCGAACACCGGGTCGATGCTGCGGTAGTCGGAGATGTCGTACCCGGCGTCCGCCATCGGCGATGGATACCAGGGGTTGAACCAGATCGCGTCCACGCCGAGTCCGGCCAGGTAGGGCAGGTGAGCGCGAACTCCGGCCAGGTCGCCGATGCCGTCGCCGTTGCCGTCGGCGAAGCTGCGGACGTAGAGCTGGTAGATCGCAGCGCTGCGCCACCAGGCACCAGGAGCGGCTACCCGCTCCGCCGGCTCGGTGCTGCCTAGCGCCTGCGGCTCGGTGCTGGCTAGCGCCTGCGGCGCGGTGCTGGCTAGCGCCTGCGGCGCGCTGGTCAGGGCTTCATGCACGGAGTACCTGTCTTTCTTCCAGTACCTGGGCAGGCGGCGCCCAGCCTGCGGCGCTTGGATCCCAGGCACCTGGATCGGGATGACCTCGACCGGCGGACCGCGGCTCGAGGAGATGAAGGCGGATCGCCTAGGCGGATGGCAGGGAGGCGGCGCGCTGGCTCGCTACGTGCTTAGCCCCTGATGCCTCCCGCGGTGAGGCCCGCCATGATGTTGCGCTGGAAGACCAGGAAGAACACGATCGTCGGGATCGCTGCCATCGCCGACGCCGCGATGATCAGGTTCTGCGGGGTGCCGTAGGCGGCCTGCCAGATGCCGACGTTCAGGGTCTCCCTGGTCGGGCTGTAGCCGTACTCGACCAGCAACGGCCACAGGAAGTCCTTCCAGACCGCGACCAGCCCGAAGATCGACACCACCGCGATGATGGGCCGTGAGATCGGCAGCACGATGCGCCGCAAGACCGTGAGCGGGGACGCCCCGTCGATCTGCGCGGCTTCCAGGTAGTCCGAAGGTATCGAGTCGAAGAACCGCTTGAGCAGGAAGATGTTGAAGGCGTTGGCGACCGACGGCAGCCAGATCGCCTCGGGCGAGCCGATCAGGTTCAGGTGCACGATGGGCAGGTCGGCCATGGTCACGTACTGCGGCACGACGAGCACCGTGCTCGGGATCATCAGGGTGGCCAGCATGAGGAAGAAGATCGCCTGGCCGAGTACCGGCCGCAGCTTGGACAGCGAGTAGGCGGCGGACACGTCGAAGACGAGTTGGAACGCCAGGGCGCCGAAGGCGTAGTACACCGTGTTCCAGGCGAGCCTGGCGATGTCCAGCCGGTTGAAGGCCTGGACGTAGCTGTCCGGATGGATGTGGTGGGGATACAGGGTCGGCGGCGTGGCGATGGCCTCCTGGGTGGACTTAAGCCCGTCGGTGAAGAGGAAGTACATCGGCCCGATGAAGACGAGCGTGAAGATCACGACGACCAGGGTCAGCACGATCCGGTAGGCGACCTTGCCGCGCCGGCTGTGCAGCGCCGAGCTGGAGATCAAGGTCCTGGTGGTGCGCACTGCCATTGGTGTCAGCCCCTCACGGCGCGTTCTCTGGTGGCCCAGAGGAACCCGCCGGAGAAGACGGCGAGCACCAGCATCAGGATCACGCCCAGGGCCGAGGCGCTGTTGTAGTTGCTGGCGCCGCTCATCGCGAAGGCGTACTGATAGATCAGCATGACGACCGACAGCGTGTTGTCGCCCACGCCGCCACCCTGGTTGGTCAGCACGAACGACTCCACGAACATCTGCATGGTGGCCACGATCTGAAGCATCGCCAGCATGAGCAGGATCAGCTTGGTCTGCGGGATCGTGATGTTCCTGATCCGGCTGAACAGGCCGGCGCCGTCAAGCTCGGCCGCCTCGTACAGCTCGCCGGGGATGTTCTGCAGCGCGGCCAGGTAGATCAGCGTCGCCGCGCCCATGTTCATCCAGGTCGAGGCGATCACGACCGAGACCATCGCCACGCTGACGAACCCTGTGCCCGGCTGGAACATCCACTGCGAGGCCGGCAGATGCAAGATCCTGAGGATGTCGTCGAAGAGGCCGTACTGCGGGTTGTAGAAGTAGACGAACAGCAGCAGGGCGGACGCCGGAGGCAGCATCACCGGCAGGTAGACGAGCACTCGCAAGTACCCCTGGGCGTGGCGGAGCTCGTTCAGCACGATCGCCACCGCGAACGGCACCGCGTACCCGATGACCAGCGCCAGCAGCGTGAACTCGACCGTGTTGCGCCAGGCCTGCCAGAAGGTCGGATCGTGGAAGATCCTTACGTAGTTCGTCCAGCCAGCCCAGGCGTACCCGCCGCCATAGACCGCCTTCTGGAAGCTCATGATCACTTCGCGCACGATCGGGTACCAGGAGAAGAAGGTGAAGCAGAACACCGCGCCGATCAGGAACGCGTGGGCCGACAGGTTCCGGCGCACCCGAGCTCCTAGTTGCGCGGCGGCGCGCGATGTCGCGCCCGCCGGTCGGGCCTGCGGGCTCCGCACCGTGGCGACGCCTGCCATCGCGATGTCCCCTCTCACCTACTCGGTCCGGTGCGGGGGCCGCGGACCGCGCCCGCTGGCCCCCGCACGTCGTTAGCTGGCCCCTTGGTTAGCTGGCCCCTTGGTTAGCTAGCACTATTGGCGAGGATCGTGTTGACGTTGGCCGCTGCCTGCTTCAGCAGCGCCGGGATGTTGGCGTCCGACTCGGTGAGCACGGCCAGCATGACCGGGTCGAGCGTCTTGTACACGGCCTGGGCGTCCAGCGGCTCGCCGTCACCGGCCTCCTGGGCATTGATGAACGACGCGTAATACGAGGTGTTGATCGTCGCGTACTTGGCCCGGAGCGCGTTGATCTTCGCACCGGTCGCGCCGTCGAAAAGCTCAGGCTCGGGGAAGCCGACCGGCTGCCCGTCCGCCTTGGTCCTGGCGAAGTTGAACTGGCCTGCACCCGGCGTCAGGTCCTCGAAGTCGATGAACTTGATGCCGGCCTCGATCTGCGCCGGGGTGTCGTGCTTGGCGAACATGTAGTCGTTGCCACCGGACAGCGAGCCGGCCGGGTGACCGGTCAGGCTCGGCAGCGGGCCCATCCCGATGTCGTTGATGTTGCCCTTGTCGGTCGGCACGATCACGTTGTAGATGTCGTCGGGCGCGGCGATGTACATGCCGAGCTTGCCCGCGCCGAACTGCTGCTGAAGCGTGCCCCAGGCCAGTCCCTGGGTGGCGCTCATGGCATGGTCGGTGAAGCGCAGCGCGTGCAGCGCGTCCAGGATCGCCACGCCCTTGGAGTTATCGAAGCTCGCGACCGGCGGCGTCGCGGCGTCGTTGACCATCGAGCCGCCGAGGGCGTCGATGTAGGACGAGAAGTGCCAGCCGCCGTTATTGCCGGCGCTGTAGTCGCCCCAGCCCTCGATGCCGTGGCCAAGCTTGGCGATCTTCGTCGCATCGGCTTCAACCTGCGTCCAGGTCGTCGGCGGGTCGTTCGGGTTCAGCCCGGCCTCGCTGAACAGCGCGCGGTTGTAGATCAGGCCCTGGGTGTAGTTGACGGTAGGCAGTCCGTACAGCGTGGTGCCGGCCGTCACGGCCTTGATCGCGCCCGGCACGATGTCCTTGAGCGTCGGGACCGTCTTGCTGTTCACGTACGAGGTGATGTCGGCTGCCTGGCCGGCCAGCAAGACCTGCGGTAGATCAGTGAAATAGGTATAGAAAATGTCAGGCTCGGTCCCGGCCCTGAGCATGGCCGTGAACGTCGCCGGCACCTCGCACGGGTAGTTGTAGATGCTCTGAACGGTGATCTTGGGGTTGGCCTTCTCGAATATCGCGATGTCCTCGAGCCACTCCTTGTGCGCCACCGGATTCTGGGCGGCGGGCGGGGCGCAGTCGATGCTGATGGTCACCTTGCCACCGGACGCGCTGGGAGCGGGAGTGCTCGAGCAGGCCGAGGCGGCCAGGCTGAGGCCCGCCACGGCGGCGGCGACCGCCGCTACGCGGCCAGCCGACACTGTTGCCAGGCGGCAGGCGGGCAGCCGATAACGCTGTCTGCTCATCAATGAATCCTTCCGTGGGCTGATCGGGGGCGACCCGCGCCCGGACGCGGGCGCTGCGAGCCCTGTGGGAAGGGCGGGGATCACGGCTGCGTAGCGCTACGTCCGCGGACGTCCTCGTTGTTGGCATCAACATACTTAGACAGACATCTGGATGCAATATATGGACGAAAAATTGCAAGGATACAACTTGATTACGAGTAGGTCAGCTGATTACCGGCCGAGGCCGCGCAATCTCTTGCCAGCTGGTGTCGTATCGTTGCGGCATGACGCCAACAGTGCCTGCCGCTACGGGCGGTAACTCCCGCAACCCGCGCCCGCCAGCCAGGCGGCTCGCCGAAGTCGCCAGGAAGGTGGGGGTCAGCGAGGCCACCGTGAGCCGGGTGCTCAACGGCAAGGCCGGCGTGTCCGACAGCACCAGGGACGCGGTGCTGACCGCGCTCGACGTGCTCGGCTACGAGCGCCCCACCCAGTTGCGCGGCGATCGGGTCCGGCTCATCGGCCTGGTCCTGCCCGAGCTGGCCAACCCCATCTTCCCCGCGCTCGCCGAGGTCATCGGCGGGGCACTCGCCCAGCGCGGCTTCACCCCGGTGCTGTGCACCAGGACGGCCGGAGGACTGGGGGGACTGTCCGAGGCCGACTACGTCAACATGCTGCTCGACCAGCACGCCTCCGGCGTCGTCTTCGCTGGCGGTCACTTCGCTGAGCTGGCCGCGCCGCATGAGCATTACCGGCTGCTGCACCGGCGGGGGGTTCCCGTCGTGCTGGTCAATGCCGCGATCGACGGGCTGGACTTCCCCTGCGTGTCCACCGACGACGGGATCGCGGCGTCGCAGGCCTTCCGCCACCTCGCCTCGCTCGGGCACGAGCGGATCGGCCTGCTGATCGGGCCAGAGGATCACATGCCGTCACGCCGCAAGCTCGCCTCGTTCAACGAGCAGGTGCAGCAGGCCGGCCTGACGGTGGCACCGGTCGAGCACGCGCTGTTCTCGCTGGAAGGCGGCCAGGCGGCAGCCACCCGGATGCTCCGCACCGGCGTGACCGGCATCATCTGCGGCAGCGACGTGCTCGCACTCGGCGCGATCAGGGCGATCCGCCGGGTCGGCATGTCGGTGCCAGCCGACGTCTCGGTCGTCGGCTACGACGACTCGGCCTGGCTGAACTGCACCGACCCGCCGCTGACCACGGTCCGCCAGCCAATCGACCCGATGGGCAAGGCCGCCGTCGCGCTGCTGATCAACCAGATGGAGCGAGTGCTTTCGCACCCCGAGGAGCTGCTGTTCGAGCCTGAGCTCGTCGTCCGCGGCTCGACCGGGGCGGCCCCGGTCCGGGCTGCTGAGTCAGCTCAGGTGTAGCGGAAGCGGCTCGCCGTGGCGGTCGAGCTGCTGGTTCCGCCCGGGGCAGTCACCGTGATGTGGACGGTGCCAGAGCCGGACGGCGACATTACCGTGATCTCGGTCGCCGAGACGACCTTGACCTTGGTCCCCCGCTTCTTGCCGAAGAGGACCGCCGTCGTGCCGGTGAAGTCGTATCCGTGAATGGTGACCTTGGTGCCGCCCTTGCCCGGGCCCGACGACGGCTTGACCGAGGTCACTATCGGCTGCGCCTCGCCGGTCTTGCTGTTCAGGATCAGCGGGGTGTCGTGCGGCTTGACCTTGAAGTCGAGCAGGCCGTTCGCGCCGTCGAGGCTGCCGGAGATCGCGTCATAGCTCCCGGCTATCCGCTCGCCCTTCAGCCAGTTGTCCTCGATGAAGCGAAGGACCGAGTCGGTGTCGGTCAGGTTGCGGCTGACGTAGTTCTGCTGGGTCCACGGCGAGATCACCAGCATGGGCAGCCGGGCACCGAAACCACAGCGGTCGTTCCTGGTGCCCACGGTGATGGCGACGGAAGTGCACATCGAGGTATCGAGCGAGGAGTCGTCGGAGCCGTTCACGATGGGCGGTGCCTGCTGGTCGTACCAGCCGTCGGAGTCGTCGTAGGTGACGACGATGGCGGTGGACGACCAGTCCGGCGACTCCTCGATCTGGTTGATCGTGGTGACCAGCCACCGCTGCTCGTCGATGGGGTCGGAGTAGCCGGCGTGGGCGTCCTCGTACGCGGGCGGCTTGAGGAAGCTCACCGACGGCATGTTCCCGTGCTTGAGCGTCAGGAAGAAGTCGGAGACGTCGTAGTTGTGATTGGCCCGGTCGGTCATGCCGATGTGGGCCTCGGACGTCGGCGCCAAGTGCTCGGGGTTCGCCGTCGACTTGTAGAACTGGAACGGGTCGTGGTGCGGCACGTAGTCCTGCACGGGAATCCCCTTGATGTTCTCGTGCACGGTGCCACAGACCGCGTAGCCGGCCTTGTTCTTGCCGGTCGGCGTGAAGCCACCCTGGAACCAGCCCCAAGTGACGTGGGCGGTGTTCAGCAGGTTCCCGACGTTCTGGCCGGTCATGACCCCGACCGGGCTGGTCGCGGTGTGACTGGTGTTCGAGCAGTCATCAAAGGCGGGGTCGAGGTCGTTGTAGACGGTGCCGACGCCGCTGCCATCGGGTGATCCGATGACAGTGGGATCGCTGACCTTCGCGCCGGTGCTCGGGCTGACCGCGTAGCCACCGCCGGTGTTGCCCGAGATCAGGTTCAGCGCACCGGGAGTGGACGGCCCGAACTGCGGGTCGAAGTTGTTGTCGCTCATCGCGTAGTTCTGGGCGTAGTTCCACAGCGCGGTCACCGTGTTGCCGTCGAAGTAATCCATGACCAGGCCGGGCGCACCATAAAGGATCGGCTGGCCGGTGCAGGTGTCATGGGCGGTGAACTGGACGAACATGTCCATCTTCCCGTTGTCGAACGCGTCCTGCTCCGGCTGGTACTGATGGTCCTGGTCGCAGGTGACCGCCTGCGATGGCGACAGCCGTTCCGGGTTGTAGGTGTTGGGATTGGCAGTCAGCAGCGCCTTGGTCAGGTTGTTCACCTTCGGCGTCTTGGGCTTGGCGTGGAATGGCGAGCCGTTCTGGTTCGTAGCCTTCGGGTATGTCCCGAAGTAGTGGTCGAACGAGATGTTCTCGTCGAAGATCACCACGAGGTGCTTGATCGGCGTGGCCGCCGACGCGCCCGACCGGTAGACGGCGGCGGGCACGGTGGCCGGGATGGGCACCGCGTCCGCGTGCGCCAGCGGCCGCGGGCTCGCTTGCGAGACCCCGGCGACCGTCGCGCTGAGCCCGGCGGCCACCATCGCGAGGATCGCCACCACCGCGTAGCGTCCGGCCCGTCGCCGATTCCAGCGCTCACGCGGGGCGACCCGGCGCGGAGCGCCGGCCGTTCGCTGCACCCGAGCAAATCCCATGCTGCCCTCCAGTCGCGCCCGCAATTGGCTACCCCTCAGGGATTGTGTCACGACATTCATGATCGGCTGAAGGCCCGTTCAAGCGATTCTTGGGGACTGGATGATAGAGCCGGGCAACCTGTTCCGCGGGCCGCACGGGCCAGGCAAGCAGCGCTTGACCCGTGCGACCATCATCGCGTCAGGCGCTGGTCACCGGGTGGCGGCGGCAATCGCGCGCAGCCGTACCGCGGCGAGGATCACCAGGATCGCGACCGTGTCGAAGACCGCGGCGGTCGCGAACGACGCGGCAACGCCGTGCGCGAAGACTTGCTGGGCCTGGGTCAGCGCGCCCGAGCCTGCCAGCGAGTGCCCGCTGGCCGAACGGGCCGCGTGACCGTAGACCGTAACCAGCGCCGCGAGCCCGAGCGCCCCGCCCACCTGCTGGGTGACATTGACCATCGCCGACGCCGCACCAGAGTCATGCGGCGCGATCCCGGCGAGGGACGCCGTGGTCAGCGGGACGAACGCCAGCCCCAATCCGCACCCCATCAGCAACATCGGCGCGAGCACGCCAGGCCAGTAGGTGGTGGCCGGAGAGATCAGGCCCAGCCAGGCCAGCCCGGCGATGGCGGGTGCCAGCCCGGCCAGCATGAGCGGCTTGGCGCCGAACCGGTTCATCAGCCTGGGCGCGAGCCTGGACACGGTGAACAGCGCGGCGGTCATCGGCAAGAACGCCAGGCCCGCCTTGACCGGGCTGAAGCCGAGCACGTCCTGGATGAACTGGGTGAGGAAGAAGAACATGCCGAACATGGCGCCGACGACAAGGACCCGCGCGACGTAGGAGCCGACCCGCGTGCGGTCGGCGAACAACCGCAGCGGCATCACCGGCTGCGGTGTCGTCGCCTCGGTGAGCACGAACGCGGTGAGCAGGATCGCCGCGACGCCGAACGCCACCAGCGTGGCCCGGTCACCCCAGCCGTTCGATGCCGCCCTGATGAACGCGTAGACGAGGGCCCCGACTCCGGCCGTCGAGGTCAGGGCGCCCCTGATGTCGAACCTGCCAGGCTGGCGGGCCGACTCGGGCAGGACACGCGGGCCGACGAGCAGGACCATCAGGCCGACGGGCACGTTGATGAAGAACACCCAGCGCCAGGACACCCACTGGGTAATGAGGCCGCCGAGCACGAGCCCGAGCGAGGCGCCGCCGGTGATGACCCCGGTGAACAGGGCGAGCGCGCGGGTGCGGGCCCGGCCCTCGGGCACGCTGGCCACGATCGTCGCCAGCGTCGCCGGGGTGGCGAAGGCCGCTCCGACACCTTGCAGCGCGCGAGCGGCGAGCAGTTCAGGGGCGGCGGAGGCGAGGCCAGCGGCCAGCGAGGCGAGCGTGAACAGCGCGATCCCGGCCAGGAACACCCGGCGCCGGCCGAGTATGTCACCGGTCCGGCCGCCGAACAGCAGCAAGCCGCCGAAGGTAAGCGAGTAGGTGTTGAGCACCCAGGACAGCCCGGTGGCGGACATGTCCAGGCCGCGGGCGATATTCGGGAGCGCGATGTTCACGACGGTCGCGTCGAGGATGATCATCAGCTGCGCGCAGAGCACGATGGCGAGCGTGATGGCGAGGCGTCGGCCGCCTGCATCGCCCGTTGGCCTGCTGTCTTGCGGTTCTGCCGGTATGTCGTGGATATCGTGGATGTCATGACTGCCATGACTGCGAATGGGATGCGTCGTTGACTGAGCCGACATGATGTCCTTTCAAGGGCCCCGCCGGTCACGGCGGACACGTCGGGGCCTGGAGACATGGTCTGATGTGGCCGGGTCAGCGCGATCGCTCGCCAACGCGGCCTGGGTAAGCTAGCCTGAAGCGGAGGTCTCCTCCGGTAACTATACGGAGGCATCCTCCGGTTCGCAAGCTGGAATGTGGGGTGCGCGATGAGCACGGTCGAACCGACCTCGGCTAGCACGGTCGAACCGACCTCGGCTAGCACGGTCGAGCCGACCACAGGTGGCACGGTCGAGCCGACCACGGGCGAATCGACCTCGGCCAGGGCGGTCGCGGAGGGGCTCGAGCGACTCAGGTCGGCGCGCCCGGACCAGGCCATGCGCGCCGACGCAAGGCGCAACTACGAGCGGTTGCTGGCGGCGGCGTCAGCGGCATTCGCCGAGCACGGCAGCGATGACGTCTCGCTGGAAGAGATCGCGCGCCGGGCCGGCGTCGGGATCGGCACCCTGTACCGGCACTTCCCTTCCCGCCCCGCGCTGCTCGAAGCCGTCTACCAGGACCAGGTCGAGGCCCTCGGGGTGCTCGCGAGCAAGCTGCTGGCCGCCGAGTCACCTGGGGCGGCCCTGGCCCAGTGGGTTCGCGCGCTGGTCGACTTCACCATCTCCAAGCGCGGCCTCACCAAGGAACTACTGGCCGGATCGCCGTTCCTGCCCCTCTGCAAGACCGTGATCGGCGAGTCATCGAACGCGGTGCTCGAGCGCGCCCAGCGCGCGAGCGCGGCCAGGGCCGACGTGACCGGCAGCGACCTGTACCGGATGGCGCACGGCCTGGTCACTGCGGCCGACTTCGGGACGGACGACCCGGGGCTGCTCGACCGCATGGTGTCGGTCGTCCTCGCTGGCCTGCTGACCGATCCGGCCGATCACAGTCCCAGGCAGTAGCTCGATCACTACCGGTCCCTAATTCCCGGCAGTCCCGATGAGCAGGCTCAGGCCGGCGCGTTCGGCGTGGCGGTCGGCGTCGTGGTCGGGCTGGGGAAGCCTGGCGTTGGTCTCGCGGGCGCCTGCAGGTGCACCCGCATGAAATTGACGGCCAGGCCGGTGCCGCCTCGCCATAGCTCGAAGCCGCACTCGATGCTCTCCAGCCAGTTTTGCGGCTGGAGCCACCCGTGCTGCTCGGCGAACCCGAAGAATGGCCGCAGCGGTAGTTGCCGCACATTGCCGCTCTGCGGGGAGCGCATGAAGATGATGAGCGGCCAGGTCCGGCCGTCGGCCGGATTATGAGTCTGCCATTCCTCGACCTGCCACCACAGTCCGTCGAGCTGGACCCGCCATCGCTGGGCGAAGCGCACGTCCTGGTCATGCATCCAGATCATGATCTCCGCGCCCTGAGCCTGGCCGGTGCGCCGGTCCTTCTTGGTGAACCACAGGTCAAAGGAGGCGTCGAATTTGCTGCCTTGCGGGTAGGTGATCCGGTCGAAGGCCGAGATCCAGACGCTCCTCAGGTGTTCCACCTGCTGGGGCAGCGCCGAGCCGGGCGAGCAGGCCCCGTACACGCAGCCATAGAAGACCTCGGGATAGGCGACCGACGGACCGTTGGACGCGGCCGTTGACTGAGTAATGTCAAAGGCGGGCACGCCGCTCTGGTGACTGATGCACACCGTGGCCTTCGGATAACCAGGAAGCTGGAAGACGTCGTCGCGCATGATGTACGCGCCCCATGGCCCGAAGATCGTCCGCCGGAAATACGGCTGACACGTCTGCCACGAGCCTCCTGAGCCTCCCGAGCCTCCTGAGCCCGGATAAGCCGAGGCCAGCCGCGGCATGGCAACGACGCCGACGGCTATCGCCAGCGAGGCTATGAGAACCTTCTTCGGGAGATTCCGCAGGATCATGCCGCTTGCTCGGTGGGGGAAGCAGGTATGCCATTGATAGCTATCCAGGTTAGATCGTCTCGGACCGCTTTCAGCCAGCATTCGACAATCCGGCGGAGCCACGCCCAGGCGCCGGCGACGAGCAGCGGTCAGGCAATCAGTACTATGATCAAATAAAGTTGATCATAGTACGATGCTCCGGGCGTAGAACCGTGAGAAACGACGCATTAGCTAAGCCAATCCCAAGGGAACCTAGTACCAAGTCGGCGATCAACTGCGAGTTAGTACCCTCCTCCGCCTAACCACCCATCCAATAGTCCGTGATCAAGAAACGGCCGCGGCCCCCACTTGCCCCCACCCCGGCCGCCCCCGACAACCCTCCGGGATCATGAAACGGCCTCCGGCCCCACCCCGCCCCCATCCCCGCCGCCCCCCAACCACACACACAACCCTCCGCGATCAAGAAACGGCGCCGGGCTCCGTCCCGCCCTCACCCCGCCCCCATCCCGGCCACCCCGACGACTTTCCGGGATCACGACGCGGACCTTGATCACGGATAGTGGCACGGGGAAGCACGCCCCGCGAGTCTTCCGTGATCAAGGAATTTCCTTGATCACGGAAGTGCGCCAGGATGATCACGCGACGATCTACCGTGATCCCCGGTGGAGCATGATCACGGAAGTCGGGTCGGGCCGGATGGGCTGGGACTGGCGCCGACGCCTGGGATCGGCGCCGACGCGTGGCCACGCTCAGCCAGCCGGCTGGGCCGACGAGCTGGCTGTTCCGGCGCCGAATGCCTGGTAGGCGGGGCGGAGGAGGTCGGGAAGCAGCCGGCCTCGGACGGCGAGGCTGACGGCGGGCAACTGGCCGAGCAAGGCATCGCTGGCGGTGACGGGCGGGCTGGTCACCGGGATGCCTGCCTGCAAGGAGAAGTAGGACTCAAGACAGGCGGCCAGGGGCTGCCCGACCTGCTCACGCTGGTCGGCCGCCGGCTGGTGGCCTGGACTCGCGGCTTGCAGGTGGGCGAGCAGGTCCTCCCGATCGCGTCCGCGCCAGGCCAGGATCGTGAAGGGATCGTCGTCGAACCCCTCGGCCAGGAGGTAGAACGCCGCCGCGATGTGCTTGCACGGCACCTGGTAATCCGGGCAGGAGCAGTCCATCGACAACTCCTCCGCCGCCGCGGGAAACAACGAAAGCCCGGCGACGGCGAACACGTCCTCGATGTCGTCCGGCATCTCGCCGGCGAGCAGCTTGGCCGCGTACCACGCGCTGCCAGCCAGTCCAGCCTCTAGCTTCGCCCACTCGGCCTTGCCGAACGCCCTGATGCCGATCCGCACCCGGTAGGGCCTGCTCCTGCTGCCCTGGACCAGCGCACTGACGAGTCCCGCGGCAACGTCGAGGGAGATCACTTGCCCCCTGCGCGCGTAGTTGCGGCCCCGCTCCAGCCGGTTACCGAGGCCGATGTGCTCGAGCACGCTCACGAACCGCTCTGACCACCAGGTCTGTCCGATCGCGCCGCGCGCGGTCCTGGCCTTGAGCCCGCCTTCGACCGCTCGCGGCCGCGCTGGCGGCGGGTACCAACCGCTACTCACTGACCGCGTCCTTTGACAGCTCGAAGACCTTGCGCAGGTCCTGCGTGGACAGGTCGGTGAGCCAGGACTCTCCGTCGCTGATCACCAGGTCTGCTAGCGCTTTCTTCTCCTCGATCATTTCGTCGATCTTCTCTTCGAGTGTCCCCGTGCAGACGAACTTGCGGACCTGGACGTTGCGTTTCTGGCCGATGCGGAAGGCCCGGTCGGTCGCCTGGTTCTCCACCGCGGGGTTCCACCACCGGTCGAGGTGGATCACGTGGTTCGCGGCGGTCAGGTTCAGCCCGGTGCCGCCGGCCTTGAGCGACAGCAGGAAGATCGGCGGTCCTTCGTCGGACTGGAAGCTCGTGACCAGCTCATCACGACGCGCCCTGGGCATGCCGCCGTGCAGGTAGCCGGCATTGGTGCCAAAGCGCGCCGACAGGTGCGGCAGCAGCATCTCGGCGAACTCGGTGAACTGGGTGAAGCACAGGACCTTGTCGCCCTCGGCGAGGATCTCCTCGAGGATCTCCTCAAGCCGGATCACCTTCCCCGAGCGGCTGCCGATCGCCGACCGATCGTGCAGCAGCAGGGCCGGGTGATCGCATACCTGCTTGAGCTTGGCCATGGCGGCGAGCACGTTGCCCCGGCGCTCGATGCCGTCGGTGTTCTCGATTCTCTCCATCATGTCGTCGACGACGGCCTGGTACAGCGACGCCTGCTCGCCGGTGAGCTGGCAGTACTGCTTGATCTCGATCTTCTCCGGCAGGTCGTCGATGATGGCGGGGTCGGTCTTCAGCCGGCGCAGCACGTACGGCCGGGTGACCGCCCGCAGCCGGCGCGCGGGCTCGGTTTGCCCGTGACGTTCGACCGGGATCGCGTACCTGGTCCTGAACTGCTGGGACGACCCGAGCAGGCCAGGATTGAGGAAGTCCATGATCGACCACAACTCGGCCAGCCGGTTTTCCACCGGGGTTCCGGTCAGGGCGACCCTGTGGCCGGCGCCGAGCCGCTTCACGGCCCTGGCGGCCTGGGAGAGGCTGTTCTTGATCGCCTGGGCCTCGTCGAGGACGACCCGGTGCCAGTGCGTCTCCGCTAGCTCGTCGATGTCCCTGGTCGCGGTCGCGTACGTGGACAGGACGAGGTCCGCGTCGTTCAGCTGGTCGGCCAGGGCCGGTCCGCGCAAGCGCTGCGGTCCGTGATGGGCGTAGACCCGGAGTTCAGGGGCGAACTTCGCGGCCTCACGCTCCCAGTTGCCGACCAGCGACATCGGGCAAAGCAGCAAGGTGGGACCGGCCGCCGGGTTCTCGGCCCGCAGGGCGGTCTCCAGCGCGAGCAACTGGACGGTCTTCCCCAGCCCCATGTCGTCGGCGAGGCACGCCCCCAGGCCGAGGGTGGCGAGGAAGGAAAGCCAAGACAGGCCGCGCTGCTGATAAGGCCGCAGGGTCGCGCGGAACTGCGTACTCGCGGGCAAGGGCTGAAGGAACTGCGGGACGCCGCCGTCGAGTAGCTCGCCCAGCCAGCCGTCGGCCGCGACCGTGGTGACGGGAAGCGGCGTGCCGAGGTCGTCAGGATGCGCGGCCGCCAGGGCCAGGATCTCGGTGGCCGACTTCCTGGCCGACGGCTGCCGGGTCAGGAACTCCAGGCCCCGCCTGAGCTGCTCGGGGTCGACCGCCACCCATTGCCCGCGCAGTCGCACGAGCGGGGCCTTGGCCTGCGCCAGCATGGCGATCTCGGCATCGGTCAGGGTGTCGTCCCCGACCGCGAGCTGCCAGCGGAAATCCATCAGCTGGTCCTTGCCGAACTTGCTGGCCTTCGCCACGACGCCGTCGACGGGGGTGGACGCGGACGCGGTGAGGCCGAGCTTGCGGCGCCGGTCCCACCAGGAAGGGAGCAGAACCCCGAACCCAGCCTCGTCCAGGGCCGGCGCGACGGCAGCCAGGAACCGGTAAGCGCCATCGGCGTCCAGCTCGAGCCCGCACGGACGAGGCTGGCGCAGGCCATCGGCGAGCTCAGGGTAGACCCGGCTCGCCCGGCCGAGCTCGGTAAGCAGCAGTTCCCTCGGATTGGCCAGCCAGCGGCTGAGGCTGCCGTCATCGCTCCACGCCTGGGCCGCGGGCACCAACAGGCTCGGGTCGCTCGCGGACTGGAGCAGGAAGTCAAGTACCCAGCGGCTGCCGGTGGCGGCGGGCCCGGCGGGCTCGTCCTGTGCCTGCGCCGACTGCTCTTCGCCGGCCCCGGTCTCGCCGGCCCCGGTCTCGCTAGCCCCGGTCTCGCTAGCCCCGGTCTCGCTAGCCGCGGTCTCGCCGGCCTCGGTCAGGCGGAAGGTCGCCCTGGCCGGGCCGGTCTGGCCGCGGCCCACGCCTTCCCAGGTCGCTAGCTCGCCGGCGAGCGCGTCAAGTTCGGCCGGGTCGGCGTCGAACCGGCCTTCAGGGGCCGAGAGCGCCTCGAGCCAGGCCTCGATCGCGGAAAGCCGCTCCGGCCGACGGCCGCGGCGCGGCGGCAGGAGTCCAGGTCCGGCGCCTAGCTCGCCGCGCGCGATCGCGTCCACCATCGCCGCCAGGGCCGCGCCGACCAGCTCAACCGGGTCGTCCTGGCCGGGTACCGCCCGGCAGACTGGCGGCATGGCCCTGGTCAGCGCGTGGACCGCGACGACATCGGGCCCGGAAAGTACCGGCCGCCAGCTCGCGACCGCGCCTTCGGAGTCGCGCACGAGCGCGGGAAGCACCCGGCCTCGCGTCACTAGCTCGCCCGCGAACTCGGCGAGGTCGGCCAGGTAGCTGATCGACGCGCCGTAGCGAATGCCGGGCGCGCGCTCGGACAGTACGGCAAGCGCCGCGACCGGATCGAGGCAGCTGACGGGCACTATCCAGGGCAGCAGGGCCGACGCCGACTGAGCTGGCGGGCGCGGCGGCGTCCTGATCAGCTCGGGCGAGTCGAGCGGCGCGCTGCGCAGCGAAGGCAGCAGCAGGGTCACCTCGCCAGGCTTCCCGGCGTGGATGCCGTCGAGCGTGGCCTGCTTGGCCGCGAACGGGTGAGGCCGAGCCGAGCGGTAGGCCTGGCTGCTGCTCTTGACCAGCAGCTCGGAATCTTCAGCCCACAGGCACAAACCAGCTTCAGCCAGCCAGAACCCGTGCATCACTAGCATGTCTTAGCGCTTCCGGCTAGGCGGGAAATGCGGTGGAACGGGGTGCGGTGCGTACGGATCAGCAGCCTAACGCCGCGTCAGAGCCTCAGGACTCGAACACGCCGGGACGCCCGCGACTCTCACCGCCACGACGGCACGACGTGGGGGCCAGGATGCCCACGACGGCATCGTGGGGGTTGGGTTAGCTGGTGACGTCGCGGTTGTTGGGGACGAGTTCGTGGGGAGCGTGGTCCGGGTCGTCGATCCCGAAACTGATGATGCGGCGGGGACGGACTCGGATGATCGGGCCGTCGAACCCGGATGCGGAGTCGGCCGCAGCGGTGATCGCCTCCGCGTCCCCTCGGATCTCCAGGCACCGGACCCGCCACGGATCGATCGAGGCGATGTCGTCGACGACGAACGCCGCCCGGCCGTTGTCGGCAACGTTGCGGAACTTGCGGCTGGAGGCCATGTTGAACCCGCCGATGTCGATCGTCCCTGTACCGCCGTTGTAGTGGAACCCGACCGGGCTGACCTGAAGCGTGCCGTCCGGCTGCACGGTCGCGAGCCGCCCCAGCCGCTGGGTGGCCAGGTAGGCCAGTTCGGCGCTGGTAAATGACATGATGATTTCCTTCCATGCGGGGTCCGGATGCGCATGCCCCTGATCAGCTCCGGCACTCAGCATGCGACCTCAACCAGACTTTAAGTCAAGCGGCGCGCTAGAGATCACCACCGACCGCCACAAAACATTCGCCGGCTATCCTGGGCAGTGCGTTCACTACGCGAGGCCGCGGAGAGCGCTCAGCCACTGCTCGGGATGTCGGCGGGCACGCGAGGCCGCCTAAGCCAGCCTTGAGCCCTTACGAATCCGCCCGTCAGTCCGATCCTGCCCGGGAATCTTTCTCCTGTCCGCCGAATGGCCCTGTCAGAAGTCGTTCAATCCCCGCGCGGTTAACGGCCGCCCGACCCAAGAGGTCTCTGGTGGCAGCTCGCGCCGACGGCAAATGATGACAAGGAGCCTTATGCCCACGAACTATGCCCTGCTCAGCACGTATCCGCCCACGCAATGCGGGCTCGCGACCTTCGCTGCGGCGCTGCTCGCTCATCTGCCTCAGCGCGGTGACCGCGTAGCCGTCGTGCGCGTGCTCGATGAGCCAGCACCGTGCCCAGCGCAGGAGGTCGTGCATGACCTGGTGGCCGGCTCCGCCGCTAGCGCCTCGACTGCCGCCGACGTCCTGAACGGCTTCGATGTCGTGATCGTGCAGCACGAGTACGGCATTTACGGCGGCCCCGACGGCCAGGCCGTCATCCCGCTGCTCGAAGCGCTGCGCGTGCCGGTCATCGTGGTCCTGCATACCGTGCTCGCCGACCCATCGCCACGACAGCGCCTGATCCTCGAGCAGGTGATGGCCGCCGCTGGCGCTGTCGTCGTCATGACGCAGACGGCCAAGTCGCGGCTCCTTGACGGCTACGGCGTCGCCGCCGTCAAGATCTCCGTGATACCGCACGGCGCGGTCGACAACCGGGTGGCCGCCGGATCGACGGGGAGTCCTGGCCGGCCGAGGGTACTTACCTGGGGTCTCCTAGCACCGCGCAAGGGCATCGAGCACGCGGTCGACGCGATAGCAATGCTCCGCGAACGCGGGCTCCACGTCGACTACCAGGTAACCGGCCAGACTCACCCGAGCGAACTCCGCCGAGACGGCGAAGCCTACCGGCGGGCACTCAAGACCAGGGCGCGCACCGGACGCGTGGCCGATCGCGTGCACTTCGACAGTCAATTCCTCACCTCTGCCGCCCTGAGCCAGCTGATCAGCACCGCCAGCATCGTGCTGCTGCCCTACGACTCCGCGGAACAGGTCACCTCCGGGGTGCTCATCGAGGCAGTCACCGCGGGCAAGCCGGTCGTATCGACTCGCTTCCCCCACGCGGTCGAGCTCCTGCGGGCCGGGCTGCTTGTCGAGCGGCAGGATCCGGCCGGCCTGGCCAAGGCCCTTCAGCGCGTGATCACCGAACCTGGCCTGTCCGCGCGAATGAGCCGGTACTCAGCCGACCTCACCCCCCAGCTACTGTGGCCAGCAGTAGCCCGGTCTTACCGCCGACTCGCATCGGCGCTCACTGGCATCCAGGCGTGAGCCTAGGCCCGAGCTAGCAGGGGCGGCCTGCGTCGACCTGGTGCTGAATGACAGAACCCCCTGCTGGCAGCGTGCAGCTGGTGACAGCAGGGGGCGCTCTGTGCGGCGGTGCGGATCCGGCGGCCCGCACCGCCGCCGTATCAGCCGCCGTTCTTGACGGCTGCGGCGACTACGGCCGGTTTTGCCCGGCCGGGATGCACTTGGATGTGCTTAGCACGAACTTCGTGTGACTTGGGCACCCGGACCCGCAGAACGCCATCCTGGGTCGTGGCCTCGATCTTGTCCGCCTGGACATGGCTGGGCAGCGAAATCGACCGGCGGAATGCGCCATAACGGCGCTCGGCCCGATGGACCTTGTCGTCTCCGGCAGTATCGCCGTCGCCCGTGGCGTGCCGCTCGCCCTGGATGGTCAGCAAGCCACCCTGGAAGGTGACCTCCAGGTCCGACGCTTCGACGCCGGGCAGCTCCGCCGTCACCAGGTAGGCATCCTTGCGCTCGGTGATGTCCATCGCAGGAACCCAGGCCTGATCGTGATTGCCGTTGCCGAACTGCGGGCCGAACTGGTTGAGCCACTGGGCTGGCATCCTGCTCATCCTCATCAGCTCGTCCTGAGCACTGCGCAGGTCTTCGAAGACGTCCCAACTTGCAGTGGTCGTCATGTCGTTCTCCTCTTGGTTCCCGCCGGGCCAGCGGCCCGACGGCCCGGGAAGAAAATGCGATTCGATTGAACGACATTCACTTCCGAGGAACACTGTTCACTATACTGTGTACGGCGTTCACCGTCAATTCAGGACTTAGAGGTACCCCAATGGCCAACCCACCGCACGGAGCGACCGACGTCGATCGGCAACTGTGGTTCAGCCCTCCTGACAGTCAGGAGACCCGCCGTCGCGCGCTGACCCGCGAGCGCGTCGTCGCCGAGGCGCTCGCGATCATCAGCGCCGACGGCGCCGGCGCTCTGGGCATGCGCGCGCTTGCCGCCCGCCTTGGCGTGGTCCCAGCCGCGCTCTACCGCCATGTCCGTAGCAAGGAGCAACTGTGCGACCTGGTCGTGGACGGAGTGCTAGCCGAAGTCGACGGCCAGGTCGACCACGGTCTCAGCTGGACTGAGCAAGTCAGGGTGCTCGCCTGCCGCCTGCGGGAGGTCCTGGAAGACCATCCAGGCATCGCGGCCATGCTCAAGACCCGCGACCCGCTCGGCCCGCATTCTCTGGCGCTGGCCGAGGCGCTCCTGACCGCGCTGCGGGCATCCGGCCAGCCCGAGGAGCAGACCGCGCTGGCGTTCTGGCTGGTCTATGACTACACCACCGGTTTCGCGGTCAGCGACCGCACCACCGACAACGAGAAGCGAGTACACGACGCCACGACCAGAGGCCAGCTCCACGCGTTCTTCCAGTCACTGCCAGCGACGCGCTTCCCCGCCCTGGCGATCTTCGGCGAGCAGGTGTGGGCCGACAACCGAGACCAACGGTTCAGCGCTGGTCTCGGCACGATCCTGGCCGGCCTGCAGGTACCAGCCGAGACGCCAGCCTGACCCGCGAGCCTGGCTCATCGCGGGCGATCGCCAACGGCGGCGGAACGAAACAGCGCTCGGGGGGCCAAGGTGTGCAAGGGCCGGCAACCGGCCCGGCTCACCGGGCTATATGCCAGACTGCTGGTTAGAGGCCTGGACCCTGCCTGTTCCGAATATCGAATACGATATATACGGGGAAGCAGGAAAAGTGATGGATCATGATTCCCAACGGGCCTGACCGTACACCCGGACCGGTCAACGCCGTTGAGGCGGGGATTGCCCCAGGAAATGGCCCGGCCGCCGGCGCCGCTCACGCCCTGGCGACGGATCGACCGCCTGCATCCCCCAGGCGGCGCTCGCAGGATCCGTTCGACCGGGTCGCCCGGCTGGCGATGATGGCCCTCGGCAGGCCGCAGGCGTCCGTCACCGTAATCTGGGAGGATCGTCGCTCCGGGCCGATCTGGAACACCGCAAGGACGCAGGCCAGCCAGGCTGGCCCGGTGGAACGGTCATTGCGCCAGTACGTGATCGACTCAGGAAGCAAGCTGATCATCAACGACGGCGCAGCCGGCCTGCCGGCTGGTCTCCGCCACCTAGTCGACCTGGCCAAGCCGATGGCGTGGGCGGGGTTCCCGGTGCGCAGCCCGAACGGCCGGACCGTCGGCGCGCTCTGCGCGGCCGATCGCCTACCCCGGCCGTGGAGCTCCCATGACGTGCAGGTGCTGGCCGACCTGGCTGCGGTCGCCTCGGACGAAGTCGCGCTGCGAGTAGCGCTCAAGGTGGGCTCTGACCGGACCGTACTCGCCAGGACGCTGCAGCAGATCCTGCTGCCACCGCAGCTGCCGAAGATCCCTGGACTGCAGGTCGCGGCGCGCTACCTGGCCGGCGGGACGGGGGCGCAGGTGCTGGGAGACTTCTACGACGTGTTCCCCTCGGTACGCGGCAGCTGGGGGCTCGTGGTTGGTGACGTGTGCGGCAGCGGGATCGCGGCGGCCAAGAGCACGGCGCTGGCCAGGTACACGCTGCGGGGCGAGGCGCTGAGGCAGGCCAAGCCGAGCCTGATACTGGCCGGGCTGAATCAAGCGATGCTGGACTGGCCCGCTGATGACCCGAGGTTCCTGACCGCGATCTACGCCACCGTGCGCCCGTACCTCGCCGTCGCCTCAGTGCGGATCAGCTCGGCCGGCCACCCACTCGCGCTGATCCGCCGCGCGGACGGGCGAGTTCACTCAGTCGGACGGCCAGGAACCCTGCTCGGGCTGTTCCCCGACCTGGACCTGCACGACACGCGTTTCATGCTGCGGGCCGGCGACAGCATGGTCCTTTTCACCGACGGGGTCACCGAGGCCCGCAGCCATATCGACCGCCAACTCTACGGGGATGAACGCCTGAGCCAACTCATCGCCGGACTCGCCAACCTGTCGGCGGCGCGGATGGCCACCGCCATCATCAAGGCCGCCAAGGCCTTCAGCGGCGGCGTCATCGGCGACGATACCGCCGTCCTCGTCGTTAAGGCTCCCTAGCAGCCTTAACTCGGGATCCCTGGTGAGGCGGGCAGCCGGCCGACGGCGTTCAGGTGACGCAGGGCTTGCGCGTAGGAGTCGATGAGGCTGGTCTGGCAGTAAGACAACCCTCGCTGTCGACAGAATTCCCTGACCAAGGGCTGGGCTCGGCGCAGATTCGGCCGCGGCATAGAAGGAAACAGGTGGTGCTCGATCTGGTAGTTGAGGCCACCCAAGGCAAGGTCAGTCAGGAAGCCGCCGGTGACGTTACGGGAGGTAAGCACCTGACGGCGCAAGAAGTCGCTCTGGTCGGCCGCATCCAGTATGGGCATGCCCTTGTGGTTGGGAGCGAACGAGGCGCCCAGGTACAGGCCGAAAAGGCCCTGATTGACCACGATGAACACGATTGCCTTGACCGGCGGCAGCACCAGGAACACGGCGGCGAAGTAGCCAGCGAAGTGAGCGGCAAGCAACGCGACCTCGGCTGGCCGAAAGCGGGCCGGCCTCGTCGCCAAGGCGCGGATGCTGGCCACATGCAGGTTGGCCGCCTCGGCCAGTAGCAGCGGGAAGAATAGGTAGGCCTGGAAGCGGAACAGGATCCTGGCCGGGCCCCGGCTGCTGGCCGCCTGGCCCGAGGTAAAGGCCAGCGCGCCTACGGAGATGTCAGGGTCGGCGCCCTCGGTGTTGGGGTAGGCGTGATGCCGGTTGTGCTTATCGACCCACCAGCCGTAGCTCAGCCCGATGCCCAGATTGCCGAGCAGCAGGCCCAGGATGTAGCTGACCCGCTGGAGCCGGGAGATCTGATAGTGACCAGCGTCGTGGCCCAGGAAGCCAACCTGGGTGAATATCACGGCGAGGAACACGGCCACGGCAAGCTGCCACCACGAGTTACCCACCACGACGAAGGCGGCCCAGCCGACAGCCAGCAGAAAGACGGTCGCGGCGATCCGCCAGGCGTAACGCCCTGGTCGCCGTTCCATCAGGCCCGCCTGCCGGATCTGACGAGATAGCTGGGCATAGTCGCTGCCGCGTGACGACGCGCGTGGCGCCGCGGACGGCTGGACCGGCTGCCGGGAAGCGGCAGCCGCTACCCCACTGGATCGCATAACGGCGGACTCCTGGGATACACATCGACATTCGGCCGAAAGATGTGCCGCCAGGGTCCTGAGCGGCAAGTCGCAGCCGTCAGCTGCGACTCTCTTACCAACGATAGCCGGCCCTGGCTAAACGGCCAGGGACCGAGAGAGGTGTTGCCGGGCGCTGGTACTTTAGCTGGCCCGCAGCTTGCGGCGGTCGCGTCGCATGGCCTGCCGCAGCTGGGTGATCCTGGCGGTTCCCGCGGCGGCCATCAGCAGGGCTCCGGCGATGGCGGCCAGGAGCAGGGCCACGGCGAGTGAATACATCTGAAATATAAAACCAGCAATTTATTTCCCGAAACATCATGACCATCGAACCTGTGCGACCAGCCTCGCCAAAGAGGGAGATACTGGCACCATGGTTGACGACACCGCGCGGGACCGAGCTATCTACCAGGCGCTGAAGGCCATCGACGAAGTCGCCGCGGCCCTTCAGACGCACCTGATCGAGGAACACGACGCCGATCCGGAGCGGGCGGCCGCGCAGAGTCCCTTCACGAACTCGCTCAAGCTGCTGCGACAGGCTCGCGAACGCCTAGGCCAGGGCCTCCGATCGATCGAAGCTGACGACATCGCCGAGACCGACCAGATCTCGCTGCGCAATCACTGATCCGCGTGCCCCGAGCCGCTATCGGCAACGGTCAGAGTGCGTCCTTGCGCTGGAGATGGTTCAAGGCCACCCAGCCAATGGGCACGGGCAGCCAGAACGTCGCCAGGCGGAACAGCAGCACCGCGCTGACAGCCTTCGCGCCTGGCATCCCGGCCGCGACAAGGCCGGCTGACAGCGCCGCCTCGACCGCCCCGACTCCGCCGGGCGTCGGCACCGCCGAGCCGATGGCGCTGCCGGTGAGATAGACGACCGCCACGCTCGCCAGGGCCACCGATCGGCCGAGCGCCAGGATGGAGGCATCGAGGCAGAAGATGTAGGCCGCGGTCAGCAGCAGCGCACCGCCGATCCCCTGGGCCAGCTTTGCGGGCCGCTGCGCGATGTCCAGCAATCGCGGGATGACCTGGCCGAGCGCGGGTGCCAGCCGCGATCGCAGCAGCCGGCGGCTTGGCGGGATAGCCGCCACGATCAGCACGACTACCGCCAGCGCGGCCAGCGCGATCCAGACCCAGTCCGGCGGCCGCAGCGAGTTCTTCCTTACGGTCCGGGTAAGCGTCACGAAGATGACCAGCATGATCAGGTGCAGGGCGAACGCTATGACCTGGGCGACGCCGACGCTCGATCCCGCGTCAGCGGGGCTCACCCCGGCTTTGCGAAGGTAGCGGATGTTCAGCGCCACCCCGCCTACCGCCGCTGGGGTCACCAGCGTGACGAACGACCCGGCGACCTGAGCCAGGAAGGTGCGAGCAAAGTTGAGCCGTTCCGGCACGAAGCCAGTGAGCTCGAAGGCAGCGCCCACATAGGTCACTACCGATAGCACGACGACCAGGGCACCCCAGCGCGGGTCCGAGTTCATAAGGATCGAGCGCAGGCTGACCTTGGAGAGCTGGCCGATCAGCAGGTAGGCCGCGACCACCCCGGCGACCAGGGTGATGACGGTCCGCAGTCGCACCCGCTGGAGCTGGACTG
This sequence comes from Streptosporangiaceae bacterium, assembly GCA_035511035.1. Lineage (GTDB taxonomy): Bacteria > Actinomycetota > Actinomycetes > Streptosporangiales > Streptosporangiaceae > Chersky-822. The sequence continues at coordinate 68,007 of DATKFV010000062.1, forward strand.
GCGCGACATCGCCATCTGGGGTCGGGCCGAGCAGTCGCTTGCGCAGCGCGGGCAGCACCTCCTTCCGCTTGCGGATCGCCATGCGGGTGCTGCGACGCAACGCCACCGGCTGCAGCAGCGGCACGAGGCTGGTCATCTCGGCAGCCCCTAGGCTTTCCGCGGTCAGGTCAGCGGCACGATCGGGGCCGACGGTGACGGCCAGTTCGGCCAGCAGCTGGACCAGGTCAAGCCGCAACTGCAGGTCGCTGGCGGCCACATCACCGTCACCAGGCTCAAGCAGCATGACGCCGCCGTCATCCTCGCCGCTAGGCGCTGGTCCGGCCGGATCCTGGCCGACCGGACCCGGGCCGACGAACAATATGTGATCGGCGGTCAGGTTGCGGTGCGTGACCCGGTGCCCGTGCAGCCTCAGCACGGCGCCCCAGACCTGGCGCAACTGCTCGTCCGTGGACTCGCTCCCCCGGTCAGCGAGCGTCGCGCCATCGTGATGGTCGGTGGCCACGACCGCCGCCTCGGGGCCGACTCTGACCAGCGCGCGCAGCTCAGGGGTCGCGACGCCGGCGTCCTGCACCGCGAGGGTGAGCAGCGCCCGGCGCTCCACCGCCCGCGCCACCGTCACCTCGGCGGTGCGGGAGACCTGCGTTTTCAGCAGCAGCCGCCGAAACAGCCGGTAGAGCGTGCCGGCGGCCTGCTGATCGCGGTCGAAGACCGTGACGTCGAGCTGCGCGCCGTCGCGGACGGTGGCCACGTAGCGCCGCGTCTCCGTTCGGGGGTCAAGAACCCGGCGGATCGCGATGACCGGCAGTTCCACGGCACTGATGGCCGCCGCGATCGCCGCCGCCGTCGGGCGCTCCGAGGCCGTACCGAACGCGTACCGCAGGCCAGACCCGACAGCCGAGCCGATCAGCAGGGTAATCAGCAGCGACAGCAAGGTGACGTGCGTATTCCTCGCGTTGGCGAGGCTGGCCAGCACGTAGAAGCCCAGCGCCACCCAGTACGCGCCGCGCCAGCGGCGCCCCGACAGCCCGACTACGGTGACGTAGGCAGCCAGGCCGGCCAGGTACCAGTCGAGCACGGCCGCATGTCCAGGAGCCGACAGGGTCAGCGCGTCGTGCAGCTGGGCCACCGCGCGCAGGCGGAGCAGCGCGTTGCAGATCACCACCACCACGATCGCGGCCACGCCCGCGCCGATCGCTTCGGCCAGACGCCGGGGCTGGCGACGTACGATGAGCTGCACCGCCAGCGCCAGCGGCAGCGCGAGGAGCGCGAGGTGCGCCACGACGCCGAGCAGTCCAAGCACTCCGGTCAGCAGCTTCCTGCCAGCCAGCTGACTTGCGCCCACGACGTTGGTCTCAACTCCGCTGACCGTCGCCCGAGCTAGCAGCCCGATGATCGCCAGCAGCGCGATCTCGGCGCAGGCGACGAGGCAGCGCAGCCCGTCGGCCGGGAGCCGCACCCGCGACTCCAGACGATCTTCAACCGTGAGCGCGGGAGCGTCGGCAGGCGCAGGAGGCACCAAGGACGCGCCGTGGCCATGCTGCGGATCTGGTTCCGGCCCTGTCACAGTGCGATCGTGTCACCTTTGCCCGGCATCGGCGCCCAGCGGGCCCAATCTTTGCGGCATCAGCCACTGGCGTGGCCGGGCCAGGTTCCCCTCAGCGGGCCGGCCTGGGTCTTGCTTGGCGCGGGGCATTGATGCTGGCGGTGCCGTTGATGACTTCGCCGGCCAGCCGAGTGAGGGGGCGGTTGTTGTTGCGTGAGTATTGCCGCAGCATGAGGAATGCCTGGTCGGTGGTTATCTGGAGGCGCTCAGCGAGTATTCCCTTGGCCTGCTCGATGGTCACGCGGCTGTTTAGCGCGACCTGGAGCTGGCCGGCGACCAGCCCCTGCTCGCGAGCCGCGCGTTCCTGCAGGATCCCGATCGTGGCCACGTCCACCAGCGCCCGCGCCGCCCGCGCCGCCGCCGGGTCAAGCCCGTCCGGCGCTGGCCCGAACAAGTTGAGCGTGCCAATGACCCGATCCCGCAGCCGCATCGGGATGGCGTAGACGTTAGCGAAGCCCATCCCGGCCGCGGCCGGCGCGAACCTGGGCCACCGGGCCGAGGCGTCCGCGGTGCCGATATCCCCGACCAGGACCGGCAGCCCGGTGCGGTAGCTTTCCAGGCATGGCCCCTCATCGCTCTGGATCTGGAACAGCTCGACGAGCCTGGCCTGCTCGGTAGAGGCAGCGACCAACTGCAGCGCGCCCCGCTCGTCGGCCAGCAGCAGCCCAGCGGCGTCGACCTCGAGGAGCTCGACGCACCGCTCCGTGAGCAGGTGCAGGAACTCCATCAGGTCAAAGCCACTGACCAGGGTGTCGGCCAGCTCAACGAACGCCTGCGCGAGGCGCTCGTCCACGGTCGCCGCCATGACGCCAGAGTAGCTCAAAGCATTACTAACCGATACCACGCCAACATTGCGATGCGGCGCGACAGCCGCCCATCGCGTACACTGGCGTTGTTGCTCCGGATGCCCGGCAGCTTTGGTTGCGCTCGCGACTGGCCGGACGGGTCCGGAGCTTTCCGTTCCCTGGTACTCGCCGGTGCCGCGCGGCGCCAGGCGAACGGAGGACCGGATGAGCGGGTACACGCGCAGGGTCGTGGTTCCCAAACCGCGCAGTCGCTCTGCGGCGAGCACTGCCAAGTGCATCTTCCTGCTCGCAGCCGGGGCCGTCTTCTGGTTCGCGCTCCCTGCCGACCTAGGCCTTGGCATAAACCTGCACGTCGTCGGCATCATCATCGCCTGCTGCGGCCTGCTCTTCCTCATCTGGCCCCGGCCGCAGGGCATTTCGGTCCACCCAGATTGGCTACGCCGCTGGGTCATACCGAGCGGAACCAACCGCCTTGGAGCCGGCCCGCCCGGCGGGTACGGCGCGACGCCCGGCAACGGTCAGCAGTCGATGGTCGCGGACCTCAGCGATGAACCTGGGCGCCCGACCCTAGCGGACAACCTGCTCGGCGCGGAAAACGATCCACCACTCTAACCAGATCAGGATATTCCCTATGCATAAAGGGAAAATGCGCGTATAGTAAAAACGTAGCTCCGGACCCAGGCCGTTGCACCCGCAATACTCGCGGATACGCAGCCAGGGCCGGAGTTTTTGCATCTGTTCCTCGCCGACAAGTTTGGAAAGATTCGGGGCGTGTCATGCTCATCATAATTGGGCTCATCATTCTTGTCGCCGCGCTGATCATCGGCGTCGCCGGTGTCCTTGGCAACGGCGGCAGCACCCATCCGATCGGCCACGGATTCGTGGTGCTCGGCTACCACGTGACCGGGTCAGCGGGCACGCTCTTCCTCGTCGGCATCGTGGTCGGCGCGGCTGGCCTGTTCGGGCTCAGCCTGCTGCTCGCTGGCGCGCGTCGCACCTCCCGCCGTGGCCACTCAGCACGCCGCAGCCTGCGAGAGTCCCGCCGCGAGACCGCCGCGGTCAGCCAGGATCGCGACGACATCATCGGCCAGCGCGACACGGCCCGCGCCGACACGGCCCGCGCACTGGGCAACGGCGAACCCCAACACGGGCCTGAGAAGAGTGCGGATGACCACCCGCGGAACGGGCTTAAGCTCCTCGGCCGGCGGTTTACCCTCTGGCAGGCCCCAGCTACCCAATCAGACCCCGTTATCGACCAATCAGTACCCAGCGTGGCCGCCGATCCCGCCGCCACCGATGAGCCGATCAGTTCACCGGCCCCTGTTCCTGATTCGGTGTCCGCAGAATGATATCGCCAAAGCTACGGCAAGCACCGGGAGCTCTCTTCTCGATCGCACAAGGAACGGTGCGGGCCAGACGCTACTGGTCAACTGACTAAAGGAGTCGGTCATGGGCATTATCGCCTCGATTATTCGCGGTCTCGGCCTGGTCGCCGGCCGCCCTGGCCACCGGGCGGCACGCCGATGAGCGCCTTGTCCGGCGGGGGCCAGCCCGCGCCGGGGGGACGACGCGCGATGAGCAACGGGATGTGCATCGCCCTCATCGTCGTCGGCGCGGTCCTGCGCTTCGCCCTCACCGCGCGCTCGCCGCACGGGCTGAACGTGCACGTCGTCGGCATCATCCTGATCCTCGCCGGCGTACTCGGCCTGATCCTGCCCTTCCTCGCGCGGCTGCCACGCAAGCGCGCCCGCCGCCCCGCTCCCCAGGATCGACCGTCTGTCCCCGTCCAGGCTCTGCTCAATGGGCACAAGCCCTTCTACGACGACAGCCCGGTGCCGATACGGGAGAACCGCCACCTCACCCGCCCGACCGAGCCGGACTGACGTCCTCAGCCTTAGCCGGTCAGGACCGCTGCCGGCCACCGGGCGGACCCCAGGCACGCGGGTCAAGGGTGCCGTCGACAGCAGCCTGCGCGACTTCGGTCAGGCGGAGATTGTTGTTACGGGCGAAGGCCCGCAGCCGGACGAAAGCCTCGGCCAGATCGATCCCAGCGCGCTCGGCCAGCACGCCTTTGGCTTGCTCGATCACCACGCGGCTGCTCAGCGCGGCCGACAGCTGCTCGTTCAGGCGCTGAGCCTCGGCGCTGGCACGATGGTGCACGATGCTCAGCGTGGCCAGGTCAGCGAACGCCCGTGCGACGACGAGATCCGCGTCGTCCATCGGAACGCGGGTGACGCTGAGCAGGTTCAGGGCGCCGAGCGTGACATCGCGCAATCGCAGCGGCATGGCGAGCGCTGAGCGGAACCCAGCTTCGAGCGCGGCCGCCGCGAACAACGGCCACCGGCCGGTCCCGGCATCCAGGTTCTCGTGCCCGACCAGATCACCGGTGCGGAAGGCGTCGAGGCAGGGGCCTTCCTGTTCCTGCAACTCGAACAGCTCAAGCAAGCGCATCGCCTCGCTCGACGAGGCCGCGAGCTCCAGGCTGCCGGCCGGGGATGCCAGCATCACCCCAGCGGCGGACACGTCAAGCAGGCTCACGCACCGGTCGGTGAGCCCGGTCAGCAAGTCGATGACGTCGTAGTCGTCGACGAGAGTGTCGGCCATCTCGACCAGTGACCTGACCACATCGGCTTCTCTGGTCATCCCGGCTCACCTTCCTGAGCGCCACCTTCAGTGCAGTCAGCGGACCCCGGAACCCTGGCCCGGCTACAGTACCCATGCTAGTGGCGAGCGCTCGGCCTCCAAGCGCGCCGGGCTAAGCCGGCTCAGCTTAGCCGGAGCGTGCGGGCAACGACATCATGGGCCACGTCGGCGAGCAGGCGATCGCTGCTGAAAGCGAATGCTCGCAGCCGTATGAGCGCCTCGGTGACGCTGATCTCTAGCTGGACCGACACCATGCCCGCCGCGTTATGCACGATGTAGTGAAAGTCAGCGCCGATCTCCAGCTCCCGCGCGATCGCGTCGGGCGGGGCTCCTGCTTGCGTCTCAAGTACCCAGCGGGCGGCCACATCAGCCACCACGAGCGCGTCCGCATGCTGATCGGCGCTGAGCGGGCCGGGCGAATCACGGTAGAGATTAAGCGCGCCGAGGCGCACTGTGCCGACTCGCAGCGGGAACCCGAACACTGCCCGCACCCCAGCCTCGATCGCAGGCGGCGAGAAAGCGATCCACCGGCGGGTGGCGGGGTCGGCCAGGTCAGGCTCGGTCACGACCTTGTCCTGCTGGTAAGCGTCGACGCACGGGCCTTCACCCAGCGCGTACTGCAAATCCTCGATCAGCTGGCTCACCTCATCGGTGCTGCACAAGGATCCGCGCGGCACGTCACCTGACATGAGCATGACCCCGGCGCCGTTCGCCCCGACGATCCCAGGGCAGACCTCACACAGCCGGGCCGCGGACCACGGCTGCCCGTCGGCGGAGAACGCGGCCAGGACCCGCCGAAGCCTGTCGCCTGCCATTCACCCTCCGATTCACGATCGCTCACGTACTGCCTCAGCCACCAGGGGAAGGAAGCGGCCTGCGCGCCGCACGCCATTGTGGCAGACGCACGCCCAGCCCGCTGACCAGGTAATCGCGGGCCGCTGGGGCCGGGCCGCACCGTCGGCCCGGCCCCAGCGGGGTTCTCAGCGGTGCGCGAACAGCCCGCGGGACCGCCGGCCGGACCGGGCGGTGACCAGGTGATAGATGAGGAGCAGGACAGCGGCCCCGATGATGGCGGTGATCCAGGTGGACAGGTTGAAGAATCCCTGCACGCTGTGGATGTGGAACAGCTTGGTGGCGACCCAGCCGCCTGCCAGCGCCCCGACGATGCCGATGATGCAGGTCAGGATGAGGCCCTGCGACCTCCCGCCGGTCAGCCGGCTGGCGATCAGGCCAGCGATCAGGCCGAGGACGATCCAT
>DATKFV010000063.1:0-99129 GCA_035511035.1 Streptosporangiaceae bacterium
CCCTGCCAGGCGCGCCGGCCGGAGCCACTGGCCCAGACCTCCACCCCCAGCCATGACTCGACGGGCTGGGGCGGAGCCCCGTTAGCACTCGCTCAGCAGGATGGCGGGTCAGCCTTACCTTCCGTGACATGGACTATCAGGCCGATGCTCACATCTTGCCAGTACTCCTGATGGCTCGTGACGTAGGTGATCCGAACTCGCCGGATATGGTAGGTTCCCGGTTTTCTGATATGAAAGCCTATTAGGATATATAGCCCCCCTATGGAGTGCGGGGGGATCACGTCCTTTGTGACTGGATAGGGTTTGTAATGTTGACGGCACGGCATTTTAAGGTAGTTGCCGACGCCTACTTCGTCCTCGCCACGCCTGTTGCTGTACGCGACCACGTAATCCGTGACCACCGCTGGTGACACCGACTGGAAGCGAGCAGACCGAATGTAGACCGCGTGCTTGCTTATGTTGTCGAGTTCGACAATGCCGACGTCCTGTTCGTCCCCCGTGGTGGCGGGTCCGGTGTCGGTGTACCAGCGCTGGGCGAAGACGTTGTGCTCCTGCGGTCCTCGCTGATCGGCACCTGGGTCGCAAGCTGTCGCGAGGACCACAGTTGCCCCGGTCAGCAGCGCTGCGATCACCGTTAGGACTGGCATTCGCCTGTCTTTCACGGGCGCGGTCCAACTAGTAGTTGTAGAAGACTTCTGGGTTGTTTGATGGAAGGGCATCATTACCCCAGACCTCGTGTTCGTCGGTCCGATATTTCCGGATCTCGTTGTAGCGCGTTTTCGTGGAGTGGCTGAACGATATGCATTGCTCAGAGTCCGTGCTGTGACCCGTCTCTGTTTCGATGTCTACTGTCACCGGGCCGAGGCCGATCGTGGCACCCTTCGTGTAGGTGACGCCGTCGCCGTGGCTGTTGCAGTGCTGGTAACCGGGACGATACCCATTCCAGTAATCCGGGTTGGCGCAGCAGTGCCACCCGTGCATGCCGTCCAACTTGAGAACTGACGGTCCCGTCTGGATGTACTGCCATCCGTGGCCCGGGTTATACAGTCCCCGCTGCACGATCCAGTAGTGGTTGGCGCAGTGAACGCTAGGCCAGCATGTCTGATTGTTCAGCGAGCACGGGTAAAGATATCTGTCTTTATCACGGTATTTCAGTGACACCTGGATGACATTCGCCTTATAGGGTCCATTGCCGGTTCCGTCGCTACTGGCGTCCTCGTTGTCGTAGACGGTTCCTGAACTGCCCCCGAGGCTGGCATGCCAGACGGATCCGTTGATGCTGTAGTCGGTGGAGACCTCGGTCATGGCACCTCTCGTATAGGTGAATCCGCCATCGGCTTCCCACCAGGCGTGGTACTCACCCACATCGGTCCACTCGTGTTTGTTCCACACCGTGACGAGCTTCACTCTCCAGTTGGAATCGTCGGTCCTGCACTTTTTGGGCAGCCGGCTGGCCGTGCGCGCGATGACGGCCCCGGTGACGGGCGGCTCCCCGGCCAGAGCCGGGCCCATGATCATGGTCATCGGTGGCCGGACCAAGGTAGCGGTGTTTGCCGGATTTCCCTGACCGGCCCAGGCGAACGTGGTTCCGTCCGCCTCGGCCTCCTCACTAGCGCCGTCGCTGCCGAACGCGGTCGCGATGACGTTCAGCCAGCCACCGTTCGCGCTGGCCTCAGCCTGTGAGTCGGTCGGCAGGCTCGCTGGCAGCGTGAAGCTCCAGTTGCCCTGTGAGTTCGTGGTAACGGTGCCGATTCGCCCCGGATTAGTGCTGTTCGAGTCTATCGGGTAAATCAGCACGGTAGCGTCCGCTACTGGTTCCCCGTTCGGGGACTTGACGACACCCTGCAACGTGCTGAACGGGCTGGCGGCCGCTCTCGGAGCAACCGCTGCCGAAGTGGTTGTAGCCGTGCCCAAGAGGATTAGGCTGACGGCCGCTACTGCGGCTGGCGCGAGCCGCGTGAGCTTTCGCATCCTAGGGTGAGCGTGTTCCATGCGAGTCCTTCCGCCGCGGGCACTGAGGGCGATGTGTCTGTCTAGGACGATGCGGTCCCGCGCCGGAAGGTTGCATGCGCCCGGCCGGAAGGAGCTATCCGCGGGCGGGCCGCTGGCATATCCTTGCGGTCGCGCGGCTGCGCCGATCGGCAGCCGCGTTTGCTCTCGGGTTATCGTGCGGTCGGCCGTGCGCGGATTGATCTCATGTAGGGATCCACGGCCCGGCCTCGTGCGCGCGCCAGCGCAGTATCTGGCCGCGGCTGACTGGTCCGCGTGGCACCCATGGGGCGGGCAGCTCGCCGGCGGCTGCCAGGTCACGCTGCACGGGCTTGTTGACGGCCAGGGTGTCCGCGGCTAGCTCGCACCTGGTGGCGTCCGGGTCGAGCCCGAACAGTTCGGCCGCGTTCAGGCCGAGCACTTGCGTCTTCACCGTGTCGGTCAGCTCGGGGTAGCCGTAGCGGTCCTGGTACTCAGCCGAGATGCCGAACGCGCGGAATGCCATGATCTGGGTCTGCGGCGGGCCGAACCAGACGCTGTCGGTCCCCCACAGCAGACGGCGGGTTCCCAGCCGCCAGACGAGCTTGCCGATGGCATGCGCGGCCTGATCGGGCTTGGTGAGCAGGTCCCGCCAGAGCGCCGCGACGTCGGCCCAGACGTTGCTGTTCGGTGGCACGTGGTAGTCGTCGAGGGCCTTGATCAGCGAGTCCACGCCGACGGGATCCAGCGGATTGTAGGGTCCCTCGACGTGGTTCGGGGTGAAGCCAGCGTGGTAGACGACGAACTGCATGTCCGGGAACTGGCGGGAGACGGCAACCATGTCGCGCGGCTGGTTCCAGCTGTCGTCGGTAAAGAAATAGGGCAGCGGCAGTCCCTTGTGCCCGCAGAGGATCTTGACGCCGAGGTCGTTCGCGTGCTGCACGACGGGCAGGCCGATGGCGGGGTCGTCCAGGTGAAAGCCGCGGCCGCCCGGCCCCCAGGCCGTGTACACCTTGAAGGTGGAGACCCTGCCGGTCTCGGCGTTGCGCGTCATCTCCTCCAGCGAGGCGCCCAGCGGGCCGAAGTTAGGTGCCAGCACGTTCTGCAGCAGCAGCCGGGACGACCCGCCGCGGGTCAGCGCGTCCGCCAACTGCAGGGTGCCCTCAGCGTCGGAGAACGGGATCACGTCGGTGGACTCGCCGGTGCTGGGCAGGTCTGACAGCAAGGCCATCGTCGTGTCGCTGGCCAGGAACATGTCGTGCAGGTAGGCGCTGCGGTCCAGGCAGGTCAGCCGGTTCGACGCGGTGCAATCCGCCGGCACCAGCTCCATGACCAGCTTCAGGGTCTCTGGCGCGGTAGTCCGCCACGGCAGGCTCGGCATGATGTGATGGGTGTGCACATCGAAGATGAACTCGCCGCGGCTGCCGAGCGCATGCTCGCAGCCCTGCAGGTCCTCCGGCGGGGGCGTGCTGTAATTGCCGCCTGGGCGGCCGCCCGGCCCAGAGCAGGCAGCCAGGTTCAGCGTCCCGAGAAGCGCGGCCATGCCGCCAGCGGTCTGCAGGAATCGCCGCCGGTCGACTCCCAGCCGGTCGGCTGCCGACGCAGCCCGTTGCAGCACCGCCTCGGCCAGCCGGACGTCACCTGGACTGGCCGCCGCGGGCAGGAACTCTCCATTCGAGACCGGCCCGAGGACTACTGGAAGCCTTATCCGGTCATCGTCACGAGACACCCGCGTCACCACCTCCGTTAATCATCCGCCTTAACGTCGCGCAGCGATACCGGAGCCCCGCTCGGCTAGCTCGGGCGCGGTCCGTGCAGGAGTATCAGCCCGGCGGTCAGGTCGGCGTTCGGGGCGAGTGCCCAGGTCGATCCGGTGCGCGGGACCGCCTCGAGCTCGAGCACGTCCCAGCTGGACCGGCCGGGTGCTTGCCATCGGCCGTGCGAGTAGTGCCAGAATTGCTCTGGCCCGGAGATCTCGGCTCCTAGCGCCCACAATCCCCCGTGCCCATCCGGTGTGAGGGATGCGAGGTAGTAGTCGTCGGCCGTCGGCGCCGAACGCGGGCTGGCGTTCGTCCACGCCCTTCCGTTCCAGTGCCTGGCTAGCTCCGATGAGCCGGCCTTGCTGTTCGGGGCGCTGCCGCCGACCCAGACGTCGTGCGGCGCCAGGGCCACGATCCCGGACAGCGTCCCGTTCTTCGGCAACCGTGGCTGCGCCGGCGCGGCCCGCCAGGCTCTGCCGTTCCAGTGCTCCACGCCCGGTGTCGGGGCCAGTTCTCCGGCACCCGCGGCCTGGCTGCCGGCCAGTGCCCACATGTCGTCGGCTGAGATAGCGCTGACCGTGTCCACGATTCCCGTGCCAGGAATCCGGACCGATGTCCAGGCGCGGCCGTTGAACCTGGCCGCATAGGGCGTGAACTTCGCCTTGGACGGGTGGCCGGCCGTCCTGGCCCCGAAGACCCACGCGTCATCAGGACCGAACACCTTGATCGCGAAGATGACCGTCTTGCCCGCACGGTAACCGGGCAGCCCGCCGAAGGTCCACCGCGTGCCGCTGCGCCGCAGGTAGCTGCCGGCCTCGCTGAACGCCCAGACGTCGCGCGCCGATGAGGCACCGATGGTCCCGAGGAACAGGCCGTTGCTCACCCGGCGGGCAGCCTTCGCCGGCAGCACGACCCGGTGCCACGCCCGGCCGTCCCAGTGCTCGATCAGGGCCCTGCCATTGCCTTCCCCATCGGCTGGAAGGCTCACACCGCCCGCCCACGCGTCGCTGGCGCTCACCGCGTCGATGCCGCCGAGCAGGACCGAGTGACCGGGGGCGGATATCACCTGCGCTACCCGCCAGCCGACGGCAGCGGCCGGCCGGACGCGGGGGCTGACAGCGCTCGCCGGGGTCGCGGCCATCGCTGGCGCCGCAGCGGCGGCGACGCTGAGCGCGATCGCGCCGCCCGTGCGGGCGAGTGCCCTGCCCAATGGTGGATTCATGCTTTTCTCCCTGCGCTCCGCGCGGCGCCGCGAAGGCGTCGCCATACCGCCAAGGTGCCAGCCGCCACGCCCTGCGGTCATGAGCGCGCCTACTCAGCCCGCCGCGCGCAGCTACTCAACCCGCCTGACACGGTCAGCTCACCTTCTCGCACCCAGCCCACCTGACCTGGCCAGCGCCGAGCGGGCGGAGATAGGGCAATCGCCGAGCAATCACGTATCAGCCGGGCTTGAGTGGCAATCATTTCAGAACTACCGAATATGACTGTTGTGAATATGCTTGCCAAATTAAATCGCCGCCGGCATCGGTAATTGGCATCGCCCGTGCTAGTTTAACAATTCAAGCAGAAAATCGAAGGCCAGTCAGCACCGGAGTGTCGCCAGGCGGACGCAGTCCTGCCGCGGGCGGGACGGAAGGCAGGCCAGCATGAGATATACCAGGCGCGTCGCCATCCTTGCGCTCGGCGCACTCGCCGCGACGGCCGCGACGGCATCGGCATCTGCAGCGCCGAGAACATCCCACGCCCTGGCCCAGGCCATCAGGCCTATTACTACATTCGGAGTAGGCCTGGACCCGGAAGGGATCGCGGTGAACCCGCTCAGCGGCACGATCTACGTCGCTATCTTTGGCCAGGACACGGTATCGGTGATCGACGGGCAGACGAACGCGCCGACCGACACGATCCAGGTAGGCCCCTTCCCGACGGGCCTGGCGGTGGACCCGCTGACTGACACGATCTACGTTACCAACCAGGGCGATCCCCAAAGTGCCAATGGGAGCGTGTCGGTGATCGACGGGCGGACGAACACGGTGACTGCCACGATTCCCGTCGGCAACTACACGACCGGCGTCGCCGTGAACTCACTGACTGACACCATCTACGTCACCAACGCGCTCGATTGCACGATGGCAGTGATCAACGGGCGGACGAACAAGGTAACGGCCACGATTCCCGTCGGCTGCATACCTGATGGGATAGCGGTGGACCAGCGAACCGACACCATCTACATATTCATAGGCAACGATGGCCCGAACCGCGTGTCGGTGATCAACGGCCGCACCAACAGGCAGATGGCCACGATTCCAGCCGGCGCGTCTCCAAGTTACGATAACCCCAACGGAGTGGCGGTGAACCCCCAGACTGACACCGTATACGTCAGTAACACCTCCGATAACACGGTTTCAGTGCTCAATGGCCGGACGAACACGGTGACGACGACGATTCCGGTCGGCATGGCTCCTGAGGCGGTGGCCGTGAATCCCGGTACCGACACGATCTACGTGCCGAACTTCATCTCCAACAACATGTCAGTCATCAATGGCCAAACGAACACAGTAGTCGACACGGTAGTGGTTCCGAGCATTCCTAACCAGGTCATCTCAAATCCCTTTGATGCTGCGGTTAATACATTTTCCGGCACTGTCTACGTGGATGCCTACGCCTTCGGCACAGTGACGGTATTCGCGCCCTGACGGCGCAGCGCACATCTGAAGCGTCGCGGGGTGGGCGTCCGGGCTGTGGTAGTTCCTTGGCGGCCGGGCCTGGTGGCCTGCGGTTGATCGGTGGCGATGCCGAGGATCAGGTACAGGCGCCGGGCCCGGATCGCGGACCCCCGCCGCCGGACGCGGCTGGGATCGGCCGGGCCGGTGGTGGGGACCAGTCGCCCGCGACTCCAAGCACGTCGCTGGGCGGGTAATGTTCGCGCGTTTGCAGAACCCCGTCCGTTTGCCGGAGATGGCTGGTGGCCGGCAGTTTTGACTCTCACCTTGGGGGAGCTTGCACACTCATCTTGCCGGGTTGAATCGGCCCGGCGCCGAGGGAGTCAGCGTGGAAGAGATCAGCATCGGGGAGTTCGCACGACGGTCCCGCCTGTCGCTGAAGGCACTCCGCCTCTACGACGAGCGCGGGGTGCTGGTGCCTTCGCGCGTCGATCAGGCGTCTGGCTATCGCTACTACGACGCGGCCAAGCTCGACGAGGCCCGCCTTGTCGTGATGCTTCGTCAGTTGCAGTTGCCGCTCGCGGCGATCAGGGAGCTGCTCGCGTGCGATCCAGCCGATGCGGCGAAGCGCATCGCTGAGCACTGGCGCGACGCCGAGGCGGCCCACGACGCGCGGCGCGAGCTCGCCGACTACCTCGTCGGCCGATTGAGCGGAGAGAGGTCCGTGATGTACGAAGTCGCCACGCAGGAGATGCCCGAGCGGAGCCTGCTTTGTCTCAAGCGCAACGTCTACGAGCAGGAAGCGTGGGCGTTCGGCAAGGAGTTCATCGCGATCCTGCGCGAGCGCCCGCTACCGAGGATCGCAGGACGAGAAGGCGCGTTCTTCATCATCTACTGGGGCCAGGTGAGCGCTGACAGCGATGGCCCGGTGGAATGGTGCAAGCCGGTTCCCACGGCCGAAGCCGCTGCGCTGGCGGAGCGCTACCCCGAGCTGACGTTGCGGACCGAGCCGGCCCACCGGGAGGCCTTCGCCCGGTTGCCGGCTGGTCCGGGCGGGATAGCACCGGAGCACTTCGAGCTCGCTATCGAGTCACTGCGGGCCTGGGCGCGGGAGCAGGGCCTTGAGGACCAGCGTCATGCCCTCGAGCCCGGAGACCTCGGCCTGCGCATCGTCCACTTCTCGACCGGACCCGTTACCGACCCCGTCCCCAACTATGACGTCGCCGTCCCGTTCCTGTAAGGCCATGATCGAAGCTCACGGCCTGGTCAAGTGCTACGGCTCAACCATCGCCGTCAACGACCTGTCGTTCTCCATCCGGCCCGGCCCCGTGACCGGCTTCCTCGGCCCGAACGGCGCTGGTAAGACGACCACCATGCGGATGATCCTGGGCCTCGACGCGCCGACGCAGCCGAGTACCAGGTCCGGGTCCTCCCGGCGCTGGCCGACCAGATGGCCGCCGAAAGCAGCCGCTGCCGCCACCGCCGGGACCAGTACCTCCCCGCCACCGGCCCAGTCAGGAGAAAGCCATGACCATCCGCAAAGAAACAGCTACTCGCGACGGCCCTGGCCTGCCCCGCCACGTCAGCGCGACGCCGAACTCCGCCCGCCCGCCAGCCGGCCACCGTCCGGTCCGCCCCGGGCACGGACCCAGGCAGCCGTCCCATGACACCCAACCCCGGCCAGCCCGCACCTGCCGACCAGCCGATAGGTGATGCCGCCGCCCGCGACCAGGTCCGTCAGCTCCACGACCAAGGCGCCACCTACCGCGCCATGGCCCGCACCGCCGGGACCGGCGCGATGACCATCCACGACCTCGCCACCCACCGCCGCCCGCCGCTCCCGGCCACGATCACCGCCGTGCTCCGCATCAGTCCGGCAAGCGTGCCCCAGGCGTCATACCGAAGACAAGAATCACTGTGTTCAGTCGGCTATCGAGATCCGCAAGTTCCTGACCGGCGAGCTGACAGACGCCAAGTCGGGCAAGTCGCTTGCCAATAGCCTCCGGGCCCAGATCTTCGACGTGATCCCAGTCGGCGAGTTCCAGCCGTCCTCCATCGCCACCGCACGACCTCGCCAACGACTTTGACATATGGAAGAACATCGTGATCGATGCTGACGTGTTCGACGACCAGTTCGGCGACGCAGTGGCAGAGAACTCGGAAGGCACGACTGTGTTCGGTGACGACGGGAGCGCTGACGGAAGCATCAGGCGCGGCTCACGGTCAGGCGGCTGATCTGATCCAATTATTATCGGCCGAGGGTTCCGCCGTATTTCTGATATGACTGCAGCGTCACCTCATCCGGCTGATCGTCGAGCGTCCGGAGATATCGCAGATGCTGGGAGATCCATGCTCCCAGATACGCTGGCTTCTCGCTGAGCATGATCTCGCCGAGCCGCTCGGCGGCTGAAATGGCCAGCGGGTCATCCCAGAGCGACCGCAAGTAGGAATCTCGCGCATCCCCGATGCGGCCCATCTTCTCGCAGCACTGGCCGATCATGAATTCCAGCGTGGCGGTCAGGTGCGGCCCCAGGATACAGGCTTGACGGTAGGCTTCAATCGCGCCGTCGAATTCCTGTCTCTCAACCCGGACCTGGCCAAGGCATTCCAGTCCCCGGGGGTCAGCCCGACTGTGCGCGACAAGCTCAAGCGCATACTGCTCGGCGCCTTCGTAATCGCCTCGAACCAGCCGCTCCTTAACGCGACTTTCCAGCAACGCGCACCGGAGAGTCTCCCACTCCACCTTCTCGCCGGGGTCGGCACGTGACATGAGATCGCAATGTTGCTCGGCCATGTCCATTTCCTTTACCATGCCGTCCATGTCACCGGACAGCTGAGGGGCGAACGCCTTGATGCGGTGATAGCGGCTCAGCAGCTTGTTCCGCTCGTGGTCCGCGGCACCGGAGGCGTCGATGGACTCGGCATGCTTGTCCAGGTGCCGCAGGAAGCCAGCCGTGTCACCGAGTGCTTTCACGCATAGCTGGGCGAGCGAGTACGTCGCCTCCAGGTGCGCCCAGGAACCAGGGCGGGCCAGGGACTCGACAGCCTCAAGTTCTGCCGTGTCGGGACCAAGCAGCCCGTCATAGAAGAGGACGACCCGGGCGAGACCACGCAAGTACAGCAGAGCGGCATCACCGTCGGGGAGCCGGGCCGCGCCCAGCTGGTCAGGAGGCTGGACGTAGTCCAACAGAACCTCATGCAGGGCCAGCCGGTGGAGCAGCCAGGCCGTTCTCCCGCGCGAGTTGACATCCAGGTCAGCATAGGCGCTCAGATGATCACACAGGTGCCCCCAGGCCGGAGTTCGCAGTTCCGGCGAAAGGTCCGCCGGATCCCGGACCAGGTAGCACTGAAGACCGGCCTGGCGCAGGAGTCGCTCTCGCGCGGACGGGTAATACATGCCGTGCAGCCGGACGACATCATCGCTTCCGGTGCTGAGCGCCTCGGCGGCCAGCTTCACGCCTAGCAGGATGACGTTCCCGCCGGCTTGCCAGTCACCGAGATCAATGAATGGCCGGTACAACCAGCCAGCGAAGTTACTGACGATCTCTTCGTCGGACATATCAGGGCTCCCGCCTGGGGGCGGCGCCGCACTATCGCGTGCCGCCCCCCTGCCTAAAGGAATCAGAAAGTCGGGCTCTTCGGCCGGCGGGGACTGATGGAACGGAAGCGGGTGACCTTCATGACTATCTCCTTTGGTCTGCGTATGGATACGCCCGATGCCTTAGTAGCATCTATTAAGGATGGTACGGCGACTTCCTATTGCTCGTCAACAATTAGTTCTGGTCAATCTTACCGCATCAATGAATTTATAAGAACCCACGCAGAAATCCGTTCCCGACAATTTCGGAAACGGCGGCATGGTCATTTCCCCTGGGAACTCAAAGCGTCCAGAAACTGAGTTATGCCGATCAGTCAGCGAATGAAGGTTAACCTTGCTATCACCACCCCCGTCGCCCCTATCGGGCTACGGCGACGCAGCAGCGGTATGCGGTCGCCGGCGCCGAGCGGAGCTAGGACCGAGCCGATCGCGCAGCCGACAGGGCGGACTATCTGGACCGGTACGTCCCAACCGGGCGCGGCACCAGCAAAGGTGGTGCGCAGCGGCTCGTGCCGGGCAGCCAGCAGGTCCAGTGCGGCCTGGAGCCAGCCTGGCTCAAGCGGCCCCGCGATGAGGAAGCACCGGCCATCGCTGAAGGCAAGGCCCGACGGGTCCAGGGCACTCAGGAACCAGGCCTGTTCCTGGCCCGCCGACAAGGGGAACGCCGCACCGGTGCGCGTCATGCGCGCAGTGTCGCCCGCGGGCGGGCGCGCTCGCATCGTCAGCGGCTTCTAGTCGCAGGCTGCGTGCTGGTTCGGCGCTGCTGCGTAAGCGGGCGAGAGCCTCTGCGAGCTGCCCGCGAGAGCTGACGCCGAGCTTGGCGAAGACCTTGGTCAGGTGGTAGGCGACGGTGTGCGCGCTTATGAACAGCTGGCTAGCGATGTCGGCGTTGGTGGCGCCCCTGGCGGCCAGGCGGGCGATCTGCCGTTCCTGCGGGGTCAGGTCATGAACGGTTCCAGCGTTCCGCCTGCGTGCGTGCTCGCCGGTCGCCTCCAGCTCGCGCCTGGCCCGCTCCGCGAACCCGTCCATCCTCATCTGCGTAAGCATGTCGTATGCGGACCGTAGCTGCTCGCGGGCTTCACTCCGTCGGCGCTGCCGGCGCAGCCACTCGCCGTACAGCAGCTGGGCGCGCGCCAGTGCCGGCCGGAGGCGGGTCCGGCTGAACCGCTCGACCGCCTCGAGGTACAGCCCTTCCGCCGCCGCGCCCTCGGCCGCCAGCGCCCGCGCGCACGCCCTGGCGGCCAGCGCCCACTCTGTTCCCGCACCGCTGGCGATCCCCGAGAGCTGGTCAGCCGCCTCCGCTGCGACATGCCGCTGCCCGCTGCGCGCCGCCGCCTCGGCGAGCTCAGGCAGGATGAACGTTGACCACAGCTCCTCTGGGTGCTCATTGGCCCGCTGAGCGGCGGACAGCGCGTCGGCGTAGCGGCCCAGGCCATTGCACAGCAGTGCGGTCGCCCACTCGATGGAGGCCAGCCCCATCCCCTCGCCCCTGGCCACCGCGCCGTCGTGACTCGCCTCGGCCAGCTGCCTGGCCTCGGCCTCGCGGCCCTGCCAGGCGGCGATCGGGAGGGCGGCGTAGGGCGGCAGGCTCCCGCCGAGCGCCTGGACGATCGCGTCGGCCTCGGTGATCAGTTCAGCGGACGCCTCGAAGTCTCCCGTCCAGGAGATCGCAGCCGACAGCGAGTTGAGCGCGACGGGCAGGGCGGCCAGCGCACCCGTGTCGCGGGCCAGCCCGAGCTGCCGGGCGGCGAGCGTCTGCCATGCCTCGTGATCCCACGTCAGGATGGCGGCATGGCAGGCGACCCAGAGCCAGCGCTGACCCTCCGCGACGGAGGCATCCCCGGCCAGCAGCGTACCCAGGGCCCGCCTCAGCTGCGGGAGTCCCGACGAGCTATCGCCGGTCAGCACCGCGACCAGCCCGTCTAGCAGCAGGTCGGCCGTGCGCGGGGGCTGCGCCGCCGGCGGCGCAGCCCCCGCCGCGATGACCACCCCCGACACGCCGCCGACAGCCAAGCGCCCGGCGAACAGCGCAGCCGAGAGTGCCTCCAGGTAGGTGTCGCGGGCCATAGTCGGGTCACTCGATGCGAATTGCCGGGCGGCCTCGATGAGCAGCGGTGGTGCGTCCCTGCCTCGCTGGGCTAGGAGCGCCACCTGACCACGCAGCAGGCTGGCCAGAGCCCGCTGCCGGTCATCTAACGGCCCGAACTCAGCTGCAGCCACCAGGCGGAGCGCCGCGTCGAACCCGCCCACCAGGGCCGTGGCCTGGGCCGCCGCCAGCGAGCGCGCGGACCGGAGCGCAGGGTCGGCGGTCAGCGCGGCCGACTTGTCCAGGAACGCGGCCGCAGCCGCCAGCCCGCCTCGGGCCTGCGCCCGGTCCGCTGAAACCTCCAGTTCGGCCGCTGCCGCGTCGTCAGGGCCGCGGGTCGCGTGCGCCAGGTGCCAGGCCCGGCGGTCGGGGTCGACTGCGGCGTCAGTCGCCTCCGCCAGGGCACGGTGCGCAGCCCGCCGTTCCCGGGCCGACGCTGTCTGGTACACCACCGTCCGGACCAGCGGATGGTAGAAGGCCACCCGGACGCCGATGTCGAGCAGTCCGTCGTATTGCGCCTCGTCGGCCGCTCCCGCGTCGATCCCGAGATGCGCGGCCGCCCGCCACAGCAGCCCCGGGTCGCCGGTTGGCTCCGCCGCGGCGAGGAGCAGCAGTCGGCGCGAGACGTCTGGCAGAGCCTCGTACCGCCGCTGGAAGCTCTCATGCGTCCAGCCGGACAGGCGCGGAAGGTCCGGCTCACCGAAGCCGCCGGCCAGGCCGGCTAGCGTCAGCCGCCGCGGTAGCGCGAGGAGGGCCAGCGGGTTACCGCGGGTCTCCGCGATGATCCGGTCCCGCACTCGCTCGTCTAGCGGTCCGGCCAGCACCGAGGCCAGCAGGGCGCGCGCGTCTTCGTCTGGAAGGCCGCCGACGACCAGTTCCGGCAGGCCTTGCAAATAAGAGCTGTCCTGGCGCGTCACGAACACCAGGGCCACTGGTTCGGCCAGCAGCCGCCGTGCCGCGAAGGCCAGCGCCTGCGCCGAGCCCTGGTCGAGCCACTGAACATCGTCGACCACGCACAACAGGGGGCCATCCTGAGCGGTGTCCGCCAGGAGGCTCAGTGCCGCCATCCCCACCAGGAACTGGTCTGGCGGCTCGCCCGCGCTGAACCCGAACGCCACGGCCAGCGCGCTGCGCTGCGGACCAGCCAGTCTGCTTACTCGGCCCATTATCGGTGCGCACAACTGCTGCACGGCCGCGAAAGGAAGCTCCGCTTCCGACTCAACCCCGGCGATCTGCAAGACCCGCATTCCAGCCGCCTCGGCGACCGCCGCATCCACCAACGCTGTCTTGCCAATACCCGGCTCCCCGCGCACCACCAGTACCGCGCTGCGACCGTGGCGGACCGTCGTTAGCGCACGGCTGACAGTTGCGCGCTCAGCTAAGCGACCTACCAACATGCCTGACTCCGCTCAGAACCAATGGCAGGCGCCTGCCACATCACTCCAGTCCGGGTCGATACCTAGTCAAACCCTCATGTTACTTCCTAAACTTCCGGCGCGCCTATACTGATATGGACGGCGGTCGCCTGGTGCTCTCGGGCTTTCCGCATTCCGATGGGTGCTTCACGGGATGGTCGAGCCAGTGGCGTAGGGCCCTTCGACGAAGCTCGATGCTGCGGGCCAGGTCCACTTCGCTGAGCACCTTGGAGGCTTCTGCGGTGTAGGAGTCGCAGAACCATTGGCGGAATCGTTCGTAGCTCTGGGGGTCGTTGTTCAAGGTCGCGTCGAACAAGACCATGTAGAGCGTGTTGCCGAGCTCGAACTCGACAGGGCCGTACCCACAGTCGTCGAAGTCGATGACGCGTGCGCGATCTCTATCTAGGAGTACGTTCGCGGGCGAGTAGTCGCCGTGGAGAAGCTGGACGGGGCCTGAGAGGGAGGGCGTCGGCTAGAGGCCCGCTTGCTCGCAGGGATGGTTGATCAACGACGGACCGATCTCGATTGGGCCGACAGCGTGCTCGTCGATCGCAGCCAGATCTCTGACCAGGCCGATCCGGGTCTCGAACTCTTGTAGATCAACTAGCCGGGCATTCGTGAGCTTGATGACCAGTTGCTCTTCGTGGCGCTGGACCAGCACAGCTCGTGACTGGTGCCCGCCGCTGAGCTCCCCGACGATAGTCAGGCCCATCTGCTCCCACACCTCACTGGCAGGTGGCGCCAGCGTTCCTTCATCATCTTCAGAACGACCGGGAATGCCGCCTAGGGTGCCACGGATGGCCGGACCTCTCGGTCGAAACGGGGCCCGTCTAGGCTGGTGGGAGGAGGTGCACGCCTGATGAGATTCCTCATCGCAGGTCCTGGAGCCGTTGGTGGTTTCGTGGCGGCGCGCCTCGCGGAGGGTGGCCAGGACGTGACCGTCCTGGCGCGGCCGCGCCGGGCCGGGCAGCTGCGCGATCAGGGGCTGCGGCTCGCGGGCCAGGACGGGATCCGTACCGTGCGGACGGCGGTCGTGACCGCGGACGAGGTCGGGTTCGGGTATGACGTGATCGTGCTCGCGGTCAAGTCGTCCGACCTGGACTCGGTGATGGACGACATCGCGCCCGCGGCCGAGCGCCCGGCCGTGATCCTGCCATTCCTGAACGGGATCGCGCACATCGACGCTCTGGTCGGCCGGTTCGGCTCAGCGGTGCTCGGCGGCGTGCTCAGGGTCGCGACGCAGGTCGGTGACGACGGAACTATCCGGGTTCTGGCGCCGACGTTCGACGTGGAGGTCGGCGAGCTGGACAAATCGCCGGGTACTCGGGTCGAGGAGCTCGCGTCGGCCTTCCGGGACGCGGGCGCCCACGTGACCGTGAGCGACGACATCGTCGGTGCGATGTGGGCCAAATGGGTCTTCATTGTCAGCATCGCCGCCGTGACGTCCCTCATGCGGGCGCCGGTCGGCGACATCGTGGCAGTGCCAGGCGGCGAGCAGTTCGCGCGGGCCGTGCTCGCCGAGGCAGCTGCGGCGGCGCAGGCCGCCGGTCACCCGGTCCCCCCAGAAGAGCTGCAGCTGACCGAGCGGACCCTTACCGCCGCCGGGTCCGCGACCACCGCCTCGATGTCTCGGGACCTTATGGCGGGTCGGCCTGTCGAGGTGGACGTGCTGGGCGACTTCGCGGAGCGGGCGCGCGCTGCCGGAGTCCCAGGCCCGCTGATCGAGGTCAGCGCGCTCGCACTGCGCGTCCACAACCGGCGTGTGGAAGCCACGTAAATCTGTATCAGCCATGCTCGGGTTCGCTGCTCGCGCTTCTTTGCTGTGATTGGCGTGGTTGGGGCGAATTCACTGCGAGCTAGGGAAGGCGTTCAGGTCCAACTGCTTCCCTCGCCGGCGGAAACTTTGCATAATCCGGTCTTGCGCGTGGTGACTGCCTGCACCTTTCTCGCGACGAGGTCGCCCGTCCGTCCGCCGGGTTCGGCGAACCATTCCGTCCCGCAGGCGATCCGGAATATCGGCAAGGGCAACCTGATCAGTGCACGGTACAACCTGGCCACCCGGCCGCGGCCGGATACTGAGGTCTGGTGCGTCGCTAGCGCCGCTCGCTTTTGCGCCGCATGGCGGCGGACGTCGATCCGGTGCGTGATCGCGGACCGGGGCATGCCGTACCGGCGCATCTCACCGAGACGATGGCGGGTCACCAGGCGGAGCAGCAGCAGCCGCGCTGGCTCGTGCCAGCGTAAGTGCGCAGCCGGACCCGCCCGCAGCGCGGCGCAAAGGGCCGCGAGGCGAAGCCCGGTCAGGTGACGAGGACGGTGCGGGTGCCTGGGGTATCGGGGGCTGTCCATGCCGTCTCGACGTCGGCGAGGGGGACCGCGCGGGTGGTGACCGCGATGCCGCCGTCGTTGATCTCGTCCATGAGGGACGGCAGTTCGGCTAGGTAGGCGCTGGCCGATACAGCGCCTTGGCCGTTGCCGAGCAGCCGGAGGTTTGCTGAGCGCAGCGCCACGGACGGCAGTTCGGTGGTCGGGCCGGCCATAGCGCCGATCTGGATCCAGTCCAGGGCGCGGCTGCGGTCGGCGCGGGCCCGCAGCAAGGCCATGATGGCCTCGCTGGCAGGCTTGCCCCACAGGTAGTCGATGACCAGGTCGACGTCGCTGGCGGCCTCGGCCAGGGCTGCTGCGGTGGCGTGGGCGTCGTCGGTGAGCGCGACGGTCGCATCAGCGCCGATGGCCGGCAGCATGGCCAGGCGATCCAGGTCGCGGCCGGCCCCGATGACCCGGCCGGCGCCGAGGTGCCTGGCGATCTGGATCGCCAGCTGCCCGGCGTTGCCGGTCGCGCCGAGGATCAGCACCGACTGCCCGGGCTGAATCGGCACTCGGCGGCGCAGCGCGACCCATGACGACATGGCCGGGTTCATCGCCGCGGCGATCTTCACCACGTCCGAGCCGACGGGCACGGGGACGCTGCGACGCGGGTCGATGACGGCGCGGGTGGCCATGGAGCCAGCGGTGTCCTCGTCGGTGACGAAGTACACGACCTGGCCGTCGGCGCGCCGGCCGACACCGTCGATGCCGGGGACCATGGGCAGTTTGCCGGTGCTGGTGTAGTGCCTGCCGGACGCGCCGCTGCGCACCCTGGGGTGCAGGCCCGCCGCGAGGACGTCGATGAGCACCTGGCCGTCGGCGGGGCCCGGCAGGTCGAACCGTTCATAGGCGGGCGGGCGGTCGAACGAGCGGACCACGGCGGCGCGGACTTCCATCGGTTCTCCCCAAGGTTAGTTTGTGGCACGTACTAATTTAGTTTGTCTCACGTACTTTTTCAAGTAGGATCGGGGGGTGACTCCGCTTGGCGAGCAACCGGCGCCGGCCCACGCGGGCGAGGGCGAGGATCTGGGCCTGGTCGACGCCATGGCCCAGTTGTCCTTCCTGGTGCACGGAGCCCTCACCGAGATCGCCGCGCGGCACGGCTTGTCGATCATCCAGACCCGGCTGCTCGGGGTGCTGCGGGACCGGACGCCGACGATGAACGAGCTCGGCCGCTACCTAGGCCTGGACAAGTCCTCGATCACTGGCCTGGTTGACCGCGCGCAGCGGCGCGGCCTGGTCACCCGCACGGTCAGCGCGGTCGACCGCCGCGCGTTCCTGATATCGATCACCGCCACTGGCCGGCACGTCGGCGGACAGGTCGCCGCGCAGTTCGCCGGGCACATCGAGACGCTGGCGGCCGGACTATCCGACGCTGACAGGCGGCAGTTGTCGCGGCTAGCCAGCCAGCTAGTGGCCGCCGGCGCGAACGCCCAAGCCGCTAACCAGGACGCCACCATCGGCTGACCGGCTCGCGGCGGCACCTTACCGAGGCATCGTGCTAGGCGCGGTGCGGCCGAGCAAGGTTCCGGCGGCATAGCCGAGCCAGGTGCCCGCCGAAGCCTGAAGCACGGCCACGACGAGCGTGAGCGTGACGACGATGGCCGCGACCGGTGGCAGCCCGGCCAGGGCGGCGACGACCCGCGCGGTGCCGCCGACGGGCTGGCCCGTCAGCGACATCCAGGCGAGCGGTGCTCCCCAGCCGACCAGCGCGATGCCACAGGTCGCGGCCAAGGCCACCGCAGCGTGGAGATGGGCAAGGCGCGCGAGCAGCGCGACCAGTGCCGCTATCACGAACGGCAGGAACCACAAGCCGGCGGCCGCGCCGGCCCATAGGGCGGCGATACCGGCCAGGCAGCATGGCACCGATGTCAGGGCGAGGCGACCCCTGCGTCTTCGTACGGGCCGGGCAAGTGCGGTTCGCTCCGCCTGGATCCGCGCGGTTTCCGTCATCGACTTCTCCCCGCTGGCCGCAGCTTCCATGTGATCGAACCGCCGGGCGATGACCAAGCCAGCTTCAGGTAGCGACCGCTTCGCCAGTAGCTGATCAGGTTCTCGTACCACGGCGAGGCCGGGTTCTCGCTCTGCCCGCCTGGATATACCGCCTGCGCACTCGCGCGACCCGGTCCTGCCCAGCTGACGATCATTCGCCAGCTCGGGCCGAAATCTGAGGTCATCCCGCCGTCGGCGGCGTCAATCGTCCACGGGTCGCCGCCCGAGGGCACCGGACCGTAGCCGAGGGGCCTTGACTGGGTGAGCGACTGGAGTTCCCACTCGTGCAGCCGGCCCCACTTCCAGGCCGCGGGCGCGGACCCCAGCCGACCGGTCAGGGAGCTGACGGCCGCCGCGAATGCCGACCGCATGACGTCGGCAGCGGTCCGGCCGGGCTCGCCGGGCGGCGAGAAGGCCGGATTCGCCGGGTCGGCCAGCGTCCAGTGCTCAAGGTCTTCGTCCAGGCTGGCCAGGTCCGTGCTGACCGACAGGCCAGGAACGTCCAGCTGAACAGGAACCTTGGCCCCTGACCACCACGGCTTGAAGACCAGGTCCAGGTACTTGGTCCAGAACGTCCACCAGATCGAGGCGCCAGCAGCCGTGGTGGTCATCGAGTAGTTCCAGCGCGCGAGGACAGACCTGGCTGCTTTCTCGCGCGGGCTGAGCCGGCCATCGGCCAGGGCGCTGAGCAACCTGGGCACGATGAGGGTCGCCAGGTGATCGGTGAGATTTTGTTGCAGCGCCGCGAAGTCCGCTGCCGTCATCGCCTGATGGTGAGTCAGATAGGAATAGATCTGGTCGGCGCGGTAGCCATAGTCAAAGCTATCCAGCGTGGTGCCAATGTAATACGGATAGGACGGGCCGACCGGCCGCTGGTTCGCGGTTGCGAGAACGTGGCCAGGCGGGTCGTACACGTGCGGCACGGCCGCATAGGGAATGGTGCCGGTCACGTCGAACGCGCCGGTTCCCGGCAGCGGTACCCACGGCGTGCCCGTGGCGACCTGCGGATAATAACCGGCCGAGATCGCGCCGATGTTGCCGCGATCATCGGCGTACACGAAGTTCTGGCTGGGCGCTCGCCACTGCGAGAGGGCCTGGCTGAATTGCCGGAAGTCGGTCGCGTGATCCACTTTCAAGATGACGGCAAGGTCCGGTGAAGGTATGTCACCCATCCAGTCGACCGAGGTGGTGATGCCGTCGGTGGTGAGCACGGGGCCGTGCACGGTCAGGTCGACCGTCAGGTCGATCGTGCGGCCGCCCCTGACCGGTATCTGGTAGCGCACCGTGCGCATGCGGCGCCAGGCTCCGCGCCAGAAGTACTCGCCAGGATGACGCCGGCTGGTCCGCTCGGCGTAGAAGATCGTGGACTGATTCTCCGCGTTGGTCAAGGACCAGGCGATGTGCTGGTTCCGGCCCAGGAGTATGCCGGGAACTCCAGGCAGGCTCGCCCCGCTGACTTGCGTGCCTGGGGCGTGCAGCGCGACTTCGAACCAGTAGGAGGGCAGGGTCTGCAGCAGGTGCGGATCGCCGGCGAGGATGGCCCGCCCGCCGGCCACGGCCGGCCCGTCCGCCGCCCAGGCGTTGCTGTCCGGGTAGTAGTGCACGGCGCCGGCCGGAAGTGCTGCCGTGGTGCTCAGCAGCGCCGTCGCCGCGCTGGCTTCGGCCGCTGCAGAAACGCCGGCGCCGGCCACCGCGGGCCGGGCACCTTGGCCATCAGGCTGCCCGGCCCCACCGGCCGGGCTGGCGGCGTTGGCGTTCCCGGCCAGGGGGGAGACGCCGAGGTCGCGGTAGGGCCCAGGATCGTAGGGGCGCTGGGCGTCCGGCGCCAGCACGGGGAACCATTGCATCGTCCGCTGGGCGCCGAGATGCCGTTCGAGCAGTTCGTAGTCCAGCGGCACAGTGCTGAAGTCCAGGTCCTGAGTGAGTACCTCCTGCACGACCAGGCTGTCGACTGGCGTCCACGGTGCCGGACGGACCCCGGTCAGCGTGTAGAGGCTCGGCCAGTCGCCAGTCGCACGCAGGTGACCGAGCCAGTCGTTGACGCCGCGGGCGTAGGCGATGAGCGCTCGTCCAGCCTGGCTGCCCCGTGGCGTCTGCGCCCACTCGGCCATCGCCGTCCTGAGCAAGCCGAGCCGCAGTTCGAACCTGTCCGACGACACCGCCGGCTGGCCCACTAGCTGAGCCAGCCGTCCCGCACCCAGCCTGCGTTCCAGGTCCATCTGAGTCAGCCGGAAGCGGGCATGCAGGTACCCGAGCGCGAGATACAGGTCGGCGTCGGACGCCGCTCGAACCGAGGCGAGGCCGGCCGAGGTGAAGGAGATCGTGACTGGCTGGCGCAGCCCCGGCAGGTCCAGGACCTGACTGCGCGGCACAAGTGCACCGGACGCCGCGAGCCAGACGCCCCGGCCAGGGTCAAGCGCTGGACCGAGCGCTGGCAGCGGCCCGGCCCCGAAGGCGAGGAACGCGAGCAGCGCGGCCGAGACGCAGGTCGCGGCGACGGCAGTGACCAGGCGCCCGACGCGGGACGCCAGCTTCGCGCGAGCCTGCGTGGCAGCGTCCTGGTGTTCTGGCGGGCGGGCGCCAGGCCTAGCCCCGGCGCCCGCCTGAGGCTCTGCCTCAGCCTGGGCCTGGGCCAGCGCCTGGGCCTGGGCCTGGGCCTGCGCCATCAGCGGATCGACGACATGGTTCGACAGCAGTCCGAAGGATGCCGCCGTCGCCGCCAGGAGCAGGCCAGCCCCGATGAAGAACGGGGCGCGCAGGCCGAGCGCATGGGCGGCGACGCCGCCGATCAGCCCGCCGAGCGGCGCCATCCCGCCGACGACCAGCCGGTAGGCCCCGTTGACCCGGCCGAACATGTGCCGGGGGATCAGCACCTGGCGCAGGGTCGTGGTGACCACGTTGCCGATCGACACGCTCGCGCCGACGAACATGAAGGCGATCGCGGCGACGGCGGCGTCGCTGGTGAGCCCGCCGACCAGGAAGGACAGCGGGCACAAGGCGAATGTCACCTGCAGGGCCCGCCCGGTCCCGAGGCGGGCAGCGAGGCGGGGGGCTACCAGCAAGCCGAGCAGGCCGCCGATTGCGATGACGGCCAGCAGCACGCCGTAGCCTATGCCGCTGACGTGGAGGATCTCGAGCGCGTACAGCACGGCGATCGCGAGCACGCCAAGGACGGCGAGGTTCGACAGTCCGATCAGCACGCACGTGGCCCGCAAGACCCGATGCCCGGCCAGCCAGCGCATGCCTTCGGCGGTCTGGCTGGTGACGAGCTTGACCGTGAGCCGGGGTGAGCCAGCAGGTATACGCGACGGCGACCTGATGCAGAAGATCAGGGCCCCCGACAGGGCGAACGAGACCGAGTCAACCGAGAAGGGGATCGCGGCGCTCACAGCGAAGAGCGCACCGCCGAGAGGCAGGCCAAGGAACTGCGAGGTGACGAACTGGCCGCCCTGAAGCCGGCTGTTCGCGGCGCCGAGTACGGATGAATCGGCCAGGTCCGGGACGATCGCCTGCGACAGGTTGTAGGCCGTCGTCTCCGCGGCCCCCATGAAGAAGGCGACGCAGGCCAGGAGCGCGATGTCGACGTCACCGGCCAGGACCAGGGTGACGAAGCCGCCGAGCGCGATCGCCCTGGCGGCGTCGCACATCCAGAGCATGCGACGGCGGTCGAGCCGGTCCACGAGCACCCCGGCGAAGGGGCCGACGCAGATGGCCGGGAACTGGCCCGCGACGGTCACGACCGATACGAGCAGGGCGTTCCTGGTCAGCGCGGCCGCGAACAGCGCGAAGGCGGTGACGCGCATGCCGTCACCGACGCCGGAGATGATCGTGGCGGTCCACAAGTAGCGAAAGTCGGGGCCGAAGCCCCGGCCGCGCGGGACCTGGTCAGCCATCGAGCCTGGCCCGGACCTCGGCGTCGAGCAGCTGCCCGACCTGCAGGATGAGCCCGGCCACCTTGTCCACGTCCGTGCCAGCCCGCGCCCCTTCCTGTCGCAGCGCCTCCGCCAGCCCGGCGATGGTGGGCGTCTCCACGAAGAAGCGAAGTCCTATCTCGCAGCGGAACAGGTCGTGTACCTCGGCGACGATGGTCGTGGCGAGCAGGGAATGGCCGCCCATCGCGAAGAAGTCGTCATGAACTCCGACCTCGTCGACGCCAAGTGCGTGCGACCAGATGCCGCTGAGCACGTCGTGCACCGGATCTGATCGCTCGCCAGCCGGCGCCGCGCCTGGCGCCGGCGTCGGGTCAGGTCCTGGTGCTGGGTCGCAGTGCGGCAGGCGCGCGTAGTCGACGTGGCCCGCGGCGGTCCTCGGTAGCGCGGTGAGCCAGGCGAAGCTGACCGCGATGCCCTGGTGCGGCAGGTACCGGCCCAGGTGGCGGGCGAGCGCGCCGTCCTGCGGGGCAGTTCGCCCCCCGGCCGGCACGATGTAACAGGCGATGCCAGGCGGGCCAGCCGCTGCGCCGCCGATCGCGGCCGCGTCAGCGATGGAGTCGTGGTCGCGCAGCACCGACTCGACGTAGTCAAGGTCGATGGTGGCGCCGTCCAGGCTGATCCGCCGGTCGCGTCGGCCGAGCGGCTCGATCAGCCCGTCCGGTCGGCGGCGGCCAAGGTCGCCGGCGCGCAGCCCGGCTACGCAGACCTCCCCGGCCGCGCCGTCCGGCACCGGCCGGCCTCGGTCATCGAGCACGATCACTTCCGCCTGGGCCTGCGGCCCGGCCGGCCCGGCCAGCAGCGTGTCGACCGGCCGGCCAGCATCGGCCGCTACCTCCTTGACGATCGCCACGAGCGCGGCGGCGAACTGCCCGGCTGTCTCCGCCGTGAACTGATCGCACGAATACGCGAGCCAGCCGGCCAGTTCGCCCGCCCCGGCTGGGGCGAGCGAGAGGACCAGGTCAAGGTCGGTCCCGGCGCTCGGCAGGTCGATCAGTTCCACCTCGGCACCTGGCAGCCGCAGCCGCCCGGCCGGCGTGTCCCGCACGGCCAGCAAGACTTGCACCAGGCTCGTCCGCCCGCGCCTGCGCCGGCTGCCCGCCGCGTGCACGATCTGTTCGAACGGAACCTCGGCGTGCGAATACGCGGCCAGGCAGGTGTGCCTGACCCGGCGGACCAGGTCCTCGAACGATTCAGGCCCTGACAGCCGCACGCGCACCGGCAGCGTATTGACGAAGAACCCGATCAGCCGGTCAAGCTCGGGCCTGGACCGGCCGGCGACCGCGCCGCCGACCACGAAGTCAGGCTGGCCGGTCCACCGGTGCACCGTGGCGGCGAGGGCCGCCAGCAGCACCATGAAGTCGGTAGCTCGCTCCCGCGCTCCGAGACGGCGCAGCCCGCCCGCTACCTCGGCGGGGATCCGCAGCGGCACGGTACCGCCGTCAAGCGACCCAGCCGGCCGCATCGGCCGGGCCGCGGCGAAGTCGAGCGGCTCGGTCCCGGCAAGTTCCCCGGCCCAGTAGCTCAGGTGCCCGGCACTGGCCAGGCCGGCTAGCTGGTCCCGTTGCCAGGCCGCGAAGTCCGCGTACTGCAGGATCAGCGGAGACAGCGGGGCCTGGCGGCCGGCCGCCACCGCCGGATAGGCCGCCACCAGGTCATCGACCAGCACGCCGAGCGACCAGCCGTCCACGACGATGTGGTGCAGGCACAGGGCGAGCAGCCACTGCGGCCGGCCTGGGTCGGCGTCGCGCACCCGCCAGAGCGCGGCGCGCAGCAACGGCGGCCGGCCAAGGTCGAACGGGCGCCGCACGACTTGCTCGACGAGTGGCATGAGCTCGGCCAGGTCGGCTTCGCCGGCGGTCAGGTCCGCCGTGACGGCACCGGGCGGAACGACCACCTGAACGACGCCGCGGCCAGGCATGACCTCGAATCCGGTACGCAAGGTCTCGTGCCTGCTTACCAGCACATCCAGGCAGGCTCTGAGCGCGGCCACGTCCACATCGCCGTGCAGCCACAGCGCGACCGGCACCAGGTAGGCGGTCGCCCGCGGATCGAGTTCGTGGACAAAGTACAACCGCTCCTGCCCGGGCGAGGCTGGCAGCCGGTTCACTCCTGGCTGACGCGGGAGCAAGGGGATCGACTGGCGGTTCGCCGTCGCGCGACGCGCGAGTTCGATGCTGAGCAGTTGCTGCCGCAGCGGGGAAAGCCCGGCGAGCGTGCTTTCCGGCCCCGCCTGGCCAGGCGGGGCCGGAACAGTCTCATCAGCCACGTGAACTCGTCTCAGCCGTCGGCTCGGGCAGGTCGGCCAGCGCCTGGAGCAGCCGGTCGGTCTCCCCGCGGACGTTGTAGTGGACCAGCCCGGCCCTGACCGCGCCCCCTGAATCCCTGATGCCGAGCGCGCCGGTCACCTCCCAGGCGTAGGCGTGGCCGCTCCAGACGTTGATCTGGTGCGCGGCCAGGTACCTGGCCAGGTCGCGGGGCGCGATGCCGGTGACGGTGAAGTAGGCGGTGGCGGTCCGGCGAGCCGGGCGGCCGATCAGCCGTACGCGCGGAACGCGTTCAAGCCCGGTCAGCAGGTACTCAAGTTCGCCGTGTTCGTAGGCGGCGACGGCGGACATCGCCGCTACGATCCGCTCGCGCCTGGTCGCGGCGGCGGACTGGCTGAGGCCAGCCAGGTGGTCCACGGCGGCGATCAGGCCAGCCAGGTCGGCGAAGGGCGGCGTGCCCGTCTCCATCCGGTCAGGTACCCGGTCAGGAGCCGGCGCCAGCTTGTCAGGCGAGAGCCGCTCGAGCAGAAGCGGGCTCGCCGCGACCGCGCTCACATGGGGCCCTGACCATTTGTAGGCGCTCGTGGCGTAGAAGTCGGCGCCGATCGCGACCATGTCGACCGGAGCGTGCGGCGTCGCGTGCACGCCATCGACGTAGACGAGCGCACCCACGTCGTGCGCCGCCTTCGCCACCGCCGCCACGTCAGGCACGGTGCCCAGCACGTTGCTGGCCGCCGTGATGGCGATCAGCCTGGTTCGGTCGGTGATCAGCGACCCGAACTGCTCGGCAGGCAGTTCGCCTGATGCCACGTCGATCTCGGCCCAGCGGACGGTGGCGCCGGCTCGCCGCGCGGCCTGGACCCAGGGCCTTACGTTGGCATCGTGGTCGAGCCGCGTCACGATGACCTCGTCACCTCGCTGCCACGTGTCCGCCAGCGTCGCCGCGAACCGGTACGTCAGCGTGGTCATGTTGGCGCCGAGCACGACGCCGTCAGGCTCGGCGCCGAGCAGGTCGGCGAACGCCTGCCGCGCCGCCGCGACGATCTCCTCGCAGCGGTGACTGGCCGGGAACACCCCGTTGACGTTCGCCATCCCATCGGTGTACGCGGCCGCGATCGCGTCGATCACGGCCTGCGGCACCTGGGTGCCGGCCGCGCCATCGAGCCAGGCGAGCCCGTTGCCGAGCGCTGGGTAGGCGGCTCGCACCCGAACTGGGTCAAAGCTCATGTGACCTCACTAGTCCCGTCGTTCTCCGCCTGCGCGAGCAGCCGGCTGACCTCGGCGTCGCTGAGCCCGTCCAGCCACGCCACTGCCTCAGAAAGGTCGTGCTCGGTCGCGACCGAGACCTGGTGCTCGCGAAGCGAGCAAGCGAGCGACTCGATCGTCAGCGCTCCGGAGAGGAACTCGCCGACCGGTAGCTCGACGCCGTACGCGAACCGGATCCTGGTGACGATCCTGGTCGCCAGCAGCGAGTCGCCGCCCAGGTCGAAGAAGTCGTCGGTGACCGACACCTGCTCGCGTCCGAGGGTCTCCTGCCACACCGCCGCGAGCCAGCGTTCGGACTGGTCCCTGGGCGCGATCTGCTCGGCCGACGCGAAAGGCCCGGTCGGATCGGGTAGCTGCGCCCTGCTGAGCTTGCCGTTCGGACCGACCGGCAGCTGATCGACGGACACGAACGCCGCCGGGACCATCGGCCCAGGCAGCCTTTCCGCGAGGTAGCCGCGCAGCTGCGGACCGGTCGGCGGCTGCGCCGACGCCGGCACCACGTAAGCGACCAGCCTCGGCTCGCCGTCGGGCCCTTGGCGCACGTCCACGGCGGCGGCGGCTACGCGCGGATCCCCGGCCAGGGCCGACTCGACCTCCGCGGGCTCGATCCGCTGACCGCGGATCTTCACCTGCCGGTCAAGACGGCCCAGGTAGTCCAGGCTGCCGTCGCCGAGCCAGCGAGCCCGGTCGCCAGTGCGGTACAGGCGGGCGCCGGGCGTGAACGGATCGGGCACGAAGCGCTCGGCGGTAAGCCCGGCCTGGCCTAGGTAGCCGCGCGCCAGTGGTATCCCGCCGATGTGGAGCTCGCCTTCGACCAGGCGCGGCACCGGGTGGCCGCGCTGATCGAGCACCTGCAGCCGGGCGCCGGCGATTGGCCGGCCGATCGGCACCCGCCCGCCAGCCACCTCCGCTTCAGCCACCGCGTGCGCGGTCACGTCGATCGCCGCCTCGGTCGGCCCGTAGAGGTTGTGCAGTTCGACGCCCGGCAGCGCGGCGAAGAACCGGGCCGCCAGGTCGGGCGGCAGTTCCTCGCCGCTGCAGATAACCCGGCGCAGCGTCGCGGCGCACGAGGCACTCGCCGGGTCGGCGAGGAAGGCGCGGAGCATCGAGGGCACGAAGTGACAGGTGGTCACGGCTCGCTCGCGGATCAGCCTGGACAGGTAGAGCGGGTCGCGGTGGCCGTCAGGGCGCGCCATCACGACCGTGCCGCCCGCGATCAGCGGCCAGAACAACTCCCAGCCAGAGACGTCGAAGCCGACTGGGGTCTTGTGCAGCACCGCCTCGCCGGCTTCAAGCGGGAAGGCGCGCTGCATCCAGGCCAGCCGGTTGGCGAGGCCCGCGTGCGTGCTCAGCACGCCCTTTGGCCGGCCGGTCGATCCCGACGTGTGGATGATGCAGGCGATGCCCAGCGGATCGGCTACGCCGGCCGGCCTTGTGCTCAGGTAGCCGTCGAATCCGCCGGCCTGGTCGTCGAGGCAGATGAGGCGGCCGGCCCCGACGCCGGCCCGCGCGGCGGACTCGGTCACCAGGTCAGCCAGGTCAGCTGAGGTCAGGACGACGGCGGGACGGGTGTCAGCGAGCAGGTGCGCTAGCCGGCTGGCCGGGTAGGAAGGGTCGAGCGGTACGTACGCGCCGCCCGATCGCAG
The DNA here is from genome assembly GCA_035511035.1 of Streptosporangiaceae bacterium. Lineage (GTDB taxonomy): Bacteria > Actinomycetota > Actinomycetes > Streptosporangiales > Streptosporangiaceae > Chersky-822. The sequence continues at coordinate 26,955 of DATKFV010000063.1, forward strand.
TACCGCCAGCAGCGCGACGAGCAGTGCCGCCGACCGGCCCAGGCACACGGCCACCGGCCGTTCGGCCCGGACGCCCTGGTCCCGCAGGTGCCACGCCAGCTTGTTCGCGTTCTCCTCGAGCTCACCGTAGGACAGCACCTGCTGCCCGGCCACGACGGCCTGGGCGCTTGGCGCGCGGTCGGCGCGGGCCCCGACGAGGTCGGCGACCAGGCCATGGCCCAGCGGCTCGGCCAGGGAGCCGCTCAGCCCGGTCACGATCTCCTCGTGCTCAGCGCTGGTGAGCGCGGGCAGGTCGGCCACCGGGAGGCCGGGCGTGGCGCAGGCGTGCCGCAGGATCTGCGCCAGCGAGTCAAGCACGCCGCGGACGGTCGCCGGGTCGAGCAGGTCGGCGGCATAGCTGGCGTGGCCGCGAAGCGAGCCGTCCGGCCGCTCACGCAGGTGCAGGGCAAGCTCGAACTGAGCGCCTGGCGTCGGCAACTCGGTGGCCTCAGCCTGCACGCCGGCCGCCCGCCACTGGCTCGATGGCACGTTTTGCATCGCCAGCAACACCCTGACCAGGGGCGCCCTGGCGCCCGCCGGCCGCGCGCCCGCGGCCTTGAGGATCCGGCCGAATGGCAGCGCCTGGTGCGGATAGGCGGCCAGGCACCCCGCGCTCACGCGGGCGAGCAGGGCGGCGAACGACGGGTTGCCGGCCAGGCCGATCCTGATCGGCATCGTGTTGACCAGCAGGCCGACCAGGCCGGCGGTGCCTGGCCGGTCTCGGCAGGCCGCCGGCGTGCCGATGACGATGTCATCCTGGCCGCTCCAGCGGGCAAGCGCGGCAGCAAGGCCGGCCAGCACCACCATGAATGGCGTCGCGCCGCTGGCGGCGCCGAACGCGCGGACCCGGGCGTAGGTCGCCGCGGGCAAGGTCAGCGGCAGCGAGGCCCCGCGCCAGGACGGCGCTGCGGGTGGCCTGGGCCCGACCGGCAGGGCTACGGCGTGCGCTCCGGCCAGCGTCCGCCGCCAGAAGGCCTCGTCGTCGTCGTCATCGGCCCTGGTCCGGCGGTGCTGAGGGCCAGGCGCGATGGCCAGGGCCGGCATCGGGCGGCCAGCCTTGGCCGCGCGGTAGCACTCGCCGAGCTGTCGCGTGAGGATGCTCAGCGACCAGCCGTCCAGCGCGATGTGGTGGGCGCAGGCCACGAGTTCCCAGTGGTCATCGGTAAGACAGATCAAGACCAGGCGAAGCAAAGGACCGCTAGCCAGGTCGAACGGCGCTTGCGCGAGCCGTTCGGCCTCGGCTTTGGCGCGCTCCTCGCGGTCCGCCTGCCCGCCCGCCCCGCGCAGGTCGAGGATGTCGAGAGGCAAGCTCGCCGCGGGCCTGGCGATCGTGTGCAAGGAGCCGTCGGCAGCGGGCGCGAAGCAAGTCCGCAGGGCTTGATGCTGCCTGACTAGCTCGTCCAGGCACTGGCCAAGGACGCCGGGATCGAGCGGGCCCCGCAGGCGTACCGACGCCAGGATGTGATAAGCGTCCCCCGCGCCCAGCTGGTCGAGCAGCCACAGCGCCTGCTGGGCCGGTGCGGCCCAGGTGCCCTGGCCGACCTCCTCGCCTGCGGCCCGACCGGCGACCTGGCCGCCGTCGCCGTCGCCGTCGCCGTCGGCGCTGGCGCTGGCGCTGGCGGCCGAGGCCGGCGGCCCGAGCCGGGCCCGCAAGTCGGCCATGGTGACCCCGCTGAGCAGCTCAGGCACGCTCAGCTCAAGTGAGAAGGCGTCGGCCAGCGCCGAGGCCAGGCTCACTGACCGCAGTGAGTCGAGCCCCAGGCTTACCAGCGGCACGTCGTCGGGTACAGGCACGGGCCAAAGGCCCAGGCCCTGCGCGATGATCCGGGCGAGCGCCGCCGGCGCTGAGCGGTCGCCTGACTGCTGCGGCGAAGGCTCGGTCGCCATCCCGCGGGCCGGCCCGCCCTGACTGGAGTGGACTGTCGCGAGCGAGCCGGCCAGCCATTTATCCCGGCAACCGCTTCGCATGATCTTGCCGCTGGTGGTGCGAGGTATGCTGCCCGGCCGTACCAGCACGATCTCGTGCAGCCGCAGTCCGTGCTCAGTGCTCATCGCGGCCTGGATTGCCTTGACCACGGCGGCGGCGTCGTCCGGCCCGAAGCCCTTGACCACCTCGTGCACGAGCACGGCCAGCTCCTGCGAGCCGTCATCGACCGTGAAGGCGGCGGCGCGGGCCGGCTTGAGCTTGGGATGGGACCGGCCGGCCGTGTCCTCGAGGTCGGATGGGTAGTGATTGCGGCCCCTGATCACCATCAGGTCCTTGATCCGGCCGGTGACGAAGAGCCCGGACCTGTGCATGAAGCCGAGGTCGCCGGTGCGGAGGTAAGCCGGGCTCCTGGTCCCGGCGAGGTGCGCGCCGAACGCCCTGGCCGACTCCGCCTCGCGCTGCCAGTAGCCCTGAGCGACCGACGGCCCGGTCACCCAGACCTCGCCGATGGTTCGCGGACGGCAGCGCTGACGCGTCTGCGGATCGACCACGAGCACCTGGTCGTCGCCGTGGGCCCGGCCGAGGCCGGTCACTACGGTCGTGGCGGACCCGTCATGAGGTCCGGCGGGCCTGGCCAGCCCGCGGGCCAGGCCCGCCCGGTCGACGCCCAGCGTGGACGGCCGGCTCGCCTGCTGGCCTGGGCCGCTGACGAACAGCGTCGCCTCGGCGAGGCCGTAGCACGGATAGAAAGCAGAATGGCGGAAGCCCGATCCGGCGAAGGCGCGGGCAAACTCCGCCAGGGTCGCCGCCCGCACCGGCTCGGCGCCCACCAGGGCATGCCGCCAGCGCGACAGGTCAAGCCCGGCCAGCTCCTCGGGACTCACGCGGAGCGAGCATTCGAGGTAGCCGAAGTCTGGTGCCGCCGAGATCGTGGCGCCGTGCCTGCTGATCGCCTCGAGCCAGCACGCCGGGCGGCGCAGGAAGCTCAGCGGTGACAGCAAGGTGCAGGGGAAGCCAGCGAAGATGGGCTGGATGATGCCGCCGATCAGCCCGAGGTCGTGATAAGGAGGCAGCCAGCTGACGCCGCGGCTGTCCGGGCCGAGGCCGAGCGCGCGGCCGATCGACGTCGAGTTGGCGATCAGGTTGGCGTGCGTGACCATCACGCCCTTGGGGATGCCGGTTGATCCCGAGGTGTACTGCAGGAGGGCCAGCTGATCTGGCCGCGGGCCTGGGCCGGCGATGCCCTGAGCCTGCGGCGATATCTCGTCCGTGCGCAGCCAGTCGAGTCCTCGGGTACCGATCTCCTCGTAGCTGGCCAGCAGTCCGGTCGCGGTCGGGCCGTCACTGAGCGCTAGCGAGGCGTCGGCGTCGGCCGCGATGGCCAGGGCGCGTTCCGCGCCCCGCCGTGTCATCGGCGGGTACGCGGGAACGGCCACCACGCCGGCGTACAGGCAGCCGAGGAAGCCGGTGACGAAGCCGGCGCCAGGCGGGTAGATGATCAGCACCCGCGCGCCTGGCGCGCATCGATCGCGCAGGGCCGCGGCTACCGTGCGTGCGCTGGCATCGAGCTCGGCATAGCTGACCGGTGACTCTGCCCCGTCGTCGGCCGCGAACTCGAAGGCGGTCGCGTCGGCTGACCTGATGGCCCGGTCAGCGAGGATGTCGACGAGGGTGACCCGGTCAGGGTCCGGCTTAGCTCGCACCGCATCTCCTTGCCACGCGCGTTCGGCCTAGCGGTCCATGACGAGCACGCGCCGCATGCACTCGGCACCGAAGCGCAGCGCGTCGACAGGTATTCGCTCGTCGCCCGCGTGCATGGCGTCCTGATAGCGCGATCCAGGCGGGGTCAGCATCGGCATCCAGCCGTAGCAGGCGATGCCAAGCCCGGCGAAGAGCCTGGCATCGGTCGAGGCCGGAGTGACCATGGGCAGCGGGACGCCGCCGGGATCGGCTTCGGTCAGGACGCAGGCGAGGGCGTCGTAGAACGGCCCGGGAGCGAAAGCGGGCATCGGCTCGCCCTCGAGCAGCAGCTCGATCTCGGGTTCAGCGCCGATCACCTCGCGCAGTTCGCCGATGTAGTCATCGGCAGTCCAGGCGCCGGGCAGGATGCGCCCGTCGAGGTCGATGGTGATGAGCGCGGGCAGGATATTGATCTTGTCGCTGGTTCGCACGATCGTCGCGTTGACCGTGTTCCGCAGCACCGAGTCGATGTAGACAGCGTCTGCCTCCGGCAGCAGGTCGTAGGGCACCGGGGCGAGCGCGTCGTCACGCAGCGCCTGCAGGCGACTAGCCAGCGGCTCCGCGGCCAGGTCGGCCAGCCCGCTGAGCATGAGGTCAGTCGCCGGGGTCAGGTGGGCGGGCAGTCGAGCCGACTGCAGGCGGCCAAGCAGGTCGGCCAGCTTGGCCATCGCCGTGCCGGTGCGCCCTTGCCTGGATGCGTGCCCGGCCGGCCCGCGCAGCGTGATCCTGAGCCAGCAGGCCCGCTTCTCGGCGACGACGATCGGATGCACGCGCTGGCCGGTGCAGCTGATGACCGCGCCGCCGTCCTCCCCGATGGCGTCCTTGATCCCGGTGAAGAGCTCAGGGTGCTGCTCGGTGAGGTAGCGCGCGCCGACAGCGCTGCCGGCCTCCTCGTCGGGCGATATGGCGAGGATCACGTCACCGGCTGGGGCCTGGCCCGCCGTCCGCAGCGTCAGGATCGCGCTGATCATCATGGCCAGCTGACCCTTCATGTCGATGGCCCCGCGGCCCCAGACATGCCCGTCGGCCAGCAGCCCGTCGAACGGTGGCACTGTCCACTCCTGCCCGGCCACAGGTACCACGTCGGCGTGGGCATGGAGCAGCAGCGCGGGTGCGGCCTGCCGGCCTGGCAGCCGTGCGATGAGGTTCGGCCGCTCGGGGTCGAGGTGGACAAGCTTGACGTCGAGGCCGGCCCGGCCGAGCAGGTCGGCGAGGTATCCGATGCACGGGCCCTCGTCGCCCGGCGGGTTGACGCTGCGGAACCTGATCAGGCGCTGCAGCAGCGGGACCGGGTCGGCGGCCTGCGCTAGGTCGGTGGCATCAGTCACTGGCTTCACCTTTCTGAGCGGACTGCGGGCAGCGGCGGATCCGGGTGCCGCCCGGCCCGGCCAGCGCGCCGCTTATGCGGTCGCGGTCACGCCCGTCGGCGATCAGCACCTCGGGTACTCCGCCGGCTAGCGCGGCCTGCGCGGCGGCCAGCTTCACCGCCATTCCGCCCGTCACCGCCGCCCGGCCGCCGCGGTCAGCGGGCAGGGCCAGCTCGCTGAGCACCGTTCGCTCGTCCGCTGGGTCGGCCAGTACCCCAGGCGCGGCGGTCAGCAGCACGAGCCTGGCGGCGCCGAGCGCGACCGCGATGGCCGCCGCGATCCGGTCAGAGTTGACGTTGACCGGCGTGCCGTCGAGTGCCAGTGCGGGCGGGGATACTACCGGCACCATCCCGGCGCTGAGCAAGGTGCTCAGCAGGCCGGTGCGGACCGAGGCGATCCGCCCCGTGTGCGTGTCCCTGACGACGACCTCCCGGCCGTCCACCACCGCGCGCTGCGCCGTGAGCCGCCTGGCGGTCAGCATGCCCGCATCAAGGCCGGTCAGCCCGACGGCCTGGACGCCCAGCCGGACCAGTTCGGTCACCAGTACTGGCTTGACCCTGGCCGTCCAGGCCGTGAGCAGCACGCCGAAGGCCTCGGCATCCGTGTAGCGGCTCGTCGCCCCGTCCGCTGAGACGATCTGCCGCAGGCGCAGCCCTAGCCGGCTGGCCTCCTCCTGCGCCTGGGCCGACCCGCCGTGGACCAGCACGACCTGGCCGCCTTGGCGGACGAGGTCGGCGACCGCCGAGCAGGCTGAGCACGGGTCGACGCCTGACGTGCCTCCGCACTTCAGCACGGTGATGGCGGGCGTAGCGGCCATGGCAGCCTCACACCGGGTGCAGGCCGGGGAACTCGAGCCCGAGTCGCTCGGGCCAGCCCATCCGGATGTTCAGGCACTGGACGGCGTTGCCCGCGCCGCCCTTGACGAGGTTGTCGAGCGCGGCGACCACCGTGACGTGCCGGCTGGACGGCACGGTGGCGAATCCCACGTCGCAGAAGTTGGATCCGATCAGGATCTTGGGCTCGGGCAGCCGGTACAAGCCGCGTCGCTCGGTGACCACGCGGACGAAGGGCTCGTTCGCGTAGCTGTCCCTGTACAGCTGACGGACCTCGCGCTCAGGCACCGCGCGGGTGAGCTGGACGTGGCAGAGCACCTGCAGGCCGCGCACTGCCTCGACGCCGGTCGCGCTCATCAGCACCGCCAGCCCGGTCGCCTGGGCTATCTCGGCTTCGTGCCGGTGCCCGTTCGGCGCGAAGACCCGCATCGCCCCGCTTCGCTCGGCGTGCAGGTTGAGCTGGGTAGCCGCCGAGCCTGACCCGCTTGAGCCGATCCTGCCGTCCACTATGACGGCGCCGTCGACCAGGCCGTCCCGCGCGAGCGGCCGCAAGGCGAGCACCGCCGCGGTGGCCATGCACCCGGGCACGCTGATGCGCCGCGCATCGCGCAGGCACGGCCGGTGCTGTTCCGGCAGCCCAGGCACGAAGCTGGAGAGCAGGTCAGGAGCCGCGTGCGGGTGCCCGTAGTAGCGCTCATAGGCGTCCTGGTCACTCAGCCTGAAGTCAGGGCTGAGGTCGATGAGGCAGTCGACCACCGACAGCAGCTGCCTGACCAGGCCGATCGCCGATTCCTGGCCGGCCGCAAGGAACGCCACGTCGCACCCAGGCACATCTCGCGGCGAGGTGAAGACGAGGTCGGTCACGCCTCGCAGGTTGGGGTGCAAGCTATCGACCCGGCGTCCGGCGTGGCGCTGCGAGGTCGCCGCGGCCACCGTGACCTTGGGATGCCCGAGCAGCAGCCTGATCAGTTCCCCGCCAACGTAGCCGGATCCCCCGACCACGACGCACCGGGTCATGAGCGCGCGCCGGTTGCGCCGCCTGGCCTGCCTCGCCGGTCCACGCTATTCTCCCCAGTCCTCCTCGACCGGAGGGGCCAGTGCCAGGACGATGGGCGTGACCCCGATGACCTCCAGCTCTGACCGGCAGTCCTGGCATTCGACGATCTCGTTCTGCGTCGCCGGAACCGGGACAGTGACCTCGGCCGCGCACTCGGGGCACGCGGCGACCGCCGTGCTCACTGCTGGCATGATCCCTCCACGACTAGCGGCAGCGCGCCGATGCGGCCCGCTGGCCAAGGATCAGCCAAGGTGCCCTGCGGGCGGCAGTCGGGAGAATCCCTACTCACCGGCCAGGGCAGCTGACCGTCGGCGGAGCCGAGCCGGGAGAGCCCCGCTTGCGTCTTCCCGCGCCCAGGGGACGCTGGTTGGATAGCTGCCATGGAGCAGCCCGGCCGAGGGACCGCAGCGGGACGCTGGCGCGTCGATGAGGTCGCGGGCACCGATCGCGCGCTGCTGGCCGCGCTGGCAACGATCACCAGGGACGCTTTCGTAGTGGGCGATCTCTATCCTGGCCTGCCCGCCGCGGACGGCGCCTCCGATACGGCTGAGTCCCTTATCGCCGACATCTCGGCTGGCATCAGGCTGTGGCTGGCCAAGGCGGGCGATGGCACGATCGTTGGCTGCGTGCGGGCCATCCCGCGGTCAGGATCGATCTGGCAGGTCCGGCGCTTGGCGGTGGTCCCTGGCCTGCAAGGCCGCGGGGTCGCGAGGAGGCTGGTCACGGCGCTTGAGTCAGCGGCGCGGGCCGAAGGCGTGACGAAGGTGGTCGTCTGGGCGCTGGTGGAGCGCGGCATTCCGCCGTTGTACAGCCACTTCGGGTACCGGACGACCGGGCACTTCGCCAGTCCGGACAAGCCATTGTCCGAGGCGATCATGGAGGTGCGCCTAGGGGCGCCGCGGGCCGCGCTCCGCTACCCGTGGGGCACTGAGCCGTGGCTCGCTGGTGACGGCGCGATCGTCAGCTGGTTCAGTTTCAGTGAAGGTACCGCCGCGGTACTCGGCTCGCTGCGATCAGATGCCCGCGCGGTCGTGCGCGCGCACGCCGAGCAGGCGAGCGAGCGAGTCGGCCCGGTGACCTTCATCGGCGGTGATGGGTGGCTTGACGGCGGCGCGAGGGCACCGGACGTGCTGCGCGAGCAGCTCAGGCCGCTGGCCGACAGCGCCTGTGGCCCGGTCCTCACCTTCGCCAGGGCCTGCGACCAGGTCAAGGAGTTCACGATCCCGCGTCAGCGAGAGCCGCGCCTGCTGGCGCTATGGCGGGTTCCCTGGCAGCGGAGTCAGGACGCGGACACCCCAGGCCAGTAGGGATCGGTCATGGCGACGGCGATGCTCCGCGGGCCGGTGAAGGGCTCACGGCCATGCGCCGCGAGCATGTTGTCGACCATCAGAACGTCGTCTTCCTGCCAGTCGAAGCGGACCGATGCCGCCCGGTAGCAGTCCCTCAGGTGCGCGACGACCTCGGGCGGGATTCGCCCGCCGTCGCCGTAGCAGGTGTTGGTCGGCAGGTCCTCCTCGCCGAACAACGCGAGCAGGCCTTCGCCTACCTCGGCCGGCGCCGTCGTGAAGTGGAAGAAGGCGATGTGGTTGAACCACACGTCCTGGCCGGTTCCCGGATGCAGGTGGACGGCTTGGCGTACCGCTCTGGTCTGCAGCGATCCCTGGCCGCGCCATTCGACTTCGATCCCGTTGGCACGGCAGTAGCGCTCGACCTCCGAGCGGTCCTGCGTGCCGAACACGTAGCTCCACGGCACCCCGAACCCGTCGTGGAAGTTGCGGACCACCATCCAGCCGCGGTCGGCGAACTCTCGTGCTACCTGCGGGTCGATGCTCGCGTAAACGCGGCGGATGTCGGCCAGCGGCGTGGCGCCGAGGGTAGTGGGCGGGCTGGCGCAGTAGAAGTACACGTATCGCGGCCAGGACAGCTGGTAGGAGTTCTCGTTATGGAGGAAGATCTCCTCTTCCGGCGGGTAATCGGTCGAGGTATAGATCTCGCCCTGAATGACGTGCCGAGGCGAGGACCGTTCCGTGTATGCGATCGGCGCTCCTGACGCCGAGCGAACGAATCGGTCGAAGCCGGTCACGCCGCCGAGCCCCAGGCCGCGCAGCAGCACCGCGCCATGCTCGGCCAGCAGCGCGTGCAGGCGATCGGGCGGAAGCCCGGCGAGGCCATCAGGCCCTGACCCCTCGATAAGGTAGGGCAGTTGGCTGCCCTCGGCCATGGTGTGCGTCATCGTGGTCATCCCTCCTGCTCGGCCCGGCACCACTCGAGCACCGCCATCGCGCTGTACATCTTGTTCGCGGCCTGTTCGAACGCAATGCTCATCGGCCCGTCGAGTACCTCAGCGGTCACTTCCTCACCTCGGTGCGCAGGCAGGTCGTGCATGAACAGGGCGGCCGGACTTGACTCCCACAGCCGGGTCGTCACGCGGAACGGCTCGAAGACCTCGCGCCACCGGGGATCGGCCTTGGCGGTTCCGGTGGTCTGCCACCGCGTGGTGTAGATGACGTCGATCCCGCTCGGCAGCCGCGCGAGGTCCGAGCGCTCGGCGACGTGAGCCCCTGAGGCCTGAGCCCGGACGGCGACCCGCTCCCTGACCTTCATGCCGATCCCGTAACCGGGAGGCGTGCGCAGCTCGAGGCACGCGCCAGGGATCCGGGCAAAGGCCAGCGCCAGGGCGGCCGCCGTATTGTTGCCTTCTCCGACGTACAGCACCCGCAGGTCGTCGATCCGGCCGAACCGGCGCTGGAGCGTGGTCAGGTCGGCGAGTGCCTGGCTTGGATGCTCGTCCGAGGTCATCGCGTTGATCACCGACATCCGGTCATGGCTGGCCCAGTCGCGCAACTCGGCGACGTCGCCGGCGGTTCGCGCGACGATGGCGTCGAGCATGCCGGACAGCACGCGCCCGGTGTCGGCCATCGTCTCGCCGGTATTGGTCTGCAGGTCCGCGGGCCCGTAAGCGACGATCTGCGCGCCCAGGCGCAAGGCGGCGGTGGCGAAGGCTGTCCTGGTGCGCGTGGAGGTCTTGCTGAAATAAACCCCGACGACCTGGCCCGCGAGGGGCTGGCCTGGCGGCGAAGCGGCCTGCGAGAAGCTAGCGCCGCGCGCGACGACCTGCCTGATCTGCGTCTCGGTCAGGTCGTCGACCGAGATCAGGTGCCTAGTGCGCGGACCCACAGAGTTCTCCTCGCCCGGTTAGTGCGGCATCGGCGCGCTGGGCCTGGCGCTCAGCAGGCCGCCGACGGCGGCCATGACGTCAGGCCAGGGGCCCGATCCCAGGTCGGTCAGGTCGTGGACCTCGATCCGGTCGGTCACGTAAGGGCCCCAGGCCAGCGACGGGCGGGCGCCAGCCGGCGGACGGGTGGCGAAGAAGACGACGTCCCCGTCGAAGGCGTCCGGCCTGAACTCGCGGTGCAGACGCGCTAGTCGCGTGACGCGGCTAGCGCGGGCGACGGCGCCAGCCACGGCGGCGGTGGCCGGCCTGGCGCCGCCGGCCAGGGTTCCGGCCCCGGCCGCCCCGCTCCTGGCGGCGCCGGCGAACCGCAGCAGCGAGGTCAGGTCCGCTTCCGCGCCGCAAGGTTCCCCCCGGTCGCCCGGCCTGGACAGGACGGCCGGGTAGGCGTCGATCAGCGCCAGCAGGCTGACCTCCTGGCCGCCTGACCGCAGCATGGTGGCCATCTCATAGGCCACCAGCCCACCCAGCGACCAGCCAAGCAGCCGGTACGGGCCGCAGGGCCAAACCCGCCTTACCTGGTCTACGTACAAGCCAGCCAGCCCGGTCACCGTGTCCTGCTCGTCGGCGGAGTCGTCCGGCGGCAGGTCGATGCCGTAGACCGGGCCAGGCTCGGACAGGTAATCGGTCAGCCGGGCGTACACCCCGCTGTCGCCCGTCTCCGGGTGCACGCAGAACAGCGGCGTGCCGTCGGCGGCGGTCCGCAGCGGAACGACCAGGCCGGCCGGGTCGGCGAGGTCGCCAGGCTCGCCCGCTCCGGGCAAGGCGGCGCGGTCGACCTTGCCGTTCGGCAGTTGCGGCAGCGCGGGAAGGAAGGACACGGCAGCGGGCACCATGTAGCCGGGCAGGAACTGCCCGGCGAACTCGCGCACCGCCGCGGCCATGACGCGGGCGCCGCCGCGCGTTACGGCATAGGCGACGATACGGCGGGTGGCCGGCGTCGAGCCGCGCACAGCGCAGGCCACGCGGTGGAGCTGGGGATGGCTGGCCAGCACCGCCTCGACGTCGCCGAGCTCGATCCGGTAGCCGCGCACCTTGACCTGCTGGTCTGACCGGCCAGCGAAGACGACGTTACCGTCGGGGCCGATCCGGCCGAGGTCACCGGACCGGTACATGCGGGTGCCGGCGCCGTAAGGATCAGGCACGAAGCGCTCGGCCGTCAGCCCTGGCCGCCGCAGGTAGCCCCTGGCCAGCCGAGATCCCCCGATGCAGATCTCGCCGGTGCCGCCCGCTGGTACCGGCTTGAGGTCATCGTCGAGCACGCGCAAGATCGCGCCCGGTTGCGCGCGCCCGATCGGCACGGCCCCTGGAGCCAGCGGCTGGCCTGGCTCGATGCGGTACTCGGCGCAGTTGACCGTTGCCTCGGTCGGGCCATAGGCGTTGATCACGGCCGCGCGCGGGTGCCGTCGTCGCCAGGAGCCGATCATGTCCGCGACCAGCGCCTCGCCGCCGAGCACAAGCTCGGTGTCCGGCCCCAGGTCAGCGGGCAGCGAGCCGAACAGGGCCAGGTGGCTGGGCGTCGCCTTCATGAAGGTGCACGGCCGGCCAGCCAGCGCGGCCAGGTCATCTTCGCCGAGTCGATCCAGGGTGATTAGCTGCACGCAGCCGCCGACTAGCCAGGGCGTGTAGAAGCCGGTCACGGTCAGGTCAAAGGAGAAGGACGTCGGGACCAGGGACAGCCCGCGCGTCCCCAGGTACGCACTGGAGGTCCAGTCGAGATAGCCGGCCAGCGAGCGGTGCTCGATGACAACGCCCTTTGGCTGTCCTGATGATCCTGATGTGTAGATGACGTAGGCGGGATGCGAGCCTGACGCCGGCCTCAGGCGGTCCGCGTCCTGCGGGTCATCGGCCGCAGCGCGGCCGATCGCCGCGGCCGTGACCGGGTCGTCGATCAGGATGAGCTCGGTCCGCGCTGGCCGCTCGACGGCCCAGCCAGCGACGATGTCGGCAGTGCTGATGAGCAGCGGCGGTCGCGCGTCGGCGAGCATGTAGCCGATCCGGTCGGCCGGGTACTGCGGATCCACCGGCAGGTAGGCCGCGCCGCTCTTGAGCACCGCCAGCAACGAGACCGCCAGGTCCGCCGACCGGGGGAGAGCGAGCGCCACGAACTCCTCGGCCGCTGCCCCGCGGGCGATGAGATAGTGAGCCAGCCGGTTAGCCCTGGCGTTCAGCTCGGCATAGGTCAGCGCGGCATCGCCGCAGACCACGGCCGTCCGGCCGGGGGTGCGATGTGCTTGCTCTTGCACGAGCACGTGCAGCTGGGCACCATTCATCCCGCCTGCCCGCTACGCGAGACAAGGGGCGTTGCGATCGATGCTCACGACTTAGGAGTGTTGGCCAGGGCCGGTCGGCGGTCAAGCGAGGAATTTCACCGACATCGGCCGCTCCGCCGGTCAGACCCGTAGCCGGTAACGCCGCAAGTCCTCGTAGAAGGGCAGGTGGTAGCGCAGGTAACCGGCGAGCGCTGGATGGCTGTCCACGTCAGGGCCAGGCGCCGGAGCGGTGGCCTCGAAGCCGCTGCTCTGGCTGGCCCGCTCGTGCCAGCGCCTGGTCGGCTGCCACTGCTGGCGCTGACCAGGCTGCCAGCGTAAGGCGTCCGGCCGGAACGGGATGGACACGGCGTCGCAGTACGCCCTCACCAGCGCCCCTGGTGCCTTGACCAGGTCAGCCGCGTCGATCACCACCGGCTGGCGGCCGGTGAGGTTCCGCACGGTGACGAAGATCTCGTGCAGCGCGGCCACGCCGATCTGATGCTGCCGCACTAGGGGATTGAGCTGGTAGTAGGAGGCGATGGTCTCGCGCGGATGCCTGATCAGGAACGTGTGCCTGGCATCGGAGCGCAGGAACTCGCGGTCGGCGAGCAACTCGGGATAGCGCTCGTCGGTCGTGTCCTTGAAGAACACGGGCTGGTCGAGCGCTGCCGCCCTGATGGCCGCCAGCAGGTCGGTAGCTGACCGCGCCTGCGTGCCGCCGACCGTCACCGTGCCGAACTCGGCCAGGTTCGAGAAGGGCTCGTGCAGGGCCAGGAAGTCCCCCCGCTGCGCCATCATCAGGAAGAAGGCGGTGGAGCGACTGCGGGGCAGGCTCCACAGGGCCAGGATCGGGCAGCGAGGGCCGGCCTGCACGGGCGGCCTCCTTTCTGGCCTCGCCGCCGGTCGTCGGGATTCTCCCTGACTGCCAGGCGGCGGGCTCGCGATGCGACTGTGGAAGACACCGCGGTTATACCACCGGCCAGCGGCGCTGCCGGATCCCGCGGTGCCGGCGGGGAGCCTGCCAGAGCATCACGCAGTCGGCTGAGGAGGCCTGAACGCCAGTCATGCGACCAGGACACCTGACCGCGGATCAGCGCGCGCTGCTTGACCGGCTGCTCGATGAGCAAAGCACGCCGGCGGTGCTGCCGAGGATCGTGCCATCCGGCGTCCCCCGCAGCCGGCTCCCGCTGTCGTTCGCCCAGGAGCGGCTGTGGTTCTTCGACCAGGTCGAGCCTGGTTCGCCGCTGTACAACCTGGTGGGCTCGGCCCGCCTCGCGGGCCAGGCCGATCCTGACATCATCGCCCGGTGCCTGACTGAGGTCGTGCGCAGGCATGAGGCGCTGCGCACGACCTTCCACTCCGATGACGGTGAGCCGTGGGCACGCGTGGGGCCCGTCCGCCCGGTCGAGGTGCCCGTGATCGACCTGTCCGGTCTCGGCCCCGCCGAGCGTGCCGCCGCCGTGGCCGCGCACCACCGGGCCGAGGCGCACCGGTCCTTCGACCTGACCTGCGACCTGATGCTCCGCGCGGTGCTGCTGCGGACGGCCAGGGAAGCCAGCCTGCTGATCTTGTGCCTGCACCACATCGCGGCCGACGGCTGGTCGCTGGGCATCCTGCTGCGCGAGCTCGCTTCGCTTTACCTCTCGTTCGCCGCGAAGGACGCCTCGCCGCTCCCTGAGCTGCGGGTCCAGTACGCCGACTACACGATGTGGCAGCGGGGCGAGCAGACCGAGAGCGCACGGCGCGAGCACGTCAGCTACTGGCAGCAGCGGCTGGCCGGGGCCGCGCTGCTCGACCTGCCGACTGACCGCCCGCGCCGTGAACTGCGGACGTTCGCCGGCGAATCGGTCGCCGTGAGCCTTCCTGCTGACCTGACCGGGCGGCTCCGCCAGCTGGGCGACACCGAGCGGGCGACGCTCTACATGGTGCTGCTGACCGGGTTCGTCACGCTCCTGTCCAGGTGGAGCGGGCAGCGTGACGTCGTCGTCGGCACGTCGATCGCCGGCCGGAACCGCGTTGAGATCGCCGACCTCATCGGGTTCTTCGTGAACACCCTGCCGCTGCGGATCGACGTCTCCGGTGACCCGACGTTCCGCGAGCTGCTCGGCCGGATGCGCGAGACCTGCCTGGCCGGGTACTCGCATCAGGACGCGCCGTTCGAGCAGGTGGTGGCGGCGGTGCAGCCGGACCGTGATCCGGCGGCGCACACGCCGCTGTTCCGCCACACCCTGGTGCTGCATGACGCGCCCCATCCCACCCTGCGGCTGCCTGGACTGCAGATCGAGGTGGCCCCGCTTTACACGGACACGGCCAAGTTCGAGTTGCGGCTTGAGCTGACCCCGGAGGCTAGCGGCGGCCTGCGCGGCGTCGCCGAGTACTCGTCGGAGTTGTTCGGCCAGGACTCGGTCAACCGGATGATGACGGCGCTGCGGTGCCTGCTGGCTGATGCTGTCGCCGCCCCCGATCGCCCGGTGCGGCGCCTGCAGGTGCTGCCGGACGCCGAGCGGAGGCTGCTGGTCAGCGAGTCCAGCGGGGCCCTGGCCGAACCGGCCGCCGGCGCGTGCGTGCACCAGCTGTTCGAGCGTCAGGCGCGCCGGTCGCCGTCGGCGATCGCGGTCACCGACGGATCCCGCCAGCTCAGTTACGGCGAGGTCGATGGCCACGCTAACCAGCTGGCCCATTACCTGGGTGAGCAGGGAGCGGGCCCGGAGGACCTGGTCGCTGTCTGCCTGCCCCGCGGCGTCGGCCACCTCATCACGCTGCTCGCGGTGCTGAAGGCCGGGGCCGGGTTCGTCGCGCTTGACCCAGCCGACCCGCCGGCCAGGCGCAGGCACCTGCTGCGCGACTGCGGGGCCCGGCTCGCGGTCAGCCGGCCAGGGGTGATCGAGCCGGGCGAGGCTGGCGAAGGTGACGCAGCGAGCGCCATCACGCTGATCGACCTCGAGGCTGCCATGCGGGCGGCGGCGGCCCGGCCCGCGCGCTCCCCTGAAACCCCAGTGCACCCGGCCAGCCGCGCCTACGCCTGCTACACCTCGGGGTCCACCGGCACGCCGAAGGGCGTGATGATCGACCACGCCGCGCTCGCCAACCTGGTCGCGTGGCGGCAGGACAAGTTCGCGCTCGGCCCGGCCGACGTCGCGCTGAGCAGGACGCCACTCGGGTTCGACGTCTCCATTGGCGAGTGGGCCTGGCCACTGGCGGCGGGAGCGCGGGTCGTGCTCGCGAACCACGAGGAGTCAAAGGATCCCCGCTACCTGGTCGAGCTGATCAGGGCCGAGCGGGTGACCGTGTGCAGCGTCGTGCCATCATTGCTCCGCGCCTTGCTCGGCGAGCCAGCCGTGGGCGGCTGCGCGGACTCGCTCAAGCTGGTGATGTGCGGGGGCGAGTTGCTCACGGCCGACCTCGCTGCCCGGTTCGCCGAGGTTCTGCCCGGCGTGCGGCTCGTCAACTTGTACGGTCCGACCGAGGCCACGATCGACGTCACCACCTGGCCCGTCGGCCCTGGCCCTGGTACGGCCGAGCGGGTGCCGATTGGCACCCCGATCGCCGGAACCCGGATCTACGTGCTGGACGAGCAACTCGAGCCGGTCCCTGTCGGGGTACCCGGCGAGCTTTACATCGGCGGGATCCAGCTCAGCCGCGGCTACCTGAGCCGCCCCGGCCTGACCGCCGACCGGTTCGGGCCCGACCCGTTCGTGCCAGGGGCGCGCCTGTACCGCACGGGCGACAAGGTGCGCTGGCTTGACGACGGAGTGGCCGACTTCGTTGGCCGGGTCGACGATCAGCTGAAGATCCGCGGTCACCGGGTGGAGCCCGCCGAGATCGAAGCCGTCCTGGCGAGCCACCCTGATGTCACTGGCTGTGCCGTCATCGCCGGTCCTGACGGCGAAGGCACGCTGCGGCTGGCCGGCTACCTCACCGCCCGCGACGGCGCTGACCCCGGTGCCATGACCGAGCCGCTGCGGGGTTACCTGCGCGCGCGGCTGCCCGACTACATGATCCCGGCCACCTTGACGATCGTCGCGGACTGGCCGGTCGGCCCGAACGGCAAGCTCGACCGGGCGGCCCTGGTCAGCTACGACACCGGCCCGCGCACCGGGACGGCGGGCCCGCGCACCCCGACCGAGCAGCGCCTCGCGCGGATCTGGTGTGACGTGCTCAAGCTGAGCGAGGCTGGAGTGCACGACGACTTCTTCGAGCTTGGCGGCCACTCACTGCTCGCCGCGAGGCTGGTAGCGCGGGTGCGGGCCGAGTTCGGGGTCGACCTGCCGCTAGGCAGCCTGCTGCGCAGTCCCACGATCGCGACCGTGGCGGCCACCCTGGACGCGGCCCAGCCGCCGCTCCCGTCGATACCGCGGGTTCCGCGCGTGGCGAGGCCCGCGGACGGGGCCACCGGGGCGCACCGGCCAAGGGAGCGGGCATGACGGCGCACCAGGAGGACTCAGCCGTCTACCTGATGAGGGCGTCCTTCGGGCAAGAGCGGCTCTGGCTGCTCGACCGGCTCGGCCTAGGGCAGTCCTTCCACCTGTGCGGGGCCGTGCGGATCCGCGGGCCGCTCAGGCCGCGCTTGGTCCAGACCGCCATGCACGCGGTTGTCAGCAGGCATGAAGTACTGCGCACGACCTTCGAGTTCGGCCCGGACGGCGGCTTGCTGCAGGTGATCCACCAGGGCGCGCGGGCGCCGGTCGCCGAGCACGACCTGCGCCCGGTCTCGCCGGACGGCCGGATGGCGGCGGCGAAGACGACGATCGCCGCGTTCGCGGCGACGCCCTTCGACCTTTCGGCCGGGCCGCTCCTGCGGGCCTGCACGATCCGGCTTGACGCGCAGGAGTGGCTGCTCGCGGTGGCCGTCCACCACATCGTCGCCGACGGCTGGTCGGTCGGGATCCTGCTGCCTGAACTGGCCGCGCACTACCGGGCGGCGGCCAGCGGAACCACCGCTGACCTGCCCGCCCTGCCGATCCAGTACGCCGACTGGGCGGCCTGGCAGCGCGATGCCATGCAGGCCACGGCGGCCAGGCACGCCGATTACTGGCAAGAGCAGCTGCTTGGAGCGCGGCCACCTGATCTGCCGGTGCGGTCGGCCCGCGAGGACGGCCGGGCGCTGGCCGGCTTGGACGTGCCGGTGGAGTTGCCTGGCGCGCTGCTGGCCTCGCTGCGGGCACTGGCCGCCAGGGAGCGAGCCACGATCTTCATGGTGCTGATAGCCGCGCTCGCGGTCGCGCTCGCCTGCTGGTGCGACCAGGACGACCTGGTGATCGCCGCGCCCGAGGCCGGCCGCAGCCGGGTCGAGCTTGAAGGCCTGATCGGCTTCTTCCTGAACACCTTGCCGCTGCGGGTCAAGGTGCCGGCGGACGTCTCGTTCCGGCAGCTGCTTGGCCACGTCAGGGAGGTCTGCCTGGGCGCTTACGCGCATCAGGAGCTGCCGTTCGAGAAGATCGTCGAGCTTTCCGGGTCAAGGCGCGAGGCGGGTCAGTTGCCACTGGCCCGGGTGCTGCTCGCCCTGCAGAACCTGCCCGAGGCGAGCTGGGACGTCCCAGGGCTTGAGGTCGAGCCGGTCGAGGTACCGGCGGCGAACGCCCAGCTTGAGCTGGCCATCGCGCTGTTCGACACCGGCGTGGGGTCGCTCGCTGGCCGGGCTGTATACGCCGCCGACCTCTGGGACGGCGCCGACGTGCGCGGCCTGCTCAGAACCTGGCTGCAGGTGCTCGAGCGGGCGGCGGGCGAGCCCGACCTGAACGCGATGCGGCTATCCCTTCCTGCCGGCAGCGAGCGCGCGAGGCTGATCGGCACCGTGAGCGGGGCCGATGCGCAGGCGGCGGCGCCCGGCCTCGTGCACGAGCTGATCGAGGCGGCCGCCGACCGCGCTCCTGACGCCCCCGCCGTGACCGGTGACGCCGGCTCGCTGAGCTACGCCGAGCTCGATCAGGCGGCGAACAGGTGGGCGTGGTACCTGCGCGAGCGTGGTGTCGGTCCTGATCACCTGGTGGCGGTGTGCATGCAGCGATCCGCGCACCTGATCGTGGCCTTGCTGGGGGTGCTTAAGGCAGGCGGTGCGTACCTGCCCGTCGATCCTGACTACCCGACGATGCGGACCGCCTTCCTGCTGCGTGATGCCCAGCCGGCCCTGATATTGACCGACTCGGTGGTCGCCGCCAGCGGCGCGCTTGACCTGGGGGCGGAGCCGGGGCCGGTGATCCCCGTCGTCCTGGCCGATGACGCCGTCGCCGTGGCGGGCCAGCCGTCCTCCAGGCCCGCCCGCCTCGCTCGCCCTGACAACCTCGCCTACGCCATCTACACCTCGGGTTCGACCGGCACGCCCAAGGGAGCGCTGCTCAGCCACGCCGCCATCGCGAGCCGGTGCGGTCAGACCCAGCGCGATTACCCGCTCGGCCCGCCGGACGGAATGCTGGTCAGGACGCCGATCGGATTCGACGTATTCGGCTCTGAGTGGATCTGGCCGCTGATCGCCGGCGCCAGGGCCGTGCTGGCAAGGCCTGGCGGCGAGCACGACCCTGAGTACCTCGCCGGCCTCATCGCGAGGGAGCGGGTCAGCATCGGGCACTTTGTGCCGTCGACGCTTCAGGCGCTGCTCACAGCGCCCGGCATCGCCGAGTGCGCGGCGTCGCTGCGGTGGCCAACCTGCGGGGGCGAGGAACTGCCTGCCGACCTGGTCGCTCGGCTGGGACGACTCGTGCCAGGGGCCACGCTGCGGCACGAGTACGGCCCGACCGAGACCGCCGTGAACGCGAGCGTCCACCCGGTCGCCGCCGCGACCGCACCCGGTGGCCGGACCCCCATCGGCCGGCCAGTACCTGGTGTCAGGTTGTACATACTCGACCACAACGGCGATCTCGTGCCCCATGGCGTGGCCGGGAACCTGTATATCGGCGGCGCGCAGGTCGCCAGAGGGTATCTCGGCCGCCCAGGGCTGACCGCGGAGCGGTTTGTTCCCGATCCGTTCTGCCCAGGTGGCAGGCTTTACCAGACCGGCGACCGCGCTCGCTGGCTGCCTAGCGACGACCTTGACTTCATCGGCCGGGTCGACAACCAGGTCAAGATCCGCGGTCATCGGATCGAGCTTGGCGAGGTCGAGGCGATACTGGCGGCCTACCCTGGCGTCGATCGCGCGGCCGTGATCGTGGCCGGGGACGGTCCTGGCGATCGCCGGCTCATCGGCTACCTCGCTTGCGCAGGCGGCGGCCCCGCGCTTGAGGACCTGCGCGCCCACTTGCGCGCGCGCCTGCCGGCGGCGCTGATCCCCGAATCGTTCTGCGTGCTCGACGAGCTGCCGCTGTCCCCGCACGGCAAGCTCGACCGGGCCGCTCTTCCCGACCCGGGCACCGGCCAGCTACGACCCGCGCGGTCCCGGGTGCCGGCGAGCACGCCGGTCGAGCAGGTGCTCGCCGACATCTGGGTCGATGTGCTCGGACAGGCCGAGGTGGGAGTGCGCGATGACTTCTACGATCTCGGCGGGAACTCACTGCGGGCGGTCACCGTCTTCGAGCAGGCCCAGGAACTTGGCCTGCTATTGCCACTGCAGATGATGCTGGGCAACCACACCATCGAGCAGCTGGCCGCGTGTACCGGTGACCGGCAAGCCGAATCGCTCCACCAGCTCGAAGGACTAGTTGACTCATGATCGACAACGCAGCAGAGCGCCAAGGACGCAACGCCGGCCTGGCCGGCCAGGCCGCGCTGGCCGGGTTCGCCGAAGCAGCGCGGCGCGAGCTGGCTGGCGAGGGCTTCGCTGTCGTGCCCGGAGACCTGCTCGGCGCGCTGGAGCCGGCCGCCTGCGAGCCCGGCTTCACGAAGCTGTGGGACGAACTGGAGCCGGACGCCGAGCTATGTGACGGCGGATGCTACCGGTTCAGGCGGTACGGCCGGTTGCGGGCCGTCCTTCGTCCCGGCGGATATGCCTTAACCCCGCTGCCGCACGCGCCGTTCCGTCAGGACGCCACCTACCTGCCTGGCTACCAAGGCCGCCAGCGGCACTTCGCGCCGATCCCGGCGCAGGTGCTGAGCGGCCCGGCCATCAGCGGGCTGGCCGGCGCCGATCTCGCCGTGGTGAGTGACCTGGTCAAGGCCCGCCAATGGGTCATCGGCCTGCACATGATCAGGGTCGTCGCCGAGCCAGGAGCCCCAGGCTTGCCCACGCCAGAAGGGCGGCACAGGGACGGCCATGACTACATCGGGATGCACCTGATCGGCCGCAGCGACTGCACCGGAGGCGAGTCGGTGATCTACCGCGATGGCCAGGCGCCGTACCGCACGACCCTGGCCACCCGGCTTGACTCGCTGCTGGTGGACGACTGCGTGCTCACGCACGAGGTGACTCCCATCGCCGCGGTTGGCGGCCAAGCCGCGACCAGGGACACGCTGCTGATCGACCTGAACGTCGACCATGACGGCCAGTGAACTGGCCGCCTGCGCCGTGCCGCAGCCAGCGGTCAGGCCCGGCCCGGCCGGCGGCCGGGCCAGGGGGCGGCAGGCGGCGCTGCGCACCCTGCGCGCGATGGTGGACATACCTTCGGTCACCGGCGACGAGGCGAGGCTGGCGAGCTATACGGCCGAGCGGATGACCGAGCTTGGCTACCTGGCAAGGATCGACGCCGCCGGGAACGCGATCGGAGAGATCGGCGACGCCGCCGGTCCCAGCGTGATGCTGCTCGGGCACATCGATACCGTTCCCGGTGCTGTCCGGGTACGGCGCGAGGGCGACCTCCTGTACGGTCGCGGCAGTGTCGACGCCAAGGGCCCGATGGCCGCGATGATGCACGCAGGCGCGCAGGCAGCCGACCTGGCCGCCGCCCGCATCGTGGTGGTCGGCGCGGTCGGCGAGGAGGGTGACTCAGCCGGAGCCCGCCACCTGCTCGCCTCGCCCCGGCCAGATGCGCTCGTAGTCGGCGAGCCGAGCGGCGCTGGCCAGGTCGTGATCGGCTACAAGGGCCTGCTGCGCCTCCGCTACCACCTCAGCCGCCCCGCCCAGCACACGAGCGGCCCGGCGCCCGGCGCGGTCCAGGCCGCCGCCGCCGCGTGGGCGGCGATCGGCGAGCGGCTGGCGGGGCTGTACGCGCAGGACGGCCCGGTCTTCGGCCGCGCCGTCGCCGCGCTCGTCGGCCTGCGGGGAAACACGGAGAACGCGACCGCGGACGTCTCCGTCCGCGTGCCGGCCGGGTTTGACTCCGCCGGATTCGTCGGCTGGCTGCGCGGCGTGCTCGCCGGCGGGACCGTCGATGTCACCGAGGACGTTCCCGCCGTCAGGACCACGCGCGCCGACCCTGTGGTCCGCGCCCTCTGCGCGGGAATCCGCCTGCACGCAGGCGAGCCGGCGATCAAGGTGAAGCTCGGGACGAGCGACCTGAACGTCGTCCAGCCGCACTGGGGCGTCCCCGCGGCCGTCTACGGTCCAGGTGACTCGCACCTCGATCACAGCGCGGACGAGCACCTTGACCTGCGCGAGTACCTGCTGGCGATCGACGTGCTCAGCTCGGCCCTGCCTGGCATAGCAGCGGCCGCCGCCCGGCACAGGGAACGCGGTGAGGCCGGATGAGCGGGCCGGGCGGGCCGCCGCTGGCGGTGCTCGCCTCCCGGGTGCGGCTGGAGGAGAAGCTACTGCTGCGCGAGCTGGCCCGGCGCTGCGTCGGCTTCGACGTGCTCGACACCAGGACCACCGTGTTCAGGCTCGACGCGCCGCTGACTGGCTACCGGGCGGCGCTGAGCCGGGAGATCTCGCATACCAGGAACCTCTACGCGACCCGCCTGCTCGAGCACGCCGGGGTGCGGGCCATCAACGAGTCGCGCGTCGTGGCCCTGTGCGGTGACAAGCTGCTGACCACGCTCGCTCTCCAGGCCGCGGGCCTGCCCGTGCCTCGCTGCCTGGTGACGCTGACACCGCTGGCCGCGTTGCCCGCGCTGGCCGACTTCGGCTACCCGGTGGTGGTCAAGCCGGTCACCGGCTCGTGGGGGCACCTCGCCGCCCGGCTCAACGGCCCAGGCGAGGCCGAGGCGATCATGGAACACAGGGATGCCCTGCCTGGCCCCGCGCACCAGCTCACCTACGTGCAGGAGTACATCGACAAGCCGGGCCGAGACATCAAGGCCTACGTCATGGGCGGCGAGCCCATCGCGGCCATCTACAAGGTCTCTGAGCACTGGCGCACCAACACGGCCAGGGGCGGCCGGGCCGTGCCGTGCCCGCTCGACGCCGAGCTGATCACGTTGCTGACCGCGGCATCGAAGGCCGTCGGCGGCGGCGTGCTCGGCATCGACGTGATCGAGGACAGGGACGGCCGCAGGTACGTCAACGAGGTCAACCACACGCCCGAGTTTCATGGGGCGATCGAGGTGCTTGGCACCGACCTGGTCGGCCGGTACGTCGATTACGTCCTGCGGGTGCTTAGCGACGATTAAGCCGCCGGCAAAGGAGCGTGGGCGAACATGGGAGGGTACCTGCAAGGCGCCAGGGTCTTGGACCACCAGCAGGGGGGCAGCGCCGTCCCTGACCGCGCGGCCGCCGACGGACGCGGCCTGCTGGCCGCGTTTCGCAGTCGTCGGCGCGACCGGCAGCGGCTGGTGTGCGGCGTCGGGATGCTGCCCGCGGCCGGAATGCCGTGGCGCGCCGCTGGCCGGGATGGCGAGCTAGTGCCGCTCGCCGTGCCCGACCCGGTGCCGCCTGAGTGGGGCCTGGCCTGCTCGGGCCAGCTAGTCGACGTCCCGCCTGGCCGATACGACTGGATCTACCTGCTCATCGACTGCGGCGACGGCGATGTCAGCGGCGCCCAGGAAGTATGGCTGCACTACGAAGAGGCGGTTGACCCTGAGTGGCTCTATCTCGCTGAGCCGGGCGCCGCCACCCGGCTGCCGGTCACCAGGCAGGCCGTGCTCACAGGCCTGCGCCTGCCGTCGCTGAGGAAGCTGCGCGTCGTCGCCGCGACCCTGGTCGGCCCGCTGAGCGGGTGAAGGAGAGGCATCATGGACAGCAAGCTCGCGCTCTTCGGCGGGCGCCCGGCTCTGGGCCGGCCGGACGCGCCCCGAGAGCTCGTGGGCTGGCCGGTCGTCACCGACGACGAGCGGGCCGCGGTGCTGCGCGTGCTCGACAGCGGCAGGTTCACATCGAATACGCCAGGAACCGGCGAAGTCCAGCTGCTTGAGCAGGAGTGGGCGGCTGCCGTCGGCACCAGCAACTGCGCGGCGGTGGCCAACGGCACGGTCGCGATCGAGATCGCACTGGCGGCGGCCGGCGTCAGCGCGGGCGCGGAGATCGTGATGCCGGCGCTGTCGTTCATCGCCAGCGCGGTGGCGCCGGTGCACCGCCTGGTCGTGCCGGTGTTCGTCGACATCGATCCGGCGACCTTCACGATCGACCCGCAGGCGGCGCAGGCCGCGGTCACTCCCAGGACCGAGGCCATACTCGCGGTGCACCTGCACGGCCTGCCGTGCGCGATGGACGAGTTGCGCGCGCTGGCCAGCGCGCGGCACTTGCTGCTCATCGAAGACGCGGCGCAGGCGCACGCCGCCACCTATCGCGGCCGGAGCGCCGGGGCGCTCGCCGACGTGGCCACGTTCAGCCTGAATGTCGCCAAGAACCTGCCCACCTGCGGCGAAGGCGGCCTCATCACGACGGACGACGCCGGGCTGCACGAGCGGATGCTGCGGTACCGCCAGTTTGGCGAGGACATGGCCGGCCGGACCGAGCGCACGTACGCCTCGACCGTGCTCGCGGGCAACGGCAAGCTGAGCGCGGTGCACGCCGCGTTCACCAGGTGCCAGCTGGCGCGGCTCCCGGCCGCTCACGCCGCCCGCGATCACAATGTCAGGTCAATGCTGGCGAGGCTGGCGGCGCTGCCTGGGCTGCGCGTTCCCGCCTGCCCGCCGGACCGGACGCACGCGTGGCACATCCTGCGGTTCCGCTTCGATCCGGTGGGGATGGGCTACCCGGACGTGCGCCCTGGTGCCCTGCGCTCGGTGCTGCGCAGGGCGCTGCGGGCCGAAGGTGTCCCGGCCGAGCAGTACCAGCAGGTTCCGCTGCCCGCGCAGCAGGCGTTCGCGGACCGGGACGGCTTCGCCGGCGGCTACCCCTGGCTGCTGCCTGGCGCCGACCGCGCGCCCTACCAGCCGCAGGACCAGCCACGCACGCTCGAGGTCATCGAGGACTCGCTGACGCTGCAGCGGTGGCACCTGAACCCGGCCGCGGGCCCGGTGCTCCAGCGCTGCGCGGGCGCGTTCGAAAAGGTATGGGACCACCTCGACGAACTCGTCTCGGTGGCCAGGGCGATGGACTACCGGCCGGCCTGGTCGCTCGCCGGCGCGGGGGCGAGCGGACGTCAGCTCAACGGCACCGAGGCGGCCAGGTGACCGCCTCGGCCAGCGAGCTAGCCGCCCGCGCCTACCGGGTGCGCCAGCGCGTGCTCGACATCGGAGCGAGCGACGTCGGTACCCATGTGGGCGGCAGCCTCTCGGTGGCCGACGTGCTGACCGTGCTCTACTCGGGCGTGCTCCGGGTCCGGCCCGACGAGCCGGATTGGCCGGACCGGGACCGGCTGGTGCTCAGCAAGGGCCATGCGAGCGCGGCGTTGTACGCGGTGCTGGCCGATCTCGGCTTCTTCCCTGCGGCCGAGTGTGACACCTACGGCCAGGCGGGCAGCAGGCTAGCTGGCCATCCCCTGCGCAGGCTGGAGGGGGTGGAGTTCGCGACCGGCTCCCTCGGCCACGGGCTCGGGCTCGGAGCCGGGGTCGCGCTCGGCGCCCGATTGGCGCGATGCCAGGCGCGCGCATTCGTGCTGCTCGGTGACGGCGAACTGCAGGAGGGCTCGGTCTGGGAAGCCGTCATGTGCGCGGCCCACCTGGGCCTGGACAACCTGGTAGCGGTCGTCGACAGGAACCAGTGGCAGATCAGCGGGCGCACGGAAGACTGCATCGGGCTCGAGCCGCTGGCGGAACGGTGGCGGAGCTTCGGCTGGATGGCCAGCGAGGTGGACGGCCACGACCACGTCGCGCTGAGCCGGGCCTTCGCCGAGGTGCCTGCCGCGGCAGGCAAGCCGACCGTCGTGATCGCCCGCACCGTGAAAGGCAGCGGGGTGCCTGTGTTCGAGGACCGGAAGAAGAGCCACTACGTGCAGCTCAGCCCGCAGTTGCACGCCCGCGCGACGGCCGGCCTTCGCGGCCGGGTCAGGAGTTCGCCGTGACACCGCCGACGATGGCCGGCGCGGTGGCGGGACAGCCACCCGGCCAGGCACGCCCGGCCACGACTCGCGATGCCTGCCGCCGGGCGCTGCTCGAGCTAGCCCGCGTCGACCAGCGAGTGATCTGCGTCGACGCCGACATGGGCGGGCTTGACGACGTCTTCGCCGAGCGACCTGGCCAGTACGTCAACGTGGGCATAGCCGAGGCCAACCTGATGAGCCTGTCGGCTGGCCTCGCGACGACCGGCTTCCGCCCGTTCGCCCACACGATCTGCAGCTTCGCGGTGGCGCGGGCGTGCGAGCAGATCAAGATCGACATCGCGTCGGCCGGCCTTCCGGTTTGCGTGGTCGTCACGCACTCGGGGCTCTCGGCCGGTCACTACGGGCCGACGCATCACTCGGTCAACGACCTCGCCATCATCCGCACGATGCCCAACATGACCGTGCTCGTCCCCGCCGACGTGGCTGAGGCCGAATGGGCGGTCAGGGCCGCGCACCAGCTACCTGGCCCGGCCTTCATCAGGCTCGGCCGGGACGCGACGCCTGCCGTGCACGACGGCCCGTGCGCGCCGCAGGTCGGCCAGGCGCTGACACTGCGCGAAGGAGACGACGTCGCCATCGTCGCCACCGGCCCCCATCCGGTCCTGATGGCGCTGGCGGCGGCCACGTCGCTCGGCGTGCTCGGCGTCGGAGCCCGCGTGCTTGGCATGCACACGGTGAAGCCGATCGACGAGGCCGCGCTCGTCCAGGCGGCCGAGCAGACCCGCGGGATCGTGACGGTCGAAGACCATCTGGTCGTGGGAGGCCTCGGGGGCGCGGTCGCGGAGGTGGTCGCGCAGCACCGGCCGTGCCGGGTGCACAGGATCGGAGTGCCCGATGAGTTCATCGACCGGGTCGGCGACGAACGTTACCTCCTGGCCGAGGCCGGAGTGGGCGCGGACCAGATCGTCGCGGCCGCGCTCAGCCTGGTCCGGGCCACGGCAGCGGCCCGATGACCAGCGCCGGCCGCTTCACGCCCCTTGACCTGGACCCCTACGCCAACTGCGTGGGCATCGAGCCCGCGTGCCGCCCTGGCGCGGGCGGCTTCAACATCTGGCGGAACACGTTCCCGGCCGAGGAACTGCCGGCCGGCGGCTCGATGGTCACCGTCGGTGCCGTGCCCTTCCGCTTCCCGGCCGCGGACGGCGTGCGGGCCGACAACATCCGGTGCCGAGGCCAGCTGGTCACGCTGCCTGGCACCAGGGTGGACTGGCTCTACCTGCTCGGCGCGGCCGAGCGGCGCACCGAGGACGCCCTCACCGTCTGCTATGCGGGCGGGGCCTGCCGCCGCCAGTGGCTGCGGATGTCCGACTTCTGGCCGGAGACCGACCAGTGGTTCGGCGAGCTGCTCGCATACCGGACGACGGTCATGCTCTACCCGCAGCACGCGCAGGACCGGATGGCCCCGAGCATCTGGCGGCAGCGGGTGCCGGTGACCGTGCCTGACGGGGCGGTGGGGGTGGCGCTGCCCGACAACCCGGCCATGCACATCTTCGCTCTGACGCTGCTCGATGAGGAGGCCAGCTAAGCATGAGGGTCGAGCTCACGGGGGTCGGGGGCTGGCGGCACGAACTGACCGGCTGCCTGCACGTCACGCTCGGCGCGCTGCTGTCCTTCCATGGCCTTGATCCGGTCGAAGTGCTCGGCGCGAACTGGGAGTTCAGCCACGTGCCCGGCCTGCTCCGCCGGGAGGAGTACTTCCTGCCTGGCGAGCACGAGTCGCTGCTGTCCGGGCTGGCTCCCTACCACCAGGTCTCTTCACGCTGGCACGAGCCGGCCGATGCCGAGTCGGCCTGGCCCGAGGTGCGGGAGGCCGTGGCCGCAGGCCGGCCGGTGGCCGTGGCGGCGGACAACTTCTACTTGCCATTCCGGCCGGCGTTCGCTGACGTGCACACCAATCACCTGGTCACCGTGTACGGCTTCGATGACGAGAAGGGCGAGGCCCTGGTCGCTGACGCGGTGCCGCCCCGCTTCCGCGGGCCGCTCAGCCTCGCCGACCTCAGCGCGGCCCGTGGGTCAGCCAACCAGGTCAGGCATGACCGCGACATGTTCTTCACCGACAATCCGATCGGTCATCGCTGGCTGGACATTGAGGTGGGCGTGCCCAGGCCGGCCTTCGACCAGGAGTTCATCCGCGGCGTGACCGCCTCGAATGCGAAGCGATTTCGGCGCCGCGGCGCTACTGGCTACGTCGGGCTGACTGGCCAGCAGGCGTTCCTCGCGGCCATCGCCGACCGGCTCGCGGCCGGTCTCGGTGACGCCGTGGACGAGGCTTTCGTGGTGGCCGGTCCCGTGCTGGCGATGACGGCACTGCACGCACGCTGGCTGGCTAGCGCGGCCGCGCGGTTCAGCTGCCCGCAACTGCTCGAGGCGGCGCGCGCCGTGGACCGGGTCGCGCATCACTGGACCGCCGTCCGGATCATCGCGGCGGCCGGACGCGACGACCTTGACCGGGCCGCTCGTTCCCTGAGCGCCCGTGCCGTCGCGCTGGCCAGCGATCACGAGCGCGCGATCAGCCTGATCGAAGACGCCACCGCGGACCTGGCCTGACCTGCGGGCTAGTCAGTCCGCAGCCGGTGGCTTGAGCTGGCCGATGCAGAACTCATTGCCCTCGGGGTCGGCCATGACCGCCCAGCGGTGCTCATCGCCCTGGCCGACGTCGATGCGCTTCGCCCCGAGCGCGAGCACCCGCTCGACCTCCTCGGCATGGCTGCGGTCAGCGGGCAGCAGGTCAAGGTGCATCCGGTTCTTCGCCTTCTTGCCGTCTGGCACCGGCACGAAGATCAGCGTTGGCAGGCTCGGCCGCTCAAGCACCGCCTGGACCGGCGGCTTGTCAGCTTCTGACCGCCAGGGCGCGATCTCGACCCATGGGCTGGTGTCGTCCACGACGTGATAGTCGAGCACGGCGCACCAGAAGGCGGCCAGCTTAGCGGGATCGGCTGAGTCGACGATGACCTCGGTGAACCTGCTTGTCATGCTGCTCCCTGCGTCGAGGCATGGTGGCGGCCCAATTCGCCAGCCACATTCGGAGACAATTATGCGGGCGATCGCCGGCCACAAGTAAGGGATTATCCCGACTACCAGCCGTCCCTCCGGCAGCGGAGTGTCAATCGTGGACTAGGCCCGCCGACGGGCCGCGTCGCGATGGAGACGAGGATGCAAAGGCCAGAGCCCAGTCATGCGCTCCCCATTCCCGCGCGGCCGCGGCAGGCTGAGCCTGACGATCTGGCCAGGGCCAGGCGCGCGCTGCTTGAGCTTCGGGCCCGCCGTGCGGACATCACCAGGTCAGCCATTACCGCCGTGCCGCGGGACCGGCCATTGCCCTTGTCCTTCGCCCAGCAGCGGCTGTGGTTCCTCGACCAGTGGGTAGCTGGCCGGCCGGTCTACAACTCCGCGCTCGCACTGCGGATCAGCGGTCCGCTTGACGGGCAGGCGCTGCGCGTCGCGCTGACGGCCGTGGTGGCCAGGCACGAGTCGCTGCGCACCAGGTATGAGACTGAGCGCGGCGTTCCCTACCAGGTGATCGATCCGGCGCCGCCTGACGTGCCGCTGCCCGTACTCGACCTGCGCGGATCCGGGCTGCCCGCCGGCGAGCGACAGCAGCGCGCGCGGGAGGTCGTCACTGAGTTCGCGCGGTCGCCGTTCGACCTGCGCAAAGGCCCGGTGCTGCGAGCCACGGTCGTGCGAATCGACGACGCCGAGTACATGCTCGGGATCTGCGTCCACCACATCGCCACCGACGGCTGGTCGGGCGGCATCTTGGTGCGTGAGCTGATGGCAGGCTATGAGGCCGCGCGCGCCGCGACGCCGCCTTCGCTCCCGCCGCTCGAGGTGCAATACGCCGACTACGCCGTGTGGCAGCGCGAGCGGCTGAGCCAGGCCAACGCGGCCAGGCAACTGGAGTACTGGCGGACCAAGCTGGCCGACCTGCCGAGCCTGGACCTGGCCTCGGACCGGCCAAGGCAGGTCAGGCCAGGTTTCGCTGGCCAGTCCCTGACGCTTGACCTTTCCGACGACCTCAGGGCCGGCTTGACCGACTTGGCCAGGCAAGAGCAGGCCACCTTGCTGGCCGTGCTGCTCGCCGCGTTCGTGGCCCTGCTGACCAGGTACACCGGCCAAGACGACATAGTCGTAGGCTCGATCTTCTCAGGCCGGAACCGGCCGGAGATAGAACCGCTCATCGGCTTCTTCGCCAATACGATGGTGCTCAGGACGAGCAGCGCAGGCAATCCGACATTCCGGGAATTGATCGCCAGGGCTCGCGATACGGTAATAGGCGCTCACCTACATCAGGACATTGATTTCGACCAGCTTGTCGCTGCATTCAGTCCAGAGCGAGATCCGAGTCGCAATCCGCTTTTCCAGGTCTGTTTCACGCTGCAGAACTCCGTCGCCGACGGGGCTTCGGTGGCAGGCCTGACCGTCGTCCCCGAACTAGTGCAGACGGGGACGTCAAGGTTCGACCTGTCGGTCCATCTCACCGAGGTGGCGGGCCGGGGGCTGGAGATCTGGATGGAGTTCTCCACCGAACTGTTCGACCCGGACCGGATGCGCCGGCTGCCTGTCCACTTCGGCCGCGTCCTTGAGCAGGTGGCCGGGCAGCCGTCCGCGCGGATCGGCGACCTTGACCTGCTCGGCCCGACCGAGCACGCGGCGATCCTGGCCAGTGCCGTGGCTCCCGCCGAGTTCGAGGCGGCCGGATGCTGCCTGCACGAGCTGATCGAGGCAGCGGTCGCGGCGGGGCCCGGCCGCGTCGCGTGCCGGTTCGCTGGCACGGACCTGAGCTACGGCGACCTGAACGCCCGCGCCAACCGGCTCGCGCGGTACCTGATCGCCACCGTGCCAGCCACCGGTCCCGAGTCCATCGTCGGCGTTCTGCTCGACCGCGGCCCCGACCTGGCGGTGAGCTTGCTCGCCGTGCTCAAGACCGGCGCTGGCTACCTGCCGCTTGACCCGTTCCATCCGGAGAGCCGGATCGCGCAGGCGGTGCGTGACTCGGGCTGCGTCGCCGTCCTCACCACGCGAGCCCTGGCGGGCTTGCTGCCCGCATGGGCACCTGCGGTCGTGCTCGACGACGAAGAGGTCACGGGCACGCTGCCCGGCCTTCCCGGCGGCAACCTCGGGCCGACCGCCGAACCTGGCAACATCGCTTACCTGATCTACACCTCGGGCTCGACGGGCACCCCCAAGGGCGTCGTCGTGGAGCACCGGCAGATCGTGAACTTCACGCTGGCGGTCAGTGAGATGTTCGCTCTCGCGCCTGCGGACCGGCTGCTGCAGTTCGCCAATCCGGCCTTCGACACGAGCGCGTTCGACTTCTACGGGGCCTTCGCCAACGGCGCGACCTTGGTCCAGGCGCCGGTGGCGGTCCTGCACGACCCGGCCGCCCTCGGCGCGCTGATGTGCGATGAGGCAGTGACGGTCACCGACCTGCCGCCCACCGTGCTGGCTGAGCTTGATCCTGGTGGCCTGCCGGCGCTGCGCGCGCTCTTCGTCGGGATGGAGCCGTTCCCAGGCGACCTGGTCAACCGCTGGAACGGTCCTGGCCGTGACTTCCACAACGGGTACGGGCCGACCGAGGCGACGGTCGCCTGCATCGACTACCTGTGCCCGGACGAGATCCTCGTTGGCCTGCCGCCGATCGGGCTGCCGATGGCGAACTGCACCGCGTACGCGCTCGACCGGTTCGGCGCGCACGTGCCTGCCGGGGCGATCGGCGAACTCTACGTCGGGGGGGCCAGCCTGGCCCGCGGCTACCACGGTCGGCCTGGGCTCACGGCCGAGCGATTCGTGCCGGACCCGTTCGGCCGGGCGGGAGCGCGGGTCTACCGCACCGGCGACCTCGTCCGCCGCGAGGCGAGCGGGAACCTGGTGTTCCACGGCCGGGCCGACGATCAGATCAAGATCCGCGGCCTGCGCATCGAGCCCGGCGAGACCGAGGCGGTGCTGCTGCAGCATGCGCAGGTGCGACAGGTAGTCGTGACCGCCAGCCGGGCCAGCGGGTCGGCGCAACTCGTTGGCTACGTGCTCGCTGAGCCTGGCGCGGCGTTGACGGCGGCCGACCTGCGGCGGTTCGCGGCGGAGCGGCTACCGCTGTTCATGGTGCCGACCGCCTTCGTGATGCTTGACGCGTTCCCCAAGAATGTCAACGGCAAGGTGGACCGGGCGAGGCTGCCAGCGCCCGATGCCGGCGCGCAGCGGGCCGCGCGCATAGCGCCCCGGTCACCAGCCGAACAGCAGCTTGCTGAGATCTGGGGCGGGGTACTCGGAACCAGCGAACTGGGCGTGACCGACGACTTCTTCGCGCTCGGAGGCAACTCCCTGAAGTTCGCGCAGATCGCGGCGCGCATCACCGAGCAATTCGGGATCTCGGTCGATCTGCGGGTGCTCTTCTCGCACCCGACGATCGCCGCCCTCGCCGAGGCTATCGCGGCCGGGCAGGCGAGCCCGGCGGATGGCGAGGCGGCCCCGGCCGCCCCGGCGATGTCGGCTCGGCCAGGGAAGCCGGGGGCCTGATGGCGCCGTCCGCGCAGCGGCCGCTAGGCGACGCCCGGCCGCGCTTGGCTCCGGCGGCCGGACCAGGTCTCGCGAAGGTCGTGCTTCTCGGCCAGGAGACGGCCGGCCCGCCACTCGTCTTCATTCACGCGAGCGACGGCTCGGCCCTGCCCTATCTCGCGCTGGCTCGCCAGCTAGGTGACGGCCAGCGATGCCTCGGTGTCGAGGCCAGCTGGCCGGACTGGCCGGCCGGGGGTGCGGCACCGGATCGCGGAGCGGAGGTCGCCGATCTGGATGACCTTGCGGACGGCTATGCCGAGGAGATCATCAGGGCCTGCGGTCGCGGCCCTTACCAGCTCGCTGGCTGGTCTCTCGGCGGAGCCCTGGCCTTCGCGGTCGCGGTCGCGTTGCGGGCACGGCGGCAGCGGGTGGCCATGCTCGCGCTCATTGACCCGGTGAGCCGGCTTGGCCGTGACTGGCCGCAGGACCGGGCGGCCACGCTGGCGGTGTTCGCGCAAAGCGCCGCGCAATCGGTGGGCATCGGACCGGCTCAGGTATCCGCCCCTGACCTGCGCGGGCTCTCCCTGGCCGAGCAAGACCGCCGGGTGCTCGGCTCCCTCGCCAGCGCGGGCGTGATCCCGGCGGGGACCGCGTCGATCAGTCTTGCCCGGGTCAGGATGCTCACCTTCGAGTCGCTGCTGACGGCACTGGCAGCCTGGTGCCCTGGTCAGTTCGACGGCCGCATCGACGTCCTGCTGCCCGCCGAGCGTCCGGCCGATGACCTGGCGCGGGAATGGGCCAGCCTGACCACGGGACCGACGGTCACGCACCGGGTCGGCGGAGATCACTACACGATGTTGCGGCCGCCCCTGGTCGGTCAGGTGGCGCGGGTATTCACGCGCCTGCTTCGCGCCGCGGCAGGGCTGCCGTGAACCGCGCCGTTAATCGGACCGCGGTGTGTCCCGGCGCGGTTAAGGCCCAGCGGGCCCTCGGTCGGAAGGGAGCGCAATGCGACTAGCGCCGGTGGCAGGCACCCGGCTGACCGAGGACCAGCGCGCCTTCGAGGCGGACGTGCGGGAGTTCTTGTCCGGCGCTGAGGTGCGGGGCGCGGTGGAGCGGATTCGCCGGTGCCCGCCGGAAGCTGAGCCCGGTCTGCTCGACATCTACCGCTGGCTGGGCGCGCGGGGCTGGCTGGCACCGAGCTGGCCGCGCGAATACGGCGGGCTCGGCCTCGGCGCGGCCGAGTCAGCGATCGTCACCGAGCAGATGTGCCTGGCGGGGGTTCCCGACGACGCGCACGTGCTCAGCATCGACATCGTCGGAACGTTCATCCTGCACATCGGCACGGACCGGCAAAGGCAACGGCTGCTGCCTCCGCTCGCGCGGGGGGAGTCGATCGCGACCGTGCTGTTCACCGAGCCTGGCTGCGGTTCGGACCTGTCCCGCCTGCGCACCACGGCTGAGCCAGCCGGGGAGGCCTGGCGATTGCAAGGGACCAAGGTCTACAACCAGAAGACCCAGTTCGGCGACATGGCCCTGTGCGCGGCGCGGACCAGCGAGCACCAGGTTCCCTGGGCCGGAATCACGCTGTTCCTGCTGCCGCTGGTCTCGCCGGGCGTGACCATCACGCCCATCGAGAACCTCACCAACGACCGGTTTCACGAGGTGACCATCGACGGCGTCGAACTCGGCCCCGATGACGTGCTCGGTCCGGTCGGTGACGGCTGGCAGTTGCTCAACGAGATGCTCGTGCTCGAGCGCACTGGCATCGACTTCCACGCCAAGCTGCGCAGATGGCTGGACTCGGTCGCGGCTGAAGGGAGCGAGGCAGGCTGGGCCGAGGAGTTCGCCGAGCTCGACGCCAGGCTGGCTGCGGCCAGGGCCCTGGCCTGGCGGGTAATCGCCGGCCTCGGCGCTGGCACGCCCGACCCGGCCCTGGCCGCGATGTCCAAGTGGTACGCGTCCGAGCAGGCCGCCGGGGTCGCCAGGTTCGGCCTCCAGACCAGGGGCCTCGCCGGCGCCTTGTCGGCGTGGGATCCAGAAGCACCCGACCTGGGCCTGGTCGAGGCGGCCTGCCGCTACGCGCCGACGCACCGGCTCGGCTCGGGGACGTCGGAGGTCATGCTCTACATCGTCGCCTCGACCAGGCTGGGCCTGCTGTGAGCGTCGACTCCGCGCGGGCGGACGTCAGCGAGTTGTTCGATGCCGACCTGATCCCGGTCATCCGCCGGCTCGGCGAACGCAGGCGGGGCGACTCCGGCCTGACGGACACCGAAGGCGCGGGGACGCGGCTCGCGGTCTGGCAAGGGCTGGCGGGTGTGGGTGTCATGGACCTGGCGCTGCCATCACTCGGCGGCGGCTTGCGGGCGATCGCTCCGGTCGCCGAGCTGATGGGCACGGCTCTTTACCAGAGCCCGTTCTTTGACACGGTCATGGCCGCTGACCTGATCGCCGCTGCCGGGCTGGACCCTGAAGGCGAGCTGGCCGGGCGCGTCGCTGACGGCAGCGCGACGATCGCGGTGGCAGCGAGAGAGCAGGCCGCCGACGACCTGCTCCAGCCGGCGGCGCTGGAGATCGCGTCCGGTGACCGCGTGCTGGTGTCCGGCGACCGTCGGTTCGTCGCCTTCGCCGCCGACGTCGACTACCTGCTCGCGGTCGGCCTGGCGGCGGGCCAGGCGGGTCCGGCCTTGATCGCGGTCGTGGTGCCGGCGGACCAGCCAGGAGTGACCTTGCGGCGTCACGACGACCTTGGCCGCGGTGACTTGTACCACGTCCGCCTCGATCAGGCGGCCTGCGTGCCGGCCGGGCCGGACGGCCGCGGCTGGCCAGGGCCAGGAACAGACTTGCCAGGGCTGTGGCGTCAGGTGCTGGCCAGGGCCCAGCTACGGCTGGCCTGCTACCTAGCCGGGCTCAGCCACGGGGCGATTGACCTGACCGCGGGCTACGCCCGCGAACGCCAGGTGTTCGGGCAACCGCTCGCCAAGTTCCAGGCACCGGCGTTCAGGCTGGCCGCTCTGGCCGCCCGCCTTGAGGCGGTCCGCGCGCTTGCCCACCGCGCCTGCGAGGACGGCGACGAAGGCGATGACATCGCGCTCGGTGCCTGCCAGGCGCTGCTGCTCGCCGGTGACCTCGCGGCCGACGCGAGCGCGGAGGCGATTCAGCTGCACGGCTCCTACGGCCTCACCGAGGACTGTGATGCCCAGCTGTTCTACCGCAGGGCGCTGGTCGACGCCCTGCTGCTCGGCACCCGGCGGCAGCTACGACGGCAAGCGGCCGGGCTGGCGGCCGTGCGGTCCGGCCCGGCAGGCCGCGGCCGTGGCCGCGGGGAGGCTGCCGATGCCAGCTCCTGAGGAACTGCCTGGCCGCCTGGACGGGATCCTGGCGGCCGTCGGCAACACCCCGCTTGTCGAGCTTAAGCAGCTGCTGCCCGGCTTCGCGGCCAGGATCTTCGCCAAGATAGAGAAGTTCAATCCAGGCGGCAGCATCAAGGACAGGCCCGCCCTTTACATGCTGATCAGCCGCATCAGGGACGGGCGGCTGTCTCCTGGCAGCTCGGTCGTCGTCGAGTCCAGTTCCGGGAACCTCGGAATCGGCATCGCCCAGGTGTGCCGGTACTTCAGGCTCCCGTTCATCTGTGTCGTCGATGCCAAGACAACCGAGCAGAACATCGCGATACTGCGGGCATACCAGGCATCGGTTGAGGTCATCACCGAACCCGACCCGCGGACCGGCGAGTTCCTTCCGGCCAGGCTGAGACGGGTACGCGAACTGGTGGCCGAACTGCCATCCGCGTACTGGCCTAATCAATACGCCAACCCGCTGAACTCCGCCGCCCACGAGCAGACGATGGCCGAGATCGTCAGGGACGTGCCTGGCGCGGTCGACTACCTCTTCTGCGCGACGAGTTCGTGCGGCACGGTGCGCGGCTGCGCCGACTACGCCCGCGCGCACGACTTGGCGACCATGATCGTCGCCGTCGACGCCGTCGGCAGCGTGATCTTCACCGATGAGGAGCCGGCGCCGAGGCTGATCCCAGGTCATGGCGCGTCGGTGCGGCCGCCCCTGCTGCGGCCAGGAGTCGCTGACGAGGTGGTGCACGTGTCGGACCTGGACTGCGTTGTCGGCTGTCGCCGCCTGCTCAACCGGGAGTCGATCCTGGCCGGCGGCTCATCCGGCGCGACGGTCGCTGCCGTCGACGCCATGCGGGCCCGGATCAGGCCGGGCTCGAACTGCGTGGTCGTGCTGCCCGACGGGGGCGACAGGTACCTGGACACGATCTACTCCGACCGGTGGGTCCGTTCGCACTTTGGCGAGGTGACCCACCTGTGGAAGGACACCGACGGGCATCGGGAGGACTTTGAATGCGCGTGATCAGGTACGCCGACGTGGATCAGGTACTGAGTGGCCGCGAGCAGATGGTGACCGAGATCATCCGGCAGGCGTACCTGCTGCACTGGCGGGCTCAGTCGGTGGTTCCGCCGTCATCCTTCCTGCGCTTTCCCGGCGA
Organism: Streptosporangiaceae bacterium; assembly: GCA_035511035.1. Lineage (GTDB taxonomy): Bacteria > Actinomycetota > Actinomycetes > Streptosporangiales > Streptosporangiaceae > Chersky-822. The sequence goes on from DATKFV010000063.1 coordinate 63,627, forward strand.
CCGGGTCAATCGCATCATCGCCCTGCTGGCCTTCCTTGGCGGTGAGAAGCCGGCCGCGGGCATGAAGTGGATCGCCTCGTTCCCCGGCAACCTTGACCACGGCCTGCCGCGGGCGAGCGCCACGATCGTGCTGAACTCGGTGACCACCGGCCATCCGATCGCGGTCATCGAAGGGTCGCTGATCTCTGCCAGGCGCACGGCCGCCAGCGCCGTGCTCGGCGCGAGCCTGCTGGCCGACGGGCAGGCGCCAGGCGGTGCCAGCCTGATCGGCTGCGGAGTGATCAACTTCGAGGTGCTCCGCTTCGCGCTCGCCGCCTGGCCAGGACTCGCCAGCCTCAGCCTCTTCGACGCCGATCCGGCCAGGGCAGCCGCCTTCGGGCAACGCGCGGCCTTGCTCGCGCCATCGGTCCAGGTGACCTGCGTGCCCAGCGCGAGGGACGCGCTGCTGGCCCACGACCTGACCTTCATCGCCACCACGGCGGTTGAGCCGCACATCGGCCTTGAAGGCTGTGGCGGGAAGGTGATCGTCCACGTGTCCTTGCGGGACATCAGGCCGGAGTCCATTCTGGCCAGCCAGAACGTGGTGGACGATGCTGATCATGTCTGCCGGGAGGGCACGTCGCTGCACCTGGCCGAAGCGGCGGTCGGTCACCGGCGATTCATCAGCGCGTCGATCGGGCAGCTCCTGGAGAGCCAGAGCCCGTTCCGCCGTTCCGCCGGCGCGCCGGTGATCTTCTCACCGTTCGGGCTCGGAGTACTGGACATCGCGCTCGCTCAGTACGTTTGCGAGCAGGCCGATGCAATGGCGGTCGGGGTGAGCGTGGCCGACTTCGGCCAGGCAGTCCAGGCCGTGCCCGCCTGATCCTCCGGCCCGGCCGCCCGGCCTGGCCAGCCACCAACCAGCAACGCGGGAGTCCCGATGGCTGAACCTGAATCCGATGACCGCACTTATCTCGTGGTCTACAACGACGAGGAGCAGTACTCGATCTGGCTAGCCGATCGCGACCTGCCGGCCGGCTGGCACGCGGATGGCACCAGCGGGCCCAAGGCTGAGTGCCTCGCGCACATCGACGAGGTCTGGACCGACATGCGGCCGCTCAGCCTGCGCAAGCGGATGGCCGAACTGGCGGCAGTGGCCGACGACGCTTCCGGCTGACGCGGCCATGAGCAGCCTCGCTTGCGGCTCATTGGCGGTGCCCGACAGCTGGGACTTCGGCGCTGGACCTTATGGCCATGAGCGCCTGGTCCTGCCTGCTCGTCAGCTGAGCCACGACCGCGCCGGTTCGGTGCCCGCGCTGTCGTTCAGGTCGCTCGCCGCTGCTCGTCGCCAGATCCTGGCCCACGGCGCGGTGACCGGTCCGCACCCGGATGGGCCGGACGGCCCGCTCTCGGCGCAGGCGCGGCTGTTTAGCTTCCGCTGGATGATCGGCCATCAGACTGCCTTCATCTTGTGGCAGCTCCTGGCTCGTGACCTGGCCGCGGCGACCTCGGACGATGGGATGGCGGCGGCCGTCGCCAGCCGTCTTGGCTGCTTCATCGACGGTTACTCGGCGATGCTGCTGTACTGCGGCTCGTGCCCGCGCCAGGTGTACCACGACGTGATCCGCGTCAGCATGGAAGCGCACTACAGCGGGTTCAGCGGCAGCTGGGCTCGCGACTACGGGCCGGTGCGCAAGCTCCTGCGCGACCGGACGGGCGGCATCGGCCTGCTGGCCAGTCCGCATAGCGAGCTGAACGAGGTCATCCACGAGAGCATCGCCAGGAAGCTGGTGCCGTCGGGAACATCACTGTTCCAGGCGGCCGCGAGCAAGCAGGTTACCCGCGTCTGGCGGCGAAGCGAGCTATTCGCGGTCTACGACAGCTACTTCCTTACGTCCCGGGTGAGCGTGCCGGTCGAGATGGTGCTCGTCCAGCTCGCCAGGCGGCTCCGCGCGATCAGGGCGGACCTGGCGGTGAACGGCCTTTACCCGGCATGGGCCGCCAGCGACCAGGACGAGCCGACCGAACTGTCCAGGCCTGAGGTGCTTGCCTGCAAGCGCGGCCTGCCCGAACTGCTCTATGACATCAAGGCGAGCGCACTGTCGTGCGCGGCGGCGCCCGCCCTGCGCGCCGAGCAGACCGAGGCCGGCTAACGCGGAAGGGCTCATCTGACCCTTCGCTGGCTCCTGCGCCGCGGTCCCGTCCGCCCCTCGTGACTGCCCGATCATCGTCGCGATCTGGGCCCGGGAGCAGAAGTCGAGCTTCTTGAAGATCCGTCCTAGGTAGGTCTCGATCGTCTTGTGGCTGAGCCCGAGCGCGCGCGCGATCTGCTGGTTGGTACGGCCGTCGCTGACCATGCTGGCGATCTCCAGCTCGCGCTCGCTGAGCAGGCTGAGATCGGCGCCAGGATAACCGCGTCCTTGACCAAGCTCATGGCGCCCGTCGTCCTTATCAGCAGCGGCTTGGCCGGCGTTCTCGCCAGCCCGGCGCTGTCCGGCCAGCGTGATCCGCATCCGCAGGTCGAGTGCCGCCCCAAGCCTGAAGGTAGCCCCGGCCAGCTCAGCGGCCTCGGCCGCCCGGTCGATGTAGCCGAGCGCGTGCGTCGGGTCGCCGGCACGGACCAGCAGCGAGGCGTAATCGATGGCGATGGCGGGCAGCAGCGAGTTCAGCGCCCGCCGGTCCGCGAGCATCACCCCGCGCTTCAGGTGGGCCAGGGCATCTTCATGCTTGCCAAGCTCGTTCTCGGCCCAGCCGAGCCACCGCAGGGCGTCGAGGTGCATCGCCATCTCCGCGTCGGGCAGCTCGTCGAGCAGTCTCGTCGCCTCTCGCAGCAGCGGCGCCGCCCGCTCCGAGCGGCCGCACTTGATGTTGGCGGCACCGAGTAGCACCAGACCGTGAGCCCGGTACCTCGGCTCTGGGCAGCTAGCGACCCGCTGCTGGGCCACAGCGCCTGGCTCCGCCGACGCGAGCACGCTGCCGGTCAGCAGCGCCAGGTCCAGCTGGTACCTCAGCTCACCCGATGCCTCGCCGACGATGGCGGCGAGTTCGGCTACATCGCGCGCCGCGTCCTGAGCCTGCCCAGCTAGCTGCCTGGCGAAGGCACGCCAGAGCACGATCTCGGCCTTGATCTGCTCATACTGAGGGTCGTGCGGCTCAATGCGGTCGAGGGTCTCGATGCCGTCCTCGATCGGTCCGGCCAGGGTCAGCGCCTTGCCGAGCAGCAGCCTGGACCGCGCCGATGCCGTGGCACTGAGGTCATCTGCGGCCTTGATCCAGGCCACCGCCCTGGTCGGCCGGTCCCACAAGCTGGCCTGGGCGGCGGCGAGCAGGGTTCGCACCGTCGATCGCTCGCCGAACCTGACGCTGTGCTCCAGGTGACGGGCCAGTAACGTGGCCGGGGCGCGGCGGCTGGCGAGCTTGGCCGCTGCCCGTGAATGGGCGCCGAGCCGCCATCCGACTCCGGCCGAGTTGTACACCGCGAGCCTGATCAGGGAGTTGCGGAACCTGAACCGGCGCAGCGAGTTGTCTGGCCGCAGCACATCTCGGCTGGTCAGCTCGTCAATCGCGGGAAACGCCTGCAGCTCGGACAGCTGAGCCACTCCCATGAGCAGGTCAGGCTCAAATGGCTCGTCCATGAGCGCCGCCGCCCTGGCGACCAGCCAGGCTTCGCTTGACAGCGAGCGGAAGTCGCGCAGGCAGGCCGCGGAGACGTCTTCTGGTAGCTGCCAGGCGTCGCCGCTGAGGTCGGTCGTTCCGGCCGACACCGAGATGAGCGCCCTGAGCAGGCCGGGGTTGCCGCCCGCCTCCCTCAGCAGGGCCCGGCGGTTAGACCGGTTGAGGTCGGCGGGCAGCAGCGCGGCGAGGTCAGCCTCGGGAAGCGGGCCAAGCCTGACCAGTTGCGACCGGCCCGACGCCCTGACCTCGCCAAGCAGGCTGAGCAGTTCCGGCCTGGCCTGCAACGGGCGGTACCCGAGCGCGATCAGCAGATTGCCCGATGGCGGGTGGTGCGCGAGGTGGTTAAGCAGTTCCATGGACGCTTCGTCGGCATGGTGCGCGTCGTCGAAGACCAGGAGCAAGCCGGTCGGCGAACTGACCGATTGCAGCATCGCCCCGATCGAGCGCAGTGTCTTGTAGACGGCGATGGAGCCAGGCGCGGCCTGCCAGCGTCCGGTCACCGCCAGCGCTGTGAGTATCCCAGGCTCGTTGTCCCGCTCGGCTAGGGCTAACCCATCGGACCAGGCAGTCGCCTCGTCGGCGAGCATGCGGTCGATCGCATCGGAGAACATCGCGAACGGCAGGCCGTGCAGCAGCGGACCTGACGAGCCGGCGGTCACCTTCCAGCCGCGCTGCCGAGCGGAACTGGTGAACGCATCGAGCAGCCGCGTCTTTCCCATCCACGGGTCACCGGTGATCTCGAGTACCTGGATCTCGCCGGGCGGCCTATCCATCGCCAGGTCGAGGATTGCCATTTCCGCTTGCCTGCCAACCATCTGGTCCAGCGGGCGCCGGGTACCTAATTGCGAATGCGGGCTGGGGTCGGGTCCGGCGACAGGCTCACTCTCTGGTGTATTCATATATCACTACCCCAATGACCAGTGCCGCTAGTAATCACCGGGCTGCGCCCGAACCGGCAGCGCCGCCGACGAACACTGACCATCCTAGTGGCGTCATTGAGGGCAACTTAGACCATATTGTCGATTTAGTCAGTTTTGTGAATATATATAAGGCGTTGGGGAGCAACCCAGGGGATATTGGGTTGTCGGTTACCTGTGGCTGCTGGCCGCTGCGAGGATCCCGTCGCGTAGCCGATGCCTGGCACCAGGCGGCGCGGGCAGTCCCTTCGTCGGGCCGTCGCGAGCTGGCATGTGCCCGCCAGCCCCGGCAATGGGCCACCGAGGGGGTTGGACCCCAGGTTCGAACCCCTGCGATGGGCCACCGAAGGGCCCCTGGCACCTGCTATGGGACATCGAAGGGGCTCGCCGCGGCTCGCCAGGCCCGGCGATGGGCCATCGCCGGGGCTGCGATCAGGTCCAGGACATCTCGGGGGCGTGCCAGGAACCTTGCCACCAACTTCAAATGGCCCCGGCGCCCGTCGTTTGCTACGTATAGTAATTGACTGATGACTCTACGACGTCAGTGGCTCGCGGTTCTCCGGGGACCGTGGCAAGCATCAGGGGGGCAGATGCACGGGATCACCATTCCGTCAGCGACAGCAGAGAAGTCCGCGAAGCGCGGGCGGCGGCGCGGGCTGCGGGTCGGCCTGCCGGTCGCCGGGCCGGTCATCCTGGCGGTAGCGCTGGCCGGGCCGGCTGTCGCGGCTCCGGCCGGCTACGGCCTCGCCCGGCCGGCGGTCAGCCGGAACCAGGTCGGCCCGTCAGCGCCGGCGCCGGGTAGCTCGCCCACGGTCTACGTCGCCGATTTCGGCTCGGATACGGTGACGCCGATCTCGACCGCCACCAACACCGCCGGCCCGCCGATCACCGTCGGCAACTCCCCTTACAATCTGGCGATCACGCCGGATGGCAAGACCGTCTACGTCGGCGACGGGAACTCCACCGATACGATCACGCCGATCTCAACCGCTACCAACACCGCCGGCTCCGCAATCCCAGCCGGAGGCGGCGTCAACGGGATCGTGGCGGCGCCGGACGGCAAGACCGTCTACGCGGCCGACTTCTACTCGGGGACGGCGACGGGGATCTCGACCGCCACCAACACCGCCGGCCCGTCGGTTCCGGTCGGCGACGGACCCATGGACCTAGCCTTCACGCCGGACAGCAAGACCGTCTATGTCGTCAACTCCTTCTCCGGCAACGTGACGCCGATCACGGTCGCTACCAACACACCCGGCCCGCCGATCCCGGTCGGCGATTTCCCCGTGGGCATCGCGATCACCCCGGACGGCAAGACCGTCTATGTTTCCAATGACGACTCGGGGACGGTGACGCCGATCACGGCTGCCACCAACACGGCCGGCCCGCCGATCTCGGTGGGACCAGGCCCCCAGACCATAGCGATCACCCCGGACGGCAAGACCGCCTACGTCGCGAACGAGGGCGGCGATACCGTGACCCCGATCACGGTCGCCACCAATACGCCCGGCTCCCCGATCACCGTCGGCCAGCAGCCCGGTGACATGGTGATCTCGCCGGACGGCAAGACCCTCTACGTCGCCAACATAAGCTCAGACACCGTCACCCCGATTACGATCGCCACCAACACTCCCGGCCCGGCGATCCCCATCGGCAGCCAGGCCTGGCAGATCGCGATCACCCCGGACGGCACGACCGCCTACGTCTCCAACCGGGGCTCGAACTCGGTCACCCCGATCAATCTCGCCACCAACACCGCCGAGCCCGCGATCCCGGTCGGCCCTGACCCGCACGGTCTGGTGATCACCCCCGCCCCCGCCCCCGCCGCTCCGACCGGCCCGATCGTCTCCGGTTACCAGCCGAGCAAGTGCGTGAGCACCAAGAACGGCTCCGACGCGGACGGCGCGCCGGTGGTCATCGCCGACTGCGACGGCAAGGCCGCGCAGCAGTGGGTCGTCGAGACCGGCGGCGCGATCGAGCATGACGGCAAGTGCCTGAACGTCGACGGCACCGGCAAGGCCCGCTCGACCCCGGTCGACCTGGGTGCCTGCACCGGCGCCGCTGCCCAGCGATGGGCGGCGGACAAAGGCGCCCTGGTCAACACCGCCTCCGGCAAGTGCATGAATGACCCGGCCTTCGATGTCACCCCCGGCACCCAGCTCGAGATATTCACCTGCACTGGCGGCACCAACCAGAAATGGACCCTGCCCTGACCCACCGGCGCGGGATGACCGGTAGCTCATTGGCGAGATGATAGGTGCTGTGCGAAAAGGGGGAACGAGGCGAACCCTCTACCGTGCCATTCGGTGAGCGAGTTGGCTGACCAGGAACCGGCGAGTTCACCGTGGGCGAACCCCGCGTCGTGCCATCGTGGCGGCCCTGACCCCCACATCGTGCCATCGTGGGGGTTGGTCACGGCCGCCAAGGACCACGTGGGGGTCCGTTTGGCCGGGGCGCCGGGTTGGCTAGGACCAGGGGGCGGCTTGGGGGCCGGCCTTGAGGATCCGCCTGGCTACGGTCATGCGGTGGACCTCGTCGGGGCCGTCGTAGATCCTGGCGTAGCGGGCGTCCCTGTACATGCGCTCGAGCGGGGTGTCCTCGGTCACGCCGAGGGCGCCGTGGACCTGGATCGCCCGGTCGATGACGTCGTACAGCATCTGGGCGCCGAAGAACTTGATGAGCGAGATCTGGATGCTGGCGTCGGTGCCTGAGTCGACCGCGCTGGCGCACGTCGGGCTCGGTCATGCCGATGGACGGGTACGCCTCACCCTCGATGAGCGGAGGAATCCAGCGTTGCTTCTGCTCGGGGGTTCCGAACTCCTTTATCATCAGGCAATCCTGGAATGACAAGGTGCCCAGTGCCTCGGTTCCCCAGTACGAACGGCCGACGATCTCGTTGACGTACACGTAATCCATGAAGCTCAGCCCGCCACCGCCGAGGTCGGCCGGATGGCCGAGCGCCCAGAGGCCTTCGGACTTGGCGGCGACCTTAAGGTCCGCCATCGCCTGCTCGCTCGCCTCCGATTCCTCGGCCAGCACCTTTTCGCGGGGAATGAGTTCCTCATCGACGAATTCGCGGAGGCGGCGGCGCAGGGATTCGCTTTCCTTGGCCGTGCTTTGGCTTGCGGAGTTCGGCATCTTCAGTGCTCCGTCGGGTTACAGGGCTCCGTCGGGTTACAGGGCTCCGTCGGGCTTGTTGCGGGCTGCGGCGGTAGAAGTGATACTAATATCAGATTCAGAAATCTCACAAGGAGCGGACGATGAGCGAGCCTGGCGACGCGGCCTCACGATCGGGGGCCCTGGCGGCGTCCGAGGCTCCGACGGCCTCCGAGGCTCCGACGGCCGCCGGGGCTCCGACGGCCGCCGGGGCCCCGACGGCCTCCGGGGCTCCGACGGCCTCCGGGGCTCCGACGGCCTCGTCGGCGCAGCAGGCCCCGCCGGCCCAGCCGGCGCGGCGGCTCACCAAGGGCGCTCGGTCGTCGGCCCGGTTCCGCCGGGCGGCGCAGGAGGTGTTCGCCCGGCAGGGATACCTGCACACGAAGGTCGAGGACATCGCCAAGCAGGCCGGGCTGTCGCCCGCGAGCTTCTACAACTACTACGACAGCAAGGCCGACGTGCTCGCCGCCCTGGCCCGCGAGTTCCACGAGGACGCCAGCCGGGACATCGCCGTGCCCTACCAGAGCGGAAGGCCGCACGAGGAGGCCGTGCGGGAGGCCATCACGATCTTCTGGTCCACCTACAGGGACCGGCTCGGCGCGCTTAGCGGCGTGTTCCAGGCGTCGATGGTCGACGACGCGTTCCTGGCCCAATGGCGGCTGGTGCGGGCGGAGGCGCTGCGATTCATTAGCTCCGGCATCGCGGCGGCGCAGCGGGAGGGCTATTGCCCGGGCATGGACCGCGAGTACACGGCGTCGGCGCTGTCTTCGATGCTCGAGCATTACTGCTACGTGTGGCTGTATCAAGGCGGGGATGCGCAGGACGCGGTGTGCGACGAGCAGCGGGCGATCGACGCGCTGGTCAGCATCTGGTACCGGGCCATCTACTGGCGGCCTTGATGGGGGAGCAGCGCGACCTGCGCGTCGACCTGGCGCTTGCGTACCTGACGGACCTGGGCGTAGCGGTCAGGGGTCAGGTCGGCCAGTTGCGCGGCAGCTGGCGAAGACATTGGCGGATCGGCTCCCCCGAGGAGCAAGATCTTGTTATTTTAACCGGTCCATAGTCCGGAAGAACCACAAGATCTTGGTCTCGCAGCTGACAAGTCTCCAAGATCTTGTTTAGCAGACGATTGCCCGACTCCAGGTCGGCCCCGCAAGGATCCGTGATCACGCGCGCTCCCGTGATCACGGCGATCACGACCGCCGGAGGTCTCCTCGCTGCGCCGGGAAGGCACCACGGAGATGCTCGACAACCTGACCGGCTACTTGCGGGCGCAGGCAGGCTAGCCGCTGGCGTCGGCGCGACTGGCAGCGCTGCGGCTAATCAGCCAGGTAGCGGCGCCGGCGACCAGGAGTACCAGGGCCGGCACGAGCCCGATCAGCCGGACCGTGCCGAGCGCGAGGTCGGGGGCGCCGGTCGTCCCGCCGGTGATCCCGCCATCGGTCACCGGGCTGACGGCGAGTGCCGCCACGAGATAGCAGCCGGTGATGATCGCCAGCGCCCGGCTGCGCTGCGCCCAGGCCAGCACCCAGAGCAGGGCGGCGATGATGACCAGCGGTCCGGCATGGCCGATGCGGTGCAGCAGGCCGGTCGCGGCGACTGAGGACTGGGCGATCAGCAACGGCACCAGGAGCACCAGTTCACCGAGCACGAGGCCGGTGATGAGGAACCAACGAGTCGGCGTGCGCAGGCCGGTCCGGTCGCCGCGCCAGCGATACCACAGGACAACCAGCAGAACGCCGACCACGATCGCGACCTGCCAGTAGTAGCCGAGCGCGGTCACCCTAGCGACGACCACGTGCGCCCCGGTCGTGACGTGACAGGGCCGGCCGACGGTGCACCGGGGCAGCGTGATCGGCCGCGGCGTGGCTGGCGGCCGCAGCCGTTCGTAGAACGGCAGTGACCCGCAGATCAGCAGGCCAAACAAAACCAGGGGCAGCCAATATGCCCGGGCAGCGGCACTAGTGCGGTCGCGCAGCGCCCGCAATTCCCCAAGCAGCGCCGTCGGCCCGAGACGCTGGGAATCGCCGTCCGGCGCGGGCATCTGGCTAGTCATCCCGCTCATCGTTGCCTCCTGCGCTGTGTCGATCGTTGGTTGGCCTGTACTCGTCCGCGCTGGGTTCGCTAGTGCTGTGCTCGCTGGCCTCGCGCTCGCTGGCACTGGGTTGACTAGCGCTGTGCTCGCGGACTAGCTCGGTGAGGGCCGCCATCTCGGCGGCCAGCGCGGCCCGGCCCGGCCGGGTGATGCTGACCCAGGTGCGCGGGCGACGGCCCTCGTACCCTTTCTCCACCTGGACCAGCCCGGCCTCTTCGAGCACCATGAGATGGGTGGACAAGTTGCCCGAGGTGAGGCCGAGCGCTTCCCGCAAGTAGCCGAAGTCGACCTGCCGCGCCCGCGAGGTGATGACCAAGATCCCGAGCCGGTACCGCTGGTGCACAGTTTCATCCAGCGCGGTGGTGACATGGGCCTCCCGCCTGTCGGCCGCCTCAGCCCCTGATCCACTCATTACCTCGCCCTAACCCGCCGCTTAGTCCGCCGCAGCCTGCCGCGTCAGCCACATGAGCCTGCCGCTCCTGCTTGCGTCACAAGTAGATTTGCATTCCAAACTAGATTTGTCAACCGGCAAGTTTGGTATGGCGAGTGCGGGGTGAGCTTGGCTGATTAAATGGTCAGCGGGCGCTGGCGTGGCTGCGGCGGGCGGCTGAGTTAGCCCAGGCTGCGAGTTCGGTGTCGTCAGCGAGGAGGTCGGCGTACTTCTTCCTGGCCTCTTCGCGCTTGGCCGGGATGTATTCGGTCGGCCACAGGCCCGGCTGCGGTTCGTAGCCCTTGAGCACGTTGCGGGCGACGGTTACCTTGTGCACCTCGTCGACGCCGTCGGCGATCGCCATCGTCGGCGCGCTGGCCCACATGGCCTGGAGCGGGGTGAGGTCGGTCGTGCCCAGCGAGCCGAGGATGTGCAGCGCGCGGTAGCTGACCTCGCGCAGCACTTTCGCGCAGGTGTACTTGCAGGCGGCGATCTGGGTGCGCGCCTCGCGAGTGCTTGAGTTGTCAATCGTCCACGCGGTCCACAGGACGAGCAGGCGCAGCATGTTGATCTCGGCGTAGGAGTCCGCGATCATCTCGGCCACCATCTGGTGCTCGGCGATCACCTTGCCGTGCGACTGGCGGCTGAGCGCGCGCTCGCACATGATGTCGAAGGCTAGCTTGACCTGGGCTACGGTCCGCATCGCGTGATGGATGCGGCCGCCGCCGAGGCGGCGCTGGGCCAGCACCTTGGCGCCGTCCTCGGGGCCGAGCAAGTGGTCAGCGGGAACCTTGACGTTCTCGTAGCGGATGTGGTTATGCATCGCCGGGTAGTCCATGATCCGCACGCCCGGAGTCTCGCGCGGAACCACGAACATGCCGTTCGTGCACATTACGAAGATGATGTCGGCGTGGAACCCGGCGCTGGTGAACCACTTCTCGCCGTTGATCACCCATTCGTCGCCGTCGCGGGTCGCGTGCGTTTGGAACAAGCTCGGGTCCGAGCCGCCCTGGGGCTCGGTCATCGAGTACGCGGAGAAGATCTCCTGGTTCATCAAGGGGTACAGCCAGCGCTGCTTCTGCTCGTCGGTGCCGTACGCGGCGAGCATCTCCATGTTGCCGGTGTCAGGAGCGGCCGTGCCGAAGATTACCGGCGCCGAGCGGTAGCGCCCGAGGACCTCGTTCAGCAGCGCGAGCTTGAGCTGTCCGAACCCGGGCCCGCCGAGTTCGCGGTCAAGGAAAAGCGCCCACAGCCCCCGGTCCTTGACCTGCTGCTTGAGCGGATCGGCGAGCGCCTTGGCCTTGGGGTTCCGCGAGTACGCCGCGCCAGGGAAGACGAGGTCAAGCGGCTCGATCTCGTTCCGACAAAATTCCGACACCCAGTCGAGCTGCTGCTGGAACTCAGGCTCAGTCGAGAAATCCCACGCCACCGCGGCCTCCCTGGCTAGCACTTTTAGAACACGATTCTAGAACTAGCCAGGGGCGCTGCGGTAGCTACCTGCCACCGGCCTGCCGCTCGCGAAGAGCCTCGGCCACGGCGGTCCGCAGATCCGGCGATGAATCGGGATCTTCAGCCAGGCCAGCCAGTGCGTCGGCAATTGCTGGACCCGACCGGAACGACTACGTAGTCCCGGAGTTGTCGTTACCACGACAACGGCGGGACTACGTTGTCGTGGTAACGGACTGAGCGGGCCGGGACGGCGCCCGGAGGGGCACAGCCGGCTCCGCGGGCAGGGCTCGTCGAGACTCTCCCGTGGCGCGGCACCTACGTGCTGCCGAAGGCGCGGTAACTGAGAGATCTTGGGGATCTTCGCTGGCGGGGCCATGATCTTGGAATCCGCACGGGCTACGGATCGGCAGGAATTCCAAGATCTTTTGGTGATCACTGGAATCTCGCCAAGGTCTCTTGGCGCTAACGATTGCAGGGTCGGCTGGCTTCGGTTGGCGTGCTGCCAGGAGGGAGTCGCGGACGCTGATAGCACGAAACCGAATAATCCAAAAATGGATAGTCCGAGATCGGGTTGGACTAGGTCGGGCTGGGTTGGGCTCGGTCGGGCTGCGCCGGGCTGGGCTGGGCTGGGCGGCGGGTTAGTCGGATACCTGGGCTTCGGCGGAGGCTAGGTCCCATTTTTGCTCGATCTTGCCGAACTTCCAGATGGCCAGGGCGGCGGCCCAGGTGAGCACGAAGACGGCGACGATGACGTAGCCGGCCTTGTTGATGTTGAAGCTGCCCATGAACGACCAGAACCCGCCGGACATCTTGAATTCCTGGCCGAGGAGGCCGAGGAGTTCGACCGTGCCGATGAAGAAGGCGACGAAGACCGACAGGCCGGTGATCGTCAGGTTGTAGTAGACCTTGCGGACCGGGCGGGCGAAGGCCCAGTCGTAGGCGAAGTTCATGAAGCAGCCGTCGGCGGTGTCGAACAGGCACATGCCGGCCGCGAACAGGATCGGCAGCGACAAGATCGCGTAGAAGGGCAGGCCGCTGACCACGGCGGTCCCCGCGAGCACGAGCAGTGCGACCTCGGTCGCGGTGTCGAAGCCGAGGCCGAAGAGCACGCCGATCGGGTAGATCTTCCAGGGCGTGTCGACCCGGCGGGCGAGGGGGCCAAGTATGCGGTTCATCAGGCCGCGCTTGTCGAGCTGGGCGTTGAGCTCGTCGTCGTCATAGCGGCCCGAGCGCATGTCGCGGAAGACGCGGACGATCCCGACCAGGATCACGACGTTGAGCGCGGCGATGAGGTAGAGGAAGAAGCCGGAGACGGACGTGCCGACGATGTTGGTGACGTTGTGCAAGCCCGAGCCGTTGTTCTTGACCTGGGAGTCGAGTTCCCTGATCCCGAAGTTCAGCAGCACGGCCAGGACGAAGACGATCGTCGAGTGGCCGAGCGAGAAGAAGAAGCCGACCGAGAGCGGCCGCTTGCCGTCGCTGACCAGCTTGCGGGTCGTGTTGTCGATCGCGGCGATGTGGTCGGCGTCGAAGGCGTGCCGCATGCCGAGCGTGTACGCGAGGATGCCGGTCCCGAAGCCGAAGAGCTCGCCGGCGGCGATGTGGTAGTGACCGCTGACCGCCGCGGCCAGCATTCCCCAGCCAAGTACGTGCAGGCCGATGATCACGCCGGTCATGCCGCCGAACTTGGTCCACTCGGCCGGGGTGAGGGCGGCGCGGATCCTCGCGAAGCGTGACTCAGAGATGCCTGAATCAGCCGGGCGTGATGCCGCCATGAGTGCCTGCCCCCCGTCGCTTCGGTGCCGTCAGTCTAGAAGGTATTGCGAATAACTTGCAATAACCTAATCCAAGCAACTACTTGCAGGTCGCTACTTGGGCGGCGGACTGGCTGGCAGACTGATGAGCCATGACAGCGGCGGCGGTCGCGCGGTTCGCGCAGCCTAGCGAGGCCGACACGCACCAGCTCCTGGTGACGCATAACCTCCTGATCGGCTGGCTCGTCAGCCAGGTGATGGCGGCGCCGGACTGGCGCTGGCTTGGCATCAACCAGATGAACTGCGCGCTCACCGTGATCGCCAGCCAGCCCGGCTTGCCGCCATCGCTGATCAGCTGCAATGACGCCGGGCACTTGCCGGAGGAGTTGAGGTGGACTGGGTATCCGCAGCGGCTCAGGCCCGCGTCAGGCTAGCTGGACCAGGTCGCGCAGACCGCGTCGGCGGTGAAGGAGGTCCGGCTTTGCAGGCTCGTGACGAAGGCGGTGACGGCCCAGCCCGTGTGTGCCAGGTCGACGTCTGACTCCGAGATGCCGGTGTAGGCAGGGTTTGAGCCGAGCCACTCGTTGTCCCCGACGTGACCGCCGCCGCCGACCGGGACATAGCCCGACGGGCACGTGATGTCGAAGACCCGCTGGTGGCCTTGGCGTACGACGAACGTGCGCTGGATGACCTTGGTGTGCTCGACGGCACCGCCAGCCGCCGTCGCGCCGGCCAGCGTGACGCCGATCATCGTGCCGACGGCGACGGACCCGGCGACGAGTAGAGCTATACCCCTGAGCTTCATGACAGATGGACCTTCCGGGACGACCAGTGAGAGCGCAGACGCTATCAGTAGGCCCGGTTCGGCAACGGCGTCTTGGTTTGGCTCTTTGCGCCGGCCTTCGCCCGCATCTGGGCGATCGTCAGCTGCGGGCCGAAGCAGAACCAGTACCAGCGCAGATACTCAGGTACCCAGCGCACTATCTTCAGGCCAGCGATCTCGGTGAGGTGGTCAACCCCGATCGTCGGGATCTCGGCGATCGGCAACCGAAGCCGGCGGGCCTTAGCCGCGAGCTCGATCCCGATGTCGAAGCCGTACCTTGAGTCGATCCCTGCCCGCCGGGCGAACGTCGCCGAGCAGGCCTTGAAGGAGTTGGTCGCGTCGCTGGTGCCGAGCCTGGTGAAGATCTGCAATGACCGGCAGGCACCGCGCGACACGAAGCCACGCATCCGGGGTGCCCCGGCCAACTGGCCGCCCCTGGAGTACCTCGACGCCGAGGCCACGGCGCAGCCGCGCTCGACCAGCCGGACTAGGTCGTCGATCTGGCGGGGGTCGTCGCGGCCGTCGGCCATCAGCACGACGATCACGCTGGCGCGCGCCGCCTCGACTCCGGACCTGACCGCGTTGGCGGGGCCGGCTCCGTACCGGTTGAGCAGGCAGCCGAGCCGGGGCTCGCGGTCGGCGTAGTACATGACGGCGGGCAGCGTCGGGTCGCGCTCGCTGTCCGCGACGACGAGCACCTCGCAGGACAGGGTCACGGCCTCGAGCAGCCGGTCAAGAACGCCGACGATCAGGTCGCCGACGCCGCAGGCTGGGACGATCACCGAGACCCTGGGGTCGCGCATCGGCCCGCGCACCTCGCGCAATGGCTCGCAGGTGGCTACCCGGGCGGGGGCGAAGCGGCTCGCGTGGAGTTCTCGCGGCACATCCCCTCCGGTCCGCGCTTGATCTGTGGCTGCGCCAGAGATTAGCAACTTACCGTAGTCGCACGCATGCTTTTGGTAATCAAATTAGGCGTGTCAATTTCCGGGACCAATCATAAATAGCCGGATGCATACGACAAGCGGCCCCCGGTTCGCTATCGAACCAGGGGCCGCTTTCGCAAGCGGTCGTAAGCCTGCGTGAGCCTCAGATGGTGCCGGCCTGGACCGCGTCCGTGATCCAGGGGATAACCAGGTCGAGCATCTCGTCGAGGGTCGTCTCGGCCTCGAAGCCGAGAATCCGCTTGGACTTCTCGGTGGCCGGAACCCGGCGCTGGACGTCGTACTCGAACGGGTCGTCGTGCACGAGGCGAAACTCGGCGTCTGGTCCCTTGATCTTGTGCCAGATCACCTCGGCGAGCTCGAGCACGGTGGTGCCCTGAGCGGTGGACAGGTTGAAGTCCTCGCAGGCGGCGTCGGGGTGCTCCATCGCCGTGACGATGCCCTTGGCCAGGTCGCCGCCGTAGGTGTAGTGCCTGATCTGGTCGCCGGAGCCGAGGATGTGCAGCGGGTCCTGGCCCTTGAGTACCTTTTGCACCAGGTCGGGCACGACGTGGCTCATCGCCAGCTTGACGTTGCCGGACAGGATCTCCTCGTCGCCGAGCGCCCGGCTCTCGCCGGTCCCCACGCAGTTGAACGGGCGCACGATCGTGTACGGCAGCTTGTACTGGTCCCAGGCCGCGCGGGCGAAGTACTCGACCGCAAGCTTCTGGAATCCGTAGGACGACAGCGGCGGTGGCACCTGGCGCTCCTGGCCCTCATGCGACGGCCAGTGGTCGGCGCTCTCGAAGACCATCGATGACGACATATACGTGACCTTGCGCAGCCGGCCGACCCCGGACTTGTGAGCCGCGATGGCCGCATCGCAGGAGGCCGCGATGATCCGCTCGTTCGTCGCGAGGAGGTCGTAGGCGTAGGTGTGGAAGTACGAGATCCCGCCGATCATCGCCGCCCCGGCGACGAAGTGATCGCAGTCCTCGAGCAGCCCGGTCATGAGCTCGACGTCGCGGCAGTCCCCCTCGACCAGTCGGTAGTGGGGGTTTGTGTCGTAGGACTTACGGACCCGTCCGTACTTGGAGAAGTTGTCGACCCCGACAACCTCGTATCCGCGGCCGAGCAGTTCCTCGACGAGGTATCCGCCGATGAACCCCGCCGACCCGCTGACCAGAACCTTCTCCATTACTTACCTTTCTTTGACATTCGCTCCCGCACTTGCGAAGGGGTGAGCCTGGAGCCGAATGCGAACCGGTACCAGCGCAGATACTTGGGGATCCACCTGGCGACTTTGAAGTTGGACATGCCCGCCTGGCGGTCTAGCCAGATCGTCGGGATCTCGGCTACCGGCAGGCGCATGCGCTTGGCCTTGGCGGTGAGCTCGATCCCGATCTCGAACCCGTCTCGCGAGTCGATGCCGACCGCCCGCACGAACTCGGTCGAGTACGCCTTGAACGAGTTCGTGGCGTCTCTTGTCCCGGTATGCGTAAGCAACTGTAGCGACCGCCCGGCCATCTGGGAGAGCTTGCCCTTCAGGTACGGGCCGCCGACCTGCTGGCCGCCCGCCATGTACCTGGATGCCGCCGCGACCGCCACGCCGCGCTCGACCAGCCGGGCCAGGTCGTCGATCTGCCTGGCGTCGTCGCAGCCGTCGGCCATGGTGACGACGGCCACGGGCCCGGCCGACGAGTCGATGCCGAACCTGATCGCGTTGGCTGGCCCCCGGCCGTAGGTGTTGACCAGGTAGCGCAGCCGCGGCTCCTTTTGCGCGTACTCGTTGACCACCGGGATCGTGGTGTCGTCCTCGCTGTCGACGATGACGAGAACCTCGCAAGTCAGCCGCACCGACTCGAACATCCGGTCAAGAACGGGGATGATGTTGTCGTCCTCGTTGTAGGCCGGTATGACGATCGAGATGCGCGGTATCTCGCTCACACTCGCACGCCCCCGCCGAGCACGTTCCACATGTCAGCGACAGGCTTGTCGGTGGCCAGGTCGCGGTACTCGGGGTGCGGGGCGGCGATGACTAGCAGGTCGCTCTCGTCGAGCACCTGCTGCATGGGGACCAGCCTGGGGTCGTTCTTGACGTACGGGTCCGTGCAGAGCACCGCGTTCGCCTTGAACGCCAGGATCCGCCTCAGCTTGAAGGACAGGCTCGACCTGATGTCGTCAGAGCCGCCCTTGAAGGCCATGCCGAGGATGCCGACGGTCATGTTGGCCAGGTCGTACTCTTGCTCGAGCCGGTGCACGAGGTAGAGCGGCATGCCCTCGTTGATGGCCATCGCCGTGTGGCCGAGAGCGAAGTTGTTGTTATTGAAGGCGGCGAGCTGCATCGTGTCCTTGAACAGGCACGGGCCGGCCGCGAATCCGGCGCCCGGCATGTCGGCTGCCCTCGGGTAGTCGAGCATCAGGCCTTGCCTGATCCGCTCGAAGTCCAGACCACGGTCATTGGCCATCATGTACAACTGATTCGCCGTTGCGAACTTGATGTACCGCCATACGTTGGTAAAGAGTTTCGCAAGCTCTGCTTCTTCTGGCGTCATTGGCACCAGAGTGGAGGTGAGCGTGCGGAAAAGTCCGCTAGCTCGGGCAAGGCCCCGCTCGCTACGGCTTGACACGATCTGCGGAAGCTCGAACAGCTCGGTCATGGCCTTGCCCTCGGCGATCCGCTCGGGGCAGAAGGCGACGTCCATGTGCAGGCCGAGCTGGGCCAGGTTCTTCTCGACCAGTGCCGTCACGCCTGGGTACACCGTGCTGCGCAGGATCAGGATCTGCTCGTCCCGCAGCTGGTCGACGAACTTCGCCAGCGCCTCGGGGATCGCTGACTGGTCGGGGTTGAGGTGCTCGTCGACCGGCGTGCCGATCACGACCACCACGTGCTCGGCGCTGCCGATCATGGACTTGTCGGTCGAGGCCTCGAGCCGGCCATCGGTGACCACTCGCTTGAGCACGTCGGCCGCGCCGGCCTCGTCGAAGGGCATCTCGCCCGCGCTGACGGTCGCGACCGCGCTCTCGCTCACGTCATAGATCCCGGTCCGCAGGCCGCGGTCGGCGAAGGCGATCGCGAGCGGCAGCCCGACGTGCCCGCAGCCGCCAATCACGACGACGTCGCGAGAGAAAGCACCAGAAGCCGACACCGAGAGTACCTCCGGTCAGGAATTTGGGTGAAATATAAGCAGTCTGACATGCTACGGCACCCGCCACCGTGCCCGCGGCCGAACGCGCCCGTGGTTAGACGGCACCGTGGTTAGACGGCACCGTGGTTAGACGGCACCGCGCGGAACTAGTCCATGATGGAACGCGGACGGCGGGGCGGTAACCCTGTCACCAGGACCGAACTCTACCAGCAGCGAGGGATTCCCTGGGCCTGCCCGCGGGTACGCAGCCGGTCACGCCTAGCGTGTCGGACATCACTGGAGCGGCGGCCGGAGTGGCTATCCTTTCACGTAATCTGCGACTTAATCGCGGGGTTATGAGGGGCGGCGGATACCACCACGGTCGCCCGCTCGTTATGGGGTGTCCCGAGAAGGATGTAAGCCATCGGACCTGATGAGTATGATGTGGACCCGATCGGCCTCTCGCGCCGAGGTCCCGATCGTTCTGCCGCGCTGCACGCGGGCGACTCGCTCCCCGTCACCGACCCAGGAAACGTTGTGACCACATCCTCTGAGGTGGACCTGCCACCAGGCGAACCTGACCCGCAGGGCACGCCCGGCGGCCAGGGCACTCCCGCCGGCCAGGGCACTCCCGCCGGTCAGGCAACACAGGCTCAGGACCAGGCCACGGCTCAGGGCCAGGGAACCCAGGCAACCCAGGGCTCGCACCGCGCGCCCGCGCCGTCAGCCGGCTCCAGGCTGGCGAGCCTGCAGAGCCCGAAGGTGGTCCAGGCGGGCATCGCCACCCTGGGCATCTTGCTGCTGCTGGCCGCCTACATCGGGCAGGCGCGCACCATCGCCACCATCTCCGAGGGGGCGTCCCAGGCCCTCCAGGGCTGGGACATGCTGCACGGCAACCTCCTGCTGCACGGCTGGTCACTGTCCGACGTCTCGTTCTGGACGACCGAGCTGCCTGAGTACGCGCTCGTCGAGGCGATCAAGGGCCTGAACGCCAACACGGTGCCGATCGCCGCCGCGATCAGCTACTGGGGCCAGGTCGTGCTGGCCGCCTTCCTCGCCCGTGGCCGCTCGGCCGGCAAGGAAGCCTGGGTCAAGAGCCTGATCGCCGTCGGCATCATGCTCGCGCCGACGCTCGGCCCGGCGACCGCCCTGCTGATGTCCAGCCCCGACCACACCGGCACGCACGTCCCGCTGCTGTTCATCTACCTGGTGCTGGACCGGGTCAGGCCGCGGTGGTGGGTGCCGATCGTCATCGGCGTGCTGCTGACCTGGGCCCAGGTCGCGGACGCGCTCGTGCTGGTGGAAGGCGCGCTGCCGATCGCGGCCGTGTACGTGGTCAGGATGTACCGGCGCGGAGGACCGTGGAAGGCGCAGTGGTACGACGCCTCGATGGTGTTCGCGGCGCTGCTGTCGGCCGTGCTGTCGAAGGAGATCCTGAAGGCCGTGCTCGCCGCCGGCGGGTTCTACGTGCGGACCCCGATCGCCGCCTTCGGCACGCCGGCCCAGATCTCCTCGCTGTTCTGGGCCAAGATCGAGTACGTCCTGCTCGTGTTCGGCGCCGACTTCTTCGGCAAGATCCTGGGCGGAAGCGCCGTGATCGCCCTGATCCACCTCGTCGGCGTCGGCCTGGTGGTGTGGGCGCTCGGCTACGTGCTGCGCCGCTTCTACATCGAGGACGACCAGATCCTGCAGATGCTCACGGTCGCCTTCCTGGTCGTGCTCGGCGCCTACGTGCTCGGCACGAAGCCGGACTCCAACGAGATCGTCGGCCTGCTCCCGATCGGGGCCGTGCTGGCCGGGCGAGCGCTCGGCGGCAAGGTGATGAAGATCGGCCTCGTCCCCGCCCTCGGCGCGGTCTTCGCCATTCTCGCCATCTTCCTTGTGCACAACGCCGCCACGCCCGCGCAGACCAACCCGAACGCGAAGGTCGCGGTCTGGCTGCAGCAGCATCACCTCACCTACGGCCTGGCCGGTTACTGGAACGCCAGCAGCGTGACCGCCGAGACCGGCGGGAACATCGAGGTCAGGCCGGTGCGCACGTTCCAGGATCAGGTGGTGGCGGCCAATTTCGAGACGGACTCGTATTGGTATGACCCGTCGCAGCATTATGCCAATTTCGTGATCAAGACCGCGAAGTCCTGCGGAAACCTGTGCCTGACGAAGCAGGGCCTGAACGGCGCCTTCGGCCAGCCGGCCCATACCTACTACGTAGGGCCCTACATCGTGTTCGTCTACAACAAGAACCTGCTGCCCTCGGTGCGTTACGTGGCGTTCTGCGGCAGCGCCTGGCCGTGGGTCGCCCACGGTACCCCGTCGAACGACCTGCACTGCAACAGCAGCGGCAGCGGCGTCTAGTCGGGTTCAGCCTGCCTGCGTCACGGTCAGCTTGTTGAACTGGACCCGGTTGTAGTTCGACTCGATCCCGGCCTGCCCGGCCCGGTACAGCGAGTTCGTCACCTTGACGACGCGCTTGCTGTTGACCGACGCGCTGATCTGGTCACCGATCATCGTCAGGGTGATCTTGTACCAGTGGCCGGCCTGGACGCCGGCGACCGTGCCGCGCGCGAGCACGGTCTGTCCGATCAGCTTGGAGTTGTCAGCCAGCTGCCAGGCGCCCTTCGCGGTCAGGTCGAACTGGTAACCGTTGAACTCCTTCGGGTCGCGGGCCTGGTCGTCGAACCGCCCGATGAGGCCAGCCGAGCCGGCCGCGTTAGTGAACAGCACACTGGACGACACCGTGTAGTTGGACCAGTTGAGCGCGCCCGTGATGGCATAGGGGGTCGGCGTCCCGTCCGGCGGAATCTGCCAGAAGATCGGCGGCTGCGGTGCCACCTGCTCCAGGCACTGGCCCTCGGCGCCGCCCAGGCAAGGGTTGTACAGGAACGCGCCCTCCTCGGTGGCAAGGCCCCAGGCTTCGTTGCTTGCGTCAGGGGTCGCGGCGTACGGCAGCTTAGCCGGGGCGTACGGCAAGGTGGGATAGGACAGCTTGGACTGCCCGGTCGTGGAGGTGAAGGTCGCCACGTACCCCGGCTGGAGCGTGTAGCTGAACGTGCCGTTTACCACCTTGACGTCCGGCTGCCGCACGAACCAGTTGGCGGACTTGCTCGACCACAGGTTGGTCTCCCACACCGAGATGTCGCTGGTCGCCAGCCCTCCGGTCAGGTGCACGGTGACCTTCTCCGGCGAGACGACCTTCGCGTACTTCTGGTTGCCCGCGTCCTCGGCGACCATGCTCCAGTTGGTCTCGTCGGGGGCCTCGTAGCCGACGTAGGTGCCGGAGTCGCCGAGCTGGCCGCTGGCGCCGAGCACGTGAGCCCACCCAGGCTGGACGAACTGGGTCGTCTGCGCGGTCGCCCACAGCACCCGGTCGACGTAGTAGTAGCCGCTCTGCGGCTGGTTGGTGGTGAGCAGGCCCCGGTTGCTGTAGATGAGGCCGGGCGGCATGCCCGCGACAAGCGGCCACTCGACGTAGCCGACGATGTCGGCCTCGATATAGCCGTTGTTGATAGTGCGGGCGAGGTCAGCGGCCGCGCCGTTGCCCTTCAGCGAGCCGACCTCGCTCTCCCAGAGCGGCAATCCCAGGTGGCGCGCGACCGGCGTGGAGAAGCACTTGAAGCCGTTGGTCGGATGGCCGCAGGTATCGTGCACGCCGATCGCGCCGATCGCGGCCTTGAACGCCGGGTCGTCGGCCGCCGTCTGCGCGACCCCGAACGTGCGGGCCGGCTGGTAGTGCGGGCCGGGGTAGCTGTCGGCCACGATGATCTGCACCGAGCTATACCCGTCCAGGTCGAGCGTGTTCCGCAGGCGCTCGGTCCATTCGACGTTGTAGCCGTGCTCATTCCAGCCGCCGATGTAGCTGACGTGAAGCCCGTGCGACTTGGCGCAGTTCAGCCAGTCGATGAGGTAGCCGATGTCGGCGTTGCTCCAGATGTTGCCGCCGAGCCAGCCGGGCGCGTCCCACTGCAGGCCCATCAAGACGATGTTCGGGTTCCTGGCCAGCGCCTGCTCGGCGATCCACCACTCGTACCCCGACTGGCAGTCGATCTGGCCCGGCACGTGCTCGATCGACGGCTCGGCGCCGTCGGACTGCCCGGCGTCCCCGCCGATCTCCAGCTTCAGGATCTGCAGGTCGGCGCCCCCAGGCCCGAAGAGGTAGTTCAGGATCTGGTTCTGCTGGGCTGGCGGGTAGTCGATCAGCAGCCTGGAGGGGCCGCCGCCGCCGCTGATCGCGCCGATGCCGTCAAAGGCCCGGCCCGGCCGCTGGCCGTCGATCGTGATCCGGGTATCGGTGACGGACGTGCGCGGAACGCCGCCGGGCACTACCGCCCAGGCACCGACCGCCAGGCTCGCGACCGCGACGAGCACGGCAAGGACAGCGCGCATGACCCACCCCCTCGGCGCACCAATTTAGCGCGGAGGCGGACAAGTCGCCGGAAAGTTAACTGACCGTTAGCCCGTCGAACTGCACGAGGTTCCAGCTCGACCCGATGCCAGCGAGTCCTTCCGTCCACCGGCTGTTCGTCACCTCGTGGCCGACCGTGGCGCCGTTGATCGCGGCCGACAGGTGCGGACCGCTCAAGGTGAACGAGATCGTGTACCACATGTCCGGCGTCAGGCCCGCCACCGACCCGGAGGTCAGGACCTGGGCGGCGGCGACGTTGGAGTTACGGGTGATCGTCCAGTGGCCATTCGCCTGAAGGTCAAATTCATAACCCGTGAACAAAGCGGCATCGCCGCCTTGCGATCCGTATCTACCTATCAGGCTCACGGTGCCACCTGAGGGCGTGAACAGCACTCGGGCTGAGATGGTGTAGTTCGACCAGGTAGGCGACCCGACAATCGCGTAAGGGGTCGGCAGTCCCTTGGTCGGTACCTGCCACCAGACTGGCTGCTGATCGGCCAATTGCCCGACGCAGTCGCCGCTGACGCCACCCAGGCACGGCTGGTAGCTGAAGGCGCCCTCAATGCTGGCGAGGTAGGTCGCCTCGGCGCTTCCGTCCGCGCTGGCCTGGTACGGCTGCTTCAACGGCGCAGCGGCAGGCGGCGAGCCGGCCTGGTAGTGGGACTGGCCGCTGGTCGAGGTGAAGCTGACCACGTAACCGGCCGGGATCGTGTAGGAGAAGACGCCGGACTTGGGGTGGATGTCGGCCTTCTTGACGAACCAGGTGGCGTGGTTCGCTGACCAGAGGTTCGTCGTCCACACATGAACCACCGACGCGGTCAGGCCGCCGGTGACGTGCACCGTGATCTTCTGCGGAGCCACGTGCTGGCCGACGAAGTGGCTGGTGTTCTCGGCGACCAGGCTCCAGTCCCGCTTGTTCGGGGCCTCATAGGAGTTATAGGTGCCGGAATTGCCGATGGCGGCGTTGGCCCCGGCCAGGTGCCGCCAGCCGGGTTCGGTGAACTGAGTGGTCTGGGCGATCGCCCAGGTCATCCGGTTCACCATGTAGTTGCCGCTCCACGGTTGGTCGGCCGTCACCAGGCCGCGGTTCTCGTACGGCAGGCCAGGTGGCATGGAGTCCATGAGCGGCCATTCGAGGTAGCCGGTCATGCCGGCCTGGATGTAGCCGTTGTTGATCGAGCGGACCATGTCAGCCGCGCCGGTATTGGCGTCCATGGCGCCCAGTTCGCTCTCCCACAGCGGCAGCCCGAGCTTGCGGGCGGTGCTCGTGGCGAAGCAGTGGTAGCCGTCGGTCGGGCTGTCGCAGGTGTCGTGCACGGCGAGCACGCCGATCGTCGCCTTGAAGGCCGGGTTGCCTGCGGCGGCGGTCGCGTCGGCCCAGGCGCTCGCCGGGTCGTAGGGGTTCTCGGTCGGATGGGCGTCGTCGGCGACGATCTTGACCGATTTGTAGCCGTTCGCGTTCAGGGCCGCGCGCATGTCCTCGTACCAGGCGATGTTGTAGCCGTGCTCGTTCCAGCCGCCGAGGTAGGTGATCGTCAGATGGTGTGACGTAGCGCAGTTCAGCCAGTCGATGACGTAGCTGGTGTCATCCTTGTCCCAGATCGAGCCGACCCAGCCGGGAGCGGCCCACTGCAAGCCGTAGAGCTTGATCCCCGGATCGAGGGCGACCGCCTGCTCGGCCAGCCACCATTCGTAGCCCGAATCGCAGTCGATCGAGCCCTCGCTGTGCTCGACCGAAGGCTCGGCTCCGTCGGACGAGTCTGCGTCCCCGCCTATCTCCAGCTTGAGTAGCTGGAGGTCGGCTCCACCCGGGCCGAACAGGTAGTGGAGTATCTGCTTGCGCTGGGCCGGCGGGTAGTCGATGAGCAGCCGCGAGTTACCGCCGCCCCCGCTGATCGCGCCGACGCCGTCGAAGACGGGCCCGGTGTGCTGACCGTCCAGCGTGATGACGGTGCCGCTGGCAGCGCCGGCTATGCGCTGGTGCGGGCCAGCGCCGTCGGCGCGAGCAGGCTGAGCCGCTGCGATAGCCGAGGACCAGAGAGACAGGCCAGCGCAGAGCACCAGAACGGCGCCGACTCGGCGACCACGTCGCACCATGTCCACCCCTTTGCTGTCAAATCAGGCCAATTCTACGCGGGCAATCCGAATATCAGAAGGCTCGATCACGTCCGCGTACTTGATCAGGCGAGGTTCGCCCCGGACCCACTTCCGTGATCATGTCCAGACCTTGATCCCGGAGCCGCGCGGCGTCGGCCCGGACCGGCGCCGAGGCACTTACGTGATGACGGGCTGACCTGTCCCCATTACGGGCGGCTTTGAAAAATCCCGGCACTCGGGATACGGCGATGTTACTTACAGTAGCGACTCTGTGTCGCTAAGTTATCGCTCGGTTGCTCGTCGGGTCCGGCCAAGAGAGAGGCCGGCAAACAAAGGAGAAAGCTCTATGCCAGCCGATCAGCTCAGCCCGGCGCCGCCGGACGACGCTGCGGTCAGCGGGGAAACGCAGGTGCCTTCGCGGCGGTCCGTGTTGCGCGGCGCCGCTGGCGTTGGCGCCGCGGGGGTCGCGGCGAGCGCGTTCATGAATCTCCCCGCAGTCGCCGCGACCATCAGGCCAGCCGCCGACGCCCGTGGTGATGACGCCCGCGGTGATGACGCCAGGGCCGATGCGGACGAAGCCGCTTCCGCCGATCAGATCGTGGTGCACCTGCGGGACGCCCGCAGCGGGGAACTCGACGTGTACCGCGGCGTCACCCAGGTGCGAGTCCACGACACCGAGCTCGCGGCCAGGCTCGTGCGAGCCAGCAAGCAGGTGAGGTAGCCGATGTCATCTCATCGCGAAGCGCCGGGCATCTCGAAGGATCCGGTCGCCGACAGCACTGATGTCTATGCTTTCGTCAGCCCGGACCGGCCCGACACGGTGACGCTCGTCGCCAACTACATCCCGCTCCAGGAGCCGGCCGGGGGGCCGAATTTCTACGAGTTCGGCGACAGCGTGCTGTACGAGGTCAATATTGACAACACCGGTGACGGCTGGCCCGACATCACCTATCAATTCCGGTTCCACACCAGGCTGACCACGCCGGAGAGCTTCCTGTACAACACCGGTCAGATCAAGTCTCTCGCCGACCCGACCTGGAACAGCAAGCAGTTTTACTCGGTCACCAGGGTTGACCGGCGCGGGCACCATGTCCTCGGCCGGAACCTGGCCTGCCCGCCGTGCAACGTCGGCATCTTGTCCACGCCGGACTACGAGGCCAACCTCGGCAGCAAGGCGGTGCACTGGCTGCCGGGCGGCACCAGGGTCTTCGCCGGCCAGCGAGCCGAGCAGTTCTACGTGGACCTCGGCTCGATCTTTGACCTCGGCAACCTGCGACCGTTCCAGGAGGCCAACATCTTCGGCAAGATGGCGGGCCTCAAGCCGGCCAAGGGCGTCAACGCCACCAACCGGCTCAACGTCCACACCATCGCCATCCAGGTGCCTACCTGCGACCTGGTCAGCCACGGCCGGCCGACGATCGGCGTCTGGACCACCGCGAGCAGGCAAAAGGTCCACATCGCCGCCGAAGACGGCGACGGCGGCTGGCCGACGGGTCCGTACTCCCAGGTGTCCAGGCTCGGCAATCCGCTGGTCAACGAGGTGCTGATCGCACTCGGTAAGAAGGACTACTGGAACCGGCAGCCTCCGGCTCACGACAAGCAGTTCGCGCACTTCGTCGCCCACCCCGAGCTCGCCGGGCTGCTCCCGGTCCTTTATCCGGGGGTCTTCCCGCACCTGGCCAAGCTGGATGCGTCGGGCAAGCCAAGGGCCGACCTCGAGGCGATCCTGCTGACCGGCATACCGAAGGGACTGATCGCCGGCTTCAGCAACTTCACTGGCCCAGTCCTGGCCGACATGCTGCGGCTCAACACCTCCATCAAGCCGACTCCGTGGGGGTCGAGGAAGTACAGCATCCTCGGGGTGCTCGGCGGTGACCTGGCCGGCTACCCGAACGGGCGGCGCATCACCGATGACGTGGTCACGATCGAGCTGCGGGCGATCGCCGGGCTCACGTACCCGCTCGTCGACCCGTCTTACAAGGTCGACCCGGTCGCGAAGATCCTGACCGACGGCCTGACCCCGTTCAGCGTCAAGAACCGGCCGCTGCACCGGTTCCCTTACATGGGAATCCCGTACGACGGCTACCACAACCCGTCATGACTGGTGGGCCCCGTTGTCGGTGAACGCGGTGGTCGGTGAACACGGTGGTGAGTGAACACGGTGGTGAGTGAACACGGCCCTGGCACGGTCGGTGAGCACGTGCCAGGGCCGGACCCGGAGAGCTACGTGGTGCTCGACGTCGGGGGTGATGTCGGGGCGCTCGTGCTCTACTGCCCGGCCGAGCTCGACGGCGCCGAGATCGACATCAGCCGCCCGGACGCGCCCAGGACGCACTCCCAGGTCAGGGAGCGCCGGACCGGCCCGCGCCCGGTGTACGCCGCCGTCTATCCGGGCCTGCGCAGCGGTACTTACACGATCTGGCGCGACGCGCAGACCCCGGCCGGGACGGTGCTGATCGAGGGCGGCGAGGTCGCCAGCTGGACCTGGCCGCCCGGCTAGGCGCCTGACCAGGCAGTCAGGGTCACGCGAGCACGCGGTCCTCGAGCAGGCGCGGGCCTGCGGCCCTGATCAGCACGACGGCCCAGGTGCGCAAGGGTCGCCAGGGCTCGGCGACCTCGCGGAACCGCTCTTCGGTCAGTGGCTCGCCGATGTCGTAGAGCTGGGAGGTCAGGGCCAGCGCCTGGGGCTCGGCGACGGGAAGCACATCGGCGAAGCCAGTGCCCCTGATGACGATCAGCGAGCTGTAGAAGGGGCCGATGCCCTTGATCTGCTGCAGCTGGGCCATGGCGGCCTCGGGCCCCAGCTCGATCAGCTTGTCCGCGTCGAGTTGCCCGTTCAGGGCCGCCCTGGCCACGCCGTGCAACCGCTCGAGCTTCTCGGTCGCGATGCCAGGGAACGACTCCAGTTCGAGCAGCGCCTCGGGCAGCGGGAACGCGGCTAGCGGCTGACCCGCGAGGTCGAAGGTCGCGCCGTGGGCCTCGCTGAGCCGCTGCCTGACCGCCATCATCTGCCGGAACGGACGCCGGGCCGAAAGGACGCTCCAGGCGGCCGCCTCGTAGGGGGAGTAGAACAGCGGCGGCCGCAGGCCGGGAGCGACCTGCTGCAGCCGGGCAATCACCGGGTCGCGGTCGGCGATCTTCGTGAACTCGGTGCCGTCGTGGTCGAGGGACAGGACACGGGCCACCTGGCGCTCGACCGCGGCCAGGCTCGGTCGGCGAACATGGGCTCCATCGACTACTGCGGCGCTATCAGCCACGACGGCGCTATCGACTACTACAGCGCTATCGACTACTACAGCGCTGACGACGCCGCTTTCGTCCTGGCGGACCTCGACGCCGACCGGCTGCTCGTAGCCGTCCAGGCAGAACGCGAGCCGCATCACGCCATCCCAGGCGCTGTCGGAGCGCTGTCCGAATCCGAACAGGGCCGCCTCGGCTAGCGAGAACGGGCCCCGCGGAGCAATGGTGAAGGTTTCGCGAGCCATGGCGCCCTCCCGGCTGGCCGTGCGGTCATCGTTACCGTCATCGTTCCAGCCGGGTCTGACAGTCTCCGGTACGCGGCGCAGCCGGCGACGACCAGCGCGGTGAGCCCGGCGACGACGTAGACCTCGCTGGTAGCGACGCCGGCGGGCGATAGCCGCAGCCAGTCCGAGCCGGGCACGACCCTCGCGAGGCGGACCCAGCCGATGACGGCGACGACGACGATGGCCCCGGCGCAGGCCAGGGTCGCGACCCGGCTGCGCCCGGCCGCGCCGGCGTAGACCGTGACGGCGGCGAGCAGCAGCGCGGGCACCGCGATCACCCAGTGGTGCGTCCAGGAGATCGGCGAGATCAGCAGGCCAGTGATGGCGCAGATGGAGAAGCCTGCGGCCTCGTCGCCCTCGCGGCCGGCCAGCCTGGCCAGGGCCAGGCCGGTCAGGGCCACGATTCCGGCCATCGGGAGCCAGAGCCAGCCGACGTGCGTGGTATGAAGCGCCCGGGTCAGCGCGCCGAGCAGGCTCTGGTTCTCGGCGTCCTGGACCGGCGCGACGTGTCCTGGGCTGGCGAACATGACCGTCCAGTAGCGGGCTGAGCTGTCAGGCTCCGCGATCGCCCCGACCGCGACCGTGGCCGCGAACGTCGTCGCCGCCACCGCGGCGGCCCGGTAGCGGCGGGTCAGCAGCAGGTACACCGCGAAGATGGCCGGCGTGAGCTTCAGGCCAGCCGCCAGCCCGATCGCCATCCCCTTGACCCTGGCCTCGTCGGGCAGGCTCAGGTCAAAGAGCACGCAGAGCGCGATCAGGAGGTCGACCTGGCCGTACCCGAGCGCCGTCCTGACCGGCTCGAGCCAGATGGCCGCCGCGGCGGCGGCGAAGGCCAGCTTCCAGCGCGCGGGCCCGCTGAAATGCTCGCTGACTGGGGGAAGGCGCAAGGCGAAGTACAAGATCACCGGCAGGACCAGGCAGTTGGCCAGTGCCATCGCGGCTGCCGCCGTGCCCCACGGCAGCGCGGCCAGGGCGGTGCACAAAATGGCAGCGAATGGCGGATAGGTGAACGGCAAGTTGACATACCGCAACCGGTACAGGTTTCGGCCGTGCAGCACCGCGTCGCCGCCAAGGCGGTACACGTGCAAGTCAACGAATTGGGCCTTGCCGTGGGTGGCGAGCGCAGTGCAGATCGCCGCCGAGCAAAGGTAGATCCCGGCGATGCGGACAATGCCGCGATTGCTAAAGCGCCCTGGCACGCTAGCCCACCTTAGCGGCCCGGACCGGTCCGCGCGTCCGCCTGAAGGTTGAGCCGGACGATGGCTGGGAACCAGGCCTAAATGAGCCGCTGGGACGTGATCATCATTGGAGGCGGCCACAATGGCCTCGTCGCGGCGGCCTACCTGGCCAAGCACGGCCTTGCGACCCTCGTGCTCGAGCGCAGGAAGATCGTCGGGGGAGCAGCGGTCAGCGAGCACCCGTTCGGACCTGACTACACCGTCACGTCGCTGTCCTACGTGGTCTCCTTGCTGCCCGCTGACCTCGTCGCCGACCTGCGGCTCGATCGGCACGGTTACCACGTCTACCCGCAGGGCGGCTATTTCGCGCCCCGCGCAGACGGGCGCTACCTGCGCCTGCCCGACGATCGGGCGCAGCGGCACGAGGAGATCGCCAAGTTCTCCGTCAGCGACGCCGATAACTACGAGGCCTACCAGGCCAGGCTGGCGAGGATCGCCGCTGTCCTCGGGCCGCTGCTGCTGCGGATCCCGCCTAAGCTCGGCTCACGCCGGCCGGCTGACCTGCTCGGCCAGGCCGCCTTGCTCAGGTGCCTGCGGGGCGTAGACACCAGGCTCGCGGTCGACATCACCCGGCTGCTCACCGGCAGCATCGCCGATCTGCTCGACCAGTACTTTGACAGCGACGCCCTGCGCGGGGTGCTCTCGGTCTCCGGCGTCATCGGCATGTGGGCGGGCCCGCGGTCGGCCGGTACCGGCTACGTGACGTTGCATCATCACATCGGCGACGCCGCTGGCCAGGCCGGGGCGTGGGGGTTCCCGCGCGGCGGCATGGGCGCCGTCACCGCCGCGCTGGCGCAGTCGGCCCGGTCGTTCGGCGCCGAGATCAGGACCGGGGCGCAGGTCGCCGCGATCACGTCAAGCAATGGCCGGGCGACCGGCGTCGAATTGGCCAATGGCGAGCTGATCAGCGCGCCGACCATCATCACGACCGCGCATCCGGCGATATCGTTCCTGCAGTTGGTGAGGCAAGATGAGCTTCCCAGCGAATTTGTTGAAGATATCAAGGGCTGGCAAAGCCGAAGCGGTACCGTGAAGATCAACCTTGCCCTTGACCGCCTCCCGGTCTTCGCCAGCCATCCGCAATTCCACCCGCAGGTGCACGGCGGGACGATCGTACTGGCCGAGAGCCTGGACGACGTCGAGCAGGCGTTCGCCGACGCGGTCAGCGGGCGTCCGTCGCGCCTGCCGTTCGCCGACATCTGCATCCCGAGCGTCTTCGATGACTCGCTGGCGCCGGCCGGTCAGCACGTCATGTCGCTGTTCACCCAGTGGGTGCCGAGCAGCTACGCCGACAAGCCGGACGAGGCGCAACTCGACCAGTACGCCGACCGGGTGATCGCGCGCCTCGAGCTGGTCGCGCCCGGCTTCACCGACTCGGTGCTGCACCGGCAGGTGATCGGTCCGCACCAGATGCAGCAGGAGTACGGCCTGGTGGGCGGCAACATCTTTCACGGGGAACTGACCATGGGGCAGATGTTCCACGCCCGGCCGGCCGCGGGCTACGCGGACCTTCGCACCCCGCTGCGCGGCCTGTACCAGGCGGGCTCTTCGACGCACGGTGGCGGTGGCGTCACCGGCATCCCCGGCCGCAATGTAGTGCGGCAGGTGCTGGCTGACCGGCGACGGTCCCGGTGGCGCCGCTAGGCCGGGCCCGTGGGCGTGGAGCGGAACCGGTATGCCGATCTGCTGCGAGTCGGAGCCATCGGGCTCGTCGTGGCCGGGCACTGGCTGGTCACCGCCATCACCTATAAGAATGGTCAGCTGTCAGGGATCGACGCGCTCGCGGCGATTAGCTGGGGCCGGTGGCTGACATGGCTGTTCCAGGTCATGCCAGTGTTCTTCGTCGTTGGCGGCTACGCGAACGCGACCTCATGGACGGCCCACCGCGCCCGCGGAGGTACTTGGGCGACCTGGCTGCGGAGCCGGGCGCTGCGGCTGCTGACGCCGACGACCTTGTACGTGGCGGTGGCGGTGCTGGCCGTGCTGGCGGCCAGGGCGGCCGGGGTCAGCCGGTCCGAGATCGGCGAGGCGGCCTGGTTCGTAGGGCTGCAACTGTGGTTCCTGCCGGTCTACCTGCTGCTGGTCCTGCTGACGCCGGCGTTGCTGGCGCTGCACGCGCGGCTCGGGGTCGGCGCGCCGCTGGTCATGGTCGCCGGGGTCGTGGTCGTGGATGTCGGGATGATCGGCGGGCACCTGCCAGTGATCGGCTTCGCCAACTATTTGCTCGGCTGGGGCGCGATCTTCCTGCTCGGCTTCGCCTGGCGGGACGGCTGGCTGGCTGGGCGGGCGAACCGGTACGTGCTGGGGATCATCGGGGTTCTCGCCTTGGCCGCGCTGCTGGCCTTCGGGCCGTTCCCTGTCGACATGATCGGCGTGTCCAGCGAGCGCGTGCAGAACGCCAACCCGCCTTCGGTCGCGCTCTGCGCGTTCGCGGCGGCGCAGACCGGGCTGCTGCTCGCGGTCGAAGGGGCGGGGCAGCGACTGCTCGCGCGGACGCGGGCGTGGCGGCTGGTGAGCAGGCTCAATGAGACGACGATGACCGTGTACCTCTGGCACATGCTGCCGGTCGTGCTGGTCGCGGTCATCATTTACCCGGCCGGGCTCATGCCGCAGCCGGGCGTCGGCTCCTGGCAATGGTGGGCGCTGCGGCCAGCCTGGATCGCGTTGCTTGGCCTGGTCCTGGTGCCGCTCGTTGTGCTCGTGCGCCGACTCGAACTGGCGCTGGATCGGACGGCGCGAGTCGGGTGGCGGGGGATCAGGAGGCAATCCGCTGTCGGCGGCGGGCGCTGGCTGCCATGGCTGGTAGCCGCCGGGGTGGGTGCCGACGTCTTCGCGTTGATCAAGATCACGCTGACCGGGTTCGCGCCGGGGGGCACTCCGTCGCTGCCGGTCCTGTCGCTCTTCTTCGGCGGCCTGATCTTGGTGATCAGCTCGGGCTACCCCGTGCCGACGATCCTGGTGGCACGCCGCACATCTCCGTGATCATGGAAAACTCCTGATCACGGTACTTCGACCGGGTGATCACGCGGGAATCGTCCGTGATCATCAGAGTTCCTTGATCACGGACGATTCCCGGGATGCGCTGGCCTAGGGGCCGGGGTCGAGGTGGTGGCGTCGGGGTCGCGGTCGTCGGGAGAGGTGAGGGTGGCGCGGCGGAGGGCTGGGTTGATCGCGCCGAGCAGGACGGCGCCGGCTACGCAGATCAGGCCCCCGGAGACGACCGAGATCGTGGTCGAGAATAGCTGGGCGACGACGCCGGCCTCGACGTTGCCGAGGGCGGGGGCGCTGTTGACCTGGGCCAGGTACAGGCTGGAGACCCGGCCGCGGAGCTGGTCGGGGGTGTAGCGCTGGAGCAGGGCGTTGCGCAGCACCTCGGAGAAGATGTCGGACATGCCCGCCAGGGCCAGGAAGGTCAGGCCGATGGCCAGGTTGTCGGACAGGCCGAAGCCGACGATCGCGGCGCCCCAGGCGAGGCCGGCGATGATGACGACGACGCCCGGGCGGCGCAGGCGGCCGGTCCAGCCGCTGGTGGCCGCGCCGATCAGGGCACCGAACCCAGGCGCCGCCGCGAGCAGGCCGAACGTGGCCGAGCCGCCGTGGAAATGCATTCGCGCCATCGCGGGGAACAGCGCCGACGGCATGCCGAAGATCATCGCGCTGGTGTCGACGGCGAGCATGCCGCCGACCACGCTGTTGTGGGTGACGTACTTGAATCCTTCGGCGATCGACCGGAACCCCGGCCTGGCGCCAAGCGAGGCCGGCGGCAGCGGCCGGATGAAGAACACCGTGAGGCCGAAGATGGCCAGGCACGCGGTGTCGATGCCATAGCAGGCAGCTAGCCCAGGGCCCGCGATCAGCGCGCCGGCCAGGGCGGGCCCGCCGAGGTTTCCGAGTTGCCCGCTCATGGCGTTGAGGGCGGCGGCAGCCGGCATCTGGGCCTCGCCGACCACGGCGGGAATGGCGGCGGTGGAGGCGGGGGAGCCGAGGCCGGATAGCGCGCCCGAGCCGAACACCAGCGCGTAGACCGCCCACAGCAGCGGATGGCTGATCAGGCTGTTGACCAGCAACAGCGCGCCGAGCACGACGAGCGGCCCGCGGCTGATGATCATGACCGTGCGCCGGTCATGCCGGTCGGCGTACATGCCGCCGGCGAGCAGGCCGGCGAACATGCCCACGCTGTTGGCCAGGGTCAGCAGGCCGACCGCCAGGGATGAGTGAGTGAGCCCGTAGACCTGCCAGTTCGCGGCCGTGGTCGCGATCGCGTTCCCGGCCTGCGAGACGAGGCGGCCGGTGAACAGCAGGCGGAAGTCCCTGCTCTCGCGCAACGGGTTCACGTCGATCGCGATCTGCCCGATGCGCATGTGCCTCCTTTGCTTATTAGGGGTCAACTTCGACCAGTCTGAGAATGTTAGCTTGGCTAATCGCCGTAATCGAGGGTAGATGTGGCCGTCTACCCAGTGGTGGGTGGTCCCCAGTGGAGGGGAAAGTATGAGAAGAATTTCGGGATTTCTAATGTATGGCGTAGTTGCGGTCGCTCTCTCCGCAGCCGGACTCCTCGTTGGTCAGGGCGTGGCCCAGGCGAGCGGCACGACGTTGTGGGTAAGCACGGCGACGACGGTCAGCGGGAACGGAACGAGTTGCGCCGACCCCGGTTTCAACACGATTCAGAGCGCCATCACGGCGGCGCCAGCCGGAGCGACGATCGATGTCTGCGCCGGCAACTACACCGAGCAGTTGCAGATCACGCAGTCGGTCACGATCGTCGGGCTCGGCAACGTGCAGGTTACGCTGCCCGCCGCGCCGGTCGACTCGACGACCGCCTGCGATACCGCCAAGGGAACCGGCGCCTTCCAGCCGGACCAGGACGGCATCGCGATCTGCGGCAACGCCGACGTGACGCTGAACAACATCGTCGTGGACGCGGCCTGGCCGAGTTCTACCTGCGACGACAGCCTGTACGGCATCCTGGTCGGCGGCGGCGCGACCCTGACGTTCACCGACTCAGCGGTGACCGCGGCCGGGGCCTACCCGCTGAACGGCTGCCAAGGCGGCGTCGGGCTGCAGGTCGGCATGTCCTGGACCAAGCCGGTCGAGGTCGGTCACCTGAGCATGTCGGACTCGTGGGTAAGCGGGTACCAGAAGAATGGCGTCACCATCGATGGCTTGCACTCAAGTGCCAGCATCACCTACACGACGGTGACAGGGGCTGGCCCCACCCAGCAGATCGCGCAGAACGGCATCCAGGTCAGCAACGGCGCGAACGCTTACATCGCGACCTCCACCATCACCGGTAACGAGTGCAGCGACAACGCCGCTCCGTGCGGCTCCAATGGGCTCACCGATTCCCAGTCAGCGGGCATCTTGTTCTACGCCGCGGAACGGGGCAACTTCGTCGAAGACGACGTCATCTCCGACAACGACATGGGCCTTTATTACTCGGCCGACCCGAAGACCGGCCGGATCAAGAACCCCCAGGTCACGTTGACGGGAGATGAGTTCGTCGACAACCGCTACGAGGGCGTCACGCTCGACCAGGGCGTCGCGTCCATAAGCTCGTGCACCTTCAAGCGCGGCGACGTCGGCATCGAGGTGCTTCAGTACTCGGGGCAGACGTTCGGCAGCTTCTCGGTCGCGAGCTATGACCACTTCGCCAGCACCAGGCACGCGACCGTGGAAGTGCTGTCCGACCGGGCCAGCGGCGACGAGGCGGGCACCTTCACGATCACGCACAGCAACATCTACAACGGCAAGGTTCGCGACAATAGCGAGAATCTGCCAATAATTCATAAATTCGATACAAAGTAAACCAGCGCTTGGGCCTAGCCGGGGTGACCGTTCCGGTCACCCCGGCTAGGCCGTGAGCGGACCAGCGGCAGCCCAGCGGGGTGACCGCCGAGGTCGCCGCCGCTAGGCTGT
>DATKFV010000064.1:0-81817 GCA_035511035.1 Streptosporangiaceae bacterium
CCGCCGAGTGCGACAAGACCCAGCCCAGCCCCCACGGCGCCGAGCGCGCCCGACCCAAACCCAGCCCCGCGCCGCCCAAGCACGCCCGGCCCAGCCCCCCTTTTATGAATTTTCGGGGCTTCCAAGAAAGATCTTGGAGACCCCCCGGCCCCAAAGTCATGATCTTGTTATTTCTCCGGAACATGGACCGGTGAAAATACCGAGATCTTCTAGTGCGAACGATTGCATACATTCGACGACGCGCGGTCAGGCTTGGGTGGTATCGCACTCGGAGACTCGGGACGGTCTCGCGGCCCCGGTGGTCCCTCACCAGCCCGTGATCACGCTCACCTTCTTGATCACGGAGGATCTGGGGTACTCCGACCATTCCGTGATCATGGTTCAACCAAGATCACGGAGGACCCGCGCGCGGAGACCCGGACGAACTACCGGGATCATGATCTTTCGAGGATCACGGAGACTTGCGCTGTGGGCTATCGCTCGGTCGAGTCGCCGTGATCATGAAGGGCGCCATGATCAGGGAGGATCGCTGGAGTTGGTCAGGTGACTGACAGTCGGTCCGGACGGCGGAACTGGGCGGCGGAGCTTGTCGGCGCGGCTTACCGGCGGAGCTGGGCGGCGGAACTAGGCGGCGCGGCTTGCCGGCGGAACTGGGCGGCGCGGCTTGCCGGCGGAGCTTGCCGGCGTGGCTGGGCGGCGGAAGTGGGCGGCGCGGCTTGGCGGCCGGGCTGGCTCGGTCGCCGGTTCGTGGCGAATCTCCTGATTCCTTGCGCCTGACCTGGTCGGGGTTATTTTCCCTGGCCCTCTTGGCGGCGGCGCCAGCGCTCTTCTAGGCGCACGCCGAATCCGGAGCCCGAACGCCTACTCCTGCTTGCCTTTCTCTCGCGTCGCCGCGGCCGCCGCTCCTTGATCGAGACTCGGCCGGCCGGCAGTCCGTTCATCCGGCGGTAGCTGAGCGCGGCCCAGTAGCAGCAGCCGAGCATGACGACGAAACCGGCGACGCTAAGTTCGACAAGATTGGTCGATATGCCTACAGGGAGCAAAACCAGGCCGATAGCGAACCCGATGGCCGCATAGACGACCCGGCGGCGATGGTGGACGCGTGGATCAGCCGCCCGCACCGCCTTGGCGAATCGCGGGTGCTCGGCGTAGAGCGCCTGCTCGATCTGTTCGAGCTGACGCTGCTCGTGCTCGGAAAGCGGCACGGTGCCTCCCAATAACTCGCGCCGGCCGGACGTGATGGCGGAGCCAAACGGCCTGGCTCTGTCCAGAATACGAGGGCCAGCGCGTTCTGTGGAAGGGGACGCCCGAGCAGGCACCAGACTTCGGTGCCTAACGAGCCGCGCCAGCAACTGCCGGAGCATGGTCAACTCCGGTGCGATCCCGTATCGCGCGGGCTCTCGGGCGTGATGAGCGACCCCGGCGTGACGGCACCTGAGCCAAACCGGCGGGCGATCTGATCCATCGCGGCCTCGGCCTCGCGCCAGGAGTCAGGGCGCTCGTCGAACGCCAATTGGCTACCCGTGCCGGTCACCTCGGTCAGCCCGGCCGCGCGTACCCCGACCAAGCGCAGCAAGGTGCCCTCCGCCAGCCCAGAAGCCAGGTAGAGCTCACAGGCCGTGGCGTAGATGCGCTGCGCGACGTCGGTCGGCTCGCGCAAGGTGCGCGATCGAGTGATTGTCGTGAAATCGGCGCGCCTGAGCTTGACTGAGATGGTCTTGGCCACGCAGCCAGAGGATCGCAGCCCGCGCGCGGTCCGCCCGGCCAGTCGCAGCAATTCCCGCTTGATCACCTCAGGGTCGCCAATGTCGGTCGCGAACGTCTCTTCGGCGCCGA
Organism: Streptosporangiaceae bacterium; assembly: GCA_035511035.1. GTDB lineage: Bacteria > Actinomycetota > Actinomycetes > Streptosporangiales > Streptosporangiaceae > Chersky-822. The sequence continues at coordinate 1,837 of DATKFV010000064.1, forward strand.
TGCTCTTATCGGGGGTGTGCGGCGTCACCTTCCGCTCGTCCCGGCCCCAGGCGAGCGCGGACAGGTGGGCGGCGGTCGCCTTGCCGAGCTCACGTTCCAGCGTTCCGACCGGCGCCTGCGCCAACTCGCCCACCGTGCGCAGCCCGAGCCGGGCCAGCGCCCGGCCGGTCCGCTCGCCGACACCCCACAGCGCGGACACCGGCAAGGGGTGCAGGAAGTCGAGCACGCCATCGGCCGGGATCACCAGCAACCCGTCCGGCTTGCAGTGCACCGACGCCAACTTGGCGACGAACTTGGTCGAGGCGATGCCGACCGAGCAGGTGATGCCGAGCTGCCCGGCGACCTGCTCGCGGATCCCCTTTCCGATCGCGGCCGGGCGGCCCAGCCTGCGGATCGCCCCGGACACGTCGAGGAAGGCCTCGTCCAGCGACAGCGGCTCCACCTCGGGAGTCACGGCCCGGAAGATCGCCATGACCTCCTTGGACACCGCGGCGTAGAGCTGGTGGCTCGGCGGCACGAAGACGGCGTGCGGGCACAGCCGCTGGGCCCGGCTGGCCGGCATGGCCGAATGGACGCCAAAGCGGCGGGCGATGTAGTTCGCGGACAAGACCACGCCCCGGCCCTGGGTATGGGCGACGATGACCGGCTGGTGAGCTATCTGCGGCCTGTCCCTGATCTCGACGCTCGCATAGAAGGCGTCCATGTCGATATGCAGGATGTGGCAGCCAGCGTCGTCCGCTGAACTAGCCACCACGGGGCTAGCCACCACGGGGCTAGCCATCACGGGGCCGGCCACCGCGGGGCCGTCACTCTCCCCGCCCGCGCCAGCCTGGGGCACTCCCGCCATACTGCCTGACTGTAGCGGCGGGTGCCGACAGTCCCAAGGCCGCTGACGGCGACCTCACCTGGCCAGGCTAGGAAGGCTCGCCCGGGTCCGCGCCTGCGTCCTCGGCGTCGGCGTCGGCGTCGGCGAGACCGTCCTCGTCTTCGGCGTCGTCCACGTCCTCGGCAGCGGCGTCGTCCTCGGCAGCGGCGTCGCCGTCGTCAGGAACGACGGTGGCGTCCCCGACGATCGATGGCCGCTCCTGGAGCAGCCGGGCGAGCAACCCGTTGACGAAGGCGGGCGAGGCGTCGGTGGACAGGCTCTGGGCCAGCAGCACGGCCTCGCTGATGGCGACCGCCGGCGGGATCCCGCTCCCCCACAGCAGCTCGTAGGCACCGATCCGCAGCACGTTACGGTCGACGGCCGGCATCCGGTCGAGCGACCAGCCGTGGGAGTACTCGGTGAGCAGCTCGTCGATCTGGTCGCGATGGGCCTGCACCCCTCGCACCAGGTCGGCCGCGTAGCTGCTCACCGGCGGGTCAGCCTGCACGGTCCTGCTCTCGAGCACGGCCGACGGCGACTCGCGCCGCGCCTCGGCTTCGAACAGGATGTCAAGGGCCCGCTTGCGGGCCTTGCTACGCGCGGCCATCAAGGCTCCTGGTCGCGAGCGAGCCGACGCTCAGGTCGCTGCTGGCGGACGGGACGATCACGCCCGGCCGAGGTAATCGCCGGTGCGGGTATCGACCCTGACCTTCTCGCCGGTCGTGATGAACAGCGGCACCTGGATCTGCACGCCGGTCTCCAGCGTGGCTGGCTTGGTGCCGCCGGTGGACCGGTCACCCTGCAAGCCAGGGTCGGTCTGACTGACGGTGAGTTCCACGGCGGGCGGCAACTCGACGTACAGCGCCGTCCCTTCGTTGAAGGCGACCGTGACCATCTGCTCCTCGAGCAGGTAGTCGGCCGACGGGCCGACGGTCTCGGCCGGGATTCGCGGCTGGTCGTAGTCCTGGACGTCCATGAACACGAACTCGTCGCCCTCGCGGTATAGGTACTGCATCTCGCGCCGGTCGACGTTCGCGACGTCGACCTTGACCCCGGCATTGAAGGTACGGTCGACCACCTTGCCTGACATCACGTTCTTCAGCTTGGTCCGCACGAAGGCGCCGCCTTTGCCCGGCTTGACGTGCTGGAATTCCACGACATTCCATAGCTGGCCGTCGATGTTCAGTGTCATGCCGTTCTTAAGGTCGTTCGTGGTGGCCACGTTGGTCGCTTCTCCTGCATGCGGGCGGGACCGCCCGGCCCGGCAGCTGGCGCGCGGCCAGACGTGCCTAAAGGACGAGCAGATCCCTGGTGATCGTGGTGAGCGGCTGGGCCAAGCCTGCCGCCCCGGTACCTGCGCGGACGACGAGCGTGTCCTCGATCCGGACGCCGCCCGCACCAGGCAGGTAAATCCCGGGTTCGATGGTGATAGGAACCCGGTCCTGTAGTGTACCGGTCCGGCCGCTGCCAAGCCACGGAGCCTCGTGGATCACCAGGCCCACCCCGTGGCCAAGCCCGTGCGAGAAGTTCTCGGCGTAGCCGGCGTCGGCGATCAGCTCCCTGGCCACCGCGTCGACCTCGGACACCTCGGCCCCGACCTGGGCCGCCGCCACCCCGGCCGCCTGCGCCTGCGCGACCAGGTCGTAGATCTCGCGCTGCCAGCGGGCCGCCTGACCGATCGCCACCGTCCTGGTCATGTCGGCGTGGTACCCGCCGTAACGGGCGCCGCAGTCGACCGTGACCAGGTCCCCGATCTCGAACTGGCGATCGCCTGGCACATGATGCGGGATCGCGCCGTTCGGCCCCGAGGCCACGATGCTCTCAAACGCCGGGGCTTCCGCCCCGAGGTCCACCATCATGCGCTCAAGCGCCACCGCGAAGTCCCGCTCGGTGACATCGGGCCTGAACAGGCCAAGCACCGCCGCGAAGGCGTCGCTGGTGATCTGGCAAGCGCGGGCGAGCAGCTCAAGCTCGGTGGCGTCTTTGATGATCCTCAGGTTGTCGATCTTCCCGCCGAGCTGCACGAGCTCGAGTGAGTCATCCAGCGTCTGGAGCTCGGTGAACTGGCTGACCGTGAGGTTCTCGTCCTCGAACCCGATCGCGCCCAGGCCCTCGGCCAGGGCCAGGCGGACAAGGACGGCGGCGACGTCGCGCTCGATCAGCAGCTCGACATCGGCGCAGTCGCGCTCGGCCGTGCCCGCGTACCTGGAGTCGGTGCTGAGCACCGCCCGGCCGTCCGCCGTCAGCAGCAAGGCGGCGTTCGAGCTCGCCAGGCCGGTCAGGTACCTGACGTTCACGCCGCTGGTGATCAGCCCCGCGTCGGCGCCCGCGGCGGCCAGCTGCGGCCGCGCGCGATCCCGCCTGGATTCGTGTATGCCGGACATGAATGAACTGTAAGGCGATCAATGCCAGCGCGGGCGACCGGCCGGCTCAGGCGGTGAAGCCGGGGCCGGTGTCGGTGTCGCCGATGATGACGCCGCCGCCCCGGCTCCAGGTGAAGTACCGCCAGGACAGGTTGACCAGCGCCGAGATCCGGTTCCTGTTGCCGAGCAGGTAGAACAGGTGCAGTCCGAGCCAGGCCAGCCAGGCGATGGTGCCCTTGATCCTGATCTTGCTGGGCAGGTCGACGACGGCGGAGCGGTGGCCGATCGTCGCCATCTGGCCCTTGTCGTGATACCTGAACGGCACGGTCGGCCGCCCGGCCTCGATCTTCTTGATCTGGTCGGCGACGTGGCGTCCCTGCTGGATCGCCGGCTGGGCGAGCTGAGGCAGCGGATCGCCATCGATCACGCCGATGTCGCCGACCGCGAAGACCCGGTCCTGCCCGGTCACCCGAAGATCGGCGCCGGTCAGCAGCCGGCCGCCGTGCCCGGTCGGCAGGCCGAGCTTGCCGATCCACTCGGCCCCGGCGATCCCGGCCGCCCAGACGGTCAGGTCACTGGCTAGCTCCGAGCCGTCCGCGAGCACCACCCGGTCCCGCTCGACGCGCTCGATCTTGGTGTTGAGCTGGATGTCGACGCCGCGCTTGACCAGTTCGGCCTTGGCGTATTCGCGCAGGTGCTCGCTGAACGGGGCCAGCAGCGCCGGGCCAAGCTCGACCAGCGTGATGCGGATCTGCTGACGGTCGATCAGCGGGAACGACGCCGGCAGGGCGATGTTCCTCAGCTCGGCGAGCGTCCCGGCCAGTTCCACGCCGGTCGCCCCACCACCGACGATCGTGATGCCGAGCTGCCCTTGGTCCGGCCCGTTTTCCTTGCGGGGCAGGCTGTCGTTCCCTGGCTCACTGCGCTTCTCAAGCTCCGCCATCAAATGATTACGCAAAGCAATCGCGTCGTGCCGGGTATACAAGCCGAAGCTGTACTCAGCCGCGCCCGGCACCCCGAAGAACGCCGCGCTGACCCCGGTCGCCAGCACCAGGTAGTCGTACCCGAGCTCACCGCCGTCGGCCAGCGTCACCAGCCGGGCCTGCGTGTCGACCCCGGTGACCTCGCCCCGCCGAAACAAGGTCCGCGTCTTGTGCGCGGCCGTCCACGTCGGGTACGCGACGTCGGATGAAGTGAGCCCGGCCGTGGCGACCTGGTACAGCAAGGGCTGGAAGCTGCTGTAGGTGTTGCGGTCGACCAGCGTCACCGCCAGGCCAGACCTCGCCAGCCGGGTCAGCGCGGTGAGCCCGGCGAACCCCGACCCGACGATCACCACCCGTGGCTTCGCGCTGGCCGCCTTCCCCCGCGCATCCCGCCCAGTGGCCATACCTGGACTCTACCCCGGCAGGCTCCCAATCCCGGGGTGAGGTCGGACCGGCTGGCCGGTCCGACCCGCGTAGCCGAGGCAATTTGCTGCTCATGGCGCGGCGCCGAGCGCGCGCCGGCCTTACCTGGCCAGCGGGCTCTGGCCTAAGCCGCCATCTCCTTGACCTGCTCGATCAGGGCCACGCGCTCGGCGTGGGTCGAGGCCAGCGGCTGCACGTTCAGGGTGGTCACGCCGGACTCGCGGTAGGCCGCGATCCGGTCGGCGACCTGCGACTTGGTGCCGATCAGCGAGATGCCCTCGATCAGCGACCTGGGCACCAGCGCGGCGGCCTCGTCCTTGCGGCCGTCGAGGTAGGCGTCCTGGACGGCGATCGCCTCGTCCGGGTAGCCGTAGTCGGAAGCCAGCTTGGTGTAGAAGTTCTGGCCGCGCGCGCCCATGCCGCCGATGTACAGCGCCATGACCGGGCGGCCGAAGTCGACCAAGTCGGCGACGTCATCGCCGATCGCGAGGGTCGCCTGGGCGATCACCTCGAGTTCCCCGAGGGCGGAGTCGCGCTTGGCCAGGCCAGCCGCGAGCGAGGCACCCCAGATCCCGGCCGCCTTCTCTGGGAAGTAGAAGATCGGCTGCCAGCCCTCGGCAAGCTCGGCCGCCATCTCGGTGTTCTTCGGCCCGACGGCGGCCACGAAGATCGGGATCCGGTCGCGGACCGGGTGGTTGATGAGCTTCAGTGCCTTGCCCAGGCCCGTGCCCTGGCCGGCGGGCAGCGGGATCTTGTAGTTCTTGCCCTCGTAGACCAGCCGCTCGCGACGCCAGACCGCCCGGCAGATCTCGATCGTCTCCCGGGTGCGCGCGACCGGCGCGTCGTAGGGGACGCCGTGCCAGCCCTCGATGACTTGCGGCCCCGAGACTCCGATGCCGAGATTGAAGCGGCCGTTCGAGACGTAGTCGAGCCCGGCCGCGGTCATCGCGGTCAGCGTCGGGGTTCTCGTGTACAGCTGCATGATCCCCGAGGCGAGCTGCAAGTGCTCGGTCTTCGCGGCCACGTAGCCGAGCTGGCTCACCGCGTCGTAGCTGTAGGCCTCGGGCACGAACACGATGTCAAGGCCGGCCTTCTCGTAGTCGGCCAGCTCGGCGACGGTCTCGGCGAACCCGCCCGCGTAGTTCAACGACATCCCGATACGCAACGTGACCTCATCCCCTGCGGAGTTCAACGCACAGCCCGAGCTTCTCCCGGCGATTGCATCGTAACCGGCCGGTTTCCCGGCCGTCAGGGCCCGGTCAGCCGGCGTCTTCGAGCAGGCCAGCCACGGCGCGCAGCGCCAGCTGGTAGGACGCGAACCCGAAGCCGGCGATGGTGCCGTCGGCGACCCCCGCGATCACCGAGGTGTGCCGGAACTCCTCCCTGGCGGCCGGGTTCGACAAGTGCACTTCCACCACCGGCGCGGTCCGCATCGCCAGCGCGTCCCGCAGCGAATACGAGTAGTGCGTGAAGGCGGCCGCGTTGAGCACGACCGGGATCCGCTGGTCGATCGCCTCGTGGATCCAGCCGACTAGCTCGGCCTCGTCGTTGGTCTGGCGGAAGTCCGTTCGCAGGCCCAGCTCGCCGGCGGTCGCCGTGCAGGCGCTGGCCAGGTCGTCGAGCGTCGCCGTGCCGTAGATGTCAGGTTCGCGAGTGCCGAGCCTGGACAGGTTCGGCCCGTTCAGCACGAGCACCGTGCGCATCGCTCACGCCTGCCCGAAGGCCTGCTCGAAGGCCTGCTCGAGCAGTCGCTCGGGCGGGTCAGCGAGGATGCCGGGGCGGGCGAGGCCATCGAGCACGACCAGCCGGAGCCGACTCCCCCTCGTCTTCTTGTCGATCGTCATCGTGTCCCTCAGCTCGGGCCAGGACGCGCCGCCCTCGTACCTGGTCGGGAGGCCGACCGCGGCCAGGATCGCGTCGTGCCGGCGGGTCGTCGCGTCATCGAGGCGGCCGGCCAGCCGGCCGACGCGAGCGGCGAACACCATTCCCATCGCGACCGCCTCGCCGTGCGGTACCTGGTACCTCTCGGCTCGCTCAATCGCGTGGCCGAGCGTGTGCCCGTAGTTGAGGGTCTCCCGGCGGCCCGAGTCGGACTCGCGCAGGTCGGCCGCGACCACGTCGGCCTTCATCTTGATGGCGCGCTCGACGAGCTCGCGCTCGTGCTCGCCGCCGGGGGCGGCGGCCGCGACCGGATCCTGCTCGATCAGGTCCAGGATCACCGGGTCGGCGATGAACCCGGCCTTGATGACCTCGGCGAGGCCGCTGACGTACTCACGGGCCGGAAGCGTCGCGAGCGTGCTGAGGTCGGCCAGCACTCCCGCGGGCGGGTGGAAGGCGCCGACCAGGTTCTTCCCGGCCGGGGTGTTGATCGCGGTCTTTCCGCCGACGGCCGCGTCCACGATGCCGAGCAGTGTGGTCGGCACGAGGACCACGCGGACGCCCCGCAGCCAGGTCGCCGCGACGAAGCCGGCGAGGTCGGTCACGGCTCCCCCGCCCAGGCCGACGATCGCGTCCGAGCGAGACACCCGGTGCGCGGCCAGGGCCGACCACAGCGACGTCGCGACGTTGATGTCCTTGGCGGCCTCGCCGGCCGGGACTGTTTGGACGGCGACCGCGTAGCCGGCATTGGCCAGGGCCTCGCGGAAGGGCCTGGCGTGTTCATCGAGGCCTTGGGCGTGGATCAGCAGGGCCGTCCTGGCCCGCTCGCCGACCATGGCTGGCAGCTGATCGGCGATGTGTGTGCCCACGACGACGTCGTAGGGTCGCTCGCCGCCGACGGTGATCCCGGTCGCGCTCATCGCGCGGGTCACCTCGCGCCCTGTTGGGTGCTCAGCCGGGCGGCGATCTCGGCCGCGACCTGCTCGGCGTCCTGGTCGTCGGTGCCGACCGTCATCCAGGCCAGCCGCTGGTAGACCGGGAGCCGCTGGTCGAGCAGGGCCTTCAGGGTCGCGCGCGGGTTGGTGCCGATGAGCAGGGGCCTGGCCTGGCTGAGGCCGGTTCGCTTGGCGGCGGCGGCGAACCCGGTCTCCAGGTAGACGACCGGGCGCCCGGCCAGCCGCTCTTGCGTCTGCGGGTCGAGCACGGCGCCGCCGCCGACTGCCAGCACGCCGCCGCCGCTCGTGCCGAGCGCCCTGGCGACCGCGGTCCTTTCCAGGTCGCGGAACACCGACTCGCCATCCTCGATGAAGATGTCGCCCACCGGCTTGCCTGCCGTGGCCTCGATCTCGGTGTCGGTGTCGGTGAAGCTGACCCCGAGCCGCTCCGCGAGCAACTGGCCCACGGTCGTCTTCCCCGCGCCCGGCGGGCCGATCAGGATCACGATCGGCTCGGCCTGGTTGGCCTGCTCGGGCTGCTCGGCCGGGCCGGCCGGCTCCGCCCGCTCGGCCGGCTCCGCCGGCTCGGCTGGGTCTGGTCGCGTCGGGACGCTCATCGGATGATCAGTGCCTCCAGGTAGCTGGCGAGGTTGCGCCTGACCTCAGTCACGCTATCGCCGCCGAACTTCTCGAGCGCGGCATCCGCGAGCACCAGCGCGGCCATCGCCTCGGCCACGACCCCGGCGGCGGGGACGGCGGTGACGTCGCTGCGCTGGTTGATGGCCTTGGCCGGCTCGCCGGTGCGGACGTCGATGGTGGCGAGGGCGCGCGGGACCGTAGAGATCGGCTTCATCGCGACGCTGATCCTGACCGGCTCGCCGGTGCTCATCCCGCCTTCGATGCCGCCCGCCCGGTTGGTCAGCCTGCGCACTCCGTCCTTGGTGTTCTCGATCTCGTCGTGGGCGTTCGAGCCGCGCCTGGCCGCCGTCGCGAAGCCATCGCCGATCTCGACCCCCTTGATCGCGTGGATGCTCATCATCGCCCCGGCCAGCCGGCCGTCGAGCTTCCTGTCCCAGTGCACGTGACTGCCCAGGCCAGGCGGCAGCCCGTAGGCGACGACCTCGACGACTCCGCCGAGGGTGTCGCCGTCCTTGCGCGCGGACTCGATCTCGGCCACCATGGCGGCGCTGGTGACCGGGTCAAGGCAACGGACCTGATCGGCGTCGATCGCCTTGAGGTCGTCGGGCCCTGGCAGCGTCCCTGCCGGGACGCTCACGCCGCCGAGCGCGACGACGTGGCTGAGGATGTCGGCGCCGAGCGCCTGCTTCAGGAAGCGGCGGGCCAGCTCGCCGAGCGCGACCCTGGCGGCGGTCTCGCGGGCGCTGGCCCGTTCCAGGATCGGGCGCGCGTCGTCGGCCCCGTACTTCTGCATCCCGGCCAGGTCAGCGTGGCCTGGCCTTGGCCTGGTTAGCGGCTCGTTCCTGGCCTGGTCGGCTAGTTCTTCATCCGGGACAGGGTCGGGCGACATCACCGTGGTCCACTTCGGCCATTCAGTGTTGCCGACCCTGATCGCGACCGGGCCGCCGAGCGTGCGCCCGTGCCGGACGCCGCCGGTGAGCTCGGCCTCGTCCTGCTCGAACTTCATCCGGGCGCCGCGGCCGTAGCCAGCTCGGCGGCGGGTCAGCGCGGCCGCGATGTCGGCCGTGGTGACCTCGACCCCGGCGGGCAGCCCTTCGCAGATAGCCACGAGCGCCCGCCCGTGCGACTCCCCGGCCGTCAACCAACGCAACATGCTGCCGATCTTGCCAGAACCGGGCCAATGCCCGACCCAGAGCCATCTCCATTCCGCCATCCCCGGCCCGCCGCGTCGGCGTGTCCTCCGGTGGCCGTCGGCTGACGTCGTCGCTAGCTGGGGCGTGACCCCGGACGGCAACCTGGCGCGGGGAGCTTGCATGCAGGGCCGGTGAGCTGGTGCCTTGAGCCCGCAGAGTCGCCTATCGAACTACAGCGTCGCGCCTCTACTGTTGTTGGGACTACAGCAGAGGCGCGACGCTGTAGTTCGGATCTCCCCCCGCGCTCCGCGCACCCGGAACTGCCGCCCTCATGGGTACGGTTGAGCAGGCCATCGCGGGCGGCGGGGTGAGGATCCTGGGGTGAAGTTCGGGATCAGAACTGCTGGTCGAGCGCCGATGGCTCGGTTAGCCAGATCCCGACGCCCCGCCTGAGGCGGGCGCCAAGCCGGGACATGACCTCCGCTACGACCGCGCCGCCGAGCTCAGCGAGGTCGGCGGCGCTCGACTCCGCCGTCGCCTGGCCGGCGAGCGCGAGCACGATCGCCAGATCGTGGTCGTCGCCGCCGTTCTCAAGCTCGAATGACTCGACTTCGAGGTGACCGGCGAGCGCAGCGGCGACGATCTCACGCACGTCGGGATCGGCCCAGGCTGGCGGCGGCGCCTCGCCTCGCGCGAGCGCGGCGAGCCGCGCGCCCTCGATGGCGAACGGCACCGGCCCGGCGACGTCGATCACCACCGCCGCCGATTCCGCGCACGCAGTCTGGCAGGCCGCGCGGGCAATGACTGGCACCGGGCGCGCGTCTGCCTGCCAGCGCGTCAGCGACTCGAGGCTGGTGAACGCCGGGATCGCGCGCCGCCCGTCGAGTCCCACCAGCGTCGGCAGGGCCATGTCAGTGGCCTTCTCGCCCTGCCCAGCACGCCGCAATGCGGCGGAATCAGGATCGCCGGCCGCGTGGTCGCCAGCCTCCGCCATGAGGTCGGGCACCCTCGAGCCGTCAACGAGGCCGGGGTCAGCAACGAGGTCGCGGTTATCAGCGAGAACGGCCACCACGGGAACAAGCAAACGGCTCGCGCCCAGCGCCAGCAGCACCTCGTGCTCACTGCCCCGACCGTCAGCGAACTCGGCCAGCGCGCTCGTCACCCTGGGGTCAGCCGACCCGTCATCGTCGCGGAACGCGGGATCGCCCCCGCCAATGCCCAGCACACGCCAACTCTAAGTGACACCAGGCCGCCGAAGCAGCCTCACCTGGGGTGGCTCCAGCGGAAATCAGGCGAGCCCACCCACTCCCGGCAGGACGGTCCTGTGACCGCTTTCCGGCATCTTAATCTAGTCGCTGCGGCCCGGACGTAACCGACACTAGTACTCTGGCGCCCTGCGCCCAGCGCTGTTCGGCCCCGCTTTGGCGGCCAGCCTGGCGGGCCGGCTCGGTTCGCGCTGGTCCCGAACGAGATGCGAGCGAGTTCTCGCCGGAAGTTAAGTACGCAACTTGCGATTTGAGAGTTTCATAAGAACTGCACGCAGCCAGACACAGGGGAGCGAGTGCGGAACATCCCTCAGGCACCGCCGATGGTTCAAGCCGGGACGATGCTGCAGAAGCCGATCCCGCCTCGGCTGGTTGAGCCGTACCTGACCGGCCGTCGCGCCGTCGTCGCCGGCTTCGTGTACCGGATGGCCGACTGTTCCTTCACCGACCCTGCTGACTTCTTCCGTGCCCTCGACCTGGGTTACGACGGTTCGGAGTTCCGGCCGGACATGGCCGAGATCTACATGCTCCGCTGGATCGCCGCGACCCCGGAGCCGTATATAGTTCCCTATTCCGTCGAGCGAGGCGGAGACTGGACCGGCAAGGCTCCATTCACCGGTACCGGCTACACGTCTTGGCCAAATCACCCGATACCTGAGTTCTACGTCGATCTCATGCCGATTCCCGTTGGTACCGAGATCTACCGAATCACCATCGGCAACGAGGACTTCATCGCCCGCTATGACGGACAGGTATGGTTGAGGCCTGCGGAGGGAAACTGACGATGCGATACCGGATCCTGGCCAGTTTCCAAGGGGCGCCCTACGAGGCAGGGATCGGACCGGACGAGTCCGACATCGTCCTCTTCGCCGCGTGCCCGCCGCCGGAAGACCTGAGGTTCGAGCCTGCTACCGGGCACTGGCGCAAGCGCGTCGACCGCGCGCACATCCAGGCGCTGTACGAGTCCCGCCCGGTCGGGGTGTTCAGGGGTGAGCCCTGCATCGTGCTCGATGACCTGTCTGACCGGCTGCATATCGTGTACCTAGGCCATGACGCGATCCGCGCGGCCCAGCTCGGTTACTGGGAGGTCGACCGGGGCGTCTTCGAGCTGATCACCGCCCGGCACGAGGTCAGCGACATCGTGGAGCAGCGGCTGCCGCTCTCCCAGCGCGACGACAGCGGGCCGCACACGAGGCCGACCCGCGTGATCCAGGACCGGCCGGACACCGATCCCGGCTCGCCCCGCGAGTACGGCCCGACCGACGGTTACCAGGGCAGAACCCAGCTCGGGGCTCCGCCGGCTGGCGGCGGCCGCGTCCAGCAGCCGGTGGCTAACGGCGGCGTGGCTTACGACCAGCCGATTTACGATCAGCCTAACTATGGCCAGCAGGATCCTGGCTACAGCCAGCCGGGCTTTGGACCGCCGGTCTACGAGCCAGGCGTCTTGCTTAGCGGGCGGTCGCGCCCCGAACCCGGCGCGCTTCGATCTGACGAACGGTCAGGGGTCGCCATCCCCGTTGTAGACGAGCCGCCATTGCCGCTTGAGGCTCAGGCGTTGCGAGCCGCGACGACCTCAGCCCGCCGGAGCCCGAAAGGCCAGCCACGCCCGGCCAGTGAGTCACGCGCGGGCCGGCGAGCCCAGCCGACCGCCCCGGCCCAGCCCGGCGGACCAGTCCAGAACCACCCGCCAGCCCAGCCGAGTGGTCCAGCCCCGCCGATAACTCCAGCCCAGCCGAGTGGTCCAGCGCAGCTGACCGTTCAAGCCCAGCCCGCCGAGATCGCCAGCCCCGCCTCGCTGCCGGTGCCAGCTGCTGGTGTCGCTGCCGACCTGGCCGCGCCACCAGCGACCGCACCGACGCACCAGGCCGCAGGACCGATCGAGCCGCCGGTGAACATCGGGCAGCCGGCAAGCACCGCCCAGTCGGCTAACAGCGCGCAGTCGGCTAGCACCGCCCAGTCGACTAGCACCGCGCAGCCCGCCACCGGACCGATCGAGCCGCCGGTGAGCACCGCGCAGCCCGCCACCGGACTGATGGCACAGCCAAGCGGTGCGCCCGGCCAGCCCGGCCCTGGCCCCGCTTCCCAGCCAATCGCGATCCCCGTGCAGCCGTCGGCCGGCCCGCCGCAACCGATTGCCGCCCCGACCGCGCAACCAATCGGCGGTCCCGGCCACCCCTCGGCCGACCTCACCGCAACGATGGCTCTCGCCCTGGTCGCACCGCCGACCCCCGACCTGGTCACCCAGCCGGCGCCCGTCGGACCCCCAGCCGGCGAGGCCTCTTCCTCCGACGTTACCTACCAGGCCGCTGCCCCCGCCCCGGCCGCGACGACCTCCCAGCCGCCAGCGCCATCGGCTCAGCCAATGACGCCCTCGTTCACGCCCAGCCAGCCGATCCCAGAGCCAGCCCCGCCGGCCGAGGTACCGCGCCAAGCGCAGCCAGCCGCAGCCGCGACCGCGCAACCAGCACCGCCCGCCCAGCCACCCGCAGCGGGGCAACCACTCCAGGTGGCGCAAGCAAGCCCGCTAGCCCAGCCCGTTCAGGCACTCCCGGCGCCCCAGCCAACCCCAGCACCCCAGCCAGCCGCAGCGGCGCAGCCAACCGCCGCGGCGCAGCCAGCCGCAGCGGCGCAGCCATCAGCCGGGGCGCAGCCATCAGCCGGGGCGCAGCCACATCAGGTCGCGCCAACGCCGATCCAGCCTGTCGTGGCAGCGGCCCAACTGGCAGCCCAGCCATCAGCCGACACACAAGCGCTGGTCGCCCCGGTACCACCTCAGGCCGCGCAACCGTACGCCGCGCCACCTCAGGCCGCGCAACCGTACACCGCGCCACCTCAGGCCGCGCAGCCGTACGCCGCGCCACCTCAGGCCGCGCCACCTCAGGCCGCGCCACCTCAGGCCGCGCCGGCCCAGGTTGCTCCATCGCAGGCGGCACCGCCGGTTACCGCGCCCGGCGCAGTGCCACCAGGTCAGGCCGATGCGATCTTCGGCCAGCAGGCGATGGCCGCGCCTGACCCGCTCAACGCGTCCGACCAGCTCGCCGCGCCCGGCCAGTCAATGGAAACACCGCCAGGCCAGCCAATAACACCCGCCCAGCAAGTCATAGCTGGACCGGCCCAGCCCGTCGGGCCTGACCAGCCAGCGACGACGCTCCCTGGCCAGCCAACGGCCCAGGCCCAGCCAGCAGCCCAGCCCGAACCAGCGGCGCAGCCCCAGCCAACGGCCCAGGCCCAGCCAATCACGGCCGAGCCTGCGCCCTTCGCCACGACCAGCCAGCCGCTGACGCCGCCGGTTCAGCCGACCGGAGCGCCCACCGAGCCCGGCCTGCTCGCTGCCCCAGAGGCTGCCCCGCAGGCTGCGCCCATGCCGGTGTCGGCCGACGACCCGGCGCCGCCGGTCAGCACCGAGCAGCTGACTACGGAGGTCGTGGCGGGACCGCCGGCCGGGATCTCGGACCCCACCAATGTCATGCAGCCAGGTTCGGCGACATCGGTGGTGCCTTCGTGGTCACCAGAGAACTCGATGCAACCTTCGCCGGTCCCGGCGCCCGAGGTGAGCCAGCCCCAGCCGGAGCCACCGCCACCGCTCGAAGACAGCCCGCCCGCGGCCACGACGGCGGCAGACGGGACGGCCGCGGAAGCGCCAGTCCCGCCGACGAGTCCCTACGCCGCCTATCTGGCACCGGAGCCGGCCTATCAGAATGGCTCGTCCGCTCGCAACGGCTCAAGTCACGACCTCGGTCCCGCGACCTTGCCGCACCTGCTGGCCGACGCGCCCCCCATGGCCCAGTCGCCCCCCGCCGTCCAGCCGCCAGCCGCCGTCCAGCCGCCAGCCGCTCCGCTAGCGGCCGAGCAACCACCGGCCATCCAGCAACCACCGGCCATCCAGCAAGCACCGGCCATCCAGCAGCCACCGGCCGAGCCACTCCAGCTAGAGCCTGCCGACGACGCTGAGTCTGCGGCTCCCCCGCGCCGTCGCCGGGCCACCAAGCGCCGCCTCCCGACTCAGAAGATCTTCTCCGACCTGGCGACCCAAGCCGCGATCCCCGCGACCGCGTACGCCATCGGCGAGGACGTAGACGGAGCGATGTGCCTGGTCCGCACCGACGAAGGCTTCGAGGTCTTCAACTCGGCCGCTGGCTCCCGCCACGAGGTCCGCGTCTTCACCGATGAGGAGTCGGCGTACTTCTACCTGTTCGGCGTGCTGGTGGCCGACGCGGTCAGGACCGGCGCCCTGGCCCCGCGCGAGTAGGTGACTGGGCTCGAGGCGAGCTACCTGGATCTTCTGGCCACCAGCGCACGAGCGAGCTCACGGCCCGCGATGATGGGAGCCATGAACAAGCCGAACGCGATCGCGCTGACCGGAGCGCAGCATGAGATCCAGGCGGGCGACTACCGGGCCACGGTCACCGAGCTCGGAGCCGGGCTGCGGGAGCTCAGTCACGATGGCAAGCCGCTGATCACCCAGTACGCGCCCGACCAGCTGCCCCCTGGCGGCGCGGGCCAGCTGCTGCTGCCCTGGCCGAACCGGATCGACGGCGGCAAGTACGAGTTCAACGGCACCGCCTTCCAGCTCGAGCTGAGCGAGCCCGCCCACGGCAACGCCATCCACGGCCTGACCCGGTGGACCAACTGGCAGCCGACGGCGGAGCTTGCCGATGAGATCACGCTGACGCACCTGCTGCTCGGCCGCCCCGGCTACCCGTTCTGCCTGGAGCTGTCGGCCCACTTCCGCCTCGACCCCGCCGACGGCCTGCAAGTGTCCATTACCGCGGTCAACGTCGGCGCGCAGCCAGCCCCGTACGGCACCGGCTCGCACCCGTACCTGACCACGGGCGCGACCCTGGTGGACAGCTGCGTGCTTGAGCTGCCCGCCGCGCACTGGCTGCCGTCCGATGACCGGGGAATCCCGGCCGGGCCGCCGAAGGACGTCGCTGGTACCCAATTCGACTTCCGCACCGCCAGGCCTATCGCCGACAGTCACCTCGACCACGCGTTCACCGGCCTGGCCAGGGACGAGACCGGCCGGACCTGGGCCAGGCTCACCGACGACTCGGTCAGCCTCGGGCTCTGGGCCGGTCCCGGCTACGACTGGCTGCAAGTCTTCACCGGCGACGCGCTACCCGCTGACCACCGCCGCCGCGCCCTCGCGATCGAGCCGATGACCTGCCCGCCTAATTCGTTCGCCTCCGGCGATGATCGCATCACGCTAGCCCCGGCCGACAGCGTGACTCATACCTGGGGTATCTGTGTCTATTAACCCCTGGATTAGCCAACAAATCCGTCGGGGGCGATCAACCCGCTGATTCGCTCGAGATCCTCGGCGGTATCAAGATCGTCGGGCCGGCCGATGTCGCCACATTCCACCAAGGTCACCAGATCCTCCCTGGCGCGGAGGAACTCACGGGCACCAGCGTCGGCCACCGCGCTCGCGGCGGCTTCGGCCCAGTACGGCCTGGCGATCAGCACCGGGTTCCGGCGCTGTCCTGAATAACAGGCGACCGCCACCTGCGCGCCGCCGCGGAACGCCGCGATCAGCCGTCGCACGGTCTGCGGGCCGATCAGGGGCTGGTCGACCAGGGCCACGATGACCGCGCCAGCGTCGTTGGGCAGGGTCGCGAGCCCGGTCCGCAAGGACGAGCCCATGCCGGTACGCCAGTCAGGGTTATGCACGATCACCACGCCGGGGATGTTCAAGTCAGCCGCGCCGACCACGACGACGACCGGATCGGCCCCGCCGTCGCGGAGCAGCGCCACCCCGCGCGCCGCCAGGGTCTGGCCACCGATCTCGACCAGCGCTTTTGGCCTGCCCAGCCTTCGCCCGGCCCCCGCGGCCAGCAGCAATCCGGCCACATCCGAAAGCCTAGCGTGGCCGGATTCGATACGACCGGATTCAGCGCCACCGGTTTCCGCGCGACTTTCAGCGCTATTGTCAGCCGATTCCCGCACCAAGCCAGGGTACGTCTCATTACTCAATCAGTGACCGGCCCCGCGGCCTGATGTGCCAAGTCGTGATGAATTCGGCCATCGGTCTGCGTCAGCGGCTGGCCCGAGCCGCCCCATCGGCTCTGGATGAGCTCGGCGGCAATCGCGACGGCCGTCTCCTCGGGAGTGCGGGCACCGAGGTCAAGGCCGACCGGCGAGCGGAGCCTGGCCAGTTCCTCCTCCGACAAGCCAGCCTCGCGCAGCCGGTCGAGCCGGTCGGCGTGCGTTCGCCGACTGCCCATGGCCCCGATGTAGGCGGCCGGCATCCGCAGGGCGACCTCAAGCACGGGCACGTCGAACTTGGGGTCATGGGTAAGCACGCAGATCACGGTGCGGTCATCGGTAGTGACGCCGACCAGGTAGCGATGCGGCCAGTCCGTGATGACCTCGTCGGCGTCGGGGAACCTGCTCCTAGTCGCGAAGATCGGCCTGGCGTCGCAGACCGTGACCCGGTAGCCGAGGAACTTGCCGATCCGTGCGACGGCGGCCGCGAAGTCGATGGCGCCGAACACCAGCATCCGCGGTGCTGGCGCGAACGACTGCACGAACACCGACAGCTCGTCCCGCCGTCGCTCGCCGTCGGGCCCGTACCGGCGCACCCCCGTGAGCCCCTGCGCCAGCATGCCCCGCGCGTCGTCGTCGACCGCCTGATCAAGGCGGTCGCCAGAGGCGAGCGTCCCGGTCGCGGCAGGGTGATGGTCAGCGGGCCAGATCACCCGGCGCGCGCCGACCGCGCCAGGTCCCGCGATGACGGTCGCCACGGCCACCGGCTGCTCGGCCCGCACAGCATCGGCGATCTCACCGAGCTGAGGGTAGCCGTCCCTGCTGACCGGCTCCACGAAGATGTCGATGATCCCGCCGCAGGTCAGCCCGACGCTGAACGCCGTGTCGTCACTGACGCCGTAGCGCTGCAGCACCGCCTGGCCGCTCGCCGACACCTCGCCTGACAGCTCGTAGACGGCGCCTTCGACACATCCACCCGACACGCTGCCGACGACCTCACCGTCGGCGCAGACGGCCAGCGCTGCCCCTGGCTCCCGCGGCGCGCTGCTGAATGTCTGCACCACGGTCGCCAGGCCGAACGTCTCCCCCGCATCCCACCACTTGCCGATCTGGTCAAGGATGTCACGCAAGCTCGGTCACCTCAGGCCCTCGTTATCTCCCGGTCAGGCCACAGTACGTGCCCGAAGTCAGTTTCGGCCAACCGAGATAACTAATGGCTTAATCACCACCAGACGACGCAGAGATGACACCTCGGTCACAACGCCACCCGACCCTCCTCGCCTTGGCGGGTTAGGTTAGCCTAAGCTAAGTTTCCGCGCCTGACACCGCGCATGCCCACGAGACCTACTCACGCTTCCGAGGACAGGACGAATGACTGCTCACAGCCGACCTCATCCGCGGCGCTCCCGAGTCGCCGTAGTGCTCGCCTTCACCGGCATCGGCAGTGCCCTGCTCGCCGCCTGCACCAGTTCGTCGGCCTCGCCATCCTCGTCGCCTGGGTCGATCACGCTCTACAACGGCCAGCACGAACAGACCACGAACGCGCTGGTCGCCGCCTTCGAGAAGGCGACCGGCATCGGTGTCAACGTCAGGAACGACGACGAGGACGTGCTCGCGGACCAGATCGCGCTGCAGGGCGCGAACTCGCCGGCCGACGTGTTCTACACCGAGAACTCCCCCGCCCTTGAGTTCTTGCAGAACAAGCACCTGCTGTCCCCGGTGAGCAAGTCCACGCTGGCCGCGATCCCCGCTAGGTACGACTCTCCGCAGGGCGACTGGGTCGGCGTGTCGGCGCGGGTCAGCGTGCTGATCTACAACCCGTCACTGATCAAGGCCAGCCAGCTGCCCACGTCGGTGCTCCAGCTCGCCGACCCCAGGTACAAGGGCAAGCTTGCCTTCGCCGCGGGCGAGACCGACTTCCAGCCGATCGTCACCTCGGTGCTCCGCACCTACGGCCAGGCCAGGACGCTCAGCTGGCTGCAAGGCATCAAGGCGAATGCCGGCGGCCACATCGTCCCCGACAACGAGACGATCACCTCCGACGTCAGCCGCGGCCTGGTGGCCTTCGGCGTGATCAACCAGTACTACTGGTACCGGCTCAAGGCCGAGATCGGCGCCGCGAACGTCCACTCGAAGCTGGCCTACTTCGCCCCGCGTGACCCTGGCTACGTCATCGACGTCTCCGGCGCTGCCGTCCTGAAGTCAAGCAAGCACCAAGCCGCCGCCCAGCGTTTCCTTGCCTTCCTGGTGAGCAAGAAAGGACAGGAGATCATCGCGCACTCGGAAAGCTATGAGTACCCGTTGCTGCCCGGTGTGACCACAGCCGCTCCAGAGACACCGTTCACCCAGCTTCAGCCACATCCGATCACAATCGCGCAACTCGGGGATGGATCGCAGGCTATCGCCTTGCTCCAGAAGGTCGGCCTACTTTGATCCGCTCACCACGAGCTAACGTAGAGCTGTACCGATATGGCGCAGTTACCAGGAGTCAATGATGACCTCGCCTGGCACGATCGCCACCGACACTCGCGATGCCACCGCGTCGCCAGGACCGGCCCAGGCCGACCGCGCCAGGTCCGGCTGGAATGGCAGGCCCGGCTGGCCGCCGCGGCGCCGGCGCCGCCCGGCCGTGCTCCTGGCCAGTTCAGCCCTGGTAGCGACCGCGCTCGCGCTGCCGTTGGTCTTTTTGCTGATCGAAGCGAAGGGCGCCGGGCTGGCGGACGTCTGGCGGCTCATGGCCCGCCCGCTGACCGGTCAGTTGCTCTGGAACACGGTCAGGCTGACCGTCACGGTCACCGCGTTGTCGGCCGTGATCGGCACTGCCGCTGCCTGGTGCACCGAGCGGACCGACCTGCCGGGAAGGCGGGTCTGGGCTGCCCTGGTGGTAGTGCCGCTCGCTATCCCCGACTTCGTGGTCAGCTTCGGCTGGTTTTCCCTGTGGAGCTGGGTTCAGGGTTTCCGCGGTGCGGTCATCGTGCTGACTCTCGCGGTGTACCCCCTGGTCTACCTGCCGGTGGCGGCGAGCTTCAGGTCCGCCGATCCCGGCCAGGAGGAGGTGGCCCGCAGCCTTGGCACCAGCCGGGTCGCCACCTTCTTCCGGATCACGATCAGGCAGGCCCGCGGCGCGATCCTCGGCGGTTGCGTGCTGGTCGCGCTGGTGCTGCTCGCCGAGTACGGCGCGTTCGAGATTCTCGGCTACCAGACCTTCACCACCGAGATCTTCTCCGAGATCAACACCTACGCGTTCGCTGGCGCCTGCGCGCTGTCCCTCGTGCTCGTGCTGCTCAGCCTGGTGGTGCTCGGCGGCGAGGCGATGTTCCGCGGCCGCGGCCTGGTCAGCCGGGCCGGGCCGCTCGCCCAGCGCAAGATCCCGCCCAAACGGCTTGGCCGGGCCCGCTGGCCCGTGCTGTTCGGGTTCGGGCTCCTGGTGGCGCTCGCCCTCGGCGTGCCGGTGGGCGCGAGCGTGTACTGGATGCTCGACCCAGGCAACCCCGGTCTCACCGGCGGCGTCTCGCTGCTGACCGCGGCCTGGCACACGGCCGAGTACGGCGTCCTGGCCGCCGCCCTGTCCACCGCGGCCTGCTTCCCTGTCGCCATGCTGGCACTGCGGCACCGTAGCCGGATCGGGCAGCTGCTCGAGCGAAGCACGTTCATCGTGCTGGCGATGCCAGGGATCGTGATCGCGTTCGCGCTGTCATACTTCGTCGAGATCTACGGGCACGGCTTCGGCTACGACACGACCGCGTTGCTGGTCATCTGCTATTCGATCATGTTCTTCCCGCTCGCGCTGGTGGGCGTGAAGGCATCGCTGGCCAGGGCGCCGGCGAAGCTGGATGAGATCGCCAGGTCGCTTGGCCAGCGCCAGCTGGCGGTGCTCTGGCGGGTGACGCTGCGGCTGGCCGGGCCCGGCCTGGTCGCGGCCTTCTGCCTGGTATTCTTGTCGGTCGTCACGGAACTCACGGCGACGCTGCTGCTGCTCCCGACCGGCGTGCAGACGCTCGCCACGCAGTTCTGGGAGTATCAGTCGAATCTGTCCTACGGTCAGGCCGCTCCCTTCGCCCTGGTGATGATCGCAGTGGCGGCGGTGCCGAGCTACCTGCTCGGCCGGTTCTTCGACCGTTCGACAGCGTCGCGAAGGTAGCCGATGAAGCAACTGGTGATCTCGGGGCTGCACAAGGCCTTCGGCCCGCACCCGGTGCTCACCGACCTTGAACTCGAGGTAGCCCCAGGCTCACTGACCGCGATCCTCGGCCCGTCGGGCAGCGGCAAGACCACGTTGCTGCGGATCCTGGCCGGGTTCGAGCAGGCCGACGCCGGCACCGTGACCATCGGCGACACGGTCGTCGACAGCGACGCCATCCACGTCGCCCCCGAGCGGCGCCGGATCGGCTACGTTCCGCAGGAAGGCAGCCTGTTCCCGCACCTGACGGTGGCGGCCAACGTCGGCTTCGGTCTGCCCCCCAGGCAACGACTCGGCCAGCGCACCGCCGACCTCCTCGCCGCCGTCGGCCTCGCCGACCTCGGCAAGCGCTACCCCCACGAGCTGTCCGGCGGCCAGCAGCAGCGAGTCGCGCTCGCCCGGGCCCTGGCGATCGAGCCCGCCGTCGTCCTGCTCGACGAGCCGTTCGCCTCCCTGGATGCCCACCTGCGCGCCAGCATCCGCGCCGACGTCCAGCAGATCTTCAAGGACAGCGGCACCACGGCCTTGCTCGTCACCCACGACCAGGACGAAGCCCTGGCCATAGCCGACCGCGTAGCCGTCCTCCGAAACGGCCGCATCGCCCAGTACTCACCTCCCCAGGACCTCTACTCCCGCCCCATCGACTCCGACCTGGCAAGGTTCATCGGCGACGCGAACCTCCTGGACGGCATCAGACACGCCGACACGGTCGACACGACCCTCGGCACCCTGCCTACGGAGACCACGTCAGCGCCAGCCGAGCCCCAGATCGTCACCGTCCTCATAAGGCCAGAGCACATCGAGCTAACCCCAGCTGACGCGCACGCCAGCAACGGCTCAGGCCCACTCGGCCGCGTCCTGGACTGCGAGTACTACGGCCACGACGCGATCCTCCGAGTCAGGCTCGAAGACGGCGGCGAAAGCTCGCCGATCACGGTCCGCACCATCGGCGACCACAAATTGCCGCCCGGAACGCTCGTGTCCCTCCAGGTAAAGGGCCCGGCCCGGACCTGGCCTCGTTAAGAGACCGGCTCAGCGGGCCCGGATGCCTTAGATGCCGGGCTGTGCTCCGCACCGCACTGCATCTAAGGCACACCGGCCCCGTCAGAGCGGCATGAGAAGCCGCCGTTTCGGTTCGCGGCCTGATACCAAGATCTTGTTATTTATACCGGTCCATGTTCCGGAAGAATAACAAGATCATGCACCGGGTTCTGGCCTGATCAGCTGCAAACGTTTGTGGGTGAGCTAGGCGGGAAGTCGGCCGATCAGGTCGCGCAGTGCTCCGGCGACCCGGCCGGGGTCGGTGAGCAGGGCGAGATGGTGGCTCATCAGCTGTGCCGTCGGCCAGCCAAGCGCGCGTGCCCTGGCCACTTCATGGTCGTAGGCCTCGCTCAGTTGCAGGTAAGCGGCCGGGGCATCGGGCCAGTGCGGCGCGGGCGGGTGGATCTCCTCGAACATCGCCAGCGGCAGGCGAGGGCAGCCCGCAGTGAACTGCTGCCGGACGACCGGATCTGGGAGCAGCCTGGCCAGGGCCTCATCACCCCACCACAGCGGCCACGGCGGCAGCCAGCCCTGAGCATCGGCGAGCTCCCTCCGCCGTGCCGCCAACTCGGACGGCCCGGCCTCCAGCCAGGACTGTCTCGGCGCCGGCAGGCGGGCGTCGACGAAGATGTAGCCTCGGACGTCCTCGCCGATCATCGCTCCCGCCGCAGCCAGCAGCGGCCCCGCGCGACTGTGACCGATCAAGATCACCGGACCCGATGCGCTACGGGCGATCACCCGGGCCTGGCGAAGGCAATAAGGCGGCCCGGTGTTGACGGTGCCGCTGAGGTCAGGGACGTCCAACTCGTAGCCAGCCCCGGCCAGTTCAGCCGCGACCAGATCCCAGGTGGCGCGACCTACTAGCGGGCTATGGACAAGCAGAAGACGATCAGCCATCTTGGCCCAAGACAGGTGACACGTCCGGGCACGACCGGGCAAGGCTCCGCAGGACCAGCGCCGTGTCAAGGGCCGCGATCACGGCTTCCCAGCCCTTGTCTTCGGTGCTGCCAGGCCCTCCGCCCCGCTCGATCGCCTGCTCAAGCGTGTCGCAGGTAAGGACACCGTTCCCGACTGGCACCCCGGTGTCGAGCGCGACCCTCGTGAGCCCGTAGGTCACGGCGTCGCAAACATAGTCGAAGTGCGGCGTGCCGCCCCTGATCACGGCTCCCAGGCACGCGACCGCATCGTGCCGCCGCGCCAATGCGGCTGCCACGACCGGCAGTTCGACCGCTCCGGCGACCCGCACTACCGTCGGCGCGTCCACTCCGCACGCCTTCGCGGCTGCTTCGGCCCGCTCGACCAGGGTGTCGGTAATGTCGCCGTTCCAGCGGGTCGCGGCGATGGCCAGGGTGAGGCCGGCCGCGTCGACCGGCTCGGCGCCCGGTCGCCCGGAACCGCTCACCTGGCACTCGCCGCCGGTTCGGACAGGTCGATCAGGTGGCCCATCCGGTCCCGCTTGGCGATCAAGTATCGCAAGTTGTGCGGCGTGGCGCTCACCGGCAGCGACACGGTACCCGTGACAATCAGCCCGAAGTCGGCGAGGCCCTTGACCTTGTCGAGGTTGTTGGTGAGCAAGCGCAGCGACTTGACCCCCAGATCGGCGAGTATCTGGGCGCCCGTCGAGTACTCGCGTGCGTCGACGGGCAAGCCTAGCTCGGTGTTGGCGTCGACGGTGTCGACGCCGCGATCCTGCAATTGGTAGGCCCGTAGCTTGCTGAGCAGGCCGATGCCCCGGCCCTCGTGGCCCCGCAGGTACACGATGATGCCGCGGCCCTCGGCGGCGATGGCGGCCATCGCGGCGTTCAACTGGGTACCGCAGTCGCAGCGCTGCGAGCCGAAGACATCGCCGGTCAGGCATTCCGAGTGCATCCGCACCAGCACGTCGGGGCCAGCCGCGTTGTCATCGGCGCCGAGGTCGCCGAGTACCAGCGCCACGTGCTCGGTGCCGTCGAGGGAGTTCAGGTAGCCGATCGCCTGCCACTCGCCGTACTCGTTCGGCACCGTCGTCGTGACGACCCGCGTCACCATGCGCTCGGCGTGCCTGCGGTAATCGATTAGCTGCGCGATCGAGATGAGCGCCAGGCCGTGCTCGTCGGCGAAGGCCCGCAATCCAGGCAGCCTCTTCATGGTCCCGTCGTCATTGACTACCTCGGCGAGCACTCCAGCAGGCGCCAGGCCGGCCAGGCGCGCGAGGTCAACCGCGGCCTCGGTGTGCCCAGGCCGGCGGAGCACCCCGCCAGGGGTGTACCTGAGCGGGAACACGTGACCGGGCCGCACCAGCTCGTAAGGCTCCGTCGCCGAGTCCACGAGGCGCCGCACCGTCTTCGCCCGGTCGGCGGCCGAGATGCCGGTGGTCACGCCGTCGCGCGCGTCCACGCTGACCGTGAACGCGGTCCGCATCCGCTCGTTGTTCTGCGCGGTCATCAGCGGCAGCTGCAACCGGTCAAGATCCTCCCCCAGCATCGGCACGCAGATCACGCCGCTGGTATGCCTGATCGTGAACGCGAGCAGCGCCGGGGTGGCCTTGCCGGCCGCGAAGATGATGTCGCCCTCGTTCTCCCGGTCGGCGTCGTCGACCACGACCACAGCCCGGCCCGCCGCGATGTCGGCGATCGCCCGCCGCAC
Organism: Streptosporangiaceae bacterium; assembly: GCA_035511035.1. Classification (GTDB taxonomy): domain Bacteria; phylum Actinomycetota; class Actinomycetes; order Streptosporangiales; family Streptosporangiaceae; genus Chersky-822. Next base: position 26,152 of record DATKFV010000064.1, read on the forward strand.
GTCGTCGAGCAAGACGCCCTCGGTCGCCGCGGTCATCGCGCACCTCCGGCGAGCAGCCGCTCGACGTACTTCGCGATGACATCGACCTCGATGTTCACCACGTCCCCCGCTCCGCTCGCGCCCAGCGTGGTCCTCGCGATCGTCTCAGGGATCAGGCTGACCTCAAACCAGCCGTCGCCCCCCGGGTCGTCCGGACCTTCCTGGCTGATATCGGAGACGGTCAGGCTCACTCCGTCCACGGCTACTGAGCCTTTTTTAGCTACATAACGCAAAAGGTCCCCGGCCGCGCTGATCCGCAAGACGTTCCAGCCGTCGGCCAGCCGTCGCTCGCTGATGACGCCAATCCCGTCGACGTGACCCTGGACGATGTGCCCGTCGAGTCGTCCGCCCGCGACCACCGGCCGCTCCAGGTTGACCGACCCGCCCGCACCGAGGGATCGCAGGCTGGTCCTGGCCAGCGTCTCGCCCATCACGTCCACGGTGAACTGGTCATCGGCGGCCTGCGTCACGGTGAGGCAGACGCCGTTCACCGCGATCGAGCAGCCGGGCTCGGCCGCCTTCGCCACCAGCGGCCCGCGCACTGTCAGCCTGGCCGAGTCACCCTGCACGTCAAGCTCGGCCACTTGGCCAAGCTCCTCAACGATCCCCGTGAACATCTGCGCCTCTCCTAGAACCTGACGTCCAGACCACAGGCTCCGGGATGCGCCGAAAGACGCGACTACGCGGTCCGCGAGCCAATAGGCCCGGCCGCGCGCGTGCTGCCTCCCATCCGGACTATCACCGTCGGTGCCGGAGTTTCACCGGCTCAACCGGCCGATGGATTCGGCCGGGTCGCGGACTGTTACCGCCGGTTCGGGCTTACACCGACCCCGGAGCACGCTTAGCTACGCGAACTAGTATGCCACGACCCGTATTCCGGTCCAGGCCGCGCCTGGTGTTCCCGCCAGTTCCGGCGGGCCCACCAGGCGCCTTGAGCTAGTTCGTCGAGGTGCTGCCCCGGCGCGCCAGCGCGTCCAGGGTGACCGCGGCGAGCAGCACGGCCGCGGTCCAGATGTACTGGCCGGCCGCGCCGAGCCCGAGCAGATCGACGCCGTTGTAGATCACCGCGACGACGAAGCCGCCGAGCACCGCGCCGAACATCTTCCCGCGCCCGCCGAACAGGCTGACTCCGCCGATGACCGCTCCGGCCACCGAGTACAGGACGTACTCGCCACCCTGGAAGTTGTTCGAGATCGAGCCGAGTTCCGAGGCGTAAAGTATGCCGGCGATCCCGCCCATGAATCCGCAGAGCGCGAAGGCCGTGACCCGGATCCGGCTCAGGCTGACGCCAGCTCGCCTGGCCGCCTCGGCGTTCCCGCCGACCGCGTAGGTGTAACGGCCGAACTTGGTGCGCGACAGCAGCACGGACATGACGCCAACCAGTACGAGTATCACGAGCACGACCCAGGGGACGCCGCTGCTGCCGGGCAGGTTGAGCACGAAGACGAGAACGACGCCGACCAGCGCCATGACCGCGATCTTCAGTATCGTCACGCTCAACGGGGGCGCGACCAGGCCATGCCCTCGCCTGCGCTGGTCACGCATGATCGAGAAGACGGCCGCGAGGGCCACGATGACGACGAGGACTATCCAGCTCGCCACCCGGCTGAGGCTGCCTGACACGATGTCGTTGACGATGCTGCTCTTGAACCCGCTGTCAGAGATGACACCGCCTAGGCCCACGCTGCCGGTTTCCTCATAGAGCCACAGCAGCAAGCCGCTCAAGGCCAGGTACCCGGCCAGCGTGACCACGAAGGACGGGATCTTCAGCCAGACGATGACCAGGCCCTCGATCGCCGCGATCGCGGAGGTCACGGCCAGGCCGGCGATGATGGCCAGCCAGACGGGGAAGGGATGGGCGACGGCGAGCATCCAGAACGTGATGGTCGCCCCGACGGCGGCGTTAAAGCCGACCGACAGGTCGATCTCACCGAGTAGCAGCACGAAGGTCTGCGCCATGGCCAGGGCGATGATCCAGCCGGCCTGGCCCATCAGGTCGGAGATGTTGCTCGCGGACAGGAAGGTCGACTGCGAGACCTGGAAGTAGATCACGATGGCGATCAAGCCGATGATGACCGGCAGCGCCCCGCTCTCACCGCTGCGGACCCGCCTGAACCACACGCTCGTGTACTCACGCAGCGAGCCGGCCAGCAGCTCGGGAGCGCTGGCCACCACTACTTCGGCGGGGGGCTCTTCGGGCTGCGAACCGCCTGCTACCGCGACCGATCCCACGACTTCATCAGGCGGGCCGCCATCAGACGTTGCCATAGTTAAATCCCTCCGAGCCGCTGCTGAAGCCGCCGGGAACGGCGGGTTCCGCCCCGCCGTTGCTTGAGCCCACCCGAGTCGATGCCCCTGTGGTCATCAGGTCGACGACCGACTGGCGGTCATAGTCACTAGCCGGACCCACGCCAACCATCCGGCCGAGGTACAGCACGGCGAGCCGGTCGGCGGCCTGGAACACGTCGACGAGGTTGTGCGAGATGACGAGCACCGCGTGACCGCGGCTAGCCAGCCGGGTGATCAGGTTCAGCACCTGCTCGGTCTGGCTGACGCCGAGCGCGGCGGTCGGCTCGTCCATGATGACCAGCTGGGCGTCGGACATGACCGCCTTGGCGACGGCCACCGACTGCCGCTGCCCGCCGGACAGCGAGCCGACTGGCTGCCTGATCGACCGAACGGTCGTGACCGCCAGGTCTTGCAGCGTCTGCTTGGCCGTCAGCTCCATGCTGACCTCGTCGAGCAGGCCGAACTTGACCTTCTCGCGGCCCAGCATCATGTTCTGCACGATGTCCAGGTTGTCGCACAGCGCCAGGTCCTGGTACACGGCGGCGATGCCGAGCTGATTGGCTTCCCTCGGCGAGTGGATCGCGACGGGCCTGCCGTTCCACAGCAACTGGCCGCTAGTGGGCTGCCAGATCCCCGCGATGCACTTGATCAGTGTTGATTTGCCAGCCCCGTTGTCCCCGACGAGAGCCGTCACCTGGCCTGCAGGAACGTCCAGGTTGACGTCGGTCAGCGCCTGAACCGGACCGAAGCTCTTGCTGAGACCACGAAGCTGGAGCAGTGGTACGTCGCCAGTGCCCGCCGGGCCAGGGGCGATAGCCCCTGGCCCGGCGTTGCTCGTTACCACCGCGGCTTCCTTGCCCGGTCGTAAGCGCACATTGGTTACCCCGATATCCCGTACTTGGTGCAGTCGGCTGCGAACTTGCCAGCGCAAAGCTGGGAAGCCGGTACAAACTTATCCGCGATCACGGTCGACTGGACAGTCTGCGGGGTGACCCACTCGGGCGTCAACAGGATCGAGGGCACCGAGGCACCCGTCGTGACGTCCTTGACCGACCCGTTGACCAGGGAGGACGGCGGCGTGACGCCGGCCCGCAGGTACATGGCGAGCGCGACGGCAGCCTGGGCCTCCAGGTAGATCGGCTTGTACACGGTGCCGCACTGGTAACCGGAGATGACGTTCTGCAGGCCGGTCAGCGTCGCGTCCTGGCCGGTGATCGGGATGGTCCCCGGCTTGACGCCCTTGGTCTGCAGGAAGTGGATGATCGGCGCGCCGTTCTCGTCGTTCGGCATGAGCACGGCGTTGAGGTCCGGGTTCTTGGTGTACACGGCCTCGAACTCGCTGAGCGCGGTCGGCGGGTCCCAGGTGCCGGCCGGGTTGGCGATGTCGGTGTAGGTCTTGTTCTTGAAGTAAGGAGCGAGCACCGCGTCGTAGCCGTCGGCGAACAGCGTGGCGTTGTTGTCGGTGGGAGCGCCGCGCATGACGACGACCTTCGGGCTCTTGACCTTCCAGGCAGCGATGCAGCTGACCAGGCCCTTGCCGAGCAGGGTGCCGACGAACTTGTTGTTGAAGCTGTCGTAGTACTTGCGGGTGCCGCCGAGCGTGAGCCGGTCGTAGTCGATCACCGGCACGTTCTTCGACTTCGCGTAGGACTCGATCTTCGCCCCGACACCGGAGTCAAGCGGGTCCATGATCAGGACCTTCGCGCCCTTGGTGATGTCGGCCTGTGCGTCGGAGAACTCGGTCGCGTCGCTGCCAAGCGCGTTCTGGATGACGAATTGCGACGGCTTGAGCCCGGCCTTCTCGAACGATTCCTTCAGATACGGTGCGTCAAATTCGACGTAACGCGTAGAAGAAACCGTGTCGGGGAGAATCGCGGCGATGTTTCCGGTGCCGTGAGAGGCGAGAATCTTAAGCTTGCCCATCGCGGAGAAGCTCAGGTTGAATGACGACGTGCTGAGCTGCGGGATCTGCGATGGCTTCAGCTTGCCACTAGAACTACTTGAACCGCTGGAACTACTGCTGCTACACGCGCCTAGGATCAGCGCGGCAGCCCCCGCTACCGCCATCAGGGCGGCAGTTCTCGGGACCGAACGCATGATGATCACCTCGTTTAATGTGCTGTGCCAGGTGCGGCCAGCCTTCACTGGCGCACGCCTGGCTAGTCCACCCTGCTTGCCTCCCTGACTGTAGATGTCAGCCGATAAACGCGACGTTAACATCTGTAAGCCAGTGTTAAAAATCCGTTAACGAGGCATCCACAGGTCACGAGCGCATAACCATGGCAACGCGATTGCGTATCGGCTGCGACAAATGCCGCCGATCGGGCGTGGCGGTCTCGACGCCGCCTCCCAAACACGGCAATCCACCTATCCGGGCTACTCGGGCGCCAGCCGGTAGCCCGCCCTGGGCTGGGTGAGGATCAGCGGCGGGGCGCCGTCATCCTCAAGCTTGGCCCGCAACCGCCTGACGTAGACGCGCACGTACTCGGTCTCGGTCTCATACCCGCGACCCCACACCCGCCGCAGCAGGTGCGCGTGGGTCAGCAGCTTGCCCCGGTTGGTCACAAGCTCCCGCAGCAAGGCGAACTCGGTCGGCGTCAGGTGCACCCGATCGCCGTGCCTGAACACTTCCTCTTTCGCCAGGTCGATTCGCAGCTCGCCGATCACGATGAGCTGCGGCTGGAAGTCGCTAGCGGCGGCCGGCCTGGTCCGCCGCAGCGTCGCGGCGATCCTGGCCAGCAGTTCCTCGATGCTGAACGGCTTGGTCATGTAGTCATCGGCCCCCATGTTCAGCGCCGTGACCTTGTCACGCTCGCCGCCGCGGGCCGAGACGACGATGATCGCCACCCCTGATCGCTCCCGCATCTGGCGGCATAGCTCAAAGCCATCGACCTCCGGCAGCATCAGGTCGAGTAGCACGATGTCCGGTGCCTGGGTGTCGAGCAGCTGCAGGGCCCGCGATCCGTCAGCCGACACGACCGTATCGAAGCCGCGAACGGCGAGGTTCGACCTGATCAGGTCGACGATATTCGGATCGTCTTCGACGACCAGGGCACGCGTCTTAGTGACCTGCTCGGCCACGGCTGATCGCCTCCTTCCGCCATAGCTGCCTGGAGTGAGCGTCGGTCGCGGGCCTGCCCGCGCCCGCGGTGTCGCTGCGAGCGAGCGGAGCCGACCTGTCCTCGACCGGGAGCCTGACCATGAAGCTGGCGCCGATCAGCGCTGGCCTGACCTCGAGCAGGCCGCCGTGCGCGGTCACGATTCCCTTCGTGATCGACAGCCCGAGCCCGGCACCGCCGGCCTTGGCGCTGCGACCTCGCCTGGGCTCGAACGGCGCGGCGGCTACGTCGGGCGGCAGCCCGATGCCGGTGTCGCTCACGCTGATCGCCACGTAGCCGCGTGGAGCGGGCTCAGCGAGCACGGTGACGAGCGTGCCGGGTGAGTTATGCACGATCGCATTGCCGAGCAGGTTCACGAAGACCTGCTCAAGCCGGTCGTGGTCGGCCCAGACAACCGGCAGGTCGGGCGCGCACGAGATCTCCACCATGGCCGCGCTGTCGGGCGGCAGGCAGGCTACCGCCGCCTCGAGCACCAGCTCGATGTCGCACCAGTCTGGCTGCAGCCGCAGGATGCCGAGCTCGATCGCGGAGAAGTCGAGCAGGTCATCGACCAGCCGGCCGAGTCGCGCCGACTCAGCCGCGATCCTGCTGAGGAAGCGATGCTGCGACTCGGCATCCCAGGTCACGTCGGGTTGCAGCAGGCTCGACGCGTAGCCCCTGATGGCGGTCAGGGGGGTGCGGAGCTCGTGGCTTAGCCGCGACAGGAAGTCACGCTGCAGTTCTTGCGACCGGCGCAGCGCGGTCGCTTCCTGAAGGGCGAGCCCGGCCTGCTCGCGCTCAAGCGCGAGCCGCAGCGAGTGGGCGGCGTCCTCGACCAGTACCGTCGCATCAGCCGTGAGCGCCCCGTCGTTCCAGCTGGCCAGCAGCACGCTCGGCCCGGCCGGGGCCGCGAAGGTCACCGCCAGCCGCCAGCCGCCATCGTCCCCTGGAACCGGCTGGGCGGTGCCGGTCCGCCGGGGATTCGCGACGAGCTCGCTGGACAGCCGCGACGCGGTCGCGAGCGCGCCCGCGTCGGCACTCGCCTGGCCGCCACGGGAGGCGCTACCCCGGCAGACCGGCTCGCCGTCATCGGGGCAGGTCACAAGCGTGACGAGGTCAGCCTGCAAGCCCCGGCAGAGCGATTCGAGCGCGAGCCCGAGCCCCTCGCTCACCGGGATCGGGCCGGCCAGCGTCTCGAGCACCTCCCTGATCGTCTCGAGCACCCGGTTGCGCCCGGTGACCTCGTCGAGCAGCCGATCCCGCTCGATGGCGCTGGCCGCGTACCCGGCATAGACCGTGACCAGGTCAAGCTGGTCTCGCTCGGGCTGGCCAGCGGTCCCGCTGAAGCCCGTGATGACCCCGGCGAGGCCGTCCCTGGCGAGCACGGGTACCGACCAGGAGCTGGCCACCCCGGCCGTTGCCGCCAGGTCGCTGAATGGTCCCCAGTCCGCCGGCGCGTCGGGGGCGATGACGGCCCTGGCCGTGACCGCCGACTGCCCGGCCGGGCCGCCCGCCGGCCCGACTGGTAGCCTGGCCCATTGCTCAAGCAGCGCATCAGGCAGGCCGAGCGAGGCGGCGCAGACGAGTTCCTGCCCAGCCGCGAGATGGATGCACAGTCGTTCAGCCCCGAGCGCGGCTGACAGCGCCGACAAGATCAGCGACAGGCTCGACGACGGGTCAGCGGCGACGAGCCGGCCGGTGAGACCGTGCAGCCGCGTGAGCTGCCGCCGGGCCGACGAGTCGATCTCCTGGCCGGACAGCAGGGCGGCCACGTCGTCGGGGTGCACGCCCGCGGGGTCCACCTCGGCGACCACGCGGCCGTGCCTGAGTACCACGATCCTGGTCGCCACGCGGAGCATCAGGTCGATGTCATGGCAGGCGATCACCACGGTGGTCTGGTGCGCCTTGATGAGCTCCTCGAATTGAGCCGCGTGCCTGATGCTCAGCGAGGCGGTCGGCTCGTCGAGCAGCAGCAACGCCGGCTGGCAGGCCATGGCCCTGGCGATCGCGACCAGCTGCCGTTGCCCGCCCGACAGCGTGCGCAGGTTGCGGGTGGTATCGGTGAGCGGGATCCGCAGGTCCGAGAGCACCGCTGACGCGTCGGAGTGCAGCCTGATGTCCGACAGGAGTTGCCGGCGGCGTTCCCGCCCGAGCATGAGGTTGGACGCGATGTCGAGGTTGTCGCAGAGCGACAGGTCCTGCCAGACGACGCCGACGCCGTACTTGGACACCGCGATCGGGTCGGCGGGCAGTGGCTTGCCGAGCAGCATGATCTCGCCGGCGGACGGCCGGACGTCACCGGCGAGCGCCCGCAGCAACGTCGTCTTGCCCGCGCCGTTCTCGCCCGCGAGCGCGACCACCTCGCCCGGCATGATCGACAGGTCGATGCCGTCGAGGGCGCGGACCGGCCCGAAGCTGATCGCGAGCCTGCGGACCGACAGCACTGGGCCAGGCTGCTCGCCCGCCGCCCGATCAGTGCCTGTTCCGGCGCCCGCCGCCAACTGGTGCAATGCGGTCATGCGTACATTGTGCTACCACAGCGCCGGGCCCTGACCTGGGATAGCCCCGCAGCGAGGCCGGGATGGCGCCGGCTGATCAGGGGAGCTTCCAGTCGATCTCTTCTGCCCCGGCCGTCCCGAGCAGGCTGTTGGCCCGGCTGAACGGCCGGGAGCCGAAGAACCCGTTGTCGGCTGACATCGGGCTCGGGTGGGCCGACTCGATCCGCGGCAGGCCGCCGAGCAGGGGCGCCAGGTTGCGCGCGTCCCTGCCCCACAAGATGGCCACCAGCGGTGCTTGCCGCGCGGCCAGCGCCTTGATGGCCTGCTCGGTAACCGCCTCCCAGCCCTTGCCCCGGTGCGATCCTGGCTTGCCAGGCTGCACGGTGAGAACCCGGTTGAGCAGCAGCACGCCACGCTCGGTCCACGGCGTGAGGTCACCGTTCGACGGCGCCGGATAGCCGAGATCCTCGCTGTACTCGCGGAAGATGTTGACCAGGCTGCGCGGGATCGGTCGCACGGTCGGGGCGACCGAGAAGCTGAGGCCGACCGGATGGCCAGGTGTCGGATAGGGATCCTGGCCCATGATGAGCACTCGCACGTCGCCGAACGGCTGCTTGAAGGCACGGAGCACGTTGTCGCCCGAGGGCAGGTAGGACCGCCCGGCGGCGATCTCGGCCCGCAGGAAATCGCCCGCGGCGGCTATCTGGCCCGCGACCGGCGCGAGCGCGGCGGCCCAGCCAGGGTCCATGATCTCTTCGAGCGGCCGTCTGGTCACGGCTGATTACTGTAGTGCAATTCACGCCATCGGCTGCGCTGATACCTCAGCTATCCGGCTGGCGAGAAAGGCACGTTCGGCTGGGTTCTGGGTCAGGTCGAGCGCGATCTCGTAGGCCCTGCGCGCCTCGGCGCCGCGACCTAGGCGCCGCAGCAGGTCAGCCTTGGTCGCCGGAAGGTAGTGGTAACCATCAAGCCGGCCGTCGCGTTCGAGCCTGGCGATGTCGTCGAGCGCCGCCAGCGGGCCGCTCACCATCGCCGTCACCACGGCCTTGTTCAGCTCGACCACCGGTGACGGCCAGCTGAGCAGCAGCCGGTCGTAGAGCACGAGCAGTTGCGGCCAGTCCGTGGCGGCGTAGCTGCGAGCCTCCGCGTGCACGGCCGCGATCGCCGCCTGCAGCGCGAACCGGCCTGGTCGGCCGCCCCGAAGCGATTCGACGACCAGCGCACTGCCTTCGGCGATCTTCGCCATGTCCCACGATGACCTGTCCTGCTGGTCGAGCAGCTGCAAGTTGCCGGCCGCGTCGGTCCTCGTGGCCCGCCGGGCGTCGGTGATCAGCACGAGGGCGAGCAACCCGCTGACCTCCCGCTCATCCGGCATCAGGTCACGCAGCATCCGGCCCAGCGTGATCGCGCGCTCGACCAGGTCACTACGGACAAGCTCAGGGCCGGCCGGCGCGGTGTGCCCGGTCGTGAACACCAGGTGGACCACGGTGAGCACGGCGTCGAGACGGTCAGGGAGCTCGGCCGCATCAGGCACCCGGTAGGCGATCCTGGCCGCCGAGATCTTCTTCTTGGCCCTGGTCACCCGCGCGGCCATGGTCGGCTCGGACACGAGGAAGGCCCGGGCGATCTCCGCCGTCGTCAGCCCGCACACGAGCCGCAGGGTCAGCGCTACCTGAGCCTCCCTGGCCAGGGCGGGATGACAGCAGGTGAAGACGAGCCGCAAGCGGTCATCGGCGATGCCGTCGTCGTCGGGCCCAGCCAGCCCGGCCTGGACCTGCTCCGACGGCTCAGGGATGAGCAGCGGGAGCTTGGAGCGCAGGGTGCGGTCCCGACGCAGCGCGTCGAGCGCCCGGTGCCTGGCCGTGGTCGTCAGCCAGGCACCGGGATTGCGCGGCACGCCCTGCTCGGTCCAGGCGTCGAGCGCGGCCACGTAAGCGTCCTGCACGCACTCCTCCGCCGCGTCGAGATCGCGGGTCACCCGCGCCGTCGCTGCCAGGACGAACGCCCACTCGCGGCGGTGCGCCTCGGCGACGGCGGCACGGATCGCGTTGTGATCGCGCACCGCCGCCGGCGGCCCGGGCGCAGCCTGGCCAGGCTCACTCACCGTGAGCCAGTCACATATTGCTGGTGTCCATGATCGGACGGACCTCGACTCCGCCGAACCGGGCCGGGCAGAGCTTGGCGATCTCGATCGCGTGGTCGAGATCACGCGCCTCGATCAGGTAGAACCCGCCGAGGGCCTCCTTGGTCTCGGCGAACGGCCCGTCCGTCACGACGTCGCCCCTGATCGAAGTCGCGGTCGCGGTCGGCTGAAGCGCCTCGCCACCGAGGAGCTTGCTGCCCTTCTCGCCGACCTGGCCGGCGAACCGGCTGTGCGCCGCGCCGACCTCATTCCAGACTTCCTCGCCGCCCTCGGCGTAGCCCTGCTCGGCCTCGTAGATCAAGATCGCGTACTGAGCCATCGTTATCTCCTTGTGAGTATCGTGCGTTCGGTCAGGTTCCCCCACGCCAGTTCCGACGAACGGAGCTACGGGGAATCGACAGCACCAGGGAAAAGATCTTCAGCTTTCTCTGCCGCCCGGTACCCGGCCGGCCTAACGCCCCGCCGACTCCGATGGCTGCCTGAGCGGGTCCGCTCGCCTGGCCGCGGCAGTGGCCGCCGCTCGCAGTTGCTCGACGGCCGCCGCGGGATCGTGCGCGCCGAACACGGCCGTGCCCGCTACGAACACGTCGGCGCCAGCGGCCGCGCACCGCTCGATGGTCTCGTCGCTGACCCCGCCGTCGACCTGTAGCCAGACCTGGCCGTCGTGCCTGGTGATCATCTCACGGGCCCTGGCGACCTTGGGCAGCATGATGTCGAGGAAGGACTGGCCGCCGAAGCCTGGCTCGACCGTCATCACCAGCAGCATGTCGATCTCGGGCATCAGGTCGCCGTAGGGTTCGACCGGGCTACCTGGGTTCACGGCCAGCCCGGCCCGTGCGCCCGCCGCCCTGATCATTCGCAATGTCCGGACCGGCGCTTTCGTGGCCTCGGCGTGGATAGTGACGTTCGCCGCGCCGGCCTCGGCATAATCCGGCGCCCACCGATCGGGGTCTGAGATCATCAGGTGGCAGTCAAGCGGCACGCCCGTGTGCTTGCGGATGGCCTCGACGACCGGCAGGCCAAACGTCAGATTGGGGACGAAGTGTCCGTCCATGACATCGAGATGCAGCCAGTCGGCCACGTCCGCCACGGACGCCGCTTCGTCAGCCAGCCGGGCGAAGTCTGCCGCGAGCAAGCTCGGTGAGATCTGCATGTTCATGACAGGGGCAGTCTAGGCCGCTGCCCCAGGGCCGGAACAGTGCTACCCAACCCATTCGCTACCCGGCCACTGTCATACCCATCCGCTAGCTTGCCAGCCAAGCCGAGACTCACACGTGTGGAGGGTTGCGTGCAACTGACCGAGGCACCAGAACGCCTGCTTGACCGCGTGCGCAAGCTGCTCGCCCAGGCTGAGGACGACGCCGTCACCCCGGCCGAGGCCCAGGCATTCACCGCCAAGGCCGCCGAACTGATGGCCAAGTACGGCATCGACCGAGCCCTGCTCGCCGCCGACCAGCCGGAGACCGATCAGGCGGCGAACCGCGTGCTGGACATAGCGAACCCGTGGGCTCGGGAGAAGGCCCATCTGCTGTGCGGTCTGGCGTCGGCGCTGCGCTGTCAGGCCATCCTGCTCGGCAGCGACCGGCCAGGCAGCCGGGTCCACATCTTCGGGTTTGGTTCTGACATCGAGCGGACCGACCTGCTTTACACCTCAGTGCTCATCCAGATGGCACACGGCCTCGCCGGGGCCCAGGTTCCCGAGTGGAGCCGGAGCCCTCGCGCGTGGCGCCGAAGCTGGCTGCTCGGGTTCGCGACCGCCGTCATCGCCCGGGTGCGCCAGGCCGAGCACGGCGCGGTAGCGCAGGCGAGCGACCCCACCGGGCCCGGTGGCCAGGACCGCACCGCCCTGGTGCTCGCCGATCGCTCCCTGGTGATCAGGCGGCAGGTCGAGCAGGCGTACCCGGTCACCAGGAAGGCGCGAGTGACCTACAGCGGCAGCGGTTACCGCGACGGTTACGAGCGGGGGCAGCGAGCCGACATCGGCACGACCCGGCTATCGCGCCCCCGAGGGCGCGCCCTGGCCGGCCCTCCGCGATAGGCCCGCCCTTGACCCCGGTCGTGGCCCAGCTCATGGTCACGAACTCGTCGCGGCCATGCCGACGGCCTGCTGGATGGAGTCGAGCCCGGTCCGGCGGACCTGCCTGGCCAGCCCGGCATTGATGTCGCGAGCCCAGGTCGGCCCGGCGTAAACGAAGCCCGTATAGCCCTGGATGAGGGTCGCTCCCGCTTGGATCCGCTCCCAGGCGTCCTCCCAGGTCTCGATGCCGCCGGTCGAGACGAGCACGAGCTTGCCGCCGACCTGCGCGTGGAGCCGGGCCAGGACCTCGACGGCGCGGGCTCGCAGCGGCGCTCCCGACAGCCCGCCAGGCCCGGCTGCCTCTACCTGCTGGGCTGGGGTCACCAGCCCGGCCCTGGACACGGCGGTGTTTCCCGCGATGATCCCGTCGGCGCCGACGTCGACCGCCACCCGCGCGACGGCCTCGATGTCCTCGTCCGCCAGGTCGAGGGCCAGCTTGACCAGCAGCGGGACACGGCGGTCGGCCACCCCGTCGAGCGCCGCCCTTACCGCGGTCAGCAGCGAGCGGAGCGTCTCGGGTTCCTGCAGGTCGCGCAGCCCCGGCGTGTTCGGTGAGCTGACGTTAACGACCAGGTAGCTGGCCTCGCGGCCCACCGCCTTCGCACTGGCCACGTAGTCACCGATCACGTCGGCGTAGGGCACCGCCTTGGTCTTGCCGATGTTGACCCCGACCACCACCGGCCGCCCCAAGGGCTGGCCGACCGGGCGGGCGCGGCCGACCGCACCAGGCTGGCCGACCGGGCGGGCGCGGCCGACCGCACCGGACCGGCTGGCCGGGCGGGGGCGGCCGACCACACGAGACTGGCCGACCGGGCGGGCGGGACCGACCGCACCGGACCGGCGGGCCCGGCGGGCTCTCAGCCGTGCCGCCGCGGCGGCTGCGCCGTGGTTGTTGAAGCCCATCCGGTTGACCAAGGCCCGGTCGGCGGGGAGCCGGAACATCCGCGGCTTCGGGTTGCCTGGCTGGGCCTCTGCGGTGACGGTCCCGACCTCCACGAACGCGAAGCCGAGCATCCCAAAGGCGTCCGGGGCGCGGGCATCCTTGTCAAAGCCGGCCGCCAGCCCGACCGGACTTGCGAAGTCCAGGCCCAAGGCCCGGACCGCGAGCACCTCATCAGGCCGTGCGAGCCATGCCCGCACCAGCACCCGCAGCAAGGGAACCGCGCTGCAGGACCTGATCAGCCAGAAACCAAGCGTGTGCGCGGTCTCGGCCGGGATCCGCCGGAGCACCGTCGCGAACAGCAGCTTGTACACACCTGCTCCGTACCTGACCGGTCCTGCGGGCAGCGAAACGCCGCCCAGTCTACCGACCAGCCCACCCCCCGCCCCAGCCCAACCAGTCCGTCGCCAGCCCGCCCACCAGCGCCCGACCAGCGCGACCCGGCCCATGCGACCAGCCACCCAACCCGCCGGCTCGCACCTGACGCGGAGAACCTCACGCTGCGGAGCATCCTCGCGGAGAAGCCCCTCCCAGCGGGAAATCCCCGCCACCCCTGGCGAAGCAACCTCACACCGCGGAGCATCCTCGCGGAGAATCCCCTCCCAGAGGGAAATCCCCGGCATCCTGGCGGTGAGTTGTCGCTTAGCGGCAGATCCTCGTCAAAAAACGTGGTCAATCTCCCGCGAAGCGATAACTCTCCATCTTGACGACGACGAGTCTCCAGCCAACCGCTGAAGGCTCGCCAGCCAGCGCCAACTCCTCCCACCCGCGATGGCTAGCTCCTCCGCTGGTGTCTCGCAAACGATTGCAGATGGATTCGCTGGCCCGGCCGAGATTCGCTGGCCCGGCCAAGCGTCGCGGGCCCGGCCGAGCGTCGCGGGCCCGGCCGAGGATTGCGGGCGCGGACCACCACCCGTGACCCGGCCCAGGCGACCAACCCGGCCCGACCGGCCCTCCGGCACCACCGGACCGACGTCCGCGACCTGACCGCCGCCGGCGGCCTCGCGCAAGCCAGTCGGCACCTACCCGGACCTCCGCTGCTCGGCGCCGGCGGGCCGCCGTCCATCGCCGCCGCGCCGTGCGACAACGCCCGTCGGCCCCGAGGCTCGCCGTCACGGGGGGAATCAGTACTGAGTTCCCTGGGAAGTTGATCATAGTACGGATAGCCGTCGCCGAATTCCGGCAAAGCGCCTATAAGTTCGGCAGGATTTGAAGGTAAGTAGTACGAGCAGCCAGGCAGGACCATCTTGGTACGGGTTTCCTCAGGTACGCCCGCCCGAGCGGGTGATAAGAGGAACCTCCGAACTACCTTTTCATGCGTTAGGGCAGTAACCCGGGGTCACGAATAGGGCGATTAATGCAAATCGTCGCCCGAATGAATAATAAGTGCGCGGGCTCGATCATCTTGTCACCCGCTGACGGCGCCAGCCTGCTCTGGTGAACGCGCTGGCTGGGTGCGCGATCGGAGAACGGGTCCAATCGCACCGGGGTCGCGCCACGGTACCGGACGAGGGCCGCGGGGTGGCGCGACGGCGTAGCGGTGACCAAGCGGGCAGCGGGCCACGGATGCGGGGCACGGATGCACGGATGCGGAGCCCGGATACCGAGGCTGGGCTGCTAGCTGCGCGGCTCTCGGCGGCTTGGCGCGCTGACCCGCACGTTGTCCTGCGCGGCTCACCCGGCACCCAGACCTGAGCATCGCCGCCTCGCCTGCTATCACCGCCAGTTTCCCCATCCGCCAGGTCGACCAGTTCCTTGTGCGATGGCAGCCCGACACTTCGTTGTGCGATGGCAGCCCGACACCCAGGTCCGACCGACCAAGTAGGAGCCAGCGTTAGGCGGTGCGGGACTTCCTGAGGATCGCGACGAAGATCGCGTCGGTGCCATGCCGATGCGGCCAGAACTGGGCGTACTGCTCGTACGGCGGCGGACAGCGCAGCTCGGGAACCTCCGCGAGCAGCGCCGGGGCGTCGAGCGCGACCACCTCGTCGTGGGCGGCGAGGACGTCATCGACCACTGCGACCGTCTCGGCTAGGTGCGGCGAGCAGGTCAGGTACCCGATCACGCCGCCTGGGCGGGCGGCGGCAATGGCGGCGGTGAGCAGGCCTCGCTGCAGCCCGCCGAGGGCGACGACGTCCTGCTCGGTCCGCCGCCAACGGGCCTCTGGCCGTCGCCGCAGGCTGCCGAGGCCGGAGCAGGGCACGTCGGCGAGCACGAGATCGAAGGACTCAGGCCGCCACGGCGGCGCCAGGCCGTCGGCCGTCACCACAGCCGTGCTACCTGAGTCGCCTGTGCCAGTGATGGCGCGCGCGGTCAGCTTCGCCCGGTGCTGGTGCAGGTCGCTGGCCAGCAGCTTGGCGCCCTGCTCGGCGGCGAGCCCGGCCAGCAGCCTCGTCTTACCGCCCGGCCCGGCACACAGGTCAAGCCAGCGCTGCGGGCGCTCCCCCGCCGGCCCGCGCCCTGCCGCCGAGGGCTCCCCCGACGAGCACACGGCCGCACGGCCAGCGGCCGCGCGCCCCGAGGACAACCGATGCCCCGATAGGTGTCCCGCCTTGGTGCGGTCAGCCATCGCGCGGCCAGCGGTCGCGCGCTCCGGGGACAGCGGATCCCCCGATGCAGACCCGGCCGTGGTGCGGGCGGCCCTGACCAGGGCGAGCGCGGCGAGTTGACTGGCCTCATCCTGGACGCCTGCCCTTCCTTCGGCGACCGCCGGGATCCGGCCTGGATCGCCGTGCGGAAGGTAGGCGCCGTAGGGCGACCAGGCGGCCGCCACGGCCCCGGCTCCGACCAGCTCGGCCTGGCTCGCCCGACCTGGCGCCGCCGCGAGGTGGACGACCGGGCGAGTGTCGTCCGCGGCGAGCGCTGCCTGGGTTTGCTCAAGCGGGCCGTCAATGTCCTCGCCGAGTGCCTCGGCCAGCGCGGTGATGATCCAGCGGGGGTGGCTGCGGGTGACCGCGAGGTGACCGACGGGATCGAGCGTCCAGTCAGGGGCGGCGATCGCCAGCCAGGACTCAAGGTCGCGAGGCGCGATCCGGCGCAGCACCGCGTTCACGAAGCCGGCTGGCCGCCTGCCCGCGACCGCGACGGCGAGGTCGACCGTGGTCGCGACCGCCGCGTGCGGCTTGATCCGCATGCCGAGCAGCTGGTGGGTGCCCATCCGGAGCGCGTCAAGCACCGCTGGGTCGATCTGGTCAAGGCGGCGATCGGCGCACAGGCCGATGATCGCGTCGTAGCTACCGCGATGGCGTAGCGTGCCGTACACCAGCTCGGTGGCCAGGGCCGCGTCAGGCCCGGTCAGGCCGGAGTCCCTGAGCGACCGGCTCAGCAGCAGGTTGGCGTAGGCGTCCCTGGTGCTGACGGCGGTGAGCACGTCGTGCGCCGCCCGCCGTACCGGGTCGGCGGGCGCCCTGGTGGCTGCGGCCATGTCAGTCCAGCACCAGCAAGCCGCTGTGCCCGATGCCGCGGGCCCAGTCGGCGGCGGGCATCCGCCGCTTGCCCTCGGGCTGCACGTCACCGAGCCGCACGGCCGTGGTACCGGTGCCGACCAGGACCGCGGTGGCACTCACTCGCAGGTCTCCCGGCCCCAGCTCAGCACCATCAGGGTCAGTACCAGCCGAATCGGCGCCAGCGCCAGCCCGGTCAGTGCCACCTGGCCTCGGGCGCGCGGGCGCGGTCACCGGCCATACCTTGAGGCTGGCCCCGTTGAACGTGGTCCAGGCGCCGGGGGCCGGGGTGCAGGCCCTAATCAGGCGATCGACGGCCAGCGCGGGCAGCTTCCAGTTCACCCGCGCGTCGGCCTTGGTCAGCTTGGGCGCCAGCGTGACGCCGTCGGCCGGCTGCGGCCTAGCCTCCAACTGCCCCGACTCGATCCCGTCCAGCGTGGCCACGAGCAGCTCGGCACCGCTAACGCTGAGCCGCTCAAGCAGGTCACCAGCCGTGTCGGCGGCGCCGATCGACTCGGTGAGCACCCCGTACACCGGGCCGGCGTCGAGCTCCCGCACCAGGCTGAACGTCGTCGCGCCGGTGATCTCGTCGCCGTGCAGGATCGCATGCGGCACGGGAGCCGCGCCGCGCCAGGCCGGCAGCACCGAGAAGTGCAGGTTGACCCAGCCATGCGGCGGGATGGCCAGGGCGGCGGCGGGGATCAGGGCACCGTAGGCGGTGACCGGGCAGCAGTCGGGTGCGATCTGGGCCAGCCGGGCCAGGAAGGCGGGATCGGATGGCTTCGGCGGTCGGAGCACCTCGACGCCGGCCTGCTCGGCGCACTGGGCGATCGGGCTGGCGGTGAGCTTCCGGCCACGTCCGGCGGGCGCGTCCGGCCTGGTCAAGACCGCGGCCACGGTGTGCGTCGAGTTGAGCAGCGCCATCAGCGATGGCACCGCCGCCCGCGGGGTCCCCGCGAAGACCAGGCGCATCAGCTAGAGCGCCTTGCCGCTGGTGGGGTGCGGCGACGCCTTGATGACCGGGACGGGCTCGCCCCACCACTCAGCCGCCCTGATCTCCTTCATCGCCAGCTTGCGCTGCTCGGCGTCGAGCCGGTCGATGAACAGCACGCCGTCCAGGTGATCGGTCTCGTGCTGCACGCAGCGCGCGAGCAGCCCGCTGCCCTCGATCGTGACCGGCTCGCCGTACATGGTGAAGCCCTTGGCGACGACGCCGAAGGCTCGCTTGGTCGGGAAGGCGAGGCCTGGGAACGACAGGCAGCCCTCGTCGTCGGTCTCCTCATCGTCGGACAGGTCAAGGTTCGGGTTGATCAGGTGCCCGAGCTGATCGTCGACGAAGTAGGTGAACACGCGCAGGCCCACCCCGATCTGCGGAGCGGCGAGCCCAACCCCTGGGGCGTCCTGCATGGTCTCGGTGAGATCGGCGACCAGCCGGCGCAACTCGGCGTCGAAGTCGGTGACCGGCTCGGCGGGCGTGCGCAGCACGGGGTCTCCGAACAAGCGGATCGGCTTGATACTCACCAGCATTCCTCCAGCACTGGATCCCGGCATCGGCGCGCGGAGTGGGGACAGTCCAGTCTACGGACTCCACCCCACCAACCGCGAACTCCCGCGCAGCCGCACAACCCGCGCGCGAGCGTCGCCCGGCGTGGGCCAATCAGGCACCGGTCGGCTTCAGCCAGCGGTCCATCCAGTCGAGGATCGCCTCGGCCCGTTGAACACGCAAGGCGAGGTCGGCGCCGAACGGGTCGTGCGAGACGCCTGGGAGGCGGAACATCTCGGTGACCTTCCCGGCCAGCTTCAGCTCGTTGTAGAGCACGTCGCCCTGGGAGGTCGGGCACCGCAGGTCATCCTCGTGCTCCAGGACGAGCAGCGGCGCTGAGCAGCGCGCAGCGTAGGTGGCAGGCGCCATCCTCAGGTACGGCTCCATGGAATCCAGGCCGCGGCCAGGGCTGCTGTCCATGGAGGCGGCGACCAGCGCGGGCTTGTCGGAGCCGAGCATGCCGGTCCAGTCCGACACGAGGCACTCGGCGATGCCGGCCCGGAATCGGTCGCTGTGGGTGAGCAGCCAGGCGGTTAGGTAGCCGCCGCTGGAGAGCCCGAAGGAGGCGACCCTGGTGCTGTCCGCCCAGCCTTGCTCGACGGCCACGTCGACCGCCTGGAGCACATCGGCGAGGTCGTAGCGGCCCCAGTCTCCGATGAGCATTTCCGCGTGGGCGTCGCCGTAGCCGGAGCTGCCGCGGAAGTTGACCATCAGGACGCCGTAGCCAGCCGCGGCCAGCAACAGGTTGTCGACATTGAAGACCTCGCCATGGACGGCGAACGGGCCCCCATGGATGTGCAGCACCGTGGGGTACGGCCCGGTGCCATCGCGCGGCGCCAGGTACCAGCCTTCGATCTGCGCGCGCCCGTCGGTGGTCGGATAGGTGAAGTGATGGACGTCGAAGGGCAGGTCGGTCAGCCAGGTGCCGTTGAGCCCCGTGACCGCCTGAAGCCGCCCGGTCAGCACGTCGACAACGACCAGGTCGGCGGGCCGGGTGTGGGAGGTCCTGACGGCGAGGAGGCGGGCTCCGTCGATACCCACAGGGACGACCGACTCGCTGGCATCAGTCAGCGGCTCTACCCTCACCTCGCCGGCAAGGGCGACCCGAGTGGCGCGAAGCGCCCCGCCCTGCTGGACGTAGACGTACGCCCACTCGCCAGCAGCATCGACCAGTATCCGGGGAGTGATGGCTCGACAGTCGAAGCCCGCCACCATATCCGCGAACAACTGGCCCTCGGGGTCAGGCATCCGGGTCTCGTGGGTCCCATCGAGCGGATCACAGACGACAAGCTCGATCCGCTTGTTCATCTTCCACGGGGAGGAGTAGACGACCTTGCCGCCGGCGATCCAGGCGGCGACGGACGCGTCACCCAGCAGCGGTCCGCCGGTGATCGTGCGACAGTCGCCGGAGGAGACGTCAACGGCCCTGATCGCGTAGTCGGCGTCATCGCCGGCACCGAAGGTCCCGTAAAGGATCGACGTACCGTCGGGTGACCACTCGAGGAACGAGATCACCCCGTCGTCGGCGGTGAGACGTCTGCACTCCCCGCCAGCCGCGGGCACGACCCACACGTCACCCCGGACGTCGTCGATCAGGCCCATGCCATCGAGCCGCCAGTTGAGCCGGGTGACGCGGTAGGCCTTTCTCGGGTCGCGCCGTGGGATGTCACAGGCGTCAACGGCGATCTGCGTACCATCGGGCGACCACACCGGACCTGCCTGCCCCGTCCCACGGGCGAACTTGGTCAATGCGGTCGCCTCGCCCCCGGACCGCGCGCAGACGGCCAGCTGCCAGGGGTCGTCGGGCGCCGTTCCCGTCTGCTGGAGGAACGCCACCAGCGACCCGTCTGGCGAAATCGCCGGCTGGGCCTGGCGGGCGTCGGATGGCACGAGGCGGCGATGCTGCCCCGCCTCGGCGAGCCACAGAGCGCTAGCGTCGCTGGCGGTGCCGCCATCGAGGGTGTTAGCGACGTAGACGACGGCGTCGGTGCCGGGGACGAGCGCGCCGCCGAGGCAATCGACGAAGCGCAGCAGATCTTCGGGGCGGTAGGCGAGATCGGAGTCCATGTGGCTTCCTCCATCCGGTGCTCGGGTCGGCGTGGGAGAAGTTGCTCGGTCAGGTAGTTCTCGCAGGCCTGGCTAGGAACCGGGCGGCGAGGGGCGCGCCGGGGTTAGTCGGCGGCGGCTGGCGATCGGGCCTTGAAGGCGGCCTTGCGGGCGGCCCTGGCTACGCTCGGGTCGGGGTGATGGTCGGACAGGGCGGTCAGCAGGTCGGTAACGCCTGGGTGGCTGACCTGCCACAGGCTCGCGACGATCTCGGCCTGGTCCTCAGGCGGCAGGTTCGGAAGGAGCTCGGCGACGACGTCCTGCGGGTTCGCCTCTTCCAGCAGGCCGGCCCCGAGGTCGACCAGCAGCCAGGTGCGGTCTTGCGGGTCGAGCCGCGTGTTCTCGCCGTGCTCGAGCAGCCAGACGGCCGCGTGGGCGCGGAGCAGCGGGTGGTCGAGCGCCGCCCGCACGACCTCAAGGGCGGACAGCCCGATCCGGTCGAGCACCGCGAACGCGGCGCCGCGCTGGCCGGGCGAGCCGGTCGCGGCCGCGTCGATGAGCTCGGCGGCGGCCTCCGCCGGATCCCTGGCCGCGAGCCAGGTCGTGATCTCGGCCTCGCCGTCCTCGGCGTCGCAGTTGGCCAGCGCGGCCAGCAGGCCGGGAGCGTCGTACTTGGCGGCGGCCCCGAGCACGGGGACATGCCAGCCCTGGGCCCTCAGCCTGCGGTGCACGCCCCACGTCCCGAGCGGCGACAGCGAGACGGTCAGGCTGCCGTCGGCGTCCTCGGTGCCTAGCTCGACGACCGCGAGGTCGGCGAGCGTCTCCAGGGCCAGCGAGAGCCTGGTGCCGTGATCGCGGATGCGGGGCTCGGACGCGCTGTAGTCCGCTCCCCCGGCGTCGGCTCCTGCCTGGCCGGCTGCCGCTGCTGCTGGGCCGGCGCCATCGGGCCCGGGCGACGCGGCCTTCGCGCGATCGCTGCCCGCGGCCGAGGCGTAAGCATCGAACAGGCCGTCGATGCCGACCGGACCGCCGACCGTGTACAGGGCGGTGGCGATGCCGTCGAGTTCCTCGGAGGCGAGCACCACGGTGAGCGCGGTATCCCACACCTCGAGCACGGCCTCGGTCGTGCCGGCGCCGAGCACCGCGCCCAGGCCCGACGGGTCCGGCATGGGCATGGTCGCGTCCCTGGTCGCGACGAGCACCCGCCAGGCGGCAACCACTTCCCTCGGGGCCAGGTCGAGCGCGGAGGCGGCCCGCCGCGCGAGCGCGGGCTTCAGCTCGGTCGCCGTGGCGAGGCTGCCGGCTCCGGTCCCGCTGACCCACTCGTCCAGGTCACGGGCGGCGCGGAGCAGCGGGGCAACGCGGGCGAGGCTCGCCAGGTCCTCGCGCGGCGCCAGCCGCACCGAGGGCAGCCTCCGCCTGCCCGCCGGGCGGTTGTCCTGATCCCAGCCCATGAGATCGGCTGGCATCACTGCCGCCTTCGGTTCAGGCTGGTCGTGGGCCTCTCCCGCGCCCGAACTATGCTGCGGGCCAGGGCGTCGCGTTGAACGTGCCACTCATGCACCCTATGGCCTGGGCGGGGATGCGTCAGATCAGCTCGGCCGGGTCGAGCTGAAGTCGCACCGATCCCTGCTCCTTGCGCGCGCTGCGTTCGGCCAGGCCAGAGCGCAGCGCCACGGCCAGCCTGGTCCCGGCCGATGCGGGTGCCCTGACAAGGAAACGAGCGGTGTCGGCCACTGGTTCCCGGCCGGCCGGCGCCGGTCCCTGGCTACCCAGTGGCACCGGACCGAGCACCTCCGCGCCATCAGGCAGCGCCACGGACTCGAGCAGGCTCGCGACCGCCTGCGGAGGACCGGTCAGCGCGGCCATCCTGACGGCGGGCGGGAAGCGCAGCTCGGTCCGCTCAGCGAGCTCGCGCTCCGCGTAGCCGGCCGCGTCCCAGCGCAGCAGGGCCTGGACCACGGGGACGGCCGGGTCGGCCATCATCACCACCTTGCCGCCGTCCTGGCTCGACCTGACCAGCGCGGCCGCGTTCATCCACCGGCGCAGCGCCTCTTCGGCGGCGCGCAGGCTCGGGCGGCTCAACATGGCCCAGCCGTCGAGCAAGACGGCGGCGCTATAGCTGCCAGGCGCCGTCGGCTCGGCCCCTGGGGTAGCGATGACGATCGCGGGCTCGGCGGGAACCGCCCGCAGCGTGTCGGCGCCGCTCGACGTGCGCACCGCGACGCCAGGGAACGCCCGGCCCAGCTCTTCCGCCGTCCGCCTGGCCCCGGTGACCAGCGCCCGCAGCCCGGCGTTCCCGCAGTGAGCGCACGTGACCTCGACCGGCAGCCCGCACCAGCGGCAGCCCGCAGGCTGGCCTGGGCCCGCGAGGGCCACCGGGCCGGCGCAGGCCGCGCACCTGATCCGCTCACCGCAGTTGCGGCAGGCGACGGATGCGAGGTAGCCGCGCCTAGGCACCTGGAACAGCACCGGACCGTCCGCCAGCGCCTCCCTGGCGGTTCGCAGCGCGAGGCCGGGAATCCTGGCCGTCTTGGCGGCCTCGTCGCGGGCCAGCTCGCTGTCGTCACCGGCAACGCGGATGAGCGGAGCGTGCAGCCGCACCGTCGGCCTGGCGGCGGCCAGTGGCTTGGCCCAGCCGGTCGCGATGAGCTGGGTCGCCTCCGCGGTCCTGGCGAAGCCGCCGATCAGCGCGGCGGCGCCGCATTGGTGGGCCCGCAGCAGCAGCACGTCCCTGGCGTGCGGGTACGGTGCCCTCGGCTCGGCGTGCAGGTCGTCGCCGTCGTCCCAGATCGCTACCAGGCCCAGGGCCGCCACGGGCGCGAACATGGCCGACCTGGTGCCGATCACGACGCGGACCTGCTGGCGCAGCACCGCGAGCCAGCGCCGGTACCGCTCGGCCGGGCCGAGCTGCGCGGCCAGGCTGACGTAGCTGCCTGGGCCGACGGCCGCCGCCATGGCGGCGTCGAGTGCCTCAAGGTCGCGCGCGTCGGGCACGATGACGAGGGCGCCACGAGCGGCCCGATGGGCGATCGCCGCGGCCGCCGCGATCTCGGCGGCCCAGTCGGGCCCTGGCAAGGCGCTCCAGACGGCGCGCGGAGCGCGGCCACCAGCCAGGGCGGCCAGGAAGGCGGGACCGGCCTGGTAGCGAGCCCACAGGGCGTGGCCAGGGGTCGCGTCCTGCGCCGCGGCGGACGGGCTTGCCGCCGCGGCCCCGGCCTGGGCCTTTGGCTGATCGTGGGGTTGAACTTGGGCACTCGCCCGCTCAACTGTGGCGTGCCGGGGCGGGATAGCCAGCCGCAGGACGTCGGCGACGGTGCCGCCGTACCGGTCAGCGACCTTCCTGGCCAGCTCCGCGATCGGCGTGGTCAGCACGGGCTCGGCGGAGACGACGCGCTGCAGGAACGCGATCTTGCCGGCGTGCTCGCTGGTGGCGGCCCGCTCGACCAGGTAACCGTCGGTCAGGCGGCCGGAGAACCTGACCTTGACCCGGCAGCCTGGCCTGGCCGAGTCCGCCAGGGCCTCCGGCACCTGGTAGTCGAATAGCCGGTCGAGGTGCGGCAGCGGCACGTCGACGGCTACCCGCGCGATCGGCAACTCAGCGGCAGCGACCGGGTCAGCCCGGCGGGACCTCGTGCCCGTCCCGGGTGACCGCGCTCGCTGGCCGGCCGGCGCCGTCACAGCCTGGCGGCCGCCACGAGCGCGTCGATCCTGTCGGTGCGCTCCCACGGGAAGTCGGGTTCCTCCCGGCCGAAGTGCCCGTAGCTAGCCGTCTGGGCGTAGATGGGGCGC
Source organism: Streptosporangiaceae bacterium (assembly GCA_035511035.1). GTDB lineage: Bacteria > Actinomycetota > Actinomycetes > Streptosporangiales > Streptosporangiaceae > Chersky-822. Next base: position 50,060 of record DATKFV010000064.1, read on the forward strand.
AGCAGGTCAAGGTCCCTGATGATCGCGGCGGGCCGCAGGTCGAAGACCTCGAGCACGGCGTCCTGGATCCGCTCGAGCGGGACCTGCTCGGTGCCGAAGCACTCGACGAACAGGCCGACGGGCTTGGCCTTGCCGATCGCGTAGGCGACCTGGGCCTCGCACCGTTCGGCGAGGCCGGCCGCGACGACGTTCTTGGCGACCCAGCGCATGGCGTACGCGCCGCTGCGGTCCACCTTGGAGGGATCCTTGCCGGAGAACGCGCCGCCGCCGTGGCGGGCCATGCCGCCGTAGGTGTCGATGATGATCTTGCGGCCGGTGAGGCCGGCGTCGCCCATGGGCCCGCCGACCTCGAACCGGCCGGTCGGGTTGACCAGGAGGCGGTAGTTGCTGCAGTCGAGCTCAAGGGCGGCCACGATCGGATCGACCACGCGCTCCTTGACGTCGGGCTGCAGCAGGGCTTTCAGGTCGATCGCCGGCGCGTGCTGCGAGGAGACGACGATCGTGTCGAGCCGGACCGGCTCGATGCCGGCGTACTCGATGGTCACCTGGGTCTTGCCGTCGGGCCTGATGTACGGGATCTCGCCATTGCGGCGTACCTCGGCGAGCTGGCGGGCCAGCCGGTGGGCGAGCATGATCGGCAGCGGCATCAGCTCGGCGGTCTCGCGGCAGGCGTAGCCGAACATGAGTCCTTGGTCGCCCGCGCCCTGACGATCCAGTTCGTCGTCGCCCTCGCCCTCACGGTGCTCGTAGGCGTGCGTCACGCCCTGGGCGATGTCGGGTGACTGGGCCCCGATCGAGACCGAAACGCCGCAGGACGCGCCGTCGAAGCCCTTGGCCGATGAGTCGTAGCCGATTTCCAGGATCTTGTCCCTGATCAGGCCGGGGATGTCGACGTAGGTCTCGGTGGTGACCTCGCCCGCCACGTGCACCTGACCGGTAGTGATCATCGTCTCGACCGCTACCCGGCTGCGCGGGTCGCCCTTGAGCATCGCGTCGAGTATGACGTCACTGATCTGGTCAGCCATCTTGTCGGGATGGCCTTCGGTGACGGACTCAGAGGTGAATAGCCGACGGGCCACGTGGCACCTTTCCTCGGATTGGGATTCCGCCGCATTTTAGCGGTGGGCGTCAGGTGCCCGGTCAGCGCAGGCGGCTCGCCACGAGATCCCAGATCACCTCGGCGAGATCGTCCTTGGGGCCGCGCGGTACCGACGTGCGGCTGCCGTCGGCGGCCAGGATCTCGGCCTGGTTGTCGGCGGTGCCGAACGCCAGGCCGTTTCCGACCGTGTTCATGACGATCAGGTCACAGCCCTTCGCGGCCAGCTTGACCTGGCCATTGGCGATAAGGTCGCCGGTCTCGGCCCCGAATCCGACGATCACCTGCCCGGGCTGGCGTCGCGTGGTCGACAGCTCGCGCAAGACGTCGGGGTTTTCGGTCAGCTCGATCGGCTCGGGCTTCCCGCCGGTCTTCTTGAGCTTGGTGTGACTGCGATTCGCCGGACGGTAGTCGGCGACGGCGGCGGCCATCACGATGGCGTCCGCGTCCTTCGCGGCCTCGATCATCGCCTCGCGCAGCTCGCAGGCCGAGGTCACGGGGACCACGCGGACTCCGGCCGGGTCGGTCAGGCCGGTGTTCGCGGCGACCAGCGTGACCTCGGCGCCTCGCGCCGCCGCGACGGCCGCGACGGCGTAGCCTTGCCGTCCGGATGACCAGTTGCCGATGAACCTGACCGGGTCGATCTCTTCCCTGGTGCCGCCGGCGGACACCACGACCCGGCGGCCTGCCAGGTCAGGCGTCGCGGCCAGGCCGGCCGCGGCGCGGCTGAGCACGAAGCGGGCAGCCGCGAGCAATTCGGCGGGCTCGGGCAGGCGGCCAGGCCCGGTGTCGGCCCCGGTCAGGCGGCCGGTCGCCGGCTCAAGCACGACGGCACCGCGCTCGCGCAGGGTCGCGACGTTAGCCACGGTCGCCGGGTGGTGCCACATCTCGGTGTGCATGGCGGGTGCGTAGATGACCGGGCACCTGGCGGTCAGCAGGACGTTGGTCAGCAGGTCGGACGCGAGCCCGGCGGCCGCCCTGGCCAGCAAGTCGGCCGTCGCCGGCGCGATGAAGAGCAGGTCGGCCTGCTGGCCGAGCCGGACGTGGGGCACCTCGTGCACGTCATCCCAGGGGCTGGTGCTGACCGGGTGACCGGAAAGCGCCTGCCAGGTCGCGGCGCCGACGAAGCGGAGCGAGTCCTGGGTCGGCACGACGCGTACCTCGTGGCCGGACTCGGTGAGCAGCCGCAGCAGCTCGCACACCTTGTAGGCGGCGATTCCTGCGCCTACGCCGAGGACTACGCGGGCCATGGTCTTAGGTCGCTACCTGTCAACGTCGCTACCTGCCAACACTGCGCGCGGCGCCATCGGAGACGCGCTCGCGCTGCCGACGGCGTCAGGTGGCGGGGATCTCGAGCTGCTCGGCGTGCAAGAGGCCTTCGCTGATCTCGCGCAACGCGATCGACAGGGGCTTCTCCTGCACCCGCGTCTCGACCAGCGGGCCGACGTACTCGAGCAGGCCCTCGCCGAGCTGCGCGTAGTACGCGTTGATCTGCCGGGCGCGCTTCGACGCCATGATCACGAGCCCGTACTTGCTGTCGACCACGTCGAGCAGCTCGTCGATCGGCGGATTGATGATTCCCTCAAGCCCGGGAGTACCTGCCACGTTCTACCTTCCTGATCGTGCGCCCATCGCTGGGCTGGGTTAAGGCTACCAGGTGAGCTCCGGTCGGAGGCCGCCTGCCCGATGAGCGGCCTACCGGCTTCGCCTGATCCCGCGGAATCCTGCGAACTCCGCAGGATCAGGCGATGCCGCAGACGCGGGCGGGAGCGCGGGGAGGTGGCTGGCGCGATCAGGTGACTGCCGTTCTCCGGACCAGTCGCCGATGTGCTGCGCCATCCCCACGCGATCGCGCCTGTCGTCAGGAATCAAACCTCTCGGAACTCGTTCTCAAGTGCCATCCGCTGGTTAGCACCGAGCCCGCGAACCCGTCGCGACTCGGCAATACCGAGCCGCTCCATAATCTGCTTGGCACGGACCTTGCCGACGCCTGGCATCGACTCAAGAAGCGCCGACACCTTCATCTTGCCTACGACGTCATCGGTCTGGCCCTCTTTGAGGACCTGAGGCAAGGTAGTGGAGGCGTGCTTGAGCTTGTTCTTGATCTCAGCACGCTCCTTGCGAGCCTTTGCCGCCTTCTCGAGAGCGGCCGCCCTCTGGTCAGGGGTCAGGGGAGGAAGAGCCACGCGTGGTCACCTCGGGTTTCGTATCGAAAAACTCTGTTCGCGAGGGGAAACTAGCGAGTTCAGACGGCCACGACAACACAAACCTCCGTTTGGCACGTCACAATTTATCCAATATTACCTAGCGAACACGACTGGGCACTTTCCGTAAGTCTTCCATGCTAGTTAGCTTGTGAAAAGAATCACCACCGAAACAGTCGTATCTGCTGCCCAGACTACCCCATTTGACGCATCAGGCCCAGTATCAACTCCAGCCCCAGCCCCAAGCCCGCCGTCCCGGCCCACCAGCAAGCCCTCCGGCCCAGCAGCCACCCACTCAACCGTCCGCGACCACCCGCTCAACCCTCCGCAGCCACCCACTCGACCCGCAGCCACGCACTCAACCCTCCGGGATCATGATCCCACCAAGATCACGGAGGATCGCCAGGGGCGTTAGTGGCCGCCAAATCTCCCGTGATCATGGGAATTCCTTGATCACGGTAGTTGAGCCGCGCGATCACCCGGCGAACGTCCGTGATCACGACCTCGGTCATGATCACGGAGCATCGCTTGGGTCGGCGGCGGCGACTGGTCGGCCAACGGCGGTTGGTCGGCCGGCGGCTAGGGCGCGTCGGGGGGCGGCGGCCCGGGCGGCGGCGGGGCGGTCGGCCGGCGGCGGCTAGGGCGCGGCGGGGGGCGGGCGGCGGAGGTCGGAGGCTAGGGCGGCGGCGGTGGCGCCGGGGTCGGCGGCCTTGGTGATGGGGCGGCCGATGACCAGCAAGTCGGCTCCGGCCCGCAGCGCCTGCTGCGGCGTGGCGACCCTGGCCTGGTCATCGGCGGCCTGCCCGGCCAGCCGGACGCCAGGAGTCACGAGCGTGATGTCGGGGCCGACCTCGGCCCTGACGGCCGCGACCTCCTGGGGCGAGCAGACCAGCCCGCGGGCGCCCGCCGCGACGGCGAGTACCGCGAGCCTGCGCGCCGCGTCGCAGGCGGGGCCGGCCAGGCCGATGGCGTCGAGGTCGTCATCGCCGAGCGAGGTGAGCACGGTCACGGCCACGATCTTCGTATGTGGAAGGGCTTCCACGGCGGCCTGGATCGCGGCCCGGCCGGCCGTGGCGTGCACGGTGAGCAGGTCGGGCCGGAGCTTGGCCACGGCGCGGGCGGCGGCGCCGACGGTCGCGGGGATGTCGTGCAGCTTGAGGTCGAGGAACACGTCGACGCCCCTGGCGCCGCGCACGGACGCGACGACCTCGGGCCCGTACCGCAGGTACAGCTCAAGCCCGATCTTGAGCGTGCTGACGTGCGGGCTGACCAGGGCCGCCCATTCGGCGGCGGTGTCCAGGTCGGGCGCGTCGAGCGCGACGGCGATCGGGGCGCGGTCAGTCATGTTCGCTCCATCCTCGGCCTCCTCAGCGCCTGATTAGCGCTCCATCCGCAGCCCCGCCGAGCCCCGGAGCTCGTGCGCCGCGCCCACGACCTCAGCGACCCGGCTGACCCCGCGCCTGACCAGCTCCTCGTCTAGCTCGCGCAGGATCCGGGCGCACGCCGAAGGATCATGGAAGATCGCGGTACCCACGCTGATCATCGAGGCGCCGGCGAGCATCAGCTCCAGCGCGTCCCGGCCGCTCATCACCCCGCCCATGCCGATGATCGGCACATCGGGGAGCGCGGCCCGCACTTGCCAGATGCAGCGTACCGCGACCGGCCTGATCGCCGGGCCTGACAAGCCACCGGTCAGCCCGGCCAGCACGGGCCGCATCGTCTCGGTATCGATCGCCATGCCAAGCAACGTGTTGATTAGCGAGAGCCCGTCCGCGCCCGCCGCGACGCACGATCGCGCGATCTCCACGATGTCGGTCACGTCCGGCGACAGCTTGGCGAAGATCGGCAGGTCGTACCTGGTCCGGGCGCGCACCGCGGCGATGACGGCGCCGGCGTCGACCGCGTCGCAAGCGAAGACCCGGCCCCGGTGCTCGGCATTGGGCTGGGAGATGTTGACCTCGATCGCGGTCACCCCGGCCGTCTCGGACAGCCGCGCGGCCAGTTCGGCGTACTCGTCGATGGTGCTGCCCGCGATCGACACCACCGCCCGCGCGCCCCGCGACAGCAGCCACGGCAGGTCACGCTGCAAGAACGCGTCGATCCCAGGGCCCTGCAAGCCGATCGAGTTGAGCACGCCGCTGCTGGTCTCCGCCATTCGCGGGGTCGGCCGCCCGGCTCGCGGCGCGAGCATGACCGACTTGGTGACGATCGCGCCGATCTTCGAGACGTCGATGAACTGGGCCAGTTCCCGCCCCGAGCTCACGCAGCCTGATGCGGTCAGCACGGGGTTGGGCAGCTCGGTGTTCCCGAGCCTTACCCGCAGGTCAGGAGCCATGGCCGGTCCTTCTGGCCTGGTCGACCTGGCGGTGCCCAGGCTGCCCGGTGAACGGCCCGGCATCGCGGGGGGTTCCGGGGGGTCGCCCCCCCTGGCCAGCACCGCCGCGCCGCAGCTTGGGCTCCCAGCCGGGCGCCCCGAACGCGTCGAACGGGATCGTGCCGATCTCGTCCCAGCGGACCTGCTCGCCCCTGAACACCGGGCCGTCCACGCACGACCTGACCATCCTGGTGATGCCGTCGCTGCCGACCACCGGCAGCACGCAGGTCATGCACACGCCGATGCCGCAGGCCATCGCCTCCTCGACGGCGACCTGGGCCGGGATGTCGTAGCGCCGGGCCAGCGCGGTCACCTGGCGCAGCATCGGGGTCGGGCCGCACGCGTAGATCACATCGGTCCTCGCCTCGTGGACGATCTGGCCGAGCATGTCGGTGACGACGCCGCGCACGCCGAGCGAGCCATCCACGGTCGTGATCGTCGCCGACCGGCCCGTGCGGCGCGCGGTCAGCGCGCCGAACACCCGGTCGCCGCTGGCGGCGCCGAGCAGGAAGTCGACCGAGCAGCGCCGCTCCCGCAGCCGGTCAGCGAGCGCGAACAGGGTCGCGCTGCCGTAGCCGTCGCCCACCAGCAGGCAGCTGACCGGATCCCTTGGCACAGGGAACGGGCGCCCGAGCGGCCCGGTCAGGTCAAGGGTGTCCCTCGCCTTGCGATCGGCCAGCCAGCGGGTGCCCCGCCCCGACGCCGCGAACACGAACTCGACCGTGCCGCCGTGGTCCGGCCGCACGTCGTGGATGGAGAACGCCCGGCGCAGCAGCATCGAGGTGTCGGCCCCGCCGACCGCGACCGCGACGAAGTGACCGGGCTTGAAGCGCGCCGCGATGCCGGGAGCGACGATCGTGATCGCGTAGTACGCGTCGACCTGGCGGACGGTCAGCACCGTGCCGCGCACTTGCGTCGGGCCGGAGTCGGACTCAGGCTGCCCGGCTGTCATGGCCGCTGGCCTGGCTGCCCGCCCGCCGGGTCGGGCGCGACCGCTCCGACGGCACCGACCGCCTCGCTCCCCCGGATCTTCGCCGCGTGCTGCTGCAAGGACCGCACGCCCACCTCGTTCCTCATGATGGCCTCGACACCCTGGACGACCGCGGCCAGCCCGGCCATCGTCGTCACGCAGGGCAGGCCACGTCGCACGGCGGCGGTCCTGATCTCGTAGCCGTCCCGGCGCGGGCCGGGCTCGCCCGGCCAGCCGAACGGCGTGTTGATGACCAGGTCAACCTGCCCGGCGAGGATCCGATCCACGATCGTCGGCTCGCCATCAGGGCCCCGGCCGTCGCTGTGCTTACGGACGATCGTGGCATGTACGCCGTTGCGGCGCAGAATCTCCGCCGTCCCGCGCGTCGCCCAGATCTCGAATCCCAGGTCAGCAAGGCGCTTGACCGGAAAGATCATCGCCCGCTTGTCCTTGCTCGCGACCGAGACGAACGCCCGGCCCTTCACCGGCAGCGCGCCGTAGGCCGCCGCCTGCGACTTCGCGTAGGCGGTGCCGAACGACTCGTCGATCCCCATGACCTCGCCGGTCGAGCGCATCTCAGGCCCCAGCAAGGTGTCCACGCCCGCCCCGGTCTTGTCCGCGAACCGGTTGAACGGCAGCACGGCCTCCTTGACCGCGATCGGCGCGTCGAACGGCAGCGTCCCGCCGTCGCCGGACGGCGCGAGCATCCCCTCGGCCCGCAGTTCGGCGATCGTGGCCCCGAGCATGATCCTGGTCGCCGCCTTGGCGAGCGGGACGGCGGTCGCCTTCGACACGAACGGCACCGTGCGGGACGCCCGCGGGTTGGCCTCGAGCACGTACAGCACCCCGGCCGCGAGGGCGTACTGGACGTTGAGCAGCCCGCGCACGCCGACCCCGCGCGCGATCGCCTCGGTGGAGACCCTGACCGCTTCGACGTACTCGTGGCCGAGCGTGATCGGCGGCAGCGCGCAGGCCGAGTCGCCTGAGTGGATGCCGGCCGCCTCGATATGCTCCATCACGCCGCCGAGATATAGCTCGTGCCCGTCGAACAAAGCGTCGACGTCGATCTCGATCGCGTCATCGAGAAACCGGTCGATAAGGACGGGATGCTCGGGGCTCGCCTGGGTCGCCCGGCGCATGTAGCCATGCAAGGTCGGCTCGTCATAGACGATTTCCATGCCGCGCCCGCCCAGCACATAGGACGGCCGGACCAGCACCGGGTACCCGATCTCGGTCGCGATCGCGGCGGCGTCGTCCACCGAGAGCGCGGTGCCGTGCCTGGGCGCGAGCAGCCCGGCGGCGGCGAGCACGGCGCTGAACTCGGCCCGGTCCTCGGCGAGGTGGATCGCCTCGGGCGAGGTGCCGAGTATCGGCACGCCAGCGGCCGCGAGCGCGCGGGCAAGCCCGAGCGGCGTCTGCCCGCCGAGCGAGACGATCACCCCCGCGACCGGGCCTGCGGCCTGCTCGGCCGCGACCACCTCAAGCACGTCTTCCAAGGTCAGGGGCTCGAAGTAGAGCCGGTCCGACGTGTCGTAGTCGGTCGAGACGGTCTCAGGGTTGCAGTTCACCATCACGGTCTCGAACCCGGCCCCCGCCGCCGCGAAGCAGGCGTGCACGCAGGCGTAGTCGAACTCGATGCCCTGCCCGATCCGGTTCGGGCCGCTGCCGAGGATGATCACCTTCGGACGGCCGGACGCAGGCACCTCGGTGCCCTCGTCATAACTGGAGTACAGGTACGGCGTCGTGGCGGCGAACTCGGCGGCGCACGTGTCGACCGTATGGTAGACCGGCCGGACGCCAAGCTCATAGCGCCGGCCACGGACGGCGGTTTCGGAAAGGCCGGTCAATTGGCTGAGCTGAATGTCGGAAAATCCTAGGGACTTAGCCGCAAATAGACCAGCAGTGCTGATTCTCGAGCCAGCATGAGTTATTTGCTGGGAATGGATCTCTATGGTGTTGACCTGCTCAATGAACCAAGGGTCGATGCCCGATGCCGCCGCCAGCTCAGCCACGGTCGCGCCCGCGCGCAGGGCCTGATGCAGCGTAGAGATCCGGCCGTCGTGCGGCACCGCGCAGCGCGCGACCAGGGCCGCCCGGTCGCCCGGCGTGACGTCCCAGCGCAGCGGCGCCGCGGGCTGCTCGAGTGACCGCAGCGCCTTCTGCAACGCCTCGGGGAACGACCGGCCGATCGCCATCGCCTCGCCGACCGACTTCATGTGCGTGGTGAGCACCGGGTCGGCGGCGGGGAACTTCTCGAACGCGAATCTCGGCACCTTGACGACGACGTAGTCAAGGGCGGGCTCGAAGCTGGCCGGGGTCTCTCCGGTGATGTCGTTGCGGATCTCGTCCAGGGTGTAGCCGATCGCCAGCCTGGCCGCGATCTTGGCGATCGGGAAGCCGGTCGCCTTGGAGGCGAGCGCGCTCGACCTTGACACCCTGGGATTCAGCTCGATGACGACCATGCGGCCGGTGCGGGGGTGCACGGCGAACTGGATGTTGCAGCCACCGGTGTCGACCCCGACCGCCCGCAGCACCTTGATCGCGAGGTCGCGCATCCGCTGGTACTCACGGTCGGTGAGAGTCATCGCGGGGGCGACGGTGACCGAGTCGCCGGTGTGCACGCCCATCGGGTCGACGTTCTCGATCGAGCAGACGACCACGACGTTGTCGTTCCGGTCGCGCATCAGCTCGAGCTCGAACTCCTTCCAGCCCAGGATCGACTCCTCGAGCAGCACCTCGGTGACCGGGCTGGCGTCCAGGCCGGCGCCGGCCATCCGGCGCAGGTCGACTGGATCTCTGGCGATGCCCGACCCTGTCCCGCCGAGCGTGAACGAGGGCCTGACCACGACGGGGAAGCCGAGCTCGACCGCCGCGGCCTCGCACTGGTCCAGGCTGTGGCAGATCACGCTGCGCGGCACCTCGCCGCCGAGACCGGTCACGATCTCCTTGAACCGGCTGCGGTCCTCGCCGGCCTTGATCGCCTCGATGTCGGCGCCGATCAGCTCGACCTCGTACCGGGCCAGGATGCCTGCCTCGTGCAGCGCGACGGCGGCGTTCAGCGCGGTCTGGCCGCCGAGCGTGGGCAGCAACGCGTCGGGCCGCTCGGCCGCGATCACCTTCTCCAGGATCTCGAGCGTGATCGGCTCGACATAGGTGGCGTCGGCGAACTCGGGGTCGGTCATGATCGTGGCCGGGTTGGAGTTGACCAGGCTGACCCTGATCCCCTCGTCCCGCAGCACCCGGCAGGCCTGGGTGCCCGAGTAGTCGAACTCGCAGCCCTGGCCAATCACGATCGGGCCTGAGCCAATCACCAGGACCGAGTTCAGGTCGGCGCGCTTTGGCATCAGCCCGCCTCCGCCATCAGGTCACAGAACTCGGCGAACAGGCCGGCCGCGTCGTGCGGGCCCGGTGCCGCCTCGGGGTGGTACTGCACCGCGAACGCCGGGGCGGCGAGCAGCCGCAGCCCTTCGACCACGCCGTCGTTGAGGTTCACGTGCGTGACCTCGGCAGGCCCGAAGCCGGTATCGAAGCGGCCGGCGCCGCCCGCCGGCATCGCGACGGCGAAGCCGTGGTTGTGGCTGGTGATCTGGACCTTGCCGGTGCGCAGGTCCTGGACCGGCTGGTTGACGCCCCGGTGACCGAACCGCAGCTTGTACGTATCGAGGCCGAGGGCCCGGCCTAGTACCTGGCTGCCGAGGCAGATGCCGAAGACCGGGACGCGCTCGGTGAGCACGCCGCGCATCGCATCGACGGCGTAGCCGCAGGCGGCCGGGTCGCCCGGGCCGTTGGCGAAGAACACGCCGTCCGGGCTGGTCGCCAGGATGTCGGCGGCGCTGGCGGTCGCGGGCAGCACCCGCACCCGGCAGCCGAGGCGGGCCATCGCCAGCGGGGTGGCGGTCTTGATGCCGAGGTCGACGGCGGCGACCTGGTAGCGGACGGGCGTGCCGGCGGGCGGCTCGACCACGTAAGGCTCGGGCGTGCTCACCACGCTGGCGAGGTCGGCGCCGATCATGGCCGGGCTGGCCTTGACCCGCTCGGCCAGCTCGGCCGGGTCGGCCGTGGTCGTGCTGATCGCGGCCCGCATCGCGCCGCGCTCGCGCAGGTGCAGGGTCAGCGCCCTGGTGCCGGTGATCGAAATCGCCGTGATGCCGCGGGCCTTGAGCTCGTCGTCGAGCGTCCTGCATGACCGCCAGCTCGACGCGATCGGGGAGGTGTCCCTGACCACGAAGCCGCTGACCCAGATGGCACGGGACTCGTTGTCCTCGTCGTTGATCCCGGTGTTGCCGATGTGCGGCGCCGTCATGGCAACGATCTGCCGGCAGTACGAGGGGTCGGTCAGGGTCTCCTGGTAGCCGGTCATCCCGGTGTTGAACACGGCCTCGCCGAAGGCCTCCCCCTCGGCACCGAAACCGGTGCCGCCGAACGCGGTCCCGTCCTCGAGCACTAGCAGGGCCGGCGGTCCGACGAGGCCGTGCTCACTCCGTCCGCCCGCCAACGGGCCGGTCCCGCCGGCCAGCCTCATCGAGCCAGGACGACTCCCGTGGGCCGCCCCGCTCACCGAACCAGCCTCCCGTCGAGCACCGTCGGCGTGCCCCGCAGGAACGTCGCCACGACCTCACCAGGCAGCTTCATCCCCGCGAACGGGCTGTTCCGGCTGCGGGACGCGTGCCTGGCCGGGTCGACGGCGCTGACCGCCCCCGGGTCATACAGCACCAGGTTCGCGGGCGAGCCAGGCGCGATCGGCCCGCCGTGGACCAGCCCGGTCCGGTTGAGGCGGCCGATCGCCGCCGGCCGCACCGACATCCGGTCGGCGACCCCGGCCCAGTCGAGCAGCCCGGTGGCGACCATCGCCTCGTGCACCACCCGCAGCGCGGTCTCGAGCCCGGTCATGCCGAACGAGGCTATCGACCACTCGGATTCCTTGGCCTCGATCGGGTGCGGCGCGTGGTCGGTGGCGACGCAGTCGATGGTCCCGTCGGCCAGCCCTTCCCGCAGCGCGGCCACGTCGGCCGCGGTCCGCAGCGGCGGGTTGACCTTGTACACCGGGTCGTACCCGGCCGCCAGCTCGTCGGTGAGCAGCAGGTGATGCGGGGTCACCTCGGCGCTGACCCGCCAGCCCTTGGACTTGGCCCACCGGATGATCTCGACCGAGCCGGCCGTCGAGACATGGCAGACGTGCAGCGCCGAGTCGACGTGGGCGGCGAGCAGGCAGTCCCTGGCGATGATGGCCTCCTCGGCCACGGCTGGCCAGCCCGGCAGGCCGAGCCTGGCCGACATCTCGCCCTCGTTGAGCTGGGCGCCCGCCGTCAACCTGGGCTCCTGGGCGTGCTGGGCGATCACGCCGTCGAACGCCTTCACGTACTCGAGCGCCCGGCGCATCAAGATCGCGTCGGCGACGCACTGGCCGTCGTCGGAGAAGACCCGCACCCCCGCCGCCGAGTCCGCCATCGCGCCAAGCTCGGCCAGCTGGGCCCCGGCCAGGCTCGCCGTGACCGCGCCGACCGGCTGGACGTCGCAGCGACCGGCCGCCCGGCCAAGCCGCCATACCTGCTCGACCACCCCGGCGGTGTCGGCTACCGGGTCGGTGTTGGCCATCGCATGCACGACCGTGTAGCCGCCGAGCGCGGCCGCGGCCGTGCCGCTGGCGACGGTCTCGGCATCTTCCCGGCCTGGCTCGCGCAGGTGAGCGTGCAGGTCGACGAGGCCGGGCAAGGCGATAAGCCCGTCGGCGTCGAGCACGTTCTGCCCGGCGGTCGCGTCGCCGGTCGCCGTCTTGTTCGCCGCGGCCGCAGCCGGTGTCGTGACCTCGGTGATCACTCCGTCCCTTAGCACGAGGTCGGCGCGTTCCCCGCCAAGCACCCGCACGCCCCTGATCAGCCAGGTCACGTTCTGCTCCCCGCTCGTGCGCTCCCCGCTCGCCTGCGCCCCGGCGCGCGCCCCGCTCACAGCGCCGCCTCGGCCGGCTCAAGGAACCTCGCCTGGCCCTGCTGCTCAGCGGGACCGGGGTCGCCAGAGCCGCCCAGCAGCAGGTAGAGCACCGCCATCCGGACCGCCACGCCGTTCGCCACCTGCTCGACGATCGTCGACCTGACCGAGTCGGCGACCTCGGCGGCGATCTCAACCCCCCGGTTCATCGGGCCTGGGTGCATGACGATCGAGTGCGGCGGCAGCATGGCCATCCGGTCGCCGTCCAGCCCGTACCTCCGGCTGTACTCGCGCACGCTCGGGAAGTACGCCTCGGTCATCCGCTCGTGCTGCACCCGCAGCATCATCACCACGTCGCTGTCACCGAGGGTCCGCGAGAGGTCGTAGCTCACCGAGCACGGCCAGGTGTCCACCGCGACCGGCAGCAGCGTAGGCGGCGCGACCAGCGTGACCTGCGCCCCGAGCGTCCGCAGCAGCCAGACGTTGGACCGCGCGACCCGGCTGTGCAAGATGTCGCCGACGATCGTGACCTTCAGCCCGGCGAGCCGGCCAAGCCGGCGCCTCATCGTGAACGCGTCGAGCAGCGCCTGGGTGGGATGCTCGTGGGTGCCGTCGCCGGCGTTGACGACGCTGCCCCTGATCCACTCCGCGAGCCGGTGCGGCGCACCCGAGGCGTTGTGCCTGATCACGACCGCGTCGGCGCCCATCGCCTGCAGGGTCAGCGCGGTGTCCTTCAGGCTCTCGCCCTTGGCGACGCTCGATCCCTTGGCCGAGAAGGTGATCACGTCGGCCGACAGCCGCTTGGCCGCTGCCTCGAACGAGATCCTGGTCCTAGTGGAGTCCTCGTAGAACAGGTTCACCACGGTCCGCCCGCGCAACGTCGGCAGCTTAGGGATGGGCCGCTCGGCCAGCCGGGCCAGCTCCTCGGCGGTGTCGAGGATCGCCACGGCGTCATCGAGGCTCAGGTCAGCCGCCGAGATCAGGTGCCGGTTCATCGGGCCGCCTCCGGCGTGACCTTGAGCAGCACCGAGTCGCGGCCGTCGGTCTCGGCCAGCAGCACCTTGACCGCCTCGCGCTTCGAGGTCGGCAGGTTCTTGCCCACGTAGTCCGGCCTGATCGGCAATTCCCGATGGCCCCGGTCGACCAGCACCGCCAGCTGGACCGCCCGCGGCCGCCCAAGATCGTTGAGGGCGTCCAGCGCCGCCCGCACGGTGCGGCCTGAGTAGAGCACGTCATCGACCAGGATGACGATCTTCCCGTCGATCCCGCTCGCCGGAACCTCGGTCGGTCCCAGTGCCCGCGCCGGCCGGAGCCGCAGGTCGTCCCGGTACAACGTCACATCGAGCGACCCGACCGGCACAGCCGCCCCCTCCGTCTGCGCCAGCCTGCCAGCGATCCTGCGCGCCAGCGGAACGCCACGAGTCGGTACGCCAAGCAACACCACGTCGGCAGCGCCATCGGTACGCTCAAGGATCTCGTGCCCGATCCTGGTCAGCGCCCGGCGAATCTCTTCAGCCCCGAGCACTTCCTTGCCCGGCCCGGCCTCAGATGCCCCGGACTCCAAGGACTCGGGCCCCAGTGCGATGTCAGCCATCAGTGGACCTCCTTCCCCGCCTCACCGGACGGGTCTTAAAGGACGTCGAACGCACTCAATTTACCAGCCGTTTCCCCGCCAGGCCGAACCGAACCGCCGCCCGACCCGACTACGCTCGCGACCGCCCGCAAGCCCTTCCGAATTACCGCCCGGCCGGCCCCTCCGCGATCACCGCCCCGCCAGCCCCTCCTTGACGGAGGCTTGCTGGCTAATCACTCAGGCGAACTACCGTGATCAAGGAAGATCCTTGACTACGGAGGATCCGGGCGTCATCACGCACGCAAATCGCCGCGATCGTGATCCGGAGCATGATCGCGGAAGCGCCGAAGGCGTGCCAGCGCCGTGAAGCGATCCGAGCGCCCTCGGAGATGCGGCCCCAGCGCCCCTGCGATCCTCCGTGATCACCCTCACTTTCGTGATCACGGAAGACGCGCGCGTGATCACGCGACCGAATCACCATGATCACGAAATCTCGAAGATCACGGAGGATCGGCCGGGTTGGTCGACGCCTTCGTTCGAGTGATGGCCGCCCGCCGCCCGCCGCCCGCCTGACCGGCGGCCGCAGACTCCCGCGCGACCGGCGGCCGCCGCAGACTCCCGCGCGACCGGCGGCCGCAGACTCCCGCGCGACCAAGCGCCGCAGCCGCCGCGCGAGAGGCGGCCAGCCGCCGCAGGGCGCCCCGCGCGAGAAGCGGCCGGGCGCCGCAGCGCCCCGCGCGAGAGGCGGCCTACGGACACGCGGGGCGAACTGGCATGTGATGTTAGTTACATCGACTGGAGCTGTTGATCATCGGGTCGCTCGGCGGGCGGACGACCGGTTCTCGCAAAAGCCTACAAATACCGCCAGACAGGCATACTCCGCGATCTGTGCGCTCCTCGGACAGCTGACTACGTGTTGCGATAGCACGCGTAAGTTAAACCAGTTTTTGCCGTTCGGCTTGACCTTGTCGTGCTCTCGGCCTACCGTCACTGTCCGTAACCATCTCTAACTTCCAACGTGTGAGGCCAGGAACCGGATCATGCCATCTGATTACGCGAAGACTCTCGGCGCCCGGCTACGCGCCATTCGGACGCAGCAGGGGTTGTCCTTGCACGGTGTGGAGGAGAAGTCCAGGGGCCGCTGGAAGGCCGTCGTCGTGGGTTCCTACGAGCGTGGCGACCGGTCGGTCACTGTCCAGAAGCTGGCCGAGCTTGCCGAGTTCTACGGCGTCCCGGTCTCAGAGCTACTGCCAGGCGACGCCGCGCCGGGCCTGCTCGCCCCGACGCCCAAGCTGGTGATCGACCTCGAGCGGATGGGACAGTTGCCCAGGGAACAGGCTGGGCCGCTCGCCCGCTACGTCGCGACGATCCAGAGCCAGCGCGGCGACTACAACGGCCGCGTGCTGTCGATTCGCCAGGAGGACCTGCGCTCCCTCGCGGTGATCTATGACAAGACGCCGGCGGACCTGACTGACGAACTCATCAGCTGGGGCATTCTCGACTCGGCCGCTCGCGGCGCGATCGAGTCGGCCTGAGTAGACCTGACCCGGTCACATCGCCATCCGGAGCACCAGCCGCGGCTGACCCGCTCACGTCCCAGCCCGGAACGCCAGTCGCGGCTGACCAGGTCAGATCGCGACCTGAAGCGGCAGCAGGGGCTGAGTCAAGACGCCGAGGGCGCTCTCGGCGAGCGAGACGAAGGTTCCCGCATCGCGGAGCAGTTCGTCGGCCTCGCGGCCGGACACGGCAGTGGGCAGGCCCGCTTCAGCGGCCGCTCGCTTGCCAGCACCAGCGGCGAAGAAAGCAGCCCATTCGCTCAGGGTCGGCTCGACCCGCGGCAGCAGTTCCCATACGCTCTGGGGCCGCTTCTTCCGCGGCGCGGCTGGCTCGGCTCGGGCCGCCACGATCGCGGCCGCGGCGCGCAAGGCCGCAAGGTGCGCTCCGACGTACCTGCCGCCAACCGATGGATCGCACTCCGCAGCGGCGAGTCCCTGCCGCGCCGACTCAAGCAGGGCAAGCGCTGACGGCGCCACCCGGCAGCGCAACCGCCCAGGGCGGATCTGCTCAGCGCCCAACTGCACAGCGCCCATCTGCACAGCGCCCATCTGCTCAGCGCGGATCTGCTCAGAACGGATCTGCTCAGAACGGATCTGCGTGGTCGTACTCATCTTCAGGCCTCCGATTCCGCTGCGGGCCGGCCAGGCGGGGTGCTTCCCCGCACCGCGCCTGGCCTCGTCCCGGTAGCCGAGGGGGTGGGGCTACCGGGCATTCCCACATCAGTATTCGAACATAGATTCGGTCAACTGTCCATCCGTTTGCTGTTGCGTTCGAAGGTATCGAATGGGTCTGACAATCAATGGCGGACCGCCGCCAGAGGAGAGCGGCGGCCCTGCGTCGCGTACGCTGGGCGAGATGGGAACCGCCATCACGTTGAGCGAGCTCACCAGCAGGCAGTTCCTCGGCCAGGTCGAGACGGCGCTGGCGATCTACACCGAGGCCATGGACGCCGATCCGGCCTTGCTGCCCGGTCGGCGCGAGCTCATGCGACGCCATGCCAGCTACCCGGCCTTCCGTGCCCTGCAAGTCAGGGCTGGAAGTGAAGCTGAGGTTGCCGGCTTCGCCTATGGTTTCCACGGCCAGCGCGGCCAGTGGTGGTATGACGCGGTGTGGAACTCCCTTGTCCGCACGATCGGCGCGGCGAAGACCGCCGACTGGCTGACCGACTGCCTCGAGGTCGCTGAAGTGCACGTCCGCAAGCAGCATCAGCGTCACGGCATCGGCACCGAGATGCTTACCGCCCTCACCGACGGCCGACCGGAACGAACCGCGGTGCTGTCAACGCCTGACCGCGACACCACGGCCCGCAGGCTCTACCGGCGCATGGGCTTCACCGAGCTGCTGACCGGCTATAGCTTTCCTGGCGGCAGCCCGCCTTACATCGTCATGGGCGCGGAACTGCCGCTGCGTGACTCCGCCGCGCCTCGGACGGCACGGCCCATATCTGCGAGCCCGAGCATCTCGTAGATCTCGCTCGTCGCGCGAGACGTATTCAGGGTGAAGAAGTGCAGGCCAGGGACGTCCTCGTCGAGGAGGCGCTGGCACATCCCGGCTGCGTACTCGACGCCGATCTTGCGGACGGCGGACCGGTCATCCGCGTGCTGGTGCAGTTGCTCAGCTAGTTCGGCCGGGAATCTCGCGCCAGAGAGCAGCACCGCGCGATCGATCATGGGCACGCTGATGATCGGCATGATCCCCGCGATGACCGGCACCGAGCAGCCGCGGGCGACGACGTCGTCCCTGAACCTGAGGTAGTCGTCGACGTAGAAGAACATCTGGGTGATCGCGAAGTCAGCGCCTGCGGCGCATTTCTCGATGAAGTAACCGAGATCGGACTCCCTGCTGATCGCCCGGTCGTGCACCTCGGGGAAGGCGCCGACGCCCACGCAGAACTCGCCCGACTGCCTGATCAGCCTGACCAGCTCGGCCGCATAGGACAGCCCGTCTGGGTGCACCTGCCAGGACCCGGCCGGGTCACCGGGCGGGTCGCCCCGCAGCGCTAGCACGTTCTGCACCCCGACTGCCGCGTACGAGCCGATGACGTGCCGCAGTTCGGCGATCGAGTGATTGACGGCGGTCAGGTGGCCGACCGGGGTGAGCGTCGTCTCCTCGGCGATCCGGCCGGTGACCCTGACCGTACGGTCCCTCGTGGTACCGCCAGCTCCGTAGGTGACCGACACGAACGTCGGCCGCAGCGGCTCAAGTCGCCTGATCGCGCGCCAGAGTTGCTCTTCTTCGGCATCGGTCTTGGGCCCCATGAACTCGAAGGAGAACGATCTCGCGCCGGAGGCCAGCAGATCCCTGATCAGCGGTGCACGCCGCGGCTGCGGAATAGCCATTCGCCTAGGCTATCGGCAGGCGCCGCCAAGGGCGGCATGGTTCGGCCCGGGCCGGATGACCTCGGCCGGTCAGGTAGCGGTAGGCCAGGCAGGCCGAGGCCGCGAGGCACGCGGGCGCTAAGGTCACCAGCATGACGGGCGACGACGGTGACCTGACCAGGATCAGATCTGAAGTCAACGAAGCGCTCGGCCGCTTCCTCGCGCGTCAGCGGTCCGCGCTCGCCGCCATCGGCCCCGCCCTTGACCCGTGCGCCGACGCGATCACCGACTTCCTGGCGGGCGGCAAGCGGCTACGGGCAGCGTTCTGCTACTGGGGCTGGCGTGCTTGCGGCGGACCGGACGGCCCGCAAATCTTCACCGCGGCCGCCGCGCTTGAACTGCTGCACGCCAGCGCGCTGGTGCATGACGACCTGATGGATGGCAGCGACACCAGGCGAGGCCAGCCCGCCGCCCACAAGCGCTTCGCGGCTAGTCACGCATCGGCCGGCTGGCACGGCTCAGCGGACCGGTTCGGGGCTGGCGCGGCGATCCTGGTCGGTGACCTGCTGCTCGCCTGGACCGACGAGATGCTGAGAACCTCGGGGCTCGAGCCGGAAGCGATCTGGCGCGGGCTCGCGGTGCTTGACTCGATGCGCACCGAGGTACTGGCCGGCCAGTACCTCGACCTGGTCGAGCAAGCGTCGGCTGCCTCGTCGGTGAACAGCGCGCTGCTGGTGGTCACCTACAAGTCGGCCAAGTACACGGTCGAGCGCCCGCTGCGCCTTGGCGCGGCCCTGCACGGCCGCCAGCCAGGGGTACCGGTCCGTCCCCAGAGCGGCCGCAGCGGCCACGACGGCAGCGACCTAGCGGCGGTAAACGCCGCGTTCAGCGGTTACGGGATACCGATCGGCATCGCCTTCCAGCTCAGGGACGACGTGCTCGGCGTATTCGGAGATCCGGCCAAGACCGGCAAGCCCGTGCTCGATGACCTGCGAGAAGGAAAGCGCACCGTCATGCTGGCCATCGCCAGGGAAAGGGCCGACCCGTTGCAAGCGGCCGTGCTCGACCGTCATGTCGGTGATCCGCAACTCGACCAGGAGGCCGCCAGGCAGGTGCGCGCGGTCATCACGAGCACCGGCGCGCTGGCCGAGTGCGAGGCCATGATCAGCGTGCGGGTCAAGGAAGCGCTCGCCGCCCTCGACAATGCCCCGATCACCGGTGAGTCCAGGTCCGCGCTCGCCGACCTCGCCATCGCCGCGACCGAGCGCACGGATTAGCAAAACGACCAGGCCGACCAGCGCAGCACGGCCGACCAGCACGCCCCCATCAGGGCATTCCGACGCGATCGAGCAGGGCGGCTAGCCGGGCCGCGGCAGCGGCAGGATCGGCCGCCTCCGTGATCGCCCGGACAACGACCACTCGCCGGGCGCCCGCCTCGAGCACGTCAGGAAGAGTGTCCTCATCGATGCCGCCGATGGCGAACCAAGGGCGCGTGGCCGCCAGTCCGGATACGTAGCTGATCAAGCCAAGGCCGGTCGGCGGCCGGCCTGGCTTCGTCGGAGTCGCCCAGACGGGGCCAGCGCAGAAGTAGTCCGCGTCGCTGGTCGCGACGGCAGCCTCGGCCTGGTCACTCGAGTGGGTTGACACGCCGACAACGAGCGTGGGGCCAAGGATCTTCCTGGCCACGCCGAGCGGCAAGTCATCCTGGCCAAGGTGCAGCACGTCAGCGCCCGCGGCATAGGCCACGTCGGCCCGGTCGTTCACGGCCAGCAGGGCGCCATGCCGATCGCACGCGGCCCGGAACAAGGCCAGCAACCGCAGTTCCTCGCCAGCTTCCAGGCCCTTCTGCCGGAGCTGGACGATGTCCACCCCGCCCCCGAGCGCGGCGTCGAGGAAGGACGGCAGGTCGCCCTGCTGCTGCCTGGCGTCGGTGCACAGGTAGAGCCTGGCTGACCCCAGCCGGGCACGAGGACTGGCGGCGTCGCGGTCAGAATCATCCACGGCGTCATCTTGCCATCGCTGCCGCGCCGTGGCCTGAGCGGCTGGCAACGAGGAAGGCAGCGAGGAAGGCAGCGAGGAAGGCAGCGAGGACGAAGGCTCAGAAGGCCAGCGCCTGGGCCCGCCGGTTGACCTCACTGCAACGGTGCGCGGCGATCGCCTCGATTGGCCTGCCGGGCAGCGAGTCGTCGGAGGTGAACAGCCAGCGAAGCGCTTCGACGTCGGTGAACCCGCAATCGAAGAGCAGCGTAAGCGTCCCGTGCAGGCCTCGCACGACCTGGCCGCTGTCAAGGAACGCGGCCGGGACGCCGAAAGAGCCGTCAGGGCGCTGTACGCCCAGGAGCTTGCGATCGCGCAGGAGTTGCTTAACCCGGCTTACCGGCAAGGCTAGCCGCTCCGCGACCTCAGTAGTGGTGAGCCATTCGCCGACGCTAGCGTCGGCTAGGGGGTCGATCTGTGCCACGTCAACATCCTTTCCCCACCAAGGCCAATAGCCAAACCAAGAGAAAACTCCAGTTCACCGGATCACCAACCGCCAGCAGAGCCACTTCGCTGTCGCCGGGGCAGCAGGTAGATCCTCTCCCGCACCGAGTCCGTGATCATGGATGCGAGCTTGATCGCGGAAGGCTCAAGGGCGAAGGCGGCAGCGCTCGCCGAGTCCGGCCCGGCTACTCACGCCGAGCCGCGTCCGTGATCATGAGCGCGAGCTTGATCACGGTAATCTGCGCCGGCGATCGGCGGACTGCAAGGTTCCGTGATCAAGCCCCAGCCATGATCAGGGGCAATCGACCGGACGCCAACGCACTCAACGTCCGTGATCATGGATTCTCCATGATCACGGACACCTGCGGGGGCCTGGTGAAGGGTCCGGGGTCCACGGGGAGGTCGGGGTCAGGGGTCAGGGTCCGCCCGGCGGTCCGGGGTCCGGGGCCGCAGGAGATCCGGGGTCTGCCGAAGGTCGTGGCTCGGGGGGGCAACGGTCACTCGGTTGCGTTGCGGAGGGGGACGGCGGGGTCGGCTAGGCGGGCGGGATCGACCGGGGTGCCCGACTCGATGAGCCGCCGTCCTTGCATCAGGTCCTTCGGCAGGTCGACCGTGAGCACCGCGATCAGTCGCCGGCCGGCCAGCCAGCACACGGACCACTTCGCCCCGGCCGGGTCGCCGCGCCTGACCATCTTGTCGGCGCCCGCGTGATGCCCGGCGTACTGCATCATCCGCCCGAACTGCTCGGACCAGAAGTACGGGACCGGGTCGTACCGCTCCAAGGCTCCGGTCAAGCTGGCTGCGAGCACGGCCGGCGCTCGCAGCGCGCCATCCCAGTGCTCGGTCCTGATCCGGCGGCCGAACCTGGCCGACCAGAACGCGGCGCAGTCACCGACCGCGTAGACCCCAGGCACGGTGGATCGCAGGTACTCGTCGACGACGACGCCGTTCTCCAGCGTCACCCCGGACGAGGCCAGCCACCCGACCTCGGGCCTGACCCCCACGGCGGTGATGACCTCGTCAGCCGCCAGCCACCCGCCGCCAGCCAGCGCGAGCCCGCCGTCTTGCACCGACTCGACCGCCGTGCCGAGCATCAGGTCGACGCCCGCTTCCTCATACCAAGGCACGGTTAGCGCCCCGACCTCAGCGCCGATCGCGACGGCGAGCGGTGCCGGGCCGGCCTCGACGACGGTGACCTGGCAGCCCTTGCTGATCGCGGCCGTAGCCAGTTCGGCCCCGATCCAGCCGGCCCCGATGATGGCGAGCCGCAGTCCTGGCCGCAGCAGCGCCCGCAGCTCAAGCGCGTCGTCGATCGAGCGCAGGAACCGCTGCCGGCCTAGCCCTGGCAGCACGACCGGCCGCGCCCCGGTCGCGATCACCAGCCGGTCGAACGGGTAGTCGTCGCGGTCGGTGTGCAGGCTGCCATCGTCGAGCCGCTCGGCTCGCTCGCCGAGCCGGAGCCCGATCCCCAGCGAGTCCAACTCTTCCCGCAGCGTCGTGTCGTGGACCTCACCGAGCATCAGTTGCTTGGACAGCGGCGGCCGGTCGTACGGCGGTCGCGGCTCCGCTCCGATCAAGGTCAGTTCGCCGAGATAGCCGGCCGCTCGCAGTTCCTCGACCGTCCGCAGGCCAGCGAGGCCCGCTCCGGCCACGACGATCCGCTCCACGCCCACCGCCAGCCTTCCGCCCCATCATCGCTGCTTCGGCCAACCACCGGCCGCCCTGCGTCGTCTAGCAAGACAGATCGGAGCATCGTATCTGGCCAACAGCATGGAGGATTCGTGCCCAGCCACAGCCGCCTCATCAGCGTTATCGCTGTCACTACTCTCAGCCTCGCGCTGGCGATCACCTCAGCCGGCTGCGCCACCCAATCAAGGACCAAGCTCCGGGGCCAGCAACGTGCAGGCCAGCACGCGGCCGTCACCGCGACGCGCAAGCGCGCGCAGCCGCCGAAGCCGGTCTGGCTTCAGCAACTCACGATGGTGACCGCGACCGCTGGCTGGGCCCTGGCCTGGTCAGGCAACCCGAACAGCACCACCGTCGCTGTCACCCTCGGCCTGCTGCGCACCGACGACGGCGGGCGCACCTGGACTAGCGTCACTCCCCCGGCGGCCAGGCCGCTGATCACGCCGCTGAACAGCTACGAGGTCGAGTACCCGAGGTCGGCCAGCACCGCCTGGTTCGCAGTAACCCAGGCAGCCGCGGAGAGCGCCACGACCATCAACCGCACCAGGCTCTTCGAGACCACCGACGCCGGACGCACCTGGACCGCGTCCGCGCTGATCAGGGCCCCAGGCACGGTCGGCCCGACCGGCTCGCTGACCTTCGCCGGCCGGTCGGACGGCTGGCTGATGCTACAGATCGGCGAGGCGATGAGCCAGGACCAGATCGCCGTCTACGCGACCACCGACGCCGGACGGCGCTGGTCGCTGGCCGCCAGGACGCTGCCGCCGCCCACGCCAGGCACCAACGCCAGCGGGCTGCCCACAAACTGCGACAAGACCGGCATCTCGTTTGCCACCGCCAGCACCGGCTTCATCTCCGCACAGTGCCCGCTCGGCCTCGCCGACACGCTGCTGATCAGCACCGACGGCGGTCGGCACTGGCGCCCCGACCCGCTGCCCGTCCCGGCGGGGACCTGCCAGCAGAGCCAGTGCGACGCCTCATCGCCGCAGTTCTTCGGCCAGGCCGGCGTCATCACGCTCGGCCAGTACCCCGCGCCGGGATTCCTGCTGACCAGCCACGACGCCGGCGCCAGCTGGCAACTGCGGGCGCTGCCGCCGGGCAACGACCCCTACCCGCAGGCCACCTTCTACGACGCCAGCACCGGCACGGTCATCCCGACCGGCCCGCAGCAAAGCCGCCGGGGCGTCTTCTACCTGACCCGTGACGGCGGCCTGACCTGGCGCTTCACCAGGCAAGGCGGATCGGTCCGACCCTCGGGCGCGATCAGCTTCGTCTCGCCCGAGCGCGGGTTCGGGTGGAACCTGAACGGCCAGCCACCAGCGATCTACACGACGGCGAACGGCGGCCGCAGCTGGACCCGGTTCATCCCGGTAAGCTAGACGGTGACGCGCGGGAGCCCGGTGCCGACCGGGCTGAGAGGGCGGCTAAGGAGCCGCCGACCGCAGAACCTGATCCGGGTCATGCCGGCGAAGGGAGCGAGATGAGCCCGGGTGCTGGCCCAGGGGGACGACCCCCTGGAACCCCCGCGGACATGCGTGGCGCCACGCTCGGAGGCCGTCCGCCTGGAACCCCGGCCGACGTCCTGGTGATCGGCGGCGGGGTGATCGGCCTCGCGATCGCTTGGCGGGCGGCCCAGCGCGGCTTGCGGGTGACCGTCGCTGACCCTGAGCCTGGCCACGGGGCCACCCACGCCGCCGCCGGCATGCTCACCCCGGTCGCTGAGGCCGCCTACGCCGAGCGCGAGCTGTTCGAGCTTGGCAGCACCTCGCTCCGCCAGTACCCCCGCTTCACCGCCGAGCTGACCGAGATCACCGGCTTGCCGACCGGGTTCGCGCCGACCGGCACCCTGCTCGTCGGCTACGACTCCGACGACCTCGCGCTGATCAGGGAGCACGCGGCGCTCCGGGAGTCGTTCGGGGTGCCAAGCCAGCCGCTCTCGGCCCGTGAGTGCCGCCGGGCCGAGCCGCTGCTCGGGCCTGCGATCAGCGGCGGCTTGCTGGTCGAGGACGACGCGTCGGTCGATCCTCGGCTGCTCGCGACGGCGCTGCTGGCCGCCGCCACGAAAGCCGGCGTCACCCTGCTGCGCTCCCCGGCCGTCCGCCTGCTGACCAGCGGCGACCGCGCCACCGGCGCGGAGCTCGGCGACCGCGCCACCACTATCAGCGCGGATCAGGTCGTGCTGGCCGCTGGCTGGGCCTCGGGCCGGATCGGCGGCATCCCGCCCGGCGCCGTGCCCCCGCTGCGCCCGGTGAAGGGCCAGATCATCCGGTTGCGGCCCACGGCAGCGACTCTCGCCTCCGGGTTGCTGCCGTCTCTTATCTGCAAAACGGTACGGGGACTCGTGCAGGGATCATCGGTTTACCTGGTCCCGAGGGCTCACGGGGAACTGGTCGTGGGGGCGACCCAGGAGGAGATGGGCTCTGACACCACGGTCACCGCTGGCGGCCTGTGGCAGCTGCTGCGGGACGCCCGCGCGATCGTGCCGGGGATCACCGAGTTCGAGCTCGCCGAGGCGGTCGCCGGCCTGCGGCCAGGAACCCCTGACAACGCCCCGCTGATCGGTCCATCGGCGCTGCCAGGCCTGGTGATGGCGACCGGGCACTTCCGCAGCGGGGTGCTGCTGACCCCGGTCACCGCGGACATCGTCGCGGGCTATTTGGCGTCCGGGCAGGTCGGGCCGACCGCGGCCCCGTTCGCTCCGCAGCGCTTCGCGCCGGCCGGGGTCGGCCCGTAATGCGGATCGTGATCAACGGCGAGCACCGGGAGGTTCCCGACCAGATGTCACTGGAGCGAGTTGTTGCGGCCATCACGACCTCAGCCACCGGCATAGCGGTAGCTGTCAACGGCGAGGTGGTGCGCCGGGCCTCCTGGTCTTCGGTGGCGCTTGCCCCTGGCGATGAGATCGAAGTGCTGACCGCGGTCCAGGGAGGATGATGTGAGCGAGATGGTGACCGACGATCCGCTGGTGATCGCCGGGGCGAAGTTCGGCTCGCGACTGATCATGGGCACGGGCGGGGCGCCCAGCCTCGACGTGCTCGGCCGGGCCCTGACCGCGTCCGGCACGGAGCTGACCACGGTCGCGATGCGGCGGGTGGACCCGGCAGCCGCGGGCTCGGTCCTCGACGTGCTGACCGCGCGCGGCATCGCGGTGCTGCCGAACACCGCCGGCTGCTTCACGGCGGCCGAGGCGGTGCGGACCGCGCGCCTGGCGGCCGAGGCGCTGGAGACGACGTGGGTCAAGCTCGAGGTGATCGCCGACGAGATCACGTTGCTGCCGGACCCGATCGAGCTGCTTGACGCGGCCGAGCAGCTGGTGGGCCTTGGCTTCACGGTGCTGCCGTACACCAACGACGACCCGGTGCTCGCCCGGCGGCTCGAGCAGGCCGGCTGCGCGGCCGTGATGCCGCTCGGCGCGCCGATCGGCTCCGGCCTTGGGATCAGGAACCCGCACAACATCGAGCTGATGGTGCAGGCCAGCTCGGTGCCGGTGATCCTGGACGCCGGGATCGGCACCGCCAGCGACGCGGCGCTCGCGATGGAGCTCGGCTGCGAGGCCGTGCTGCTCGCGACCGCGGTGACCAGGGCCCGCGACCCCGAGCTGATGGCAGCCGCGATGCGGTCGGCGGTGCTCGCCGGGCGACTGGCCTACCGGGCCGGGCGGATACCGCGGCGGCGCTACGCCAAGGCGTCGTCCCCGCCGTACCAGGGCTGACCAGCGGGCGGAGCCACCGGGCGTTTCCCGGCCGGCACCAGCCGTAGCGCCCTTATTAACCGACCAGTAACCGGGCTCGCCCGGCGAAAGCTGCCCCTACACTGTTGCCGATGGATACCGCCCTTTCGCCACCTGTGGGCCAGCTGCTCGGCGGCCGGTACCAGGTGGGGTCACGCATCGCGCGCGGCGGCATGGCGACGGTGTACCTGGCGACCGATACCCGCCTCGACCGCGTGGTGGCGCTGAAGATCGCCCATCCCGAGCTGTCGGACGACGCGGACTTCGTCCGCCGGTTCATCGGCGAGGCGCACTCGGCGGCCCGGCTGTCCAGCCCGAACGTGGTCGCGATCTACGACCAGGGCTCGCAGGGGCGGCTGCACTACATCGCGATGGAGTACGTGGCCGGGCGAACCTTGCGGGACCTGCTTGACGAGCGCGGGCGGCTGCGGCCTGGCGAGGCGCTCGACATCATGACCGGAGTGCTGACCGGCCTCGCGGCGGCGCACCAGGCCGGATTCGCGCACAGGGACGTCAAGCCGGAGAACGTGCTGCTCGCGACCAATGGCGAGATCAAGGTCGCCGACTTCGGGCTGGCTCGGTCGGTCGCCGGAGCGGCGGCGACCAAGGGCGGCATGCTGATCGGCACGGCCGCCTACCTGGCGCCCGAGCAGGTCGTCGGCGGCACGTCGGACGCGCGCACCGACGTGTACGCGGCTGGCATCATGCTGTTCGAGCTGCTCACCGGCGTCCAGCCGCATGTCGGCGAAAGCCCGCTCGCGGTGGCCCACAAGCACGTCGACGAGGTCGTGCCTCCTCCCTCCAGCGTGCTGGCTGGCCTGTCCCCCGCGCTCGATGCCCTGGTCGCGATGGCCACCAGCCGTGACCCCGACCTGCGGCCCGCCGACGCCGCACAGTTCCTGCGGGCCATCGACGAGGTGCGCAGCGGGCTTGGGGTCGAGCGGGCCGGGGCCCACCGGGCGCCGGTGCGGTACGAGGAACTGCCCGACAGCGCGCCCTACGCGACCACCGGCGGGATGTCGGCGCTGCCGTCGCTCGCCCCGCATGGCTATCCGACGCCGTCTCCGCCTCCGCCGGGGCCCGGCGGGCCGTCGTCGGTGAACCACACCCTCGTCGTCCCCGGCGGCGCGGCGTTCGACCACCCCGGCAGCCGGGGCGGGCCGGGCGGGCCCGTCGGGCCAGGCGCTGGCTACGGATACAGCGACGATCCCGGCTTCGGCGCTGCTCCCGGCTATGGCGACGGGTCCGGCGAGTATGACCGGTACTACCGGACGCCGCCCGCTCCGGCCGAACCCTGGCTGCAGCGGATGCTGTTCGGGCGCAGGTTCTGGTACCTGCTCGGCGGCGTGGCGGCGATCGCGATCGTGGCGCTCGGGGCCTGGTGGCTGAGCTCGGGCCGGTACACGAAGCTGCCGCCGATGCGCGGGCTGGCCGCCAGCGCCGCTCGCAGCGACCTGACCAAGCTCGGCTTCAGCGTGCACATGGGCAAGGCAAAGTACGCGGCGCTGCCCAAGGGCGAGGTTCTGCTCACGACGCCGGCGGCCGGGACCAGGGTCACCGGCGGGTCGCCGGTCACGCTGGTCCTCTCGCTCGGACCGCGGATGATCCAGATGCCGAACGTAACCGGGGACACCCTGCGCCAGGCCAAGCTAGCGCTGCGCACCGAGCACCTGCACCTGGGCGCGATATCCAAGACCTTGTCGGGGACGGTGCCGGCCGGCGACGTCATCAGCTCGAACCCGCAGGCCTACACGACCTGGCCGCAGACGAGGCCGGTCGGCCTGACCATCAGCGAGGGCCCTGGCCTGCCTGACTTCGTCGGCCAGTCGTTCCCGTTCGCGCAAGCGGCGGCGCAGGTCGGCGGCTACCGGGTGCAGCAGGTGCTCGACAAGAACAGCAAGGCGCCCGCGGGCCAGATCACCAGGCAGTCGCCGCTGCCCAACACGCCGATCAAGCCGGGCGAGGTCGTGATTGTCCACGTTTCCCAGGGCCCGCCGACCATCGCGGTGCCGGACGTGAAGGGCCTGACCGTGCAGCAGGCCGTGGCCGAACTCCAGCAGGCGGGCTTCAGCGTGAAGGTGAACGAGGAGGGCTTCGGCGACAAGGTCGGCAGCTACTCGCCCACCAGCCCCGAGCCGAAGGGCACGACGATCACGGTGAACGCCGGCATCTTCAGTTTCTTCTGATCCGCGTTCTTCTGATCCGCGTTCTTCTGATCGCGTTCTCCTGATCGCGTCCATCGCGGCGTGACTGGCTAGAGCGGCGGGCCTTCGCCGGGCCGCTCGGTGTAGGAGTAGCGCTGCTCCTGCCAGGGGTCGGCGTTGTTGTGGTAGCCGCGTTCTTCCCAGAAGCCGCGCCGGTCGCCGATCATGTACTCGATGGCCCGCACCCATTTGACGCTCTTCCAGCCATACCTGGACGGGACCACGAGGCGGACGGGGTAGCCCTGCTCGGGGGTAAGGTCGCGGCCCTCCCGGCCGGTCGCGAGCATGGTGTCGGCGGCAGCGAACACCTCGAGCGGCAGGTTGGCCCCGTAGCCGAAGCTGGCCCACACCATCACGTGGGTCGTCTCTGGGGCCGGCGGCGCGGCGGCCAGCACGTCGGCGGCCAGCACGCCGGACCAGGTGACTCCCAGGATGGTGAACTTCGTCACGCAGTGGAAGTCGGCGATGATCTCGCGGCGGGGCAGCGCGAGGAACCCAGGCAGGTCCCAGACGTGCTCGCCGCCCGCCTGCGTCGCGCCCGACACCCGCAGGTCCCAGGTGGCCGGGTCGCACCTCGGGACCGGCCCGTAATGCAGCACCGGCATGGCCCGCTGGACGTGCTGTCCTGGCGGAAGCCTGCCGTCAGCGTCCGCCGGCCGGCGCGGTGGCCCGTACACCTCGCCCGCGCCTGGCCGGGGGTCGGTTACGCCGGATCCGCCGGGCCCGCGCTGCGCGGCCTCGAACTGCCTCATACCCGGTTGACCTATCCCTTCCGTCAGCGGGCCCCGCTGATCGCCGCTCCAAGGCGAGGTTCTGACCAGCCATCTTGTCACCCGACTTCGATGTAACGATCAGCCACCGGTCATCGCACGGTCATGTGAGTGCGCTAAGCTACCCATCGTGAGTCGTGCGTACTGGTTCTTTTATGGCTTCCGTCCCGGTCCAGGGGAGGTAGCCCGCTAGGCGCTGCGCAGACGCACAAGCGGCATGAACTTCAAGCCCCCGGCCGGGAACGGCCGGGGGCTTTCGTCATTATGGAGAAAGCAAGGAGGACGTGATGGTGATCGTGATGGCACCGCAGGCGACCCAAGCGGACATCGACTCGGTCGTGGACCTGGTCAGGACCGCGGGCGGCGACGCCTTCGTGAGCCGCGGGGTATCGAGGACTATCATCGGGCTGGTCGGCGATGTCGAGCACTTCGGCTCGCTCAACCTGCGCAGCGCGAGCGGCGTCAGCGACGTAATGCGCGTGTCGGTTCCCTACAAGCTGGTCAGCCGCGAGCATCACCACGAGCGATCGGTGATCAAGGTCGCGGGCGTGCCGATCGGGCCTGGCACGATCACGCTGATCGCCGGGCCGTGCAGCGTCGAGACGCCGGAGCAGACCCTCGCCTCCGCGCTGATGGCCAGGGCGGCCGGCGCGTCGCTGCTGCGCGGCGGGGCGTTCAAGCCCCGGACCTCGCCGTACGCGTTTCAAGGGCTTGGGGCGGCGGGCCTGAAGATCCTCGCTGACGTCAGGACCGAGACCGGCATGCCGGTGGTCACCGAGGTCGTCGACCCGGCCGACGTCGACCTGGTGTGCGAATACGCCGACATGCTCCAAGTCGGCACCCGCAACATGCAGAACTTCGCGTTGCTCCAGGCGGTCGGCTCGACGGGCAAGCCGGTCATGCTCAAGCGCGGCATGAACGCCACGATCGAGGAGTGGCTGATGGCGGCTGAGTACATCGCCCAGCGCGGCAACCTGGACATCGTGCTGTGCGAGCGCGGCATCCGCACCTTCGAGACGGCGACCAGGAACACGCTCGACATCAGCGCCGTCCCGGTCGCCCAGCGGCTGTCCCACCTTCCGGTCATCGTCGATCCGTCGCACTCAGGCGGGCGCCGCGACCTGGTGCTCCCGCTCAGCCGGGCCGCGATCGCGGTGGGCGCGGACGGGGTCATCGTGGACGTGCACCCCGAGCCGGCGAAGGCGCTGTGCGACGGCGACCAGGCCCTGACCGGTGACGACATCGCGCAACTGGCCGAGGTGATGCGGACGCTGCCAGCATTGCTTGACCGCACCCTGGCCACGATCAGCGAGCCGAGCGCCCTGGCGGCGATCTGACGCGGCCGGCGCGGTGGCCTGCGCGGCAGCCTCGCTGCTGCGCAGGCCACGCTGCGGGCGGCGGACCGGCTTAGCCGGGGCGGCTTAGCCGGGGCGGGCGGCTTAGCCGGGCGGCTTAGCCGGGGCGGTACTCGGCGGCCGCGCCGGCTAGCTCGCTGGCGAGCTCGTCGATGTCGAGCCTGGCCTCGATCCTGTGCAGGTCCTCGACCTTCGCGTGCGTCTCGACGTGCCGGGGCAGCAGCAGCGAGCAGCAGTCCTCGTCTGGCAGCTGGGACAGCTCCAGCGTGCTGATCCGGCGGGCCTCGGCCATGATCTCGGTCTTGTCCAGGCCGATCAGCGGGCGCAGGATCGGCAGCTGCACGGCCTCGTCGAGCGCGGTGATGTTGGCCAGCGTCTGGCTGCTGACCTGGCCGAGCGAGTCGCCGGTCACCAGCGCGGTCGCCCGCACTCGCCTGGCCAGGGTCGCCGCGGTCTTGAGCATGAGTCGCCGCTGCGCCATGATCTGCAGCCGGCCCGAGCCTGACGACGCGAGGCGCTGCTGGGCGCGGCCGAAGGCGATCACGTACAGCCGTGATCCCCGCTGGAACTGGTCAAGCTGGCGGACCAGGCCGTAGGCCTTGTAGATCGACTCGGGCCCGGTCAGCGGCAGGCCAGAGAAGTGCAAGAAGCTGCAGTAGAGCCCGCGCCGCATCATCCGGTAGCCGGCCACGGGCGAGTCGATGCCGCCGGACATGAGCACCAGGCCGCGCCCGCTCATGCCGACCGGCAGGCCGCCCTGGCCCGCGCGGCCGTCGGTGTAGATGAAGACCTCGGACTGGTCGACCTCCACGTACACGGTGAAGTCGGGGTGACGCAAGTCGACCGGGTTGCCGTAGCGGCGCTGGATCGCGGTGCCGATGGCGATCGCCAGCTCGGCGGAGGTCACAGGGAACCGCTTGTCGCGGCGCTTGGCCCTGACCGCGAACGATCCGCGCTGACCGCCTGCCAGCTCGGTAGCGGCCTCGATCGCGGTGTCAGGCTCCTTCGCGACCCGCTCGGCCCGGCAGACCCTGACCACGCCCATGACGGTGAGCATGCGCGCGGCGACCTGGTCGGCGGCCGCGCTGGCGGTGACGCCGGGCGCCAGCGCGACCGGGCTCAGCACGATCACGCCGTCGCGCTGCCAGAGCCTGACGCTGATGCCGAGGTCGGCCAGGGCGAGCCTGATGTTGTTCTGCAGCAGCTTCTCGAACTGCTGCCGGTTCCTGCCCTTCAGCACGATCTCGCCGAGCTTCAGCAGCACGCAGGGCTCGCTGCCGGTTTCAGGCGCGGCATCGGAGATCGCGGTCACGGGCAAAGCGGTCATGTCTAGAGTCTGACAGGTCGAACCCCGTGCCCAGGCAATCGAGCCACCAGGCCACCCTGCCCCGCGCCAAGTTAGCCGCGACCAGCCCCGGCCTGCCGCGACCAGCCCCGGCCAGCCCCGCCCAGACCCCGGCAGCCCCGCCAGCCCCGCCCAGACCCCGGCAGCCTCGCCAGCCCCGCCCAGACCCC